>NZ_JAYWLC010000001.1:0-567320 GCF_040297545.1 Thioclava kandeliae
TCGATCGCGGTGGTCAGAAGATGGGTCTGGCAGGTGCTGAGCACCGCAGCATAAAGCGTCTCGCCTTCAAGCTCGATCACGGTCGAACCTGCCGCCGGAGTCAGCAGGTACGGGCAGGGGGCGCTTTCGCACCCCATGAGGTCCAGATAATGGTAGAAAGTGCGCGAGGAGACCGGAAAGCGCATCCCGCCCAGTTCGACCACCACGCCACAGGCGCCCTCGAAGACCTGTGAGCGAAGCCGCCCGCCGAAGGCTGTGGGAGCGGCGGCAGTGGCAAACTCGACTAGCCCCGCGACCCGCGAAGGCAGATCAATCTGTCAGGCGCCACGGTCGGTCTGAAACAAGAGCGTAGAAACACAGTCACGCCAGACTTCGCCCGAAGCGGGATCAACGCCCGGATCTCTCCCCGTGAACCCCACCGAAGATGCCGAGTTCAACCAATGGCTAGATCGCCAAGCCCACGCGTTCCGCATCCCTGAAAAGACGGATCCCGGCAATCACCTTGCCTGCCCTCCGCGCAGATCCGCGATCTGGGTGGACAGATATTCTCCTTCAAAGAGGTTATCGCCGATCTCGGCGATCAGCAACGCATCGCCAAGACCGGCTTTCGCAACCGGCTGTCCATCGGGGCTGCAGATGATCGAAAGCCCGCCAAAGCACAGACCATGCTCCTCACCACTGTAATTGGCATAGGCCACGACCATACGGTTTTCATAGGCGCGGGCAGGGACCAGAAGATCGGGCACATGCGCATAGCCTATCGGATTGGCCGTCGGCACCAGGAGTATCTCCGTGCCCTGCCGCGCAAGCGCACGCGCATGTTCGGGGAATTCTATATCGTAACAGATGAGAAGACCGAAATTCCGACCCCGATAGCGGAAGACGACCGGTGCCTGTTGCCCATGAGAGAAGTTTGCCTGCTCCATCGCGCCGAAAAGCTGGATCTTGCGGTAATGGGCGAGGCGCGTGCCATCCGGCGCAATCACGGAGGCAGAATTGTAGATCCCGTCCGTGCCGCGCTCGGCCCAGCCGTAAACAATGGCAATCCTGTTGTTTCGGGCCTGTTCCGCGACATAGGTGGCCCAGATCCCGTTCAGGGGCTGGGCCTGCTCTCTGTGGCCATCGGGACGGTTATAGCCGGGAAGGGCAAGCTCGGGGAGAAGAAGGAGATCACATCCCGAAAGGGACGCCTGTCTGGCATCCCGTGCGATCCGCGAGAGCCTGTCTTCCACGCAGCATTGCCATTGCGAAACCGCGATTTTCATAAGCAGTCCTCCAACGCGACCCAAAAAGAGGCAAGGGATCTTGGATACTTGCGCTCCGGAACTCCCGCCGAAGCGGCATTTGATGGGGCGTCTCAGGGCCTGGATTGCGCCTCAACCGGAGAGAATGGGGCGGGTGTCTCCCTGCCGGTTGAACGGCAGGGAGCGTATTCGGGATTCAGCCCCGGAACGGGGATCTCAGAACGGGATCTCGTCGTCGAAATCGGGACGGCTGGAGCCGCCGCCGCCCTGCGAGGGGCCACCGTAACCGCCCGAGGACGGGCCATCGTCATAGCCACCCGAGGAGGGGCCACCATAGCCGCCACCGCTCTGGCCGCCGCCATAACCGCCACCCTGACCGCCATCATTGCGGCCATCCAGCAGTGTCAGCTCGCCACGATAGGGGCGCAGCACGACCTCGGTCGAATAGCGGTCCTGACCGGACTGGTCCTGCCATTTGCGGGTTTCCAGCTGGCCCTCGATATAGACCTTGGACCCCTTGCGCAGATATTGCTCGGCGATTTTGGCCAGCGGTTCGCTGAAAATCGCGACCGAATGCCACTCGGTGCGTTCCTTGCGCTCGCCTGTCGCGCGGTCGCGCCAGTTTTCCGAGGTCGCGATCCGCAGGTTGCACACTTTCCCGCCATTCGAGAAGCTGCGCACCTCGGGGTCACGGCCGAGGTTACCCACGATAATGACCTTGTTGACCGATCCTGCCATCAAAAAACCTCCGCTGGCTGACCGACATGCGCTGCATGCCGCGTGATTCAAATTGGTTCGGCTGGGTATAACAGACCGCGCCCGCATGCAAAGCAGGAAACCGACGCGGGCGCGGTGAATTCGGAAAGCGGCCCTCTTTCCCTTGCGGCACACAGAAAGGGTTTTCATCTGCCCCGTGATGGGTATAGTCCTGCCTAAGCAAAAAATCCGGGGACAGATGATGATACGAAAAGGGACCGTCGCAGCGATCCTTGCGCTCACCGCCTGTGCGGCCATAGCGCCCGTTTCCAGCGCCTCTGCCGAAGGGCTTCGGCTGAATGGAGCATCGAGTTCGAACCGCGTCCAGCTGTTCAGGAACCAGACCAGCATTCTCGACAAGCGGGCGGCGGGACAATATGCCCATAGTTCGCGTCTGCGCCCCGATGGCAAGACCGTCGCCGCCGCTCTGATCCCGAGCTATAGCGGAAAATATCGCGGCAAATATATGTCTGCCGCGCAGCAGGCCGCCCAGAAAAATGGCATTCCGACGGATCTGTTCCTACGCCTGATCCAGCAGGAAAGCGGCTGGAATCCCAATGCCGTCTCCCATGCCGGCGCGCGTGGTCTGGCCCAGTTGATGCCTGCAACAGCAGCCAAACTGGGGGTCGATATTGCCGATCCGGAGGAAAATCTTGATGGCGGTGCGCGCTATCTGCGCATGATGTATGATCGCTTCGGCAACTGGCGCCATGCTCTGGCGGCTTATAATGCGGGTCCGGAGGCGGTGGCCAAATATAACGGTATTCCGCCCTATCAGGAGACCATGAACTATGTGAAGGTCATTCTGGGAAGCTGATCAGGCAGCTACGACCGGACATTAAAAAAGCACGCGAAAATCGCGTGCTTTTCTTTTGGAATATATGGATTTTACGGGATGATGCGGGTGTATTTTGCACCGGCCAGCGAGGCCCCCGCGATCAGACCTGCCTGACCGAAGACCAGCGCGATCACAGGTGCGCGCGAGGTCGTGGTATCGGTGCCCAGCGAGCCGCCACGATCGGGAAGTGCATATTTCGCATCCGCGCCAATCTGCCAGCCATCGGCGCGACGGAACCCCGAAAGCGCCTCGGGGGTCATGAAGAACAGCGCATGGGCATATTGCTGCGCGCCGATCTGGAAACCCACGGAGGCCGAGGTGATCGCGTAATAATCCACGGTTACGCCGTTGATGCGCAGCGCACCGCGCCCGTAGGCGCCACCTATACCGAAACCGGCTTCGGTCACCAGCGGCATATAGAGCACGCCGACCGCCTTATCCATCAGCTCCTGCGTGCCGGGGTAGCGGCTGATCAGGAAGTTCCGCGTTGCATCGACGCGCGCATCGATCTGGGGCCCTGCATTGGAGCCCACACCGTTCCCACAGGCCGCCAGCCCGCAGGCGGCGCCGCCCATTGCCAGAAGGTTACGTCTGGAAATCATCTCACTGCCTCTCGCTCGATTTTGCATCGGGCTTGACCGCCCGTCTTGATGGGACATGCCCTTGGTTCCCTGAAAGAGTAGCCCGAAAATTTGACCCTGTCACTTCCCATCGGATGAAACCAGCCTATATCCAGAGGCTTGTTCAGCCGCCATTGGCCAATGCGCGGGCAGCCGCCGGTGCGAAATAGGTCAGCACCCCGTCACATCCCGCACGTTTGAACCCGATCAGGCTTTCAAGCATCACTTTGTCATGATCGAGCCAGCCATTGCGGATTGCAGCCATCGCCATCGCGTATTCGCCCGAAACCTGATAGGCGAAGGTCGGCACACCGAACTCGTCTTTCACACGGCGGCAGACATCAAGATAGGGCTGGCCCGGCTTGACCATCACCATATCGGCGCCTTCGGCCAGATCGCGGGCGACCAGTCGCAGCGCCTCATCGGAGTTTGCGGGATTCATCTGGTAGGTTTTTTTGTCCCCCTTGAGCGCGCCGGAGGCACCAACCGCGTCGCGGAAGGGGCTGTAATAGACGCTGGCGAATTTCGCCGAATAGCTCAGGATCGAGACATCGCGGCCATAGCCCGCATCCTCGATCGCCTTGCGCATCGCGGCGATACGGCCATCCATCATATCCGAAGGCCCAAGGATATCAGCCCCGGCCTCGGCCTGCGCAAGAGCCATTTTCACAAGCGCCTCAACGGTTTCGTCGTTGAGGATAATCCCGTCTTTCACCAGCCCGTCATGGCCGAGCGAGTTATAGGGATCGAGTGCGATATCGGTCATGATCGCGATCTCGGGGACGCGCTTCTTGATCTCGCGGATCACGCGGTTGGTGATATTCTCGGGGTTCCACGCCTCTTCGCAGGTCTCGGTCTTCACCGAAGGATCGGTATAGGGAAAGAGACAGAGCGCCGGAATGCCCAACTGGGCGGCTTCCTCGGCGGCGCGCACAGCCCCCTCGACGGTCTTGCGGAAGACACCGGGCATGGAGGGCACCTCGACATCCGCCCCTTCGACATCGGTAATGAAAATCGGCCAGATGAGGTCTTTGACGCTCAGGCGGTTTTCTTGCACCAGATCGCGCAGCGCAGCCGTGCGGCGCAGTCTGCGCATGCGGTTATGCGGGAAGGAGGGGAAAAGAGGTGTCATCATAAGTCTCCATTACTGTCGCTGACGTGCCATGCAGACGCCAGAAACTCAAGCCTTTTGGGTCCATGGATGCTTCCCTCTATGCGTTGAATCGGCTAGGAAAAGGACACATCCACGCGAGCCAGTAAAAAGAAGACAAAAGTGGACCTTAGCCAGACGCTCTTTTCGCTGATCGATATGCGGTCATTTTCCAGTATTTGGTATTGGGTGATCCTTGCTGTCGCGTGGTCTACCGCCTCGCATTTCATCATGGGCGTGCCCTATGATCTGGTTACGCAATATCGGCGCGACACCAGCCTGGCACCCGATCTCGTGGCGCTTGGCGGCGTGAACGCGCGTCGCCTGCTGCGTTTTGGCCGCGCGCGCACGGCGCTTACGGCGCTCTGGTGGTGTCTGACGAGTTTTCTTGTGTTCAGCGGGTTCTATTACGGGGCCGAGCTCGCGCAGGCCTGCCTGTTTTTGGTCGTGCCATTGAGCGTTGTGATGATCATGGCGATGCGCAATGCCGCCACCCTTGCCGCACTGGCAACGCGCGCGGAGGCAGGGCAGATCGCCGATTTGCTGCATCGTATCCGCTTCCGTGTGCAATTGCTTGGAATGGCCTCTATTTTTCTCACCGCCATCTGGGGAATGCTGATCAATCTTCTCCATCACAGCATTCGACTTTGGTGAGCACGGCCCCTATCTAACCCCCGACCGGCGCGCACGGCGCGCAACAGACAAAGGCTGCACAAGATGACGCATTTCGTTCTTTCCGGCGCCCCCGAGGGCTATGACGCCAGATTGCTTCTGCGCGAGCTGGAACGGGGTCAGAGCGTCGTGCATGTGGCACGCGATGACCGCAGGCTCGAGGCGATGCGGCTCGCGCTCGGCTTCTTTGCCCCCCATGTCACCGTGTTGAGTTTTCCGGCGTGGGACTGTCTGCCCTATGATCGCGTCTCGCCCAATCCCGAGATTTCCGCGGCGCGTATGGCTACTCTGGCAGCGCTGCAAACGGGGGTTCCGGGGCCCTTCGTGCTGCTGACGACAATTTCGGCCGCCATGCAGAAAATTCCTGCACGTCAGGTGCTTGCCGAGAACTCCTTTACCGCCAAGGTGGGCGGACAGCTCAAGGACGAGGCATTGCGCGGCTTTCTGACGCGGATGGGGTTCTCGCCGGTGCCGACGGTCTCGGAGGCGGGAGAATTCGCCGTTCGTGGCGGTATCATCGACATCTATCCACCCGGTGAAGGCGGTCCGGTACGGTTGGATCTGTGGGGTGATGTGCTCGATGGGGCGCGCCGGTTTGATCCGGCCACCCAGCGCACGACCGAGAAGTTGACCCGGATCGAACTGGCGCCAGTATCGGAAGTGATCCTCGACGAGCCTTCCATCACCCGTTTCCGCCAGAATTACCGGATCGAATTTGGCGCGGGCGGCGCGGAGGATCCGCTTTACGAGGCGGTCTCGGCAGGGCGCAAACATGCCGGAATGGAGCATTGGCTGGGCTTTTTCCACGAGAGGCTCGAGACGATTTTCGACTATCTTCCAGAGGCTTCGGTCATGCTGGACGACCAGACTACGGTGTTGCGCGACACCCGCTGGGAGCAGATCTCGGACCAGTATGACACCCGCCGCGAGGCGATGACGCGGCGCGATCGGGTGGATAGCGTCTATAAACCGGCCGCGCCCAAACTTCTCTATCTGGATGATGCAGCATGGCAAGAGGCGCTGAAAGACCGGCGCGTGATTGCGTTTCAGGTGCTGTCGGCACCGCCTGGCCCCGGCATTCTGGATGCGGAAGCGCGGATCGGCCGCAGCTTCGCGCCAGAGCGTCAACGGGAAGAAGTGAGCCTTTTCGGGGCCTTGCGAGACCATATTCAAGCACGGCTGAAATTCGGGCCGGTGGTGATTGCCTCGTGGTCCGAGGGCGCGCGCGAACGCCTGCAGGGGCTGATGGAGGATGAGGGTCTCCAGATCGCACGGCTTATCACCGATGCGCGCCAGATCGGTCCCGGGGTCAACCTGACGGTCTGGACGCTGGATCAGGGATTCGAGGCGCCGTCCAAGGGCGATGATCCGGCTCTGACCGTGATCTCCGAACAGGACGTGCTGGGCGACCGGCTGATCCGAAAACCCAAAAAGAAACGTAAAGCCGAGAACTTCCTGACCGAAGCTCAATCGCTGTCTCAAGGGGATCTGGTGGTCCATGTGGATCATGGGGTCGGGCGTTATAAGGGGCTCGAGACGGTTTCTGCCCTGGGCGCGCCTTTGGATTGTGTGCTTTTGGAATATGCCGGTGGCGACAGGCTGTTCCTTCCGGTGGTCAACATCGAACTGCTCAGCCGGTTCGGGCATGAGGACGGGCTCCTCGACAAGCTCGGTGGCGGCGCATGGCAGGCCAAGAAAGCGCGGCTGAAACAGCGTATCCGCGAGATTGCCGACAAGCTGATGCGGATCGCGGCGGAGCGCTATCTGCGCAAGGCCTCCATTCTCGAGGTGCCGCATCACGAATGGGAAGCCTTCGCCGCGCGCTTTCCCTATAGCGAGACCGATGACCAGTTGGCGGCCATCGAGGATGTTGTGAACGACCTGAAATCCGGCACACCGATGGACCGGTTGGTGGTGGGCGATGTGGGCTTTGGCAAGACCGAAGTGGCGATGCGCGCCGCCTTTATCGCGGCCAGTGCGGGCGTGCAGGTGGCGATCATCGCACCCACAACGCTGCTGGCCCGCCAGCACTACAAGACCTTTGCCGAACGGTTCCGCGGCACGGCAATCAATGTCCGGCCCCTGTCGCGCTTTGTCTCGGCCAAGGAGGCTGCAGCCACGCGCGCAGGGCTGGCGGATGGATCGGTCGATATCGTCATCGGCACCCATGCGGTGCTGGCCAAGGCGGTGAAGTTCATGAACCTTGGCCTCCTCGTCATTGACGAAGAACAACATTTTGGCGTTCAGCATAAGGAGCGCCTGAAAGAGATGCGCTCGGATATCCATGTGCTTACGCTGACGGCAACCCCGATCCCGCGCACCCTGCAACTTTCGCTGACCGGAGTCAGGGATCTATCGGTCATCGGAACACCGCCGGTGGACCGTCTGGCAATCCGCACCTATGTCTCGGAATTCGACACCGTCACCATCCGCGAGGCACTGCTGCGCGAGCGTTTCCGTGGCGGGCAAAGCTTCTATGTCGTGCCGCGCATCACCGATCTGGCCGCGATAGAAGACTTCCTGCGCAACGAGGTGCCCGAGGTCAGCTTCATCACCGCGCATGGGCAACTGGCGGCGGGTGAACTCGACGAGCGGATGAATGCCTTTTATGACGGTAAATATGATGTCTTGCTGGCCACAACGATCGTTGAATCGGGCCTCGATATCCCGACTGCCAATACGATGGTCATCCACCGCGCAGATATGTTCGGCCTGAGCCAGCTCTACCAGATCCGCGGGCGGGTCGGGCGGTCCAAGATGAGGGCCTATTGCTATCTGACGACCAAACCGCGCATGCCGCTGACACCGCAGGCGACCAGACGGCTGCGGCTACTGGGCTCGCTCGACAGCCTTGGCGCAGGGTTCAATCTTGCAAGTCAGGATCTGGACTTGCGGGGCGCAGGCAACATCTTGGGTGAAGAGCAATCCGGCCATATCAAGGAAGTGGGCTATGAGCTTTACCAGTCCATGCTCGAGGAAACGATCTCGAAGCTGAAATCGGGCGAGCTGGGCGAGGATGTGTCCGATGGCGAATGGTCGCCCAATATCAATATCGGCGTTCCGGTCACGATCCCCGAGAGCTATATCCCCGATCTGGATGTGCGTCTGGGTCTTTACCGCCGGTTGAGCCAAGTGGTGACCAAGGTCGAGATGGAAGGCTTTGCCGCCGAGCTGATCGACCGGTTTGGGCCGCTCCCCAAGGAGGTGAATACGCTCCTGCTGGTGATCCGCATCAAGGGCATGTGCAAACGGGCCCATATCGGCAAGCTGGATGCCGGACCGAAAGGCGTCACGATCCAGTTCCATAACGATAAGTTCCCCAATCCCGCAGGCTTGGTCGATTATCTTACGACGGAACGTGATTTGGCAAAGCTGCGCGACAACAAGCTGATCATCCGGCGCGACTGGGCCAATGATGCCGACAAGATCAAGGGAACCTTCGCGATCGCCCGCGATCTGGCGGCCAAAGTGCGCGAGGCCGAGAAGGCGAAGAAATAAGAAAGCCGGGGATTTCCCCGGCTTCTCTTTTATTTACACGTCGTTGTTGGTCCGTGTCATGAGGATCGCGGCCAGTCCCGAACACAGACAGGTCGCAATCACCAGCGGCATCACGGTGCCGTTGAAGGCCAGCCCGACAGGTGCCGCAATCAGCACTGATCCGAGCGTCGAGAGCGCGGTGATGACCGAGGCCGCCATGCCCGCCAGATGGCCCATATTCTGCATAGCCAGCGCGTTGAGATTGCCGAAGGTAATCCCCGCCATCGCGAAAACCGACACGAAATAGAGGAAGAACACCGCAAAGCCCCAACCCGATTGTGGCATGCCGGAAAGCTCGAGCCCCAGCATGACGAGCGAGATCACCACCTGGACCCGGTAAGCCACTGACACGATGCGGCGCATCCCCAGACGCACGACGAGGCGCGAGTTGATGAAGGAGAAGCTGCCTGCCATCAGCGCGCCGAGCGCGAACCAGAGCGGGAAGCGGTCGGTCACGCCATAGGCCTTGTAGAGCTGCTCGGCCGAACTGACCGCCGAGAACATCTGCGCAAAACCGAGCGTCATGATGATGATGAAGAGGCGCACCTGACTGTCGGAGATCACTTCGACAGCCCCGGCCAGAAGCGGCTTGAATTTCAGCGGGCGGCGACGCTCGGGGGGCAGGGTTTCGGGCTGGCGCAGGAAGAGCCAGCTGACCCCGATCAGGCCGAAGACGCAGAAGACATAGAAGATCGCGCGCCATTCGGAGAAAGCGATGATCACCGCACCGATCGAGGGCGCGAGGGCGGGCACGATGATGAAGATCATCATGATGATCGAGGTGACCTGCGCCATCTCTCGACCCGCATACATGTCGCGCACCAATGCCATCGGCACCAGACGCGGGGCGGCGGCACCAAGCCCTTGGATGAAGCGCGCGAACAGAAGCGCTTCCAGCGTTTGCGCGGAGGCCGCGATCAGTGCCCCGATGATGTAGACGACAATCCCGCCCGCGATCGTGATCCGGCGCCCGAACGCATCCGAGATCGGCCCGACGAAGAACGTGCCTGCACCGATCCCGAAGACGAAGGAGGTCAGCACGAGTTGTGCGCGGTTGACATCCTCGGGGGTAAGGGCTGCGGCGATATCGCCGAGGGCAGGGAGCATCGCATCGATCGAAAACGCGACGGTTGCGATCAGGGAAGCCAGCATGACGGTGAACTCGCGCAGCGACAGGGTTCGGGCCGTCTGGGCAACGCTGTGGTCCAGATGAGTCATGAATATCTCGATAAATGGGGTATATTCTAAGGCTGACTATAGTAAGCAGCCTCAGGTCGTCCATCTTTAAGCCCGCGCAAAAAGGCACAGGCCCACACGGAAATGTGCGAGAACTGAAACGCTCAGTTCAGAACGGTGCCATCCGGTGCGCCCGACAGCTCGTCGATCACCTGAAGCCAGAGCTCTTTGGGTTGCGCGCCCGAAATGGCGTGGGTGTTTGAGACAATGAAGGTCGGCACCGCAGTGATCCCGCGTTCGCGCGCATGGGCGTCACGGGTGGCGATGGTATCGCGATCGGCATCGCTCGCCAGAAGCCGCGCCGTCATCTCCGCATCGAGCCCCGCATTCTTGGCGATTTCCACCAGCTCCCGCGGATCACCGATATCACGCCCCTCATACCAATGGGCGGTCATCAGCCCCGACATCACTGCCGTGCCACGTTCCTCGAGCCCCGCCCAATAGACCAGACGCAGCGCATCAAGTGTATTGGGCTGGCGGATCACTTTCAGGGGGTCGAGCGGCAGATTGTCGGCCGCGGCGATATCCAGTAGCTGCTGGTGCATCCTGACCGCGCCGTCCTGACCGAATTTGGCCTGCAGGTAATCGGCGCGGTTCATGCCCTCGCGTGGCATCGCGGGGTTCAGCTGGAAGGGGTGCCATGCCAGCCGGAACGGATGATCGGGCCGCTCCGCCAACGCACGGTTGAGCCGCTCGTAGCCGATCAGGCAGAAAGGGCAGACCGGGTCGGCAAAGATATCAAGCGCGATCATGAGGCTCTCCTAAAGGGTGTCAGCCCTCTGTCTCAGGCCGCGCGCGGATGGTCAAGAGGGGCTCAGGCCGAGCCATCCTCTTCCTCGTCATCACCGAAACTCTCGTCACGGTCATACTCGTCCTCGCCTTCGCCGACATATTTGGACGAGTTGCGCATGGACTGGTTGTCATGGGTGGGATCCATCACGACATCCGAGGGCAGCTCGCCCGCAAGCCATTCGCGCAGCTGCTCGACCACATCCTCGGGCTCCTCGCCCGTGGCCTCGACAATCGCCGCGACGAAGGCGCGCCGGTCACCGTCGATCTCCTCGAGATCCTCTTCGGTCAGCTCCGGCCAGCGGTCGATGATCGCTTCGTTGAACGCGGTCCAGTTTTCTTCGACATGTGCCCATTTCATGGCAGCCTCCTTCGTCTCGGCGTCACGCGCGGTGGCGCTCCATTTCCTTGAGGAGACAAGCCGGAACGCTCTGGTCCGGTTCCAAAAATTCTCACGCTCAGGCGCGGATTTCCGCCATAGCAAAAGGGCCGGTGCCCGCGGCACGGCCCTTTCCGATCCTGCTGCATCCGAGGCTGTCAGTACATCCAGCCCTGAACCGTGCGCGCACCGCCCGAGACATCCTCTCCCATGCCCGCAACCGTGTTGCACGCGCTCAGGGAGACCATCAGCAAGCCAAGCAAAACGAGTGTTTTCATTTTTTCGCCTCATACCACCAAGTATCGGGCATGAAGCCCGGCCAATCACCGTAAACCGGCAGGGTTTCCGGATAATGAAGGCTGGATTTATGCGCAAGCCTCGAGGTCTTGGAATACCATGCGGGGATCACATAGCGGCCTTCGGTCAGGATCCGGTCCAGCGCACGCACGGCAGCCACATAATCCTCGCGATCGGTGGCCTCCAGCATATGGGTGATCATCGCTTCTGCCGCGGGGCTGTCCATGCCCATCCAGTTCCAGCTACCGGGCTGCTCGACGCCGTTCGAGCCCCAATAGAGCATCTGCTCGTTGCCTGGGCTGAGCGAGAGCGCGCGCCAATACCATGTCATATCGAACTGGTAGTTCCGACTGCGCTGCACATATTGCGCGTCATCGATCGTGGTCACAGTGGCCTCGATACCCACGCGCTTGAGCGCCTGCACATAGATATCAACGACCGATTGCGGATCATACGGACCGCTGCCATAGCCGCCACCCTGACGCAGCAGGATCTCGAAGCGGAAGGGCTGGCCTTGCGGATTGCGCAACACGCCGTCCTGACCGACCTCCCACCCCGCATCCGAAAGGAGTTTCAGGGCCTTACGGGTGTTCTTTCGGTTCATTTCTCGGCCATCGGAGACAGGCAGGGGATTGCCCTCCATCGTGCCGGGCGCAAGATCCTTGGCATAGGGTTCCAGAAGCGCCTTCACCTTGCCTGTCGCCGGACCCTCCTGCATCCCCAGTTCGGAATTGGAAAAGAACGAGGTGACACGGGGTTCGGCACCATTGTTCAGTGTTTTGTTGATGAACTCGAAATTGAACACCTCGGTCAGCGCCTCGCGCACGCGCCAGTCCTTGAAGAGCGGATTACGGGTATTCATCACCAGCCCGTCAATGCCGGAGGGGCGGGCATTGGGGATCTCGTCTTTGACGATCTCGCCCGATTGGGCTGCGGCGAAATTATAGCTATTCTGCCAACGGGCATCGCTGGCCTCGCGCCACGCATCTACATCTCCCGCTTTAAAAGCTTCGAAGATCACATTGCCATCCTTGAAATAATCATGGCGGATCTCGTCGAAATTCCAAAGCCCGTGATTGAAGTTCACATCCTTGCCCCACCAGTCGGGGTCTTTCTTGAAGCTGATGAATTTGCCGTTCGATACCTGATCGACCACATAGGGGCCCGAGCCCACTGGGATCATATCGGTGGTCGCCTCGAAATCCTTGCCCTCCCATTGCGCCTTTTCCAGAATGGGCCGCATACCCATCAGGAGTGCCAGCTCGCGGTCGGGCGCATTGAAGGTGATCCGGACCGAGCGTGGACCGGTCTGGGTGATCTCCTTGACCTTGGCCCATGCGTTGCGATAGCGCGGATGCCCGCTTTCGCCGAGCGTTTTATAGGACCAGATCACATCCTCCACCGTCACGGGCTTGCCATCGGAGAAATGCGCCTCGGGGCGAAGGGTGTATTCCACATAGCTGCGCGCATCATCGGTCTCCACCGATTGCGCCAATAGCCCGTAGAGGGTGAAGGGTTCATCGATCGAGCGCGCCATCAGCGACTCGGTCACATACTGGGTGATTCCCGTCGCCGGACGGCCCAGCAGAATCCACGGGTTGAGCGAATCGAACGTGCCAACCTCACCCAGTTTCAACGTTCCGCCCTTGGGTGCATCGGGGTTGGCATAGGGAAGATGGTCGAAATTATCGGGCAGGGCGGGCGCACCAGTCATGGCGATCGCATGCTGCGGTGCTGCAAGCGCCTCATGCCCAAGGATTAAAGGGCTTGCGGCAAGCATAGCGCCCAAAAGCATGCGTCTGAGAGCGGGGTTCTGCATCGCGATAATTCCGTTTCTGCTCGTGTTATTTACAGGAAATCTAACCGAGCAACGGGACTTACGCAATTTTCCCTTTGAAACTGCGCGCAGAACGGCCTATAACAAACTCACTGCTCGATAGGTTTCTTGCCTGTATGAAACCTGCCTCATGACTTAGCGCCCGCCTCGTGCGGGCGTTTTTTTTGGTCAATGCAGTTCCTTGCTCAGTTCTCGCTGCAGTTGCATCCATTAATGCCATGAACGCGCAGGTTTTTTGAACTGGAACAATTCAAGGATGCGCCAAATGGTCTTGGCGTCGCATCGACGAAGCAGTTTCAGATGATGGGCTGCTTTTGCTTGATGCGATTCGCGAACGCAAGCAAAAAAAGCCGCACTCCTGCGTGATATTGTGGATTTTAGCGTGATTGGACCTTGCCAGATTCGGCTCTAGGATGATGATCAGGGATATTATCCAGAGGAGGGCCAGATGAGCCTTAAGGGAAAATCTGCAGTTATTACCGGATCTAATTCGGGAATTGGTCTCGGCGTTGCGCGAGAGCTTGCACGCGCGAGCGCAAATGTTGTTCTGAATTCTTTTACCGACCGGCCCGAGGATCACGATCTCGCGAAAAGCATCGCACAGGAGTTTGGCGTTGAAGCCCGCTATATCAAGGCCGATCTCTCCAAGGGCGCGGAGGCGCGCGGACTGATCGAGCAGGCGGGGCATTGCGACATCCTCGTCAACAATGCCGGCATTCAGCATGTGGCCCCCATCGACGAATTTCCCGTCGAGAAATGGGATACGATCATTGCGATCATGCTCAATTCGGCCTTCCATACCACGGCCGTTGCTCTGCCGATGATGCGCAAGGCGGGTTGGGGACGGGTGGTCAATATCGCCTCGGCCCATGGCCTGACAGCCTCGCCATATAAATCGGCCTATGTCTCGGCCAAGCACGGCGTTGTGGGCATGACCAAGGTCGTAGCGCTGGAGACCGCGAAAGAGGCGATCACCGCCAATGCGATCTGCCCGGGCTATGTGCATACGCCGCTCGTCGAGGCGCAGATCCCCGACACCGCCAAGAAATACAACATGACCGAGGAAGAGGCGGTCGAGAAGATCATCCTCGACCGGCAGCCCTCGAAACAGTTCGCGACTGTCGAACAGATCGGCGGCACGGCGGTTTTCCTGTGCTCGGAGGCTGCGGCACAGATCACCGGCACCACGATTTCGGTCGATGGGGGCTGGACCGCATTATAAGATCAAAAAGGGGGGTCCCCTTTTTTTGCGAGTTCTGCGGTCTTTCGGGGCCGATCACGGTGTTCAAACCGCTTCGGGCGGGTGCTTACAGGCTTTGCAACATTCGGGGGCTTCGATGGAAAGCAGGCGGATCAATCTCGCGCTACAGGGAGGTGGGGCGCATGGCGCCTTCACTTGGGGTGTCCTTGACAGGTTGCTGGACGAGGACTGGCTGGAAATCGCCGCCATTTCCGGCACCTCGGCAGGTGCGCTCAACGGGGCCGCGCTGAAATCGGGGCTGGCGCAGGGTCAGGGCCGGATCGGGCGGGAGGCCGCACGCGAGGCGCTGGCATGGCTCTGGGGGCAGGTGGCCGAGGGTAGCGACCTGCGCACCGACCGCTGGATGTCGGCTTTTCTGCCCTATCCCGATACCGTGACGCGTTGGCTCGATCTCTTCACGCCGTCCTTCTACATCGAAAACTGGCTGCGGCTCTTTTCGCCATACGACTCGGGACCATTCTATATCAATCCGTTAGAGCGCGTCGTGCGCGATCTGGAATTCGAGAGCGTATGCTGCAAGGATGGCCCTGCCTTCTATGTCTCGGCCACCAATGTGCGCACCGGCAAGATCCGCGTATTTTCGGGCGCCGAGGTAACGCCCGATGCGCTTCTGGCCTCGGCCTGCCTGCCCAACCTGTTCCGTGCCATCGAGATCGAGGACAAGGCGACGGGGCGGCACGAGGCCTATTGGGATGGCGGCTATACCGGGAATCCCGCGCTATTTCCGCTCTTCGAGCCGCAATATCCGCGGGACATCCTGATCGTGAGCATCAATCCGATGGCGCGCGACAGCGTTCCCACGACGCCGCAACAGATCGAGGAGCGGATCACCGAGATCTCGTTCAACACCTCGCTCCTGCGCGAATTGCGCGCGATCAATTTCGCCCGCCGTGTGATCGCCGAGAAACATCTGCCCGAGGGCACGATGAAGGATGTGCTGATCCATATGATCGCCGATGACGAGACTATGCTCTCGCTCGGGCAGAGCTCGAAGATCACACCGAGCTTCGGGATGCTCGACCGGCTGAAAACCGCAGGCCAGCATGCCGCCGACCGGTTTCTGGAGGCCCATGCCGATAAGATCGGACGCGAGCCCTCCGTCAACCTGTCGGAGCTTTTCGGTTGAGTTTCAGCGGGTTTGTGGCTGTTCTTTTTCCGACGGATAGACCAGACCCGCCGAGATGATCAGCTTGGCCGCATCCTCGATCGGCATATCCAGATAGGTGATCTGCGACTGTGGCACGAACATCAGGAAGCCCGAGGTCGGGTTGGGGGTCGTGGGCATGAAGACCGCAATCAGCGGGTCTTCGGGGTTATCGGCAAGCCGCGCGATCTCTCCTTTTGTGCGGGCCGAGACAAAAGCCATCGCCTTCATGCCGGGGCGCGGATATTCGATGATGCAGGCACGGTCGAACTTCTCCTCGCCCTGGCTGAAGACGGTCTCCGCGATCTGTTTAATGCCGGAATAGACCGAGCGCACCACCGGCATGCGATTGACGATCGCCTCGCCCAGACGCAACAGCGCACGGCCGAAGAAGCCCTTGGCAAACCAGCCGACGATCAGGGTGAACAGGAGGAAGATCAGAACCCCGATACCGCGCAGATTGACGCCGATATAATGCTCGGGGCGCAGCTCGTGGGGCACAAGCGGCAGCACCCAGCCATCGACCCAGCCCGCAACCGTCCAGATCAGCCACGCGGTCAGACCGATGGGCAGGATCACGACGAGCCCTGTCAGAAACGATGCCCGGATCGCGGCAAAGCGGCGGCGGGGCTTGGGTTTGGGCTCTGTGGGGGTCATGGAACGTCCTGCAAAATCACGAATCCCCCGAATGGTCCGGAGGACATCCACCCTAGATGGGAGAGCCCTCCGGTTTTAGCAATAAGGCCCTAGCGCAAGGCGGCCATTTCTTTCGCGATCTGCGAGGCAAGACGCGCATTGTTCAGCACCAGCTCGATATTGGCCTTGAGCGAGCGGCCCTCGGTCAGCTCGAAAATACGCTGCAGCAGGAAGGGCGTCACCGCCTTGGCGGTGATGCCCTGCGCCTGAGCCTCGGACAGTGCCTGCTCGACCACGGGCAGGATCACCTCGCGCGGGATCTCGGCGGCCTCGGGGATCGGATTGGCGACAAGCTGGCCGCCCTCGAGCCCGAGCGCCGCGCGCATGATCGCCGCCCTGGCGATCTCGGCAGCGCTATCGGCCCGCAGCGGTGCCGTCAGCCCGGAGCTGCGCGACCAGAAGGCCGGAAGCTCGTCCTGCCCATAGGCGAAGACCGGCACGCCATCGGTTTCCAGCACCTCGAAGGTCTTGGGCAGATCGAGGATCGCCTTGGCACCGGCGCAAACCACGGTCACGGCGGTCTGGCCCAGCTCCGCCAGATCGGCGGAAATGTCGAAGCTCTCCTCGGCCCCGCGATGCACGCCACCGATCCCGCCGGTGGCAAAGACCGAGATCCCCGCGCGTGCCGCGCAGATCATCGTGGCGGCCACCGTTGTGGCCCCATAGGCGCCGCGCGCAAGGCAGACGGCCATATCGGCGCGCGAGACCTTCATCACGCCCTCCGCCTTGGCCAGCTCGTCCAGCTCGGCATCGCTGAGCCCGATATGGATGCGTCCCTTCATCAGCGCGATCGTCGCGGGCACAGCCCCTTCGGCGCGGATCGTATCCTCGACCTTGCGGGCAGTCTCCACATTCTGCGGGAAGGGCATGCCATGGGTAATGATGGTGGATTCGAGTGCCACTACGGGTTGGCCCGCATCGAGGGCAGCGCGCACTTCGGGGGTGAAGACAAGTAGATCGGTCATGTCGCAATATCTCCGGACACATAACGGGCCGCAGCCAAGAGCGCGCGCGACAAGGCGTCCTCGCGCGTCTGGCCGGCATATTCGGCCACCAGATGGGCGGCCATGAACGTATCACCCGCGCCTGTCACGCGGGTTACGAGAACTTCGGGCGGGCAGGCGGTGAGGATGCCTGCCTCCGACATATCGGCCGCATCCCTGCCACCATCGGTCACAAGTGCCCGCTTGGCGCCGCGTCTGGCCAGACCTTCAGCCGCCTCACGCGCCGAGCCGAACTCGGTCTGGCAGAGGATCCCCGCTTCCTCGAGATTGACATAAAGCGTGGCTTTGGGGTGATTGAGAAGCGGCAGCAGACGCTCGGCCTTGCCCGGGCTGGCGGGCGCCACACGCAGATCGGCCTTGGCAAAGAGCGGCGAACGCGCGATCTGTGCCAGAAGATCTGTGGTCAGGTTGCCATCAAGCGCCACAGGCCCGCTCCATGGGGCCTCCGCGTTACCCAGACGGCCATCGGCCAGAGGTGCGAGGATTTTATCGCCCGCAGCCTCAAGCGAATGGGCATCCGCCAGCGCCGCGACCAGACCGGTCGCGCATTCGATGGCCATATAACGGTCGGTCGGCAGATCCGCCGAGCGGTAGACATGGCGTGCGTCAATGCCAAGGCGCTCGGCCTGTGCCAGAAGTTCGACCCCCTGCGTGTCGCGGCCTACCGCCGAGAGAAGAACGGGTGTCATGCCAAAACGCGTCAGCGTCATGGCGATATTCATTGCAACCCCGCCCGGCAGGCGCGTAATGCGTCCGGGCTGGTCGGCCCCGAACCGCATCGGGGCAGGCGTTCGGCCAATGATGTCCCAAAGGACGGAGCCGATACAGAGGATCTGAGGCAAGTCGGTCATGCCTCCTATTGCCGCGGGTCTGGCGTCCGCGCAAGCAAAACCTGATCAAAAGGTCAAATCAAGCGATAGCCCGCAATCGAAACTTTCATAGTCATAGAGCGCGATATTGGATGCGCTGGTAGTATAGCCGCAACGGATCCGCGGAGAGCTGTCGCCGATACGGATATCGCGCAATGTGGCAAAGACACTGAGTGCGGCCACCCGATCCTTGCGGGGCTCACCCATTAACGGGAAGTCGGCATCGTAGAAACGCCAGTCATAGCGCAACGACGCGCCGCCCGCGATCGACTGGCCAAGCGGGCGCGAGACCCCGAGCGTGAGGCCCGCAGCGTCATAGCGGTGGTAATCGAGCCGGACATCGGACCGACTGATCCGCGCCCCATAGGACAGGCTGGCCCGACCCGCGCGATGCTGGAATGTGCTGCTCAGTTGATAGAACCGCCCGTCATACCCGTCCTTGTCGAAATAATCGCGGTATTCGGCAAGGGCGGCACCGGTGACCATCGCGCGCTCCAGCGGCACGGCCTCGAGCATCCAGCGTTTATAGGCGCTGATCCCGTAGGCGCGATGGCCCGAGGTGTTCTCGTCGGCCCGCCCGTCATAGGCCCGATAGCGCGCAGAGGCAGTCAGCCCCCAGTCATCCCGTCCGGTCAGGTTTTCATAGGCCAGCGCCAGCGAGGGCTGGAGAAACCGCAGCTGCCGCTGGCTATACCATTCTCCCGAGAGCGACGGGCGCAGATGCAGCCGGTGCCCAAGCGCGGGCTGGAGCACCCAATCGCCTTCGAGCGAGGCTTCGGCCCCGATCCCTGATTCCTCCTCGCCACCATTTGCAATCAGGAACGTCCCGAAATCGGTAATCAGATAGGTCTGCGAAGACGTGCGCGAGACATTACTCGAGGGCAGAAGACCGCCCGAGAAGGAGAAGCGGAAAGGATGGGTAGCATCAAGCCGGCGCAGGGCCGCCAGATAGGGCGCACGATGCGTGCGCTCCCCCTGCAGGACATATTTCAGGATCGCCTCGCTGCGACGCGCTGATCCGATCTGCGCGAGAACGCGATCCAGCGCATGGGTTGCTGGCGTGTAATCGGGACGCTGTGCGGCAATATCACCGTAGATCCTCAGGGCCGAGAGGGGTTTTCCCTCGGCATCGAGACGGGTCGCCACGCCCATCCAGTCCGCGACGCTGCGTGTCTGCTCGGCGCGCAAGGGGCCAGCAGCAAGAAGAATGGCAAGAAGACATGCAGCGCCAAGCGCCGCACAGAGATAATGGAAAGAAGCACAAGAACGCATGGGGCCTCGAAATGCGAAAGATGCGCCGGTCTCCGGCGCATCCAGTCAGACAAAATCCAGATCCGCTCAATCCTCGCGCGCGTAGAATCCGCCGCTGCTCTCGAACGTGCTCTCGTCATCGAAGGTGATGAGACCATCGACATCCCCGATCGCCATCAGCTCGTCATCCTGCTCGAAGACGCCACCCTCCATGACGAAATCGACCGTCCCGGAGCCCTCGCCATCGGACAGAGTGCCGGTCACCGAGGCATCGATCACCGCCGAGGAGATCGTGCCATCGACCGCAAGCATGCCATCTAGGTCGCTGTCCTTGCTGCTATATCCGTCATCGTCATTCGCCTCATAGAGCGCGAAATTCTGCGCGGTCCCCGATACGGTGCCGTTATCGAAATCGACATCCATCGACAGCTCGCCAAGGGCTTCGGTATAGCTGTCCTCGGTCTCGTCTACGCCAAAGCCCATATAGCCCGACATCGAGACCTCGCCCGTTGCATCGGTCGCCAGAGTGGCATCACCGCTCTCCAAGGCATCTTCGATAGCATTATATTGTGAAACAATATTATTAGCTTCGGCCAGAGACAGGCTCCCGCTGCCCCCGCCACTGCTGCCGCTGCTTCCACACGCAGCCAGCGTCGTGCAGGCCAGAAGGGCGATACCGGTCAATTGAATGCGCATTGTCATAATCCTTCAGAACATTCCCATGGCCATGCCATGCATTGAGTAACGCAATCTTGAGCCTTCGTGAGCAAGCTGTTCAACCTAGGAAAACTTATAGGTTGCCTTAAGGGTAGGCAGAATAATAACCTTCTTCAGCCAAGTGTTTTTATCGCCGTTCACGCGTTCTCCCGATCACACGCCAGTGTGTTCTGTTTTGATAAAAGAAAGCGGAGGCTTCTGGATGGATCTACCCAACCATCCCTCGTCTATTGTGCTGCAGCCACCATCCGGCGGACGCGAGTGCATTAGGCCGACCTCTCTGCGCCGCTTTCGGGGCGCTTATGTGAAGATCGACGCCGATGGCCAGATCCGCGCCTGTAGCGAGCCGGCCGCAGCATTGATCACCGCCGCATCGAGCCTTGGGGCCGATAAGGGCATCCTGACCTTCGCAGGCCCCATGCGGGAGACAATGCGCGCGGCATTACGCACGGAGAGCCCTGTTCCGGTCCGCATCGAGATCAGCGACCGAGCCCTCGGCACCATCGCCTGCCTCGTCTTCGCCCCGAAAGATGAGGCCCAAACACGGCTGATCCATTTCTGGGCGGCAAATCTCGCGCCCGAACCCAGTTACCGCCAGATCCTCAGCAAGCGCGAATTGCAGATCTTCCATCTGATCGCGGAAGGCCAACGCCGCGACCAGATCGCGCATCAGCTCGATATCTCGCTTGCGACCGTCGATCTGCATTCGAACGGGTTGCGCAAGAAACTCGGGGCGCGCACCTTGCCCGAGGCCGTTGCGCGCGGCTACGAGCTGGGCCTGCGCTAGCTCTCTGGACCGCCTGCCGGGAGCGTCGGCACCAAAAGCCCGAAGACTGCGCATATTTCACTTGTCATGGCAGCAGCCCCGATGTAAGAGGCCCGCACTTCACAGGCGAAGGCGGGCTTTTCGGGGGAGACATCCCTGAGGGTCCACCGGTTGGAGCCACCTAGCACGGTGGTTTTCAAAACCTTCGCCCAGGCGCAAACCGGAAAAGGAAAAGACCATGGCGCTTCCCGATTTCACCATGCGTCAGCTGCTCGAAGCTGGCGTTCACTTCGGTCACCAGACGCAACGCTGGAACCCGCAGATGCAACAATACATCTACGGCGACCGTAACGGCATCCACATCCTCGACCTGACCCAGACCGTCCCGATGCTGGACAAGGCTCTGCAAGTCGTGCGTGACACCGTTGCAAAAGGCGGCCGCGTTCTGTTCGTAGGCACCAAGCGTCAGGCTGCAAAGCCCGTTGCTGAAGCCGCTGAAAAATCGGCCCAATACTACATGAACCACCGCTGGCTCGGTGGCACGCTGACCAACTGGAAAACCGTTTCCCAGTCGATCTCGCGTATGAAAACCATCACCGAGAAGCTCGAAGCAGGCGCAGAAGGCCTGACCAAGAAAGAGCGCCTCGGCATGGAGCGTGACCACGAGAAGCTGACCGCTTCGCTCGGTGGTATCGCCGAAATGGGTGGCCTCCCGGACCTTCTGTTCGTCATCGACGTCAAGAAAGAAGATCTGGCCATCGCAGAAGCCAATAAACTGGGTATCCCGGTTGTGGCTGTTGTCGATACCAACTGCTCGCCCAAAGGCGTGGACTATGTGATCCCGGGCAACGACGACGCCGCACGCGCCATCTCGCTCTATTGCGATCTGGTCTCGCGCGCAGCGCTCGACGGCATGACCGCCCAAATGGGCGCAGCCGGCGTTGACCTCGGCGCTCTGGAAGACGCACCGGTTGAAGAAGCCGTCGAGGCTGAAGAAGCATAATCGCTTCACCGTCATCCCAATGACACGGGAGGGGACTAAGACCCCTCCCAATTACATTTGACAGGAGATCCGAGCATGGCGATCACCGCAGCAATGGTGAAAGAACTGCGCGAAAGCACCGGCGCAGGCATGATGGACGCGAAAAAAGCGCTGACCGAAACCGATGGCGATATGGAAGCAGCCGTAGACTGGCTGCGCACCAAAGGCCTCGCGAAAGCAGCGAAAAAATCCGGCCGTGTTGCAGCTGAAGGCCTCGTGGCCGTGGCTGTCGAAGGCGGCAAAGGTGTTGCTGTCGAAGTGAACTCGGAAACCGACTTCGTTGGTAAGAACGCCGAATTCCAAGGCATGGTCTCGAAGATCGCGACCGCTGCTCTGGGCGTGAACACCACCGAAGAGCTGAACAACGCACTCGTCGACGGCAAGCCGGTTTCGGAAGTCCTCACCGACGCGATCGCGAAAATCGGCGAGAACATGACCCTGCGCCGTATGGTTGCCGTGGAAGGCGAGACCGTTGTCTCCTATGTCCACAATGCCGCCGCAGAAGGCATGGGCAAGATCGGTGTTCTTGTTGCGCTGAAAGGTTCCAACGAGACCATCGGCAAGCAAATCGCGATGCATATCGCAGCGACCAACCCGGCCTCGCTGTCGGAAGCTGATCTCGATCCGGCAATCGTCGAGAAAGAGAAGCAGGTCCAGATCGATATCGCACGCGAGTCGGGCAAGCCCGAAGCCGTGATCGAGAAGATGATCGTTGGCCGGATGCAGAAGTTCCTGCAGGAAATCACCCTTGTGAACCAAGCCTTCGTTATCAACCCTGATCTGACCGTTGGCCAGGCGGCCAAGGACGCAGGGGTCGAGATCGTTGCATTCGCCCGCGTTGAAGTCGGCGAAGGTATCGAGAAAGAAAAAGAAGATTTCGCTGCAGAAGTCGCCAAGACCGCTGCTGGCAACTGATCTTTCCGATCGGTATGTCTTTGAAGCGAGCGTCCGCAAGGGCGCTCGTTTTGCTTTGGAACGGGGGCAGGGCGGCCGGAGCCACATGGACTGCGGTTGGGACGCCGGCGGCGCTCTGAAGCTCCAACAGGTCGCGCAAATTAAAAAGGCCTGACATACGAAAATGCGTATGCCAGACCTAACCGGTAAACCGGACAGAACCTTGGATATAGCGGATAAATAATCGCCGACCCCCGATTCCATGTTCCTGGCCAAAGCCACCACTCACGGAACACGGATATTAAAACGTAAACTTACATAGTTTGAGAAGTAAGGAAATCCATACCTTGTGTGGCTTCCACAAATGTCGGAAGCTTGTGGTCAGGCTCTCGGACTGGAGTGATGCAACGGGTTTTCCAGAACAGGCTCCGGCGTAGGCTGGAAGATCTGGTTCATGACTGCAGCTTTGAGCACGGCTTGTGCAGTCGTCTCGACATTGAGAGCCTCGCGCGCCAGACGCAGGTGTTTCTCGATCGTGGTGCTGGTCAGCCCCATCAGCATCGCGACATCCATGACGGTCTTGCCATCAGCAATCCATTCCAGCGTTTCGCGTTGGCGCGGAGACAGGTGACGCTTCGGTGGAATATAGGGCAGGCCGGATAGCCGCATATGCATGAGCTGACAGGCCACCAGAAGGGTGCGCTGATGCTCGGCCCAGATTGCATCAACCTCGCACTGGGAAAGATCCCTGCGCGCGCATAGGCCGATACCGCCTCTGGCCCGCGAGGTCGATTGCTGGAAGCCGATCGAGATCCCTGCGGTGATACCGTAGCTGCGGTTCAGCTCGAGTACCTTGAGCGAGGCCGCATCGAGCATCCCCGATGCGAGCTTCTGACCGACAAGGCCCCAAGATTCCCAGCCCTCATTGGACCAGGCCCATTGCACCATCGGCGCGTTGATATAGAGCTTCCCGCCGATCAGAGCCTTGATATAGTCCTTATCATGGTTGGACAGGATCACCGTCTCATCGAGATCCAAAAGATTGGGGCGTGACTGGAACCGCGTATAGCCATAGAGCAGCCGATCGAAACCATACCCCTCCATGAACTGGCAATGATGCGCCCAGATCTCTTCAACCGATGTCAGGCTCAACAGTGTTTCGATATATTCAAGCATACGCCATTACCAAGAGTTCCATTAGAAATACTCGGCAAGGGCGCATAATATCAATACCTCAACAGCCGTTGACCTTTATCATAAATTGCGGAAGCAAAGCAAGCTTATGCTTTTTGTTCTGCATAGGCCGCCAGAAGGCCCGCCATAGGGCGGTGATCGTAACCTGCTTTTTCAGCAGCGGCGATGATCTCGGCCACATCCATCTTGCCAGCCTGCGCCATTGCCCAGAGATGCGAGCTGCGTGTGCCCGAACGGCAATAGGCAAAACAGGGCTTCTCCGCCACATCAAGACAGCCCTCGAACGCGCCAACCAGTTCAGGCGTCATATCGCCGGGATAGAAGGGAAGATAATGCGCCACCATCCCGTTTTCTTCCGCAGCTTTAGCAAAAACCTCATGCGAAAGCTCTGGCGGATTTTCCTCATCGGGACGGTTAATGATGAGGGTCTTGAACCCTTGCTCGGCCAGCAGAGCCACATCTTCAGGCATGATCTGCGGGGCCACGGCAAATTCGGGTGAAAGCGGACGGATATCCATTCTATACTCCTTTTCCGGCAAACCGGTTTTAGTCGGAGATCATAGAGCGCATAGGGCAGGGTGGCCGCAAGGGGCTAATGCTCAAGCCTGCGGCATTTCCTTCACGAAACATCCGACAAGGCCACCGAGCGCGCCAAAATCATCAAAGATTCGCCACGGGGCAAGCTCCTCGGCCGCGATCTTCCTGTATCCGCGGGTATAGAGCAGGAACGGAATTCCTGCCGCATGGGCGGCTTCTGCATCCACCTCCGAGTCGCCCACATAAAGACATGGCGCAGGGCCCATGCGATCGCGCGCCGCCCAGAGCATCTCGGGGTCGGGTTTGCGCGTGGGCAGGCTGTCACCCGCTACGACCACGCTGAAAAACGCATCAATTCCAGTATGTTGCAGAACTGTTCTAGCAGCATCCATCGGCTTGTTCGTGCAAAGCCCCAGCGCAACATTGCTTTCCTGCAGATCCTGCAGAGCCTCGATCACGCCGTCAAAGAGAAGATTTCCATGCTGCTGGCGCGCGTAACGCGCTGAAAAAGCGTTGGAAACCGAGATGAATTGCGCGGAAGACGGATCCATGCCGATCTGCCTGCCGACACAGTCCATGAGATGCGGGACACCACGGCCGATAAAGCCGCGCACCAGATCCAGCGGCAATACGGGCAACCCGTGCAGGCTCAGTGCATGATTCAGCGCCAGCTGGATGGCCGCCGCGCTGTCAACGAGCGTCCCGTCGAGATCGAAGATCACGGAACATACCGATGTCATCGCGGCGGCCATAACCTTACTTCACACGCGCGGCTTCGGCGGCGGCGCGGATGGCAGCGATATTCGCTCCATAGGCCTCGGGCTGCTCGACCGAGCCACCTTTGAACACGGCCGAACCCGCGACCAGAACATCCGCGCCAGCCTCGGCCATCAGCGGTGCGGTCTCGGGTGTGATGCCGCCATCGATCTCGATATGGATCGGACGATCGCCGATCATCGCACGCAGCTTGCGGACCTTGTCGATCTGGCTATGGATGAATTTCTGTCCGCCGAAACCGGGGTTTACAGTCATCACGCAGATCAGATCGAGCTGGTCGAGAAGATAGTCGATCTGCTCGATACCGGTGCCGGGATTAAGCGCCAGACCGGCCTTGCAGCCAGCACCGCGGATCGCTTGCAGCGTGCGGTGGATATGCGGACCGGCCTCGAGATGCGCCGTGATGACATCGGCGCCAGCATCGGCATAGGCGTCGATATACTGGTCAACCGGCGAGATCATCAGATGGACATCCATGACCGTCTTGATATGCGGACGGATCGCTTTGCACAGCGGCGGCCCGAAGGTCAGGTTGGGCACGAAATGACCGTCCATGACATCGACATGGACCCAATCGGCGCCCTGGGCCTCGATGGCCCGGATCTCGCGTCCGAAATCGGCGAAATCGGCAGAAAGAATAGAAGGCGCGATCTTAATGCTGCGATCAAAGCTCATTGCTTGGCGTCCTGCATGCTAAGGAGATTTGGCGTCCGTTTAGTCGCTCATCCGCGTCGGGTCCAGTCTACATTGCATAAAATAGGCACTGCTAATCGGGTGAATGACACAATATTTTACATAATTCGCATTATTGGCACAAAATACGCATAGGAAGAATGCGAATTATGTATCGCATACTCCTATGTTTTTCAGTCACTTACGGCACTTAGTTCGCGTTTTTTGACAGCTTACGCAGCCGCGCGATCAGTGCGGATGTGTCCCAGCGTCCGCCACCCATCGTCTGAACATCCTTGTAGAACTGGTCGACAAGCGCCGTCATCGGCAGCGGCGCCTTGATTTCCTCTGCCGTATTCAGACAGATATCGAGATCCTTGCGCATCCAGTCGACAGCGAAGCCGAACGCGTATTCGCCCTTGGCCATGGTCTCCGAACGGTTTGCCATCTGCCAGCTTCCGGCGGCACCCTGACTGATCACCTCGACCACATCGGTGATCGACAATCCCGCTTTCTCGGCAAAGAGCAGCGCCTCGGACAGCCCTTGGACCACGCCCGCAATCGCGATCTGGTTGGCGGATTTACACAGCTGACCTGCGCCGCTCTCGCCAAGTCTACGACAGATCTTGGCATAGGCATCAAGCACCGGCGCAACCTTATCGAACTGCTCTTGCGGCCCACCACACATGATCGACAGGACGCCGTTCTCCGCACCCGCCTGACCGCCCGAGATTGGCGCATCGACAAAGCCCAGACCTTTATCACTGGCGATCGCCGCAAGCTCGCGCGTGACCATCGCCGAAACGGTCGTGTGATCCACCAGGATCGCCCCCGAGGACATCCCCGAGAACGCGCCATCCTCACCGGCACAGACCATGCGCAGGTCATCGTCATTGCCGACACAGGTCATCACGATCTCGGCGTCTTTCACAGCCTCCGCGGGCGTTGTCCCGAAGGCCCCGCCATGTTCGGCAACCCAGGCCTCGGCCTTCGCGGTCGTGCGGTTATAAACAGTCACCTCATGGCCGGTATCCTTCAGATGCGCCGCCATCGGATAGCCCATCACCCCGAGCCCCAGAAAAGCGATTTTCGTCATCGGTAAACTCCCTCACAGTATTCGCACAGTATTGGCAATCTCGCGCAAACGCGCGTTGATCCTTTGTCATACCTGACTTACTAAGCCGCAACCCCCGCTGGTCAAATCCGGCGCAACTTTTGCAGACCCAACCGGAGCACTCATGTACTCACTTTTCCGCTGGATGGTGCGACTGACCAGTTTTGTCATTGTTTTAGTCGTTTTGGGCGCGGTCGGGATCTGGTATTTTGCCTCGCGCTCCCTGCCCGATTATAATGCAACCTATAAAGTCTCGGGGATCACCGCGCCGGTCGAAATCGTGCGCTCAACGGAAGATGTGCCGCATATCTTCGGCAAGACCGATCCTGATGTGTTCTTCGGTTTGGGCCTCGCCCATGCGCAGGATCGGCTATGGCAAATGGTGATGCTGCGCCGGACGGTTCAGGGGCGGCTTTCGGAGGTTTTCGGGCCGAGCACGGTAAAGACCGACGAGTTGATGCGGCGTCTGGGGCTCTATGATGCAGCTGTCGCCTCGGTCGCTGCGCAGGATGCCCAGACCAGGGCCGCACTCGAGGCGTATGCAGCAGGCGTCAATCAATGGATCGCGCAGGTCAACAAGGGTGCCATGGGGCGTGGTGCGCCCGAATTCTTCCTCTTCGACAACTCGATCTCCTACTGGACGCCTGCGGACTCGCTGGCGATCCTAAAGCTGCTGGCCGTTGAGCAGAACAACCAGTTCACGCGTGAGGTGCTGCGCGCCCGTGTCTCGCTGCTCGATCCGTCCTGGGTTCGCGATCTGCTCCCCGATATGCCCGGAACACAAAGCAGCGCCCTGCCCGATTACCACACGCTCTTCCCCGATGTGCCCCGCGCCGCGCAACAGGAGGATGCGCCCGAGCCGCTCTCGCCATTTCCGGCAGCCGGTCTCGAGGCAGGCTCGAACGCCTGGGCCGCAGCGCCCGACCGTTCTGCCGCGGGCGGATCGCTTCTGGCCAATGACCCGCAGATGGGGCTGACGGCCCCCACGCTATGGTATCTGGCCCGGCTCCAGCTTGCCGGTGGCGGCGTGATCGGCGGCACTATTCCGGGCATTCCGCTCATCATCACAGGGCGTAACGAGCATATGGCATGGGGGGTCACTGGCGCCTATGTCGACGACATGGACCTTCATGTCGAGCAGGTAAACCCTGCCGATCGCGAAACCTACCGCACCCCCGATGGCTGGAAAAAATTCACTACCAAGCGCACGATCCTGAAGATCAAGGACAGCCAGCCAATCACCCTGACGCTCCGAGCGACCGATAATGGTCCGGTGCTGCCCGGCACCCATTTCGACCTCGGGACCGTGACGCCGAAGGGATCGGTGATGTCGGTCGACTGGACCGCCCTCGACCCGCATGACACCTCGATGAGTGCGGCGATGAAGCTGATGCGTGCGAGTGATGTCGAGAGCGCGATCAAGGCCGGTGAGGACTATATCACGCCCGCGCAGAACCTTGTGGTCGCCGACCAGAAAGAAGTCGGGCGGGTACTGATCGGCGCGATCCCCAAGCGCGATCCGCAAAACCAGACCAAAGGCCGCATGCCCTCCGCGGGCTGGCTGCCGGAAAACCGCTGGTCGGGCCGCCTGCCCTATGCCGACAATCCGCGCGAGATCAATCCGGCCGATGGCGTCGTGATGAACACCAATAACAAGGTCACCGATGCTCAATTCCCCGCCAATGTCACCTTCGACTGGGGCGATAGCCAGCGTATCCAGCGTCTGACGAAACTGCTGAGCGACCGCGAAGTGCATTCGCGCGAGAGCTTCATGTCGGCCCAGCTGGACACCGTCAGCCCTGCGGCGCGCAACCTGCTGCCGCTGGTCGGGGCCGATCTGTGGTATACCGGCACACCTGCTCCCGATGGCACGCCCGAGCGCCTGCGCCAGCGCGCACTCGAGCTGCTGGCGGCATGGGATGGCGAGATGTCCGAGCATCTTCCCGAGCCACTGATCTATGCCGCGTGGATGCGCGAGCTGCAATCGCGGCTGATCCGCGACGAGCTGGGTCCACTGGCCGACAAGTTCACAGCCCTCGATCCGCTCTTTATCGAGCGCGTCTTCCGCAATAGTCAGGGCGCGGCGCACTGGTGCAATATCATCCAGTCGGGCACGCAGGAAACCTGTGCCCAGATCGCCAAAACCTCGCTTGATGCCGCCCTTCTTGACCTCAAGGAGAAATACGGCCCCAACATCGAAAGCTGGCGCTGGGGGGATGCGCATGAGGCGCATCAGGATCATCCGGTCCTGAAGAACATGCCCCTGATCGGCTGGTTCGCCAATATCCGGCAGTCCTCCTCGGGCGGTGATTTCACGCTGATGCGCGGCAAGACCATCGGCACGGGCCCCGAGCCCTATACCAATGTTCAGGCGGCAGGTTATCGCGGCGTCTATGATCTGGCCGATCCGGACAGCTCTGTCTTCATCACCGCAACCGGTCAGTCGGGCCATCCCTTCTCGCGCCACTATGACGACCTGTCGGAGTTGTGGCGGCGCGGGGAATATATCCCGATGTCGCTTGATCCGGCGCTTGCGCGAGCCGCTGCGGCAGGCATCACCAAATTGGTTCCCGCCAGCTGACATTGGATAAAAAAGGCGCGGCAAAATGCTTGCCGCGCCTTTTTGATGTTCTTGTATAACTGTGCGCTACAGGGCGTTGTAACGGCCCTTCTGCGAGCCTGTCCATTCGACCTGCAGCACCCAGCCTTCCTTGGTCTGGGCCTCTTCGCGGACAACATTTTCCGCATGCAGCCACGCATGACGGCGGCCTTCCGCGAATGGGAGAACGATTTCCTCGCTTATCCGCTCCTCGCCGAGCAGTTTCTCGATTAACAGAAGAAGTGCCTCAAACCCTTCGCCTGTCAGCGCCGAAATCGCGCAGACATCCTCACGGCGCTCGGCCTGCAGCGCCGTTGCGGCATGGGTCTCCTCGCTCAGAAGATCGAGTTTGTTCCAGACCTCGATGAACGGCACATCCTCGTCGACTTTGAGCTTCTCGAGAATGTCTTCCACATCCGCGGCTTGCGCGTCGCTCTGCGGATGCGAGATGTCACGCACATGCAAGATCAGATCTGCTTCGAGCACTTCTTCCAGCGTCGCACGGAAAGCGGCGACCAACTGGTGGGGCAACTCGGAAATAAATCCCACCGTATCCGACAGGATGACCTTGCGCCCCGAGGGCAGCGTCACCCCGCGCATCGTGGGATCGAGCGTGGCAAAGAGCATATCTTTTGCCAGCACATCCGCACCCGTTACCTTGTTGAAAAGGGTCGACTTTCCGGCGTTTGTATAGCCCACGAGCGCGATGATCGGAAATGGCACCTTGCGGCGTGAGGCCCGATGAAGCTCGCGGGTTTTGACAACCTTGGCCAACTGCCGGCGGATACGCACCATCTGCTCGTCAATCGCTCGACGGTCAGCTTCGATCTGTGTCTCGCCGGGACCACCGACGAACCCGAGCCCGCCACGCTGACGCTCGAGGTGGGTCCATGCCCGCACAAGCCGCGTCCGCTGATAGCTGAGCGCTGCGAGTTCAACCTGCAACACACCCTCACGGGTGCGGGCGCGATCGGCAAAAATCTCGAGAATCAAACCGGTTCGGTCAAGAAGTTTAACCTTCCATTCCTTTTCGAGATTGCGCTGCTGGACCGGCGTCACCGGCCCATCTACCAGCACGAGATCGATCTCCAGATCGTGGAGCTTCTGCCCGAGCTCATCCATCTTGCCAGTGCCAAAAAGATGTCCGGCATGCGGCTTGGGCAAGCGGACGATTTCGGAACCGACCACATCGAGATCGGGCAAAGCGGCGGCCAGAGCCACCGCCTCTGCGAGCCCGTGCTCAGGCAAACGCATCCCGTCCCCGGTTTTGAGGTCAGGATGCAGCACATAGGCCCGCGTCAGGACCTTATCTTGGGAAATAGTATCGCTCAAATCGGACTCAGTCGTCGCCTTCATACAAGGAAATCGGCTGCCCCGGCATGATCGTCGAGATCGCATGCTTGTAGACAAGCTGGGATTGGCCGTCGCGGCGCAGAAGGACGCAGAAGTTATCGAACCAAGTGATAACCCCCTGCAGTTTCACACCATTGATCAAGAAGATCGTGACCGGGATTTTGGTCTTCCGGACATGGTTCAGAAACGCGTCCTGCAGGTTTTGTTTATCGGCAGCCATTTTATTTTGCCTTTTCTTTTAGCATTTCGGGGACGTTGGCTCGTCCCACTCTGGCCCGAGTATGCTCAAGTTAACGCGAGTTTCCACCCCAAATCGGCATCGACGCTGCATCGGTTGAAAAACGTGCCCATAAAGCACTCATTTTCGCCACAGCTCTGGATTGAACAGCGCGATAATCGCCAAAGTTTCAAGCCTTCCCAACACCATAGCCCCTGCAAGAATAGCTTTCGCGGCTGTGCTCAAATCCCCCCAAGCCAGCGGAAAATCCCCCGCGACTGCGGTCAGCGGGCCGGTATTGGACAAAGCCGCGATCGTAAAGATCATGGCCGGATCGAAATCGAGGCCGGTATAGGAGATCGCGACCATGACCACGGCAATCGAGATCGCGAAGAGCATGAAGAAGATCCAGGCAACGAACGCGCCCTTGCGGCGCAATCTGCGCGCCGCCTGCCCGCCGCCGCCGACCGAGCTCGGATAAAGCAGCAGATCCAGTTCCCGCTCGCCATGGCGGATCAGGGCATAGACCCGCAGCAGACGCACTCCGCCCGCAGTTGTCGCGATGCCACCGCCAATGATGGCCAGCCCCGACAAAATGAGCCCGGGTGTGCCAAGTCCTGCCCAGGCGCGGGCATCTTCCCAACCGCTCGATTCAAATCCGGTCGTGGTCAGGAAGGAAAGCGTGGTAAACAGCCCCCCCAAATGGTCCGGAGCACGACCAGAAGACCCGGATGGTTATCCGTATCCAGCGCGGCCATCCAGTGGCGGAAAAACAGCACCACGACGGTCAGAAAAACGATCATCGCCGCAAGTCGCAGTTCGGGATCGTCGCGCAACTGTTTGGTCGCACGCATTTCTCCATCCCCGGGCCAGAACCGGCGCGACAATGCGGGAAGGAAGAAGACGAAGATGATCACCTCGGTCAGCACCGAATTCTGCCCAGATGCCAAAGAACTGGTCGGGAGGATACCGGAAGTCGCCAACGTAGACATGGCGGCACAGAGTGCAATCAGATTATCTTCACCCGAGATACGAAGAAGAACCCATAACGCACCGGTAAGTCCGGCATAAACAGGAAGCAGCTGCAGTGCGAAATCCACTAGCCTATCGCGCGAGACAACGCCGCGCTGGCTGCCGCGAAGGTTTACATCCTTCACCTCGCCACCAGGACCGCCAGCAAAGAAGATCTCGAAGCCGCCCACACGCAAGGGAGCGAGCACGGCGATGGTCATCACCAGCATGAAATAACCACCCGACCAGCCGACCATCGCGCGCCACAGATGTAGCGACGGAGGGAGCCTCGCCGGACTGTAGAGCGTGCCGCCCGTCGTCGTAAAGGCCGAGACCATCTCCCACCACGCGTTGAAGAGCGATGTATCCCGCATCACCTCATGAAAGGGGATCGCGAGAATAAGCGGCATTACGGTAAACGCGCCAACCATGGTCAGAAGCGATGACCGCTCGCGAGGACCCCGTCGGTTTGCCACTGTTGCCAGAGACAACAGCATGAAAACAAAAAGAAGTAGCGTTCCGGTATAGAAGAACGGCCGCGCGACTTCGTGCTGGTGGAGCGTCAGCGCGTGCATTGCCGGCACATACATCATCAGGCCGGACACAGCGACCAGAATGACGAAAAGCGGCAGATTACGCAGATTGGACCGCATTGGCGGGTCCTCAGAAGTAATCGATGGAGACCTGCAACAGGCGCTCCACTTCGGCCACATCATCGGCCAACGCGAAGAGTACGATCACATCGCCTTCCTCAATCCGCGTATCGGCACGCGGGCGAACCACGACCTTTTCGCCCTTCTTCAGCCCCCCCATCAGCACGCCTTCGGGAAAATCGATATCTCTCAGCAGCTTCCCCGACAAAGGTGACGTGCCCAAAACCTGTGCTTCGATCACTTCCGCCTCGGCATCCCCGATCGAATAGATCTGGCGGACGCGGCCATGACGGATGTGGCGCAGGATGGACGATACGGTAGTGGCGCGCGGGTTGATCTGCGCATCAATCCCCAGCGGCTCCATCATCGGGATCAGTGTCGGGTCATTGACCAGCGTGATCGCCATCTTGCACCCGGCCTGCTTGGCACGCACCGCGACCAGAAGATTGGTTTTATCATCATCGGTTACGGCAAGAACTGCATCTGTCGAGGCAACATTGGCCTCCTCGAGCAGCTCCTGTGACATGCCATCACCATGCAGAACAATAGTGCGCTCGAGCGAATCCGCGGCTTTCTCGGCACGCTCGCGCGACATCTCGATAATCTTGGCGCGTGTCCGGTCGCTTCGCGCCTCCAGCTTCTTGGCCACTGCCAGACCGACATTCCCACCGCCAATGATCAGGATACGCTCCTGTTTATGGACGTTCTTACCGAATATCTCGAGCGTGCGCGAAACATCGTCGCGATGCGAACAGATATAGATCTGATCGCCGGAAAACAGCTGGTCATTCGGTTCCGGCGCAAAAAGCCGACCTTCGCGGCGCACCCCCACAACGATGGCGCGCAACGTCGAGAAAAGATCGGTAAGCTGACGCAGCGGCGTCGAAAGAACAGGGCAATCGTCATGCAGTACGATCCCCATCAGCCGCAGCTCGTCCTCCATGAAACTCTCGGTATCAAAGGTCGCCGGTGCCAGAAGCCTGCGCAATGCCGCCTCGGCAACCTCGCGCTCGGGGCTGATGATCACATCGATCGGCAACTGGTCACGGCGGTAGATATCGCGATATTCGGGGTTGAGATAGCTCTGCGACCGCAGCCGCGCGATCTTGCGGGTAATGCCGAAAACCGACTGCGCCACCTGACAGGTCACCATATTGACCTCGTCCGAATGGGTCGCGGCAATAATCAGATCGCAATCGCGCGCACCAGCCGCCTCGAGAACGTCGGGATGCGAGGCAAACCCTACGGTGCCCTGCACATCCAGCATATCGGAGGCCCGCCGCACCAGTTCGGGATTGCTATCCACCACCGTCACGTCATTGCGCTCGCCCGACAGATGCCGCGCGATCTGCCAACCGACCTGACCGGCCCCACAAATAATCACCCTCATGCGACCCTCCGCAACTCGTTGGTCCCGGTTCTATGCGGCAGCGCGGCAAGGGTCAATAACCCCGACCTATCGCGCCTTATTCCGCATCTTCCTCGATCCGCGCCATCCGGCCACCGGACTTGACGCCGGTCACGACGCCGAGCGATTTCAGTTTACGGTGCAACGCCGAACGCTCCATGCCTACAAAATTCGCCGTGCGGGAAATATTGCCGCCAAACCGGTTGATCTGGGTCAGAAGATACTCGCGCTCGAACAGTTCGCGCGCCTCGCGCAACGGCAATGTCGCCAGCTGGCCCGACAGCACGATGCGGCTCGATTCCGTCTCCACAGGCTGGTCACCCTGCAGCTCGCGCGCCTCGATCTCGCCCGTGCCATCGCCGAGGATCAGCAGTCGTTCGATCACATTGCGCAGCTGGCGGATATTACCCGGCCATTCCATCGTCTGCATCATCGCCAGCGCATCGCCCGACAATTTGCGCAGCGGCAGCCCCTGCGTCTCGTTGAACTGCACGAGGAAATACTCGGCCAGAAGCGCCAGATCCTCACGCCGGTCAGCGAGGCCGGGAACCGCGATCGGCACGACATTCAGCCGGTCATAGAGCTCCTGACGGAAGCGGCCCGAGGCGATCTCTACGGTGAGATCGCGTGTGGTGGAGCTGATCACGCGCAGATCCACCCGCACCTTATCGGCCCCGCCAACGCGCAGGAACTGCTGCTCGGTGAGGACACGCAGGATCTTCGACTGCGTGCCAAGCGGCATCTCCGCGACTTCGTCGAAATAGACAACGCCGCCATGCGCCTGTTCAAGAAGGCCTTTCTCGATCCCGCGCTCGGGCGTCTCGCGGCCAAACAAAACCTCTTCCATACGGTCAGGCTCGATGGAGGCCGAGTTGACGGTGATAAAAGGAGCGGTCGCACGGGTGGAGAGTTGATGGATATAGCGCGCAGCCGTCTCCTTGCCAGACCCCGGCTCCCCGGTCAGCATCACGCGACCATTGGATTTTGTAACCTTATCAAGCTGATCTCGGAGCTTCTTGAAAGCGGCACTCTCGCCCAGCATCTCGCCCGTCTGCATGTCGCGGCGCTTGAGCGTGGAATTCTCGCGGCGCAGCCTCGAGGTTTCCATCGCGCGTGAAACAACTACCAACAACTGGTCGATATTGAAAGGTTTTTCGATGAAATCATAAGCACCCTGCTTGATCGCGGCCACAGCGATCTCAACATTGCCATGCCCCGAAATGATAATGATCGGAATATCGGGATTGTCCCGCTTCGTCGTCTTCAGAATATCGATCCCGTCCATCCGGCTATCCTTCAGCCAGATATCGAGGATCATGAGGGCCGGAGGCTCGGCATTGACGGCCTCCATACATTCATCGGAATTCGACGCCATCCGGGTCGAAAAGCCTTCGTCCTGAAGAATTTCGGAAATCAGTTCCCGAATATCCTTTTCGTCGTCGACAATCAGAATATCGCTCATGTCAGCTCACTATCCTTGATGGCGCGCACTGCCGCGTGGGCACGAGGCAGGCGGATTTCGGCAAGGGCGCCCGAATGGGCACCTGGGTGAAATGGCGGCGCATCCCGAAGCATCAAAGTGCCGCCATGCTCTTCGATGATTTTCTTTACAATAGAGAGCCCTAGCCCCGTTCCTTTGGAGCGGGTGGTTACATAGGGCTCGAACAGACGGGAGCGGTCTTCGGGCAAGCCCACCCCGTTATCCATGATCTGCAAGGTTATGAATTCCGGCTGAACATTCATGAGCACGCGAACCTCTGGTGCATAGCCCTCTTCCACGCCTTTTTCATAAAGCGTTTCAACCGCTTCTCCTGCATTCTTGATCAGGTTTGTCACCGCTTGTCCGATCATCGTCTGATCCAGCTCGACCAGAAGCGGACCATCGGGCAGCTCGGCACTCAGCTCTGCGCCGTGCAGCGCGCCTTCCTGAATGGTGATCGCATCCCGCAGAAGCGCCACCAAATCGACCTCACGGCGATCAGGCTCGGGCATCCGCGCGAATTTGGAAAACTCGTCAACAATACGACGCAAGTCATTGGTCTGACGGATGATCACACCAGTCAGCTGCTCCAGCGCGGGCTCGTCCTCACCCACATGCCTGCGGAACTTGCGCTTGATCCGTTCGGCCGATAGCTGGATCGGCGTCAGCGGATTCTTGATCTCGTGGGCGATCCGGCGGGCCACATCCCCCCATGCGGCCATACGCTGGGCCGAAACAAGCTCGGTGACATCCTCGAAGGCGATCACATAGCCCTCGCGCAGACCGTCCTCGCGTAGACGAAGTGCAACGCGGACCAGAAGACTCTCGAGTTTCCCGAAGCGAGATACCCGAACCTCCTCCTGCACCACATCCTGAACGGCACTATGCAAGCGTCTGAAAAGATCAGAGAATTCCGGAACAGCTTCGTCAATCATCCGCTGATGGTCGGCAAGGTTGTCCAGATCCAGAAGTTTCGCCGCAGAGCGGTTGATAAAATCGATCCGGCCCGCAGCATCAAGCCCGATCACCCCGGAAGTTACCGAGCCAAGAACGGAATCGAACAGGCGCCGCTGTTCCTCGGTCACCGAGTGACTGGCCATCAGCGCCACCCGCTGGTCTTTAAGCTGGCCCGTCATCTTGTTGAAACTACGCCCCAAAAGCGCGATCTCGTCATCGCCCTCGGCCTCGATTACCCGCGCATCAAGATCCCCGGAGCCGACCTTCTCGGCCGCGACCGCCATCCGACCGATGGGCAGCGAAAGCCGCTCGGCAAACCAGAGACCCAACCAGATCGCGGCCAGAATGAGGATGAGCGCAAATCCCATATAGACAAGCCCGAATTCGAACAGCACTCTGCCGCGCGTCGCCTCCAGCTGCTGATAGAGTGTCACTGTGGTGCGTGTGTCATCCAGAAGCGACAGGATCGATCCATCCACCTTACGAGAGACATAAAGATATCTGTCAGCAAAGGCGTCCAACTGTTTGAGCGCGCGAAATTCATTATTGTCCCAGTCCTCGATTAGGACCGTCTGACCGGATTGCGCCTGCACGATCTTCTCCGGTGCGGGCTTTTCGAAATCAAAGAGATAACTACGGTCACCGCGCGCGATAATCTCGCCTGTCCCGTCGATCACATAGGCCTCTTTCAGACCTCTCTGGATACCGCTTTGACCCGCCACCAGCAGCTCGCGCAGCTCGCCATCCGACATGAAGGTCGCCGCTTGCCGCCGGATATTGAGGAACCCCGCCAGTGCGTCAGCATCGTCGGTGAGATCCCGTCGATGTTCGTTCTGATAGGCTTCGGCGGCCTGAAGCGAAGTGCCGACAACCTCCCGAACGCGGTCGGAGAACCATCCCTCCATCCCGATATTCACTGTCAAACCGGCAAACAGCGCCACAAGAACCGTAGGCACCAATGCGACAAAGGCGAAGATACCGGTCAGGCGCAAGGTCAGGCGTGATCCAACCGACCGCTTGCGCCTTGCGGCCACCATCTGTGCAAGTCGCGTAAGAATAAGGCCCGCCAAGCCCATGAAATAGATGAAATCAGCAAGAAGGATCAGCCGCAACGAGCCGCTATCGCCCCCTTGCGCCAGAGGTCCCAGCACCACGAAGGTCGCAATCGCCAGAATGGGGCCGAGGATAACCAGCCCAAGCGTCATGGCATTTTGCACACGCCTCTGCCTGCGTAACCGGACAAACCGGTCCCACAATGCCCCGCGATGTCGATTGACCGTCTTCACTGCCGCCCCCGAGACTTCGGAAAAACCGGGCGGCCTACAATGGGCCTGCCTCTTGCTTTATGTTGCCATAATACATCAGCGCGGCAGGAGTGTCACGCTCATAAAGCCTCGGACATACTAATTAAATCAATTCTTGGGCAAAAAGCCGCCCGAAACAGGTTCGGGCGGTGTCACTTTCAGGTCAGCTTACGGCGGCGCGTAACTTGGATGTCGAGATCGGTGATTTTCTTGCGCAGGGTATTGCGGTTGATCCCCAGCAGATCGGCGCAGCGGGCCTGATTGCCCCCTGTCGCATCGAGCGCAATCTCGATCAGCGGCGCTTCCATCTCCTTCAGGATCCGGTCATAGAGACCGGGCGCCGGAAGGTTGCCACCATGCAGATCAAAATAACGGCGCAGATGGCGCGCTATGGAGGCCGACAGCTTCTCGCCCTCTCCACCCGGGCGCAGCGGTTCGACTGCGGGTTGGTTGCCCAGAACGGCTTCGACCTCGTTGCGCGAAATCTCGTCCTCGGACGAGGTCACCACGAGACGGCGGATCGTATTCTCGAGCTGGCGCACGTTACCCGGCCATGCATAGGCCCGCACGAGCGCCATGGCCTCGGTCGAGAAGAGGCGATGGCCGAGGCCTTCCGTCTCGGAACGCCCCAGAAAATGCTCGGCCAGAAGCGGAATATCCTCGACACGCTCTCGCAGCGGCGGCACCGCCAGCGTCACACCGCCCAAGCGGTAATACAGATCCTGCCGGAACTTGTCGGCTTCCATCAGCGCGGCCAGATCGACCTGCGTCGTGGCCATGATACGCGGCGCCGGATCGGGAAGGCTATCGAGGAGGCGCACGATCTTCGCTTGGGTCTCATCGTCATAATCGCCCACCTCGTCAAAGACGAGGCTACCGCCTTTGGCGCGGCTGATCAGCGAGGACGCCCCTTCGGCCCCTTGCAGATCGGAGGCCTGAGCGACCACGAATGGCAGGGTGCGGCGATCGGAGAAATCATGAATAGCCCGCGCGATCAGCGATTTTCCGGTTCCGGATTCCCCAAGTATCAGCACCGGCAGATCGGCATTCATCACCCGTGCAACAAGCCGGTAAAGCGCCTGCATCGCCTGCGTGCGACCCACCAGCGGCAGATCGGATTGCGGTTCGCGGACCTCGATTTCGACCGGTTTGGGCGGCGAGACCTGCTGTTTGCGCTTCTGCTCCAAAGCCTTTTGGGCCCGCTTCATCAGATCGGGCAGATCGAAAGGCTTGGGCAGGTAGTCATAAGCATCCGCTTCGGCCGCCTGCACCGCCGTCATGATGGTGTTCTGCGCCGAGATCACGATCACCGGCATGCCCGGACGGTGCTCCGCGATCTTGGGGAGCTGTTGGAGACCATTGCCATCGGGCATCATCACATCGGAGATCACCAGATCGCCTTTGCCCTCTTCGACCCAGCGCATCAGCGTGGTCAGCGACGCGGTTGCGTGAACACGGCACCCCGCCCGCGTCAGGGCTTGGGTCAAAACAGTACGGATCGTGCGATCGTCATCAGCTACAAGGACTGTACCATCCATCGGGGCTACTCCTTTTATCGGGCGACTGGCAGAGAAATACGGAAAACGGTCCGACCGGGGACGGAATCGAGATTGATCCAGCCGTCATGGTCGGAAATAATTTTGGACACGAGCGCGAGGCCAAGCCCCGTGCCGTTCTCGCGCCCTGAAACGAAAGGCTCGAAAACATTGGCGGCGATATCGGCCGGAATGCCCGGACCGTCATCGATGATCTCGACCTGCAGGGGCAAAGCCTTCCCGCGGCCATCTGCCGTCCGGATGCGCAGCTTGTGCTCGTAAAAGGTCCGGATCGTGATTGTGCCTTCGGTTTTCGCGGCCTGGCTGGCATTTTTCAGAAGGTTCAGGAACACCTGCACCAACTGGTCGGCATCGCCCAGCGTCAACGGCAGCGACGGATCGTAATCGTCGCGGATCTCCATATGCCCGCCGAACCCGACCTCCGCCGATTTGCGTGCGCGGTCCAGCACATCATGGATGTTCACCGGCTTTTTCTCGGGCGGCCGGACATTGCCGAACTGCTCGACCTGCTCCAGAAGCTTTACCACACGCCGCGTCTCGTCGACGATGAGGTCGGTCAGTTCCAGATCCTCGCCGGTCAGTCCCATCGACAGCAGCTGGGCCGCCCCCGCGATACCGGCCAGCGGATTCTTGATCTCGTGGGCCAGCATCTCGGCCATACCGATCGCCGAGCGCGCGGCAGATTTGGCCATATTGGCACGGCCAAGACGGTCAGACAGCTCGCGCGGGGTAATCAGGAACAGGATCTGGTCGGGATCGGAGCCCAGCGTCGAGGTCTGCAGATTGCATTGCACCGGCGCCTTCTCTCCTGTCGTCACCTCGACATCATTGACGAAAACGGTGGTCTGACCAGCGCGGGTGCGGGCGAAGATCTCCTCGAGAGGCGCATTGATCGCCAGCCGCTCGGAGACCGATTTGCCCTGCATCGCGCGCGCCGAGAGGTTGAGAAACTGCTCGGCCGAAGGGTTCACCTCGCTCACACAATCGTCTCGGTCGATCAGAAGTGCCGGAATAGGCAGGGAATTCCAGATTACGCCGGGGGCAGGCAGTGTCACGCAGCCATCCTCTCACCAAAAGCGGCCAGAATCAGAGCGCGCGTGGCCTCCGGTGTCTGGGCCCGCACCATTTCGTCACGCAGCGGCGCACCGGCAGCCTCGGCATACCAGCCCAGATGCTTGCGTGCGAGCCGCAGGCCCAGCTCCGCGCCGTAAAACCTTAAAATCTCTTCGTAATGGCCAAGGATCATCTGGGCCAGATCCATCCCCTCCGGGATCGCAGGCGCAGGCGTGCCGTGGATCTCATGGGCAATCTGCGCCAAAAGCCATGGCCGCCCCTGAATACCGCGTCCGACCATCACCCCCGCAGCCCCGCTCTGTTCAAGCGCGGCGCGGGCGCTGGCTGCACTGGTGATATCGCCATTGGCAATCACCGGAATATCGACGGCCTCCACGACCTCGCGGATCGCGGCCCAATCGGCACTGCCCTTGTAGAACTGCATGCGTGTGCGGCCATGCACGACGATCATCTGGACGCCTGCAGCCTCGGCACGGCGCGCGATCTCGGCCGCATTGCGGCTGTCATCGCACCAGCCAAGGCGCATCTTCAGCGTGACCGGCACATCGACGGCGGCAACCACCGCCTCGATCAGCGTCAGCGCATGATCGGGGTTGCGCATCAGCGCCGAGCCCGACGCCCCGCCCGTCACCTTCTTCGCCGGACAGCCCATATTGATATCGATCACCCGCGCGCCCATTCCGGCGACCAGCTTGGCCGCCTCGCCCATAGGCTGCGCCTCGCGCCCCGCCAGCTGGACCGAGGAGGGCATATCGAGCGACATATCCGTGCGCGCCTTGGCCCGCACCGAGGGCTTGGCCGTCAGCATCTCGCCCGAGGCCACCATCTCGGACACAACGAGCCCCGCCCCAAAGCCCCCAACAAGGCTGCGGAACGGCTTATCCGTTATTCCGGCCATAGGTGCCAGTAGCACCGGCGGATCGATAGAGACATCTTGAAGCTGAATAGACACGGACCATCCCGAAATAACTCTGGTTTTCTGCTACCGCCTCATCGGCTGAATCACAAATCCTCTGAGGCGAATCTCCCGTTAAAAAGGCAGGAAAAATATGCACCTGCCTAATTATTATGCAAATATACGCGGAAATCGACCGCATTTCAATAAAAGCCTGTTGTGATTGCACAGAACTTCCGCATCGCCTAAGGCTTTGGCAAAGATTTCGACGTGCAAGAGGTTTCGATGTCGATCGCGATGATAATCGTCGCAGCTGGGCGTGGCACACGCGCCGGTGGCGAGGAGCCCAAACAGTGGCAGATGCTTGCCGGCCAACCCGTGCTGCGTCATACGATTGCAAGCTGCTATAAGGCGTTAGCCTCCGCCAATGCCGAATGTGCACGCGTCGTCGTGGTGCTGCATCCCGATGATATGGCGCGGGGGCTGGCACTAACCGGCGGAGCAGTTACGCTGGTTGCGGGCGGCAACACCCGTGATGCGTCTGTCCGAAACGCTTTGGAGGCCCTTGCCGACCAGAATATAAGCAAAGTGTTGATCCATGACGGAGCGCGCCCCTTGCTGCCCGCCGAGGTGCTGACAGGCGTTCTGCACGCACTCGACGGCCATCCTGCCGCAGCACCGGCCCTGCCCGTCACGGATGCACTCTGGACCGGCGCGGAGGATCTGGTCAGCGGCACCCGCGACCGCACGGGCCTCTACCGTGCGCAGACCCCGCAGGGGTTCCGCTTCGACGCCATCCTCGCCGCGCACCGCGCCCATGAGGGCCCTGCCGCCGATGATGTGGAGATTGTGCGCATGGCGGGGATGGACGTCGCGATCACGCTTGGGCATGAAGATAATCTCAAGATCACCTATCCCGCAGATTTCGCCCGCGCCGAGGCGATCCTGCGAGCAAGAAAGGATGCCGCAATGGATGTAAGACTGGGCAATGGCTATGATGTGCATGCTTTCACCGAGGGCGACCATGTGGTGCTGTGCGGCGTGAAGATTCCGCATTCCAAAGCGCTTTTAGGCCATTCGGATGCCGATGTGGGCATGCATGCGCTGACCGATGCGATCTATGGCGCTTTGGCGCAGGGCGATATCGGACGGCATTTCCCGCCCAGTGATCCGCAATGGAAGGGCGCGGCCAGCTGGATCTTCCTCGACCATGCCGCAAAACTCGCGCGCAAGATGGGCTACCGGATTAGTAATGCCGATGTCACCCTGATCTGCGAGCGCCCCAAGGTCGGGCCCCATGCGCCCGAGATGATGGCCGAGCTGGCGCGCATCATGGAGATCGAGCCGGACCGTGTATCGGTCAAGGCCACCACCTCCGAACGACTGGGCTTTACCGGCCGCGAGGAGGGCATCGCCTCCATCGCCACCGTCACCTTGATTGCCGAGTAAGCTCGCCGTCCTATCTGCGCCCCCAAGGAGACATCCATGCTGAATTTCATCAATACCTTCTTCTGGTCGGGCAAGCTGAAACCGGCCTCGGGCACTTGGGGGTCGCTTGCCGCGTTGATCGTCGGCTGGGCGATAGAGCATTGGCTGGGCTTCTGGCCGCTGGTTATTGCCTTTGTTCTGGCAACGGTAGTGGGGTTCATCACGGTCCCTGCCGAGCTGAAGGACCGCCCCTCCGATGATCCGTCCGAGATCGTGATCGACGAGGTCGCAGGGCTCTGGCTGGCCATGCTGTTCCCTGCAGTGGGCTTCTACATGCGCGATATGTCCATGGTCTGGCCGGGGCCTATCGCGGCCTTCCTGCTGTTCCGGCTCTTCGATATCTGGAAGCCGTCACTCGTGGGTTGGGCGGACCGTCTGCATACACCGCAGGGCGTGATGCTGGACGATCTGATCGCCGGCGTCTTTGCCGGCATCTGCACGATCATCCTCGCAGCCCTCTACCATATCCCCCTGATCCTGATGTCCTGAGCCGGAGGCCGCCATGTCCGATCTTGCCCCCCTCGTAATAGCCGCCGCCAAAGCCAGAGGCCTCATGATTGCCACAGCTGAAAGTTGCACAGGCGGCATGATCGCGGCGGCACTGACCGATATCGCAGGATCCTCTGCCGTGTTCGAGCGTGGCTTTGTCACCTATTCCAACGCGGCCAAGACCGAGATGCTGGGCGTGCCCGCAGAAACCATCGCCCAGTATGGTGCTGTCTCGGAAGAGGTCGCGTCGGCTATGGCCGCAGGCGCCCTCGCCCATAGCCGGGCAGCGATTGCCGTTTCGGTCACGGGCATCGCGGGTCCCGGAGGCTCCGAGCACAAACCCGAAGGCCGCGTCTGTTTCGGACTGGCCCGCACAGGGGCCCCGCCACAGACATGGACCTGCGAATACGGTGCAATCGGACGCGGACTTGTCCGCCACCACACCCGTGAACACGCCCTTTCTTTAATCCTGACGTCTGTTAAATAAGCATATTTATATTTTTATTTCGGCGCAAAATTGATCATGGAGCCGAAATTTATGCACAATATGTAATCTTTCTTCATAACGACTACATATTAACCGCCATTATTGGCGATTTGCCCCTTTACCGGTCTTCCATAGGATATATGCCGCCTCGGCGCGATCTTTCACGGAGGAAATCGGATGAGCGGAGCAGATACGGCATGGGTCATGGTTGCGACAGCCTTGGTCCTGTTCATGACATTACCAGGGCTTGCCCTGTTCTATGGCGGTCTTGTCAGGGCGCGAAACGTGCTCTCGGTATTCATGCAATGTTTTGCCGTTGCCTGTCTGATGAGCCTCCTTTGGCTGCTCTTCGGCTATTCGATGGCCTTCGGCAGCGGCGACGGTTTCTGGGGCGGTTTGGGCAAATTCGCCCTCATCGGCATCACCCCTGACGATCTCCGGGGGACAATTCCCGAAATCTGCTTCTTCGCTTTCCAGATGACCTTCGCGATCATCACTCCGGCACTGATCCTAGGCGCTTTTGTCGAGCGGATCAATTTTGCCTTTGTGCTGAGCTTTTGTGCCCTGTGGCTACTCGCCGTTTACGCGCCGGTTACACACTGGATCTGGGGCGGTGGCATGATGGCCGATGGAGGCATCTTCGGCGCGGTCGGCACCAAGGATTTCGCAGGCGGCATCGTCGTGCACGAAACCGCAGCCCTCGCAGCCCTTCTTCTGGCCGTCATGGTCGGACCGCGCGCGAAACGTCACACCCCGCCGCATGCGCCGGTGTTGGTGGCCATCGGTGCAGGCATGCTCTGGGTCGGTTGGTTCGGTTTCAATGGTGGCTCGCAGCTTGCCGCCGATGGTGGCGCGGCAATGGCGATCACCGTCACCCATATTTCCGCGGCCGCCGCCTCACTCTCCTGGGCGCTCTGGGAGCGGATCAAATTCGGCAAATCCAGCCTGATCGGTCTGGTGACCGGCACGATCGCGGGACTGGCCTCCATCACCCCCGCCTCCGGCTATGTTGGCCCTCTGGAGGCGCTCCTGATAGGCGCCATCGCCGGTATTCTGTGTCAGGAAGCCGTGATCCTGCTCCGCGACCGGCTGAAGATCGACGACTCGCTCGATGTATTTGCCGTGCACGGCGTGGGTGGAATTTTCGGCACTATCATGATCGCGGCTCTGGGCCATGGCGCATGGATCGCCCAACTGGGCGCACTCATCATGGTGGGCGTCTATACGATCGTCCTCAGCTGGATCATCGCCAAGCTCGTCGGTCTCGTCTTCCCGATGCGAGTCTCCTCGGAAGACGAGAATAGCGGGCTCGATCTCGCCGCCCATGGCGAACGCGCCTACGACCATACATCCTGAGACCGGAAAAGCCGCCCCTCGGGGCGGCTTTTTATCTGTCTGGCAACCGGTTGGCGTATTTACTTCACACCGTATAGATCATGTGCGCGGTCCTCGAAGGCCTTCACGATCCGGCGCATTGCCTCATTGAAAACCGTGCCAATAACGCCTTGCAAGATCTTGTTCTTGAACTCGAAATCAACAAAGAAATCAACCTTGCAGCCGCCCTCGGGCAGATCCTCGAAATCCCAGGTGCTTTTGAGATATTTGAACGGCCCGTCAAGATATTCGGTGTCAATATGCTTTGTCTCGGGCCAGAGCGTCACGCGCGAGCCAAAGCGCTCGCGGAAGACCTTGAACGAGATCACCAGATCCGCGAGCATCACCGTTGACCCATCGGGCTGCTCGGTCGTCGAGCGGATACGTGCGGCCGAGTTCCAAGGCAGGAATTTCGGATAGCTCTGCACATCGGCCACCAAATCATACATTTGCTGCGCCGTATACGGCAGCACGCGACTGTCAGATTGTTTTGGCATAGCCGACCTTCTTCCCGTTACCCTTGTTTCGCCGCCCCTTTACTTGCGATAAACGAAGGGAGATTCAAGAGCCGATCAACCGGACCGGCTCTGCAAAGGAGCGCAATACGATGACTGATCGTCCCTATGAGATCGAAACCTTTATCTCGGCCAAGCAGATCGCGGCACGGGTCGAAACTCTGGCCGCCGAGATTACCGAACATTTCCAAGGCACTGACAAACTGGTGGTGATAGGGCTTCTGCGTGGATCTTTTGTGTTCATAGCCGATCTGATCCGCGAGATCGACCTGCCCTGCGAGGTCGATTTCCTCGAAGCGTCAAGCTATGGAAACGAGACAACCTCCTCACGGGAAGTTCGTGTTCTGAAGGACTTACGCGGAAATATCGGCGGTCGGGATGTGCTTGTGGTCGAGGATATCGTCGATACCGGTCATACGATCTCAAAGATCATGGAGATGCTGCGGGCACGCGGTCCACGAAAGATCGCCTGCTGCGCGATGCTTGACAAGCCCTCGCGGCGCGAGGTCGATGTGAAGGCTGACTGGTGCGGCTTCGAGATCCCCGACGAGTTCGTAATCGGCTATGGTCTGGACTTCGCGCAGAGCCACCGGAACCTGCCCTATATCGGGACGGTTAGATTTCTGGATGACGTGCAATGAACCTCATCTGGTTCTTCCGGATGGCGAAATGGGTTCGCCATCCTCCTTCCAAACGTCAGGTGCGGATCGTCCTGATCGTCGCGGCCTGTGCGCTGCTCATACTGGGGCTCGATTGGCTCGGGCTTTGGCCGGATTGGGCGCAGATGCAACCGGGTGGTCGGCATCGGATTAACTAACCCAAAGCGCTTTGAGAGCTAATCAAAGCGCTTTGGATGGCGATAATGGCAAAAAACCTGAGGACCATGCGCGTGATAATCCCTACAGTCTCGGTGAGGCCCATCGGCATATCGAAAAATTACATGGTAAGGGCATCCAAACCCGTTTGAAAAACCTCCAAACCGGTTTGGAATACTTAACATGACGCGCGAAGCGCACTGACCAACGGCACACCGCTTCGTTCAGCCATCCGGTGGCGATAGGCATCGACTGCGGCGGGATAGCGGATCCCGTCCATCACAGAAAGCGACCGCAAAACCGGAAAGAGCAGGATATCGTTGATCGAGGCCCCCTCGGCATCCGGCAGTAACGGCACCAGCGCCTCCAGCCCCAGTTCGAGAGATGCAATCAACTCCGGCGTTCTGGCCTTCAAACCATCGAAATCACCAAAGGTGGCGGTTTTCTTGCGCGTGAAATAGGCGATCGCTTCGGGGGTCGCGAATTCCGGATAGACCGGGTCCGGGGTGCGTGGAATTACCAGATCATTGATCACATCGTTCCATTTCTCCAGCCACTCGACCAAAGCTGGATCGGGCGCGCCCCCAAAAACGGGAAGCCCGTCGAGCGCATCAAGATAGTGAACAATATCAAGGCTCTCGCCCATATACTTCCCATCATCTTGCAAGATGGGAAGCATTTTGGCCCCGATCATACGGATCGGCGTCTCTTCATCATCATTCAACTGAAACCCGAGATCGAGGGGGATGTCCTTTAGACCGAAGGGGATACGCGCACGCACGCAGAACGGACAATGATCATAAACGAACAGCTTCATGAGAGTTCCTTTCGAAGGCATATCCCTAGACCCTAGCGATCCTGCCGCGGAAGAAAACCTCTGAAGCTTCGCTGTTTATTCGGATTGCCCCAGAAGCGGCTGAATTTTCTGGGAAATAACATCATCGGTCAGAGGGCCGGCATAGCGCATCAGCACCTTCCCATCCCCATCCACGACAAAGGTTTCCGGCACGCCATAGACGCCCCAGTTAAGCGCCATCTGGCCCTCGGGATCCTGCCCGGCACGGGCGAAAGGATTACCCAAACTATCCAAAAATGCCAGTGCCTTATCTGGGTTATCCTTATAGTTCACACCAAGTATCTGGACCCCCTGTCCGGCAAGCGATTCCAGATTGGGATGTTCCACCCGACAGGGCGCGCACCACGAGGCCCAGAAATTCACCAGCTTTACCTTGCCGTCTTTCAGATCGGCGCTGGAAAATTCGGGAAGCGTCCCCAAGGCGCTCAGCTGCACCTCGGGCGCCGGCTTGCCCGCAAAGGCCGTGGGCAGCTGGCTCGGGTCCTGCCGCGACATGCCCCAGATGAACATCCCCGCAAGGGCCGCAAAGACCAGCGGCGGCGCCAGCATAAGAGGCTTAACCATTGCGGATCTCCTCCATGCGCGCCTCTTGCCGCGCCAGAGCGGCCTTCACACGGCGGCTCTGCCAGAGCGTCACGCCGATCACCACGGCCAGCAATACCAGGCAGGCGCCCCAGCTCAGAAGGACCGTATATTCGTATTTGCCAAGATCGAGCATCAGACCATCCGCTCCCTTTGTTCGAGTGCATGGAGCCTGCGGCGGCGGATCTCGGTGCGGGTGCGCACCAGCACAAGGGTCAGGAACAGCAGACCGAAGCCCGCCATACACAGCAGAAGCGGGAACCAGTAGACATCCGCGATATGCTGCTCGCGATCCATCGACAGGGTCGCCCCCTGATGTAGCCCCTGATTCCAGAAATTCACCGCATAGCGCGACAGAAGCGCGAAGACCGAGCCTACAAGGCACAGAACGCCCGTCAGGTCGGCCGCAGTGTCGGGGTTATCGATCGCGGCCCAGAGCGCCATATAGCCCAGATAGAAGAGGAAGAGGATCAGGAAGGAGGTCAGGCGCGGATCCCATGCCCACCATGTGCCCCACATCGGTTCGCCCCAGATCGCACCGGTCACCAGCGCGATCAGCGTCATCACCATCCCCACGGGCGCCGCAGCCTTGGCCGCCAGTGCCGAGACATGGTGGCGGCGGATGATCCAGATCAGCGAGGCCACAAGCATCATGATCCAGATATTGATCGCCATCATCGCCGAGGGGACATGGACATAGATGACCTTCACGCTGGAGCCGAAATTATCGGCGGCAGGCGTGAAGAAAAAGCCCCAGATCAGCCCCGGGACGAGGGTCAGGATCGTGAGGGCCACCACGAATGGCAGCAGCTTATCGGTCGTTCGCATGAACTTGACCGGATTGGCGTATTCCCAGATCGACATCGGTGGCGGAACCTTTCAACGGACATGGGCTACCTTTCGCCCGCCACGGGCGCAGGTGGCCTTGATTTACCTCAGATTTACGCGGATTGCCGCGGCAGATGCAAACGGGACCAGCGCCGCCGACGCCAATGTGATCCCTGCCAGCACGAAGGCGGGGGCCTCGACACTCATACCCTGCGCTCCGCGCCGCACCAGCTCGGCACCAAAGATGAGCGTCGGCACATAGAGCGGCAGCACCAGAAGCGATAGCAGAAGCCCCCCGCGTTTGATCCCCACGGTGAGTGCGGCCCCGAACGTCCCCAAAACCGAGAGCGCGGGCGTGCCCAGAAGGAGCGCCAGCACCAGCCAGACATAGCCTTGCGGATCGAGATGCAGAAGCAACCCGAACAAGGGCGAGGCGATCACCAGCGGCAGGCCCGTGGTCAGCCAATGCGCCAAGGCCTTCATGGACACAACGGCCTCCATCGGCATCGGCGCGGTGGCCAGAAGGTCGAGCGAGCCATCCTCGTAATCGAGCGCGAAGATCCGGTCGAGCGAGAGGAGACAGGCCAGAAGCGCGCCGACCCAGAGGATGCCGGGCGCAATACGGGCAAGCACCTCGGCCTGCGGACCAACCCCGAAGGGCACCAGCGTGACCACGATCAGGAAAAAGGCCAGACCAAGCCCGAAGCCGCCGCCCGCGCGGAAGGCCAGACGCAAGTCCCGAAGAAGGAGTGCTCTCATAGGAAGGCCTCGTCAAAGCCACCGGTCAGACCGGTAGGCGGTGCCAGCGGATCGGCACGGAAAGGCGCCAGCTCCAGCACGCGCGCCTCGGGCAGACCCAGATCGATATGGGTGGCCATGAGAGCGGCGCCGCCCGAGACAAGATGCGCGCGGATGGCCTCTGCAAAGAGCGCCACCGATGCCTGATCGAGCGAGACGGTCGGCTCGTCGAGCACCCAGATCGGGCGGCCGGTCACCAGAAGCCGCGCAAGGCCGAGGCGGCGCTTCTGCCCCGCCGACAGACTATGGGCGGCGCGATCCGCCAGCGCCTCGAGATTCATCAAAGACAGCGCATGATCGATCCTGCGCGTCGCATAGATATCGGCCCAGAATGTCAGGTTCTCGGTCACACTCAGCGTGGATTTGAGCCCGTCGGAATGCCCCGCATAAGCCATCGCCTCGGCAGCAAGCGACATCTGCCCGCCAAGCGGCGGCTGCAATCCGGCGATGGTGCGCAGAAGGGTCGTCTTGCCGATGCCGTTGGGGCCGCGCAGAACAAGCGCCTCACCGCGATCCATGGTGAAGGAAACGCCCGAGAGGATCGGCACCCCCGCACGGGCGACGCTGAGATCTTCGACACTGAGAAGAGCCATTATCTCAGCCCTGCAATTCGGGCGGAAGATCACCCGGCATGGGCAGAAGCGCTACAGCCACGCGGCGGCCTTCGGTCAGGAGAACATTATAGCTGCGCGCGGCAGAGGGGCTCGACATCGGTTCGGGCATCAGGCCCAGTTCCTCGATGGCGGCGGTAAACGCGGCGGGCGGAAAAGCGATATCGGCGCCCATGCCCACAAAGAGCACATCGATTTTGCCGACCAGCGCGCGAATGGGATCAAGGTCCTCGAACCCGCCCCAATCGGCAACCCCTGCCCCGTAAACCAGTTGCGCGCCGCGACGCACCTCGCCGCCGATCCGGAAGAACCCCGGCCCGTATCCATCGATGGGCAGGGCTCCGGAAAAGCTGGCTTCGGTCATCTGCATCGCGGCACCTATCGCTTACTTGGTCTCGGCTTTGGTGGTCTTGTCGAAGAATTCCTCGGCAGGATCTTTTTTCTCGGTCCGGTTCAGGCCGATCATCAGCACGATATTTTTGGCCACGAAGACCGAGGAATAGGTCCCGATCAGCACGCCAAAGGTCATCGCGAAGACGAAGCCACGGATCACATCACCGCCCAGCACAAGCATGGAGATCAGTGCCAGCAGCGTGGTGCCCGAGGTCATGACCGTGCGCGAGAGCGTCTCGTTGACCGAGATGTTCATCACCTCGCGCAGCGGCATCGTCTTGTATTTGATCAGGTTCTCGCGCAAGCGGTCGAAGACCACCACGGTGTCGTTGATCGAATAGCCCAGAATGGTCAGAAGCGCCGCGATGATCGTCAGGTCGAACTTGATCTGGAAGAGGGAGAAGACGCCCACGGTGATCAGCAAATCGTGCAGCAGCGCCAGCACGGCACCCACGGCAAACTGCCACTCGAAGCGCAACCAGATATAGATCAGGATCGCGGCGGCCGCGGCCAGGACCGACAGGATCGCGGTCTTGATCAGCTCGCCCGAAACCTTGGGGCCCACGGATTCGGTTGCGGTGAATTTCACATCGGGTGCAACGCCCTTGATCGCGGTATCGATAGCGGACACGGTTTGCGGGCTGACCGAGCCCTCGTCGTCCTGCGCCTGGATACGGATTTCGGCCACATGCTGGTCGGCATCGAAGGACGGGTCATAGACCTGCGTGATCACCACATCGCCCAGATCGAGCGACTGCAGCGCGTTACGCCATGCGCCCACATCGACTTCCTCGCTGCTCTCGGCGCGGATGGTGGTGCCACCGCGGAAATCGATACCGAGATTGAGGCCCATGACGAAGGTGATGACCAGCGCCACCGCCATCAGCACCATGGAGCCCCAGAAGGTGATCAGCTGGTGTTTGAAAAAGTCGAACTTGGTCTCGTCTGGAACGAGCTTGAGACGGAATGCCATTGGTTTCGCTCCTTCAGAGATCTAGCGTTTTGGGACGGCGGCGGCCGAACCATGTGACGACAAACAGACGCGTCACCCAGATGGCGGTAAAGACCGAGGTCACGATCCCGATGATCAGCGTCACGGCGAAGCCGCGCACCGGACCTGCACCCAGAACGAAGAGGATGACGGCGGTCAGGAAGGTGGTGACATTGGCGTCGATGATGGCCGACATCGCCTTCTCGTAACCGATCTCGATGGCGCGGGCGGGGCCTTTGACCCGCTTCAGCTCCTCACGGATCCGCTCGTAGATCAGCACGTTGGCATCCACCGCCGTGCCCATAGTCAGCACGATCCCCGCGATACCAGGCAGCGTCAGCGTGCCGCCGATCATCGACATGATGCCGAAGAGCAGCCCGATATTGATCAGGAGCGCCACCGAGGCGAAGGTTCCGAAGAGACCGTAGCTTGCGATCATATAGGCCACGACGAGCGTGAGGCCCACCACGGCCGCAATCGCGCCCGCGCGGATCGAGTCGGCGCCGAGTTCCGGACCGATGGTGCGTTCCTCGAGGAAGTTCAGCTTGGCCGGCAGCGCGCCCGAACGCAGCAGGAGCGCCAGATCGGTTGATTGCTGGATGGTGAAATTACCGGTGATGATGCCCGAACCACCCGCGATATGGGTCTGGATTGTGGGCGCGGAGATCACCTCGTTATCGAGCACGATGGCGAAGGGCTCGCCGATATGGCTGGCGGTGAAATCGCCGAACTGGCGCGCACCGGTGGTGTTGAAGCGGAAGCTCACCGCCGGATAGCCGTTCTGGTCGGTGGCGGCCTTGGCGTCGGTCAGCGCGTCGCCCGAGACAACCGGCACGTCGCCAAGGATATAATAGAGGCCCTCACGCTCGGCATCGGGCACGAGGATATTGCCCTGACCGGCGCTCGCATCGGCATTCTGCGTTGTGCCGTTGACCTGCATGAAGTTCAGCTGCGCGGTCGTGCCGATCAGATCCTTCAGCTCCTGTGCCGAGCCGATGCCGGGCACTTCGATGAGGATACGGTCGGAGCCCTGACGCGCGATGGTGGGTTCGCGGGTGCCCGCGGCATCGATCCGGCGACGCACGATTTCCAGCGATTGCTGCATCGTCCGGTCATCGGTGGCCTGCTTCTCGGCATCCGAGAGTTTGACAGTGATAATATCACCCTGCCCCGAGATATCGAGGTCATCCTGCCCCACACCCGAAAGCGAGGTGATCGGGGATGCAAGGGTTTTTGCGGTAGCGACGGCGGTCTGGATCTGGTCGGCATTGCCGATCTGGATCTTCAGCTCGTCATCGGCGCTTTCGACACGGCGGATCGCGCCGATGGTCGAACGGTCCTTGGCCAAGGCCGTGCGCATCTCGGGCCAGAGCGATTTCATCCGCGCGGCATACACATCCGAAAGCTGGACTTCGGCCAGAAGATGGGCCCCGCCACGAAGGTCGAGACCCAGATTGACAAGACCGCTGGGCAGCCAGCTGGGCCATGCATCCATGGCCGCCTGCTGCTCATCGCTCAGCGCGTCGGTTTTTTCCAGGGTGGAGACCGCATCATTATGCCCCTCCACCTTGGAATAGAAGATATTTGGCGCGGCCATCGCAAGCCCTATGACACATAGGGCAATGATGAGAATACGCTTCCAAAGCGGGATATGCAGCATGGCCGGCGCCTTCGTTCTTATTTCGCTTCAGCAGCGGGTTCGGTCTTGGACACAACCTGACCGATGGTCGACTTCACAACGCGCACTTTCACGCCAGCCGCGATCTCGACCTCGACGGTGCCGTCTTCACGCACATTGGTAACCTTGCCCATGATCCCGCCTTGGGTCACGACCTCGTCGCCGCGACGCAGGGCTTCGACCATCTGGCGGTGTTGTTTCGCCTTTTTCTGCTGCGGACGGATCAGCAGGAAATACATGATGACGAAGATCAGGATCAGCGGCAAAAACTGACCGAGAGCGGCCATACCACCGGGGGCTGCGCCAGCTGCCTGAGCATATGCGGGAGTCGCGAACATTGACTTTGGGTCCTTTCCTTAGGGCCAGAGGGCGCGAGACGCGCCTTTGTATCCGGCGCGCACCCTATAGGGGCCTTGGAGGGTTGGCAAGTTTCTGCCGCCCTCGTAACGAACAAGGCGCCGGAATACATCATGTATCCGACGCTCACACGCAAATGTCAGGAAAGTTTCGGCTGGCCCGAGGCCCATGCGCCGTTCTGGCGCGCGCGGAGTTCCTGTCCGGGGTGGGTGGGGGTGAAACCCGGGGGAGAGCTGCCAACCCCGGGCGGGGTGATCCCGGACAGGATCCTCGGCGAAAGATGTGTCATCGCCCGCAGTCGCGGAAGATCACGGCGATATGGGGTGGTCACAGGGGTGATCTGACCACCCGAGGCAGGGTCAGAGGGTCTGCTGGTTGATCATGGTCTGCAGCTTGGCACGTTCTGCGCCGACCATATCCTGCGCGCTCATCTCGGCGATATCGGTGCATTCCTCGATCATGAAGGCAAAGAAATCACTCTCGAATTCGACGCCATCGACCACAAGGCGGGCGATGAAACGCAGTTTGGCGAGAGCTTCCTTAAGGTTGGAAGGTTCGGTTTCATAGATTACGCTTTCCAGCGTGTTGAGCTGGTAGCGATAGATGCGGACCTCGGTCTCGAGTTCTTCGATCTCTGCGGTCTCGCTGGTATGAACGGGAGGACGCTCCGGGATATCCATGGTGCCACGCAGGGCGGATTTGATGCGCTCTTCGCTGATCATCTGGTGATAGCGCGACATCTTGGCCTGCTGCTCGGTCAGAACGCGATCGCACAGACCCTCGATATAGTCATAGCGGCGGATCAGCTCGATCAGCGACTTGGTGTCCTTGCGCTCCGCCTGAGGAACACCGGTGGTCTGGAAGTTGACTGCGTTCTGCATCGTATTCGTCCTTCTGTTCGCCTGTGGCAGCCAGCCCTGTCTTGCTGCCGATGACCCTATAATTGCGGGTCCGCTTGGCCAAATGAGGGAGGAAGAAAGGCATTGTTTCCCACTTGGTTACCAATTCATTAACGATGACCGGCAGGTGGTTAAATATCGTTAACATGATGGCGCATCCAATTTTCTTATAATTTTCAGTAAATTAGAATTTAAAATCGGATGGCAGAAATAAGGCGGCGATTTTCGGGCGAGATCCGGAGGTAAATCTTTACCCTTTATTTACCAATCAGGCAGGCCTTGCCCCATTTCAACACAGGCACGGCCAGAAATGAGATCGGTTCGGAACTGGAAACAAAGGCGAGATCAACCGTGATTCTGCGAGGAAGAGAATCGGATCAAGTGCCATAGACGGCTATAGGCGCCGCAAGCATGGAAAAAGGCGCCCCCGAGGGCGCCTGAAGCAGGGTCAATGAGGAAGGGCGCTGACACTATCGACACCGGCAAAGCCGGTCTCGGACAGCAGATCCGAGCATTCCTCCATCACATTGGCAAAGTAATCGGGCGAGAACTCGTATCCGTCCTGCATCTGCCCAGACAAAAAGCGCAGCTTAGAAAGTGCTTCGGCCGCATCGCGCGGAGGGGTCTCAAAGATTACATCCTCGATCAGTGCCATCTGATAGCCGATGATACGGATCTCCTGCTCCAGCTCGTCGATCTCGGCGAGTTTGATATCGGCATTACGCGCCGCCCCCCCCTCGCCCAGAGACGCATCCTCTCCGATGGCAACGATCTCGCGCTGCAGTTCGAGCGAATGGGCTTCCTGTTCGGAGAGCATCTTGTCGGACAGATCGCGCAGGTAGCTATGGCGCGCGACAAGCTCGGTCATCGGCAGTCGTTCCGACGGGCCCCCGAGGCGCCCGTTCTGGGGTTTCACATCTGCAAACATCACCAGTCATCCCTTCTTGGTGCACAATTGTTGCGGCTCTCGCCAGAAGACCCGAAATCACGGACCCCAAACAACCACGTCCCCGCTCCATCCCGTTCGAGGATGATGCGACCTTGTGCCAAGCGAAGAGATGACACTTCGTGTCACACGATATCCGGAGACTTCTGGCCCCCGACCTCGCCTGGCTGGCGCGGTCTTCATGGTTGACACTAGTAGGGTCCGCTTAACGCAAGGTGAATTTGTTCCCGTTTTGATCGCATTCTTCCGCCCGCTCTGGACTCTCCAAATGCAGGACCGGATAAAGACCACGACCCTGTAAAAAAGAAAGGCTCCGCCATGGCCCGCCCCGATGATCCAATCATTACCGATGACACACAGCAGGCCGGCCACCAGTTCCAGCGACTCATGGCAATCATGGAGAACCTGCGCGATCCCCAGACCGGTTGCCCTTGGGATATCGAGCAGGATTTCGCCTCCATCGCGCCCTATACGCTCGAGGAGGCGCATGAGGTGGCCGATGCGATCGAGCGCGAGGCATGGGACGAGCTGCCTGCCGAGCTGGGTGATCTGGCGCTGCAGGTGGTCTTCCACGCGCAGATCGCCAAGGATCGCGGGCTCTTCGATGTGACGCAGGTGCTCAGTGCCATCAACAACAAGATGGTGCATCGCCATCCCCATGTCTTCGGCACCGAGAGCCGTGACAAATCCTCGGCCCAGCAGACGCTCGATTGGGAGAAAATCAAGGCCGCCGAGCGCGCGGCCAAAGGGATCGCGGAGAAACCCACCGGTGTTCTGGATGATGTGGCGCTGGCCCTGCCCGCGCTGACCCGTGCGCTCAAGCTGCAAAAACGCGCCGCACGGGTAGGCTTTGACTGGTCCGATATCGGCGATGTTCTCGCCAAGATCGCGGAAGAGGCCGACGAACTGGCCGAGGCGCGCGACGAGCTGGGCCCTCAGGAGATGGCCGAGGAATATGGCGATCTGCTCTTCGTGATGGTCAATCTCGGGCGGCATCTGAAGCTCGACCCCGAGGCCTGCCTGCGCGCGGCCAATACCAAGTTCACCCGCCGCTTCGGCTATATCGAGGACAGCCTGCGCGCTTCAGGCAAGACGCCCGAGCAGAGTGATCTGGCCGAGATGGACGCCCTCTGGGACAAGGCAAAGGCTGCGGGGATCAAATGATCCCCGCAGGCCCGCTCAGAACAGCACCTTGCGCGCCATGTTCAGCGCGACCAGAGCAAGGAAGACGGCAAAGACACGCTTGAGCATCTTGGGGTCCAGCTTATGCGCAAGTGCGGCGCCCAAGGGGGCCGTCAGTGTGGTGGTGGCGATCACGATGAGGAAGGCGGGGATATTGACCGCACCGATCGTATAGGGCGGCGCATCGCTGACCGGGGTCAGCAGGAAACCGATGGCCGAGGGCACGGCGATGATCACCCCGAACCCCGAGGCCGTCGCCACCGCACGGTGGATCGGCACACCATGCAGCGTCATCAGCGGCGTGCCGATCGAGCCGCCGCCAATCCCGAGCAGCACCGAGACCAGACCCGTCAGCGGCGCATAGATCATCCGGCGCCCGAGACCCGGCATCTCCTCGGCCAGCCGCCAGGTCGATTTGCCAAAGAGCATATACATAGCGATCACAAAGACCATCACCGCAAAGATGACCTGCAACGCGGAAGTGCTTAGCTGATGCACGACAAGAACGCCCACCAGCGCACCGATGGCAATCAGCCATGCCCATGCTTTCAGGATCGACCATTCCACCGCGCCGCGTTTGTTATGCGCCAGCACAGAGCGGCAGGACGTCACGATGATGGTGGCAAGCGAGGTTGCCACGCAGACCTGCATCAGGTCGTTCGAGCCATAGCCCAATGCCGAGAACAGGTAGAAAAAGGCAGGCACCAGTACGATACCGCCCCCTACCCCCAGAAGCCCCGCCAGCACACCGGCAAAGGCCCCTGTTGCGATCAGGATAAGAACGAGCGGGATGAGTGTAGCAGGGTCGGTCATAGGCGCGTGTGGCTCCGGAGTGTTACAAAAGGCCCGTGACGGACCGGTCAGTCTTGCTCGGACTGCGCGCGCATGGCCTGCGCCACCGCCCCTACCGCCTGAACGAAAAGCGCACTATCGGCACCCGTGCGGGTCGCTCCTTCGGACAGGATCTGGCGATACCGCCGCGCGCCGGGCTTGCCATGGAACAGGCCGAGCATATGGCGCGTAATCTGATGCAAGCGTCCACCGTGAGCAAGGTGATTATCGATGTAAGGCACCATGGTTTCCGCAATTTCAAAAGGATCGCGCGGCGCGCCCTGCCCCCAGAGTCGCTGATCGGCCGCGCCAAGAATCTCCATCGGCTCGTGATAGGCCGCGCGCCCGACCATCGCGCCGTCGAGCCCGCGCGCCAGTGCCTCCTCAGCCGCAGCCAATGTGGCAAGGCCGCCATTCAGCGAAATATTGAGATGCGGATACTCGGCCTTCATCCGCTCGACGAGCGGATAGTCGAGCGGCGGGATCTCGCGGTTGTCCTTGGGCGACAATCCTTGGAGCCACGCCTTGCGGGCATGGATGGTAAAGCGCGTGACGCCCGCGGCCGACACCGTCTCGAGAAAACGCGGGAGCACCTCGTAAGGGGCCTGATCATCTACCCCGATGCGGCATTTCACGGTGACCTCGGCATGGGCCACGGCCTGCATCTCGGCCACGCATTCGGCCACCAGCTCGGGCGTCTTCATCAGCACGGCGCCGAAGGCCCCCGATTGAACGCGATCCGACGGGCAGCCGCAATTGAGATTGATCTCGTCATAGCCCCAGTCATTGGCGATCCGCGTGGCCTCGCGCAATTCCGCTGGATCAGACCCGCCCAGCTGCAGGGCCACCGGATGTTCGGGCGTATTATAATCGAGAAGCTTGGAGCGGTCGCCATGCACGATCGCAGGGGCGGTGACCATTTCGGTATAAAGCAGAGCGTGATGCGAGATCTGGCGATGGAAGAAACGACAATGCCTGTCAGTCCAGTCCATCATGGGTGCCACAGAAAGCCTAAAGCTACTGTTTTTATAAATAAAATCAGATTTATTCAGGTCTTGATCCGTCATGTCATCCCGCAAGATTTTTGTTTGTTCACAGTGAGTCAACTTCCTGTCCCTGGTGCAACCGCTGCATTCTGGCAGAGACAGGAACGGGCCTTGGCAGATCGGGCCGCTGGCCGACAGAAGCCCCGGACCGGGTCGCCGGTCTATAACGCAGATCTCAGGACAATGCGAGACGGCAGTTGATCGGCCTCCAATAGCGCGGCTCGGCCCTCTTACCAACCGTCCGGCCATCCCCGCGCCGCGCCTATCTAGGCACGACAGGCCTTGCATGGCAGTTTGCGCGCATCCCCAAAAATCGAGCCCCTCCCCATACCACTGTCACGCAAGCGCTCGGTGTTTTCTCCGTCTTCGGGATGGTTCCTGACGATTTGTCAGCCCGTCACAACAGGTCTGCGCCGGAACATGTTGCCTGATCGCGCCCCCGCGCTACCGGCTGCCAACGGGTAGCTTTCCAATTGTCAGAAGCTCCCGCTCACGGGCCGGAGTTTACTGATGCACAGCCCCTGCGCGACGGAACCCTGATAAATCCTTTCCGAGCCCTTCACATCCGAGCTGAAGGTAGATAATTCGCCCCCTTCATGACAGAATTGTGTCGCCGAATGGTTGGCGGCCGGGAGGACGAGCCGTGAATGCAATAAGGTGGATCGGAGTGGTGCTGCTGGTTGCGAGTGTACCGCTGGCGCTGTGGTTGCCACTCTGGACGAGCTTCGAGAACGGGCCCGTCGAAACGTCGCAGGCGCTCCTTCTACTGGTCGGCGCGGGCCTCTCTCTCCGCTATGCGCGGGTCCCGACACAGGATGCGCGGGGGGGCTGGTTCTGGCTGGCGGCGGTGCCGTTCTGGATCGGTCTCGCGCTACGCGAGCTGAGCTGGGGGGCGGTGTTCCTTGCTCCGCAATCCATCGGCGAACACGGGCCGCAATTCTCGTCCCATGTGCTGTGGTACAAGCCCTTCGTGGCCCCCGTGATGATGGCGCTTCTGGTGCTGGCAGTTGTGAGTTTCCTTTACGGGCGCGGGATCCGCCGTATCGGCCAGCTGATCGCACATAAGGCCTTCCCCTTTGGTGATTTCGGCCTGTTCATTCTGGCGATGCTGGTCTCCTCTGCCGCAGAGGGCCATGTGGGAAGCAGCCTCTATGGCCTACCCAACGGGCAGGTCACCGAGGAGATTGCCGAATTTGCGGCCTATATGTTCCTCTTCTCCGCCCAGTGCCGGATCTTCGCAGCGCTCGGAAGGCTCTCCCCGCGCCAGTAACTGGAGCGGACATCGGGCGTGCGAACCGGCCACCCCACCGTAGGCGGGGCCCCGGACCACAAGGCATCGTCTCTGCCGCCCCTATCTTGGAGTATGACGGCGTAACCCGTTAAACAGACGGTCCGCCGAAAACCATCCGCCTCCCGAGACTGCAAGCCCCCCCAGAAGCCAGATCCACAGAAGCCGCTGGTCCAGCAGGCTATCCGCGGCGCGATCAAAGAGCTTTCCCGCAGTCTCCGGTCCGACACCATGGCCCACGAGATCCGTCACCGTCATGACTATGATGAAGCCGATCATCATGACCGAAGCCGCCCGTGTCGCCAGTCCGGCAAGGATCAGCGCGGGCAGAATGATCTCCGCCGCAGTGCCAGCGGCCACGACCAGTTTCGCGAGAGGCGCGAGGCCGTCCGGATCATATCCCAATGCCTCCATCCTGCGCGGAAAGATCTGCACATAGGCCGACGCCGACAAGCCGAAACCATCGAGCTTGGTCAGGGCCGAGGTCCAGAAGAAGCGCAGCAACACCGCCGCAAACACAAGCCGTGTGACACAGCCGAGGGCCAGCATCTCCCGCGTGGGCGCCTGCGGCCCGAAAATGACCCGCCTCATGCTATCGGCCTCCCGTGGTCAATGCGCCTGCCCGAACGAGGCAGGAAAGGATGGCCACCGGATCGGACCGCCCCTCGAGCGCGACTTCCAGATCACGTCCCTGCGACAGGTCCGAAAATGTGGCCTTGGTCCCACGTGGAGCCTCGGCAATCAAAACATCCGCATGGGGACGCGTGATCAACACCTCTCCGGGCGCGGCAGATTTCAGATCCGGCCTGCCGGAATTTCGGGCCCATGCCGAGAGTGCCGCGCTGCGCAGGGACAGACAATGCGCAGCCGGATGCGGCACGATCCCCGCGCCAACGCTTTCGCCGAGCGTCTCCTGCGTCACGACCGCGCAATCACGCGCATGGCAGGCAAGGCGCAATGTCATCTCGATACAGGCGACCTCGGGCAGATAGGGCAGACCGACCACGGGCGCAAAGCCCTCCAGCCAGCCGGCAAAGGGGCCTCCGTAACACGCCATGACCGGATCACGGGGCGGATGGTCGCGGATGAACTCGCGCGCCATAGCCGTAAAAAACTCGTGCCCGACCAGTGCCTCGACTGCGGGAAACCCCGCCCGAAGCGCCGCGGTCAGAGCCACCGCGACATTGTTGCGATAGACCGAAAACCTGCGTGCGGCTTCGGCGGGCGGATGGTCGATGGCGAGATCCGGCATCTTGGCCTGCCCGCGCAGCCCCGCAATGAATTGTGTCTCGTGGCTCATGCCGGAACCTCATCGAGCAGCGCCTGCGCCCGCGCCGCCTCGGCCTCGAGGATGGCAAACTCCGGCACATCCTCGTCCCATTCGATCAGGACCGGCCTCGGCCCGATCCGCCCGATGACCTCGGCACAAAGCGCCCAGACCGGATCGGCGACAGCGGTGGAATGGCTATCGATCAGCAATTCCCCCCCCCCGCCCGGATCCGGCACATGCCCTGCAAGATGGATCTCTCCCGTGCGTTCGAGCGGATAGGCCGCCAGATAGGCCTCGACACCGATGCCCACATTGACCGAGGACAGGAAGAGATTGTTCAGATCCAGAAGCATGCCGCAGCCGGTCTTCTCGGCAACGCGCGCAAGGAACTCGGGCTCGGGGATGGTGCTATCGGCAAGGCGCAGATAGCTGGTCGGATTTTCCAGAAGCATCTGCAGACCGAGCCGGTCCTGCACCTCGGACACATGATCGGCCACATGCCGAAGCGTGGCCTCGGTATAGGGCAAGGGAAGCAGGTCGCTGTAATAGGCACCCTGATGGGTAGACCATGCAAGATGTTCGGAAAACTGCGCGGGTCTGATGCGGTCAAGCAACTGCTGCAACCGGCGCAGATGCAGTCGATCGAGCGGCCCCTCGCCCCCGATCGACAATCCCACGCCATGCACCGAAATCGGAAACCGCTCCGCCAGATCCATCAGCATCGCAAGGCGGGGGCCGCCCTCGATCATGTAATTCTCGGCATGGATCTCAAGCCAGGACACAGCGCCGGGACGGGCGAGATCCTGCAGATGCTTCGGCTTGAAACCGATTCCGGCGCGGGCGGGCAAGGCTGTGGTCATGGCGCTCTCCTCGGGCTATGCGGCGCGCGGTGGATCCGCGCGCCGGACCTCTCACATTTTCGGAAGATCGCGTTCAAGCGGCGTCAGCGCGCCCATGCGCGCATGCCCGTTCGCCATGGCCGGAAGCTCCATATCGGCACAGGTGCCAGCAGGCACCAGCGTCCACGCATTGCCCTGATAATCCATCTTCGACGTTCCCGCGCAGGTGGTGCCGGGGCCTGCGGCACAGCCGTTCTGGCCTGCAAGCGCAACGCCGTAGCATTTTTCCTGTCCTGCGGCATGGGCGGGCAATGAAAGACCGGTGACGGTTGCGGCGATAATCGTGGCGAGGCCGAGAGTTGTGTTGGACATGTCTAGCTCCTGATGGGTTGACGCAGATCCTTCGTGTCTGCCTCAGGGTCTTCGGCTCCGGCCTTGCAGATGTTACAGCGATCACCGTTCTGTGATACGAAAAGCCCGCATGAAAATTTCGCACCAGTGCTGTAACATCCACGCATTGCCGCCCGTAGACATTCATAGAGTGGCACAAACATGGCAGGCCCCGCATGGCTCAGGCCGATTTCGAGATAGAGACATGGATGCGTGCCGGACTGGCCGGAGACCGGAGGGCCTATTCGGCCTGCCTCTCGGCGCTTGCGCCACGCATGAGGGCGATGGCGCGCACGGACCTTCCGGGTTCGCTGGCGCATCTCGTCGAAGATGTGGTGCAGGAGGCGCTTCTGGCGATCCATCTCAAACGTGGCAGTTGGGACCCCACCCGCCCGCTCCTGCCTTGGGTGCGGGTCATCGTGCGCCGCAAGGCGATCGATGTGATGCGGGCCCGCCCGAAAGGCGGGCATGAGCCGATCGAGGACCACCACGATCTGCATGGCGTGGCGGTCGATCCGCTAGAAGGACTTCTGCTGGAGCAGGCTCTGGCGCGACTGCCCGACAGGGATGCCTCGCTGGTGCGCGATCACGCATTGGGCGGGGCCGAGCCCGAGGCTCTGGCTCGCAAATTCGGGCTCAGTCCGGGGGCGCTGCGCGTGGCGTTGCACCGTGCATTGAGCCGACTGGCCGAGGCGGCAAGAAAGGACGAGGAATGGAAACCGAAAACCTGATCGCGGCGCTCAGCGCCGATACAACACCGCCCCGCTATCCGCATCTGCGGCTCCGGCTACTGGCGGGAGGCGCGGTCTCGATCGCTCTCATGGTCCTCCTGTGGGGCCCGCGTCCGGATTGGAGCGAGGCCATACGCACCCTGCCCGTATTGCTCAAACAGACGCTGCCGCTGGCCTTCGCATTGCTACTGGCGCGTCCGCTCGCGCGCCCTGTCGAGGACCGTCCCGCCTCGCTCAGAGCCCCTCTTGCCCTCATGATCCTGTGCGGACTGGTCTGGGGGTGCGCGATGATCGGGGGCGGTAATCTCTGGGGCCGGACATGGTGGATCTGCCTGCTGTCCATTCCGGCCTTGGGCCTGCCTATCGGCGGGTTTCTTTTTGTGGGCCTTCGCCGCCGGATCGTCGTGGATGGCAGCAGGACGGGCTGGATCGCCGGCCTTTTCGCCGGTGCGTTGGCGGCCATGATCTATGCCATCCATTGCGATGATGACGGCCCGGCCTTCTATCTGCTTTGGTATGGTGCGGCGATCCTGATCTGCGGTCTGGCCGGACGGATCGCCGGGCGGCAGCTCTTGCGCCTGTGAGGGTCTCCCTACTGCAGGCAATCAAGAGGGAACGACCGAAACGCCCGGCAGTCTCCTGCCGGGCGTAACCTTGTGCGATGTATCAGGCGGTCTGCCGACCGATTGCATCGAGCCGTTGCAGCGCCTCCCGTGGCAATTCCAGATCGGCTGCCGCGATATTTTCATGCAGATGCGACAATGTCTTGGTGCCCGGAATGACGAGGATATTCGGCGATCTCTGCAACAGCCATGCCAGCGCGACCTGTTGCGGCGAGGCCCCGAGGCCGGCGGCAACCGCGTCCAGCTCCCGCGATTGCAGCGGCGTGAAACCACCCAGCGGGAAGAACGGCACATAGGCAATACCCTCGGCGGCCAGCGTCTCGATCAGCGCATCATCGCTCCGGTTGGCGATGTTGTAGAGGTTCTGCACGCAGACGATCTCGGTGATCTTGCGCCCTTCTGCGACCTGTGCGGCGGTGGCGTTGCTGAGCCCGATATGCCGGATCAGACCCTGCGCCTGTAGCTCGGCCAGCACCGTGAGCGGCTCCTCGATCGAGCCTTCGGCAGGCCCCTCCGCAAACATCAGCCGCAGGTTGACGACCTCCATCGCCTCGAGACCGAGATTGTCGAGATTGTCGCGCACAGCCGCCACAAGATCATCGGGGGAGGCTGCGAGGTTCCACGAGGCATCCGCCCCGCGTCGCGCGCCCACCTTGGTCACGATGCTCAGATCCTGCGGATAGGGGTGGAGCGCCTCGCGGATAAGCTGGTTGGTGACATGCGGACCATAAAAATCCGAGGTATCGATATGGTCGATCCCTGCCTCGATCGCGGCACGCAGAACCGCGAGCGCCCCCTCGTGATCCGCGGGTGGGCCGAAGACATGCGGACCGGCCAGCTGCATGGCGCCATAGCCGAGGCGGTGGACCGTCCGCCCGCCCTTGAAGGTGAAGGTCCCGCCGAGTGTCGATGTCGTGATCATGGTACCGCCCTTTCGTAACCGGATTTCGATGTCCCTGTATATGGACGTTGGCTATTGTAAGGGAATACCCTGCTTTCCGTTCAGGCTGTCCGGATAAAGAGAACAATGCGCGATCAAAGAGATCTACGGTATTTCATAGCTGCGGCACGGCATGGCGGGTTTCGCGGCGCGGCGCGGGCGACATCGACCTCTGCCTCGAGTATCAGCGAGGCGGTCATCCGGCTTGAGGAACGGCTCGGAGTGCGGCTATTCAACCGCACCACACGAAGCGTCGCACTGACGCAGGCCGGTGAGACACTGCTGGCGCGGCTCGTCCCCGCGCTCGAGGAAGTCGATGCGGCACTCGAGGCAACCTCGGCCCTTGGTAAGGGGCCGCGCGGACTTCTACGGCTGAACGTGCCGGGGGCTGTGACCCGCACCATCCTGCCGCCCATTCTCGAGCGCTTTCTGGCGGCACATCCCGACATCACCCTCGAGTTGATCGCCAATGACGGCTTTGTCGACGTGCTGGCAAGCGGCGCGGATGCCGGTATCCGCTACGAGGAAGCCCTCTCGCAGGATATGATCGCTGTGCCCATCGGCCCGCGCAGCCAGCGCTTTGCGGCCGCGGCCGCCCCGAACTATCTCGAGCGGCGGGGGCATCCGCGGCACCCGCACGATCTGCTGTCGCATGACTGTATCCGCACCCGCTTTCCCGGCGGCGCACTCGGGATCTGGGAGTTCGAAAAGGCCGGTGGCGTCGTGAAGATCGATCCCCCGGCAAGGATGACGGTCAGCACACAGGCCGTGGATATGGCGATCTCGGCTACCGTTGCCGGTCTCGGCATCCTTATGACTTTCGACGGATGGCTGGAGCCGTTACTGGAGGATGGCCGCCTCCTGCCGGTCCTGGAAGACTGGTGGCCCACATTCTCGGGGCCGTTCCTCTACTATCCGGGCCGCCGCCACATGCCCCCGCCACTGCGCGCCTTCGTGGATTTCGTAAAGGCGGAACAGGCTGACGAGCGGGCCGAAGGTCGATCCCGGTCCCAAGGGATTGGCCCCCTATGAGCAACATACGTTGACTTCGCTCGTCGTTTATATTAAATAAACTTGTGCGATTGATCAGTAAAACTGGTCTTTATGGGGTACCTGACTGGCGCGCCCCTTTCGTTCTTACTGGCAGACAGGCTGGCGATGCTGCCGCCCGCGAAGTCTTTTCGATGATTTTGATGGTGTACACTCATGGTCTCCCCGAGCAAGCCTGCCGCGATGGCAATGGCCATGGCGCAAACGTTTCTGGACGAGAATGTAGAGGCACTGCTCTCGAATGATTTCGAGGCTATAAGAAGGATGTGCAGCCTGCCGTTCCGTCTTGAAACGATGGACAAGAAGCGCATTCTGAGGACGACCGAGGGGCTAAAAACCGCAAGCACCGCCTGTTACGAGAGCCTGCGTTCCCGAAATATCAGCCATATCATCCGCAGGTGCCTTGAAGCTGCGTGGTGTGATCCAGAAACGATCTGTGTTCTCTATGAAACCCGGTATGTGAGCGGTGGCCGGTTTCTTACCTATGAACCCTATCTCTCCCTCGCTACCCTGCGGCTCGAGGAAGGCCGCTGGAAGCTCAGCTCCATGCAATTTGCGAGCGATGAGGCCGAGCCGATCATCCGGCTCGTAAATCACGAGCTGTAAGCAAACCGGGCATCGCACCCGACCGGACATGCCACCTCGATGCGCGACAGGAATTACGCGGCATCCGGTCTATTTCCGTGCGCCTCAGAGAGCGGATTACCCTTTACAGATTGGCTGAAACGAGCTGATTCGCTCCCCGTTTCGATAGAAAAATAACGCAGCAGAACCGCTATCGAAAAAATTAACTAAAATGATTGCCTAATTTTTAATCATATTCTGGATGATCGTAGTTAAGCCCTCAGAAGCTACCCAAGGTCACCTGTCAGCGGGAGAGGTTTACATTTGATTAATCAACACCCGATGACAATCTTACAGATGTAACCACCTACACTCACTCATCTGAGGATTGCATAGGCTCTTTTCCATTCCGGCTTCCGGAGCGGGAATGTCTGGCCGTGCACCCTAGCGTTTCCTTTGCGAGGCATGCCGCTTCGCGAGCTTGGTCAACTGTATCTATTGCCATTGGTAACAAGTAGTTAACCCTTGGAGTAGGCCCATGCCGACACGCACGCGTGATCTGACAAACATGCAAACCTATGAAGGCTCTCTTCTGGGTTTGAGCGACACTTTAGTGGTCAGCAACCTGCAAGACAGTTCGGACGGAACGCTGACGTTCGACGATAATGATGGCGATGGGAACATCGACTGGGATGCGGGCGAAAGCGCGACCTGGGACGATGACGGCACCGCTGATGAGGCGACCTATATCGGTTCGGGCACCGTCACCTCGGCGGTTTCTCTTAACGTTCTGGGACTGAGTCTCGATATCGAACTCGGCAGTTCTGTCAATGTCACCGCATGGGAGGCGGACGGGAATACCTATCTCTATTATCCCGATGGGGATCAGGCAGAGCTGCTCGACGGGCTTGTCACCCAGCTTACCGACGCCATTTCCCCCACGCTTTTGACAACTGTTCTGAATGCGCTTGGGGTCTCCAGCCTTCTTGAATATGTCGAACAGAATGCCGTTCTCACCTTCGACCTCTCGGCGGGGACCTCCATCCAGTTTCCGGTCTGCTTTGCCGCCGGCACGCAGATCGAGACCGAAGACGGGCCCGTCGATGTCGAGACGCTCACTCCGGGCTGCCGGATCCGCACGATGGATCACGGCTACCAACCTCTTAAATGGATCGGCACACGGCACCTTTCCCGCCGGAGCCTCGAGCGGAATCCCAAATTGCGCCCCATCAGGATCGAGAAGAACGCGCTGGGGCGCGGGCTACCGGAGCAGGATCTGGTCGTCTCGCCGCAGCACCGGATTCTTGTCCGGTCGAAAATCTCGCAACGGATGTTTGGACAGCTCGAAGTCCTTGTTCCCGCAAACAAACTAACCTCACTCGAGGGAGTTTCGCCTCTCGAAGATGTCGAGAGCGTCGATTATTACCATCTGCTCTTCGATCAGCATGAAATCGTCTTTTCGAACGGAGCGGCGTCAGAGAGCCTCTATACCGGCCCGCAAGCCCTCAAATCCCTGTCGCCCGAGGCGTTCGAGGAGGTGCAGACCCTGTTTCCAGAGCTATGCGCCGAGGATCACAGACCGATACCCGCACGGTTCCTGCCCGAAAAAGGCAAGGTGGTGAAAAAGCTGGTGGCGCGCCATCAAAGCAACCACAAGCCACTCTACGCCTGAACGTCGGGAGAGAGCTCCAACGACATTCCGCATTATGGAAATGGCCGGAGGCGCGTATGGCTCCGGCCAGATAGTGTGGCGTGCAAACGAACGGTCGGGCGCCTTCGGGATCAGGCCCAGTCCCCGTTGCGGAAAATCGCGACCCGGCTGCCATCGGCGCGGATGCCATCAATATCGGTCTCCGGCCCGCCAATCATCCAGTCGACATGGATCAGCGAACTGTTCCCGCCCTTCTCGGCAATCTCCTCCGGTGTCAGATCGGCACCGTTTAGGAAACATTTCGAATAGCATTGTCCCAAAGCGATGTGACAGGCCGCATTCTCGTCATAAAGGGTGTTGTAGAAGAGAATGCCGGATTCCGAGATCGGCGAATGGAAGGGCACGAGCGCAACCTCGCCCAGAGAACAGGCGCCCTCATCGGTGGCGATCAGTTCCTTCAGGACGGCCTCGCCCTTGGTCGCGCGGGCCTCGACGGCGCGGCCATCCTTGAACACCATCTCGATATTCTCGATCAGGCTGCCTTGATGCGAAAGCGGTTTGGTTGCCCGCACCGTGCCGTTGATGCGCGTCTTATGCGGGGTGGTGAAGACTTCCTCGGTCGGGATGTTCGGATTGCAGATAATACCGTTTTGCGCGGGCGAGGCACCGCCATGCCATTCATGGTCATCGGCAAGACCCACCTCAAGATCGGTGCCCGGACCAGTGAAATGCAGCGCAGCGAAGCGCTCCTCGTTGAGCCATTTGGATTTCTTGGCCAGAGTTGCGTTATGCTCGGCCCATGCCGTGACAGGGTCGGCACGGTCAACGCGCGAGGCGGCGAAGATCGCCTCGGCCAGCTTGGCCTGTGCCTCGTTGTCCGAGAGATCGGGGAAAATGCGCTTGGCCCATGCTACCGTCGGATAGCTGACGATGGACCAGTTGATCTCGAAATTGGAGATCTTCTCCAGTGCCGGTTTATAGGCTTTGGCATTGGCCTTACCCGCCCGCGAAACCTTAGCCGGATCACATTCGGACAGCAGCATCGGGTCTTCGCCCACGATCGCCAGACGCGCCGCGCCGCTGGCATAGGCTTTGGCCATCCCCTCATAGAGCCAGCCCGCAGCACTATCGAAGCTTTCATCAGACGCGAAATCGTAGCGCGCCTTCGCAATCTCGCCATCCGACAGGATGGGTGTCACGATCCCCGCACCCGCCTTATAGGCCTCGGCCACGATACGGCGCAGGAGCGGCAGCGCCTCCACAGGGGCCGTCACCACGAGATCCTGCCCTTTGCGCAGGTTCAAACCGGTTTGGACGGCCACTTTCGCCAGACGGTCAAGCGCTTCGAGATCAAAGGGTAAATCAGCCATAAGGCCCTCCTGGTCATTTCTTGGCCCCACGTTCTGCCCATCTGCAAGCAAGGTCAAGTGCATGAGAAAGGGGCGGAAGACCCGCCCCTCTCGAAACATCACTGACTAAAGTCAGGTAATCACATCGGGCTGCTGTTTGCCGGTTATGGCAGCGATCCCGACAATCTCTTCGGTCGCTTTGATGATCGGGGCCAGCGCCTCTTGCGGATCCTCGCCCAGACCTTCGGGGCCTGCGACATAGCGCTCGAGATAGACACGAAGTGTCGCCCCTTCGGTGCCGGTGCCGGACAGACGCAGCACGACCCGCGAGCCTCCCGCAAACAGGATACGGAAGCCTTGCCCCTCGGAGACGGATTGATCGACCGGATCGGTATAGGCGAATTCATCGGCATTACCGACGACAAGCCCCTGATACTCCTTGCCCGGAAGTTCGGCGAGCCTGGAACGCAGATCCTCGAGCAACGCCTCGGCCTGCTCTTTCGGCAGCGCCTCGTAATCGTGGCGCGAATAATAGTTACGCCCGAAGCGTTTGAAGTGATCTTCCATGATCTCGCCCACCGACTGGCCGCGCGCCGCGATGATATTGAGCCACATCAGGACCGCCCAGAGGCCGTCCTTCTCGCGCACATGGTCGGAGCCGGTGCCGAAGCTTTCCTCGCCGCAGAGCGACACGCGCCCCGCATCCATCAGGTTCCCGAAGAATTTCCAGCCCGTCGGTGTTTCGAAACAGGCAAGCCCCAGCGCCTCTGCCACACGGTCGACCGCCGCCGAGGTCGGCATGGAGCGCGCCACGCCCTTCAGCCCCTTGGCATAGCCGGGCACCAGTTTCGCATTGGCCGCGATAACGGCGAGGCTGTCGGAGGGAGAGACATAGGTGCCTGCACCGAGGATCATGTTGCGGTCGCCATCGCCATCGGAGGCCGCGCCGAAATCGGGGGCATTCTCGCCCATCATTTCGGCCATCAACTCATGCGCCCAGGTAGGATTGGGGTCGGGATGCATTCCGCCGAAATCCTCGAGCGGCGTTTCGTGGGTGACGGTGCCCTTGGGCGCGCCCAGACGGTTCTCGAAGATCTCGACCGCATAGGGGCCGGTGATCGCGCACATCGAATCCATGCGCATCCGGAAGCCCTTGGCAAACAGCGCCTTGAGGGCAGCGAAATCGAAAATCCCTTCCATCATATCGGCATAGGCCGCAACCGGATCGAGAACCTCGACTTCCATCTCGCCCAACATTTGCGTGCCAACGTTGCCCAGATCGATATCCTCGGCCTCGAGCTTCAGATAGGAGGTGATGTTCTTGGTGCGCTCGAAGATCGCATCGGTGATCTTCTCGGGCGCAGGACCGCCATTGGCCGCGTTATACTTGACGCCGAAATCCTCGTCGGGACCACCCGGATTATGGCTGGCCGAGAGGATCAGCCCGCCATCGGTATCAAGTGTTCGGATCAGGTTCGAGGCCGCAGGCGTCGAGAGCCATGCCCCCATGCCCACATAGACCTTGGAGGCCCCATTGGCCGCCGCCATCTTCAGGATCGTCTGTGCGGCTTCCTTGCCGAAATAGCGCCCGTCGCCGCCCAGCACCAGAACCTTGCCGTCCACACCACCAATCGCATCAAAGGTCGACTGGATGAAATTCTCCAGAAAATGGTTCTGCATGAAAACCTTGGTTTTCTTGCGCAACCCCGACGTTCCGGGCTTCTGGCCCTCGAACGGGGTGGTCTGAATCGTGGTCATGATATCTCCTCACGGACGGTCGCTTGGCGTAATGATTTGAACAGTTTGAGGGATCTTGCAAGCCTCTGTTAAGAAATCGAGGCTCGAGTTGCCGGCCCGTCCCGTGCGTCCGTCCCGGCCCGCATCCTTTCGCACTGTTACCCGGCCCAGAAGTAACCCAACCGCGCCAGAGGTCCAGCCCGTGCGACTTTATGCAGCGAAATCATGCCCGTGATGCCGACGCATCCAGAATGTTACGCCAAGGGAAGATAGACGATAAAGCGCGAGCCGACGCCTTTCTCGCTCTCGACCCTGAACCGGCCACGATGGCGCGAAACGATATGTTTGACGATGGCCAGTCCCAGTCCCGTGCCTCCCTGTTCGCGCGAGCGGTGGGTATCGACGCGGTAGAACCGCTCGGTCAGGCGGGGCAGATGGATGGCGTCGATCCCCTCTCCTTGATCCTGCACCACGACCTTCAGTGCCGCGCCGCGCAGGGCCGGTTCATGGGCCACCGTGCTCAAAGTGATGCGGACCTGTGCGTCGGGGGCCCCGTATTTGATGGCGTTCTCGATGAGATTTGAGAAAACCTGCGTCAACTGGTCGGGATCGCCCGAGACCCGTTTCGGTCCGGCCTCACCCTCGCGCAGCAAACTCACGTTGCGCGCCTCGGCCACGGGGGCAAGCGCCTGCATCGCGCCGTTGAGAACGGCCGACAGATCGACCGTCTGTGTCGGACGGCGGCGCTCCTCCGATTCTACACGGCTGAGCGAGAGAAGATCCCCCACCAGCCGGTTCATCCGCGCGGCCTCGCGCTCCATGATCGATAAAAACCGCGCCCGCGCTACAGGATCATCCTTGGCCGCATGCAGGAGCGTCTCGATAAAGCCCGACAGCGCGGTGAGCGGGGTGCGCAACTCGTGGCTGACATTGGCCACGAAATCACGCCGCTGGGCCTCGGCCTCCTCGAGCGCAGTGACATCCTCGAACACGATCAGCGCGCCCCCCTGCGGCAGCTCGCTGAGCGGATCGGCAGGCATGGGAGAGACAGTGCACATTACCGACATCTCGCGACCGCCCAGCGAAAGCCTGTCGCGCGCGCGCTCCTCGCGCCCATGCTTGAGCGCCTCGTCCAGCGCGAAATTGATGGCAGGCTTGCGGATAACGGTGACGAATGTCCGCCCCTCCAGACCATCCCCCAGCAGACTGATGGCCGAAGGGTTGGCATAGGCGATCTTCTCGTTCTGCCCGATCAGCAGGATCGGAAAGGGAATGGCGCCGAGCGCCGTTATCGTCGAAGATTTTCTCATCACCACCCCCGTTTTTCTTTTGGTAGAGTTGACCTAAATCAGAATAGCGTAAACAGTTGATGACAGTATTTTTCTCCGTTTACCATTTAGTAACCACAAGAGGTTTTAGGGGTGTGACATTCCACCCCGTGGCGAGTTAACCTGATCTCAACGAAAAGGATTGACGCAATATGATCTCTCGGAACGGATCACATATTTCTCCATCAGAGCTTGGTGCCAAATCCGCCGAACTGGCGGATCGGCGCATCCTTGTGATCGAACCGTCGATGGAACTGCCGCATGCGTTGCGCGGAGTGACCGGTGCGGCCGTTACCATCGCCCGACTGGCCACCATCGACCATGCACTGATCGAAAGGACCGCACCCGATCTCGTGCTCTCGCCACTTCTGTCGGAGGCGTTCGATATTCTGGATCTCGCCCATGTGCTGCTCAAACATGGATATACCGGACCGTTGCGGGCCTATTGCCTGCCGCTGCCCAATGCCGATCTGATCAAACAGGAAGTGCGCCAGATCTGGCCCGAGCGCGATTTCGATATTTTCGAGATACCGGGGCTGGCCCCGTCGCCAAACATGCCCCGCCGCTGAGCGTCGGGGCCAAAGCGGCGGTCAGATACGCTTGAGACCGGTGCGATATCTCTCGGCATTCGCGCGGTAGCGCGCAGCCCCCTTGACCAGCATGGCGTGATCCGCCTCGTTCAGCTCCCGCATGATTTTTGCGGGCGCGCCAAGCACCAGCGAATTATCGGGGATGACCTTCCCTTCGGTCACAAGAGCGCCTGCGCCGATCAGACATCCCCGCCCAATCTTGGCACCGTTCATCACCATCGCGCCCATACCAATCAATGTGCCTGCGCCAATCTCACAGCCATGCAGCAGCGCCCGATGGCCAATGGTGCAATCGGGGCCAACGACCAGTGGGAAGCCCATATCGGTATGCATCACTACGCTTTCCTGCACATTCGATCCGGCACCGATGAAGATCTCTTCATTATCGCCGCGCAGGGTCGCGCCAAACCAGACCGACGCCCCCTCCTCGAGCACCACGCGTCCGATCAGATTGGCATCCTCGGCCACCCATACGTTGTCCGCGATGCGCGGACGGAATCCATCAAGCTCGTAGATCATCGTGCCTCGAACTCCTCATCAAGTCCGCGGATGAACGCACTGAGCCCGGGTTGGCGGTCGCGGCGTGCGCGCTCGGCCATCAGGATGGTCTTCAGCTCTGCCTCCGCCACATCCAGATCGCGATTCACAAGAACATAGTCATATTCCGCCCAATGGCTGATCTCGGACATGGATTTCTCCATGCGGCCCGCAATCACCTCGTCACTATCTTGCGCGCGCGAACGTAAGCGGCTCTCAAGCTCGGCAATCGAGGGCGGCAGGATGAAGATGGATACGACATCCTTGCCGAGCGCAGAATTGCGGATCTGCTGTCCGCCCTGCCAGTCGATATCGAACAGCGTATCGCGGCCCGCACTCATGGCCGCCTCGACCGGCGCTTTCGGCGTGCCGTAGGAGTTGCCGAAGACTTTCGCATGTTCGAGCATTTCGTCGGCCTCGACCATCCGGTCGAATTCCTCATGGGTCTTGAAGAAATACTCGACTCCTTCGGTCTCGCCGGGACGCGGCGCACGGGTGGTGGCCGAGACGCTGAAACTGAGCGTCGGGTCCCAAGTCATCAACCGCCGCGCAAGCGTCGATTTTCCGGCCCCCGAGGGCGACGAAAGAATAATCAAGATACCACGCCGATCGGCCATAGGCTCCCCACTCCATATATCAGGTCTTGTCTCGTTGCCTCGATAGCGCCCCGAGGGCCGCAATCACAGGCTTTAGCGCCCGCGAGCTGGCCTGCGCCTAACATTTTTATGACCGGAAAGTCGAGAGAACGCGATTCTGGCCGCAGGAGAGCCCTCAGGCGCTGCAAGATCACGCCTGATCGGCGCGCATGCCCAAATGGAAATCAGAAAAACTTCGGGCAAAGTCCTCCGATTCTCCGACCGAATTTATTAAATCTTTCACTTCTACCGCCGGAAGCCGGTCATTTTTCGCTACCTTGAATCGGGACAATGACCAAATGTCTTAACAAAACATTACGACGCCCTCGAAATATAGCTCGTTTTCTCCCGAAGGATTAACCATAACTCCTTGGCCTGTTTACCAAAATTCCACCCTTCCCGAACGGGGCATCCGATGCCTGAAAAGTTAACCTAAAACTGGTCAGGTATTTTGTTCAAATCCTCCTAAAGCTGTAACGATAGATCTCGCGCACATCTATAGAGAGACCATCATAATCTATATATTACAACATGTTAGAATAGTATTCTCCCTAGGGGTGAACGGACCGGCTCGCGCCTGTCAGACGGGAAATCGGGCGCATCTTCCCAGCAATCCTGTCGAAATCGCTGCCGTTTCATGGAGAAATCGGGCGCCTGCATTAAGCACTTAACCAGCCCTGAAACCTGGTGTAGCTTTCCTTTGGTAAGGCGCGGTTCTGACAGGTGGCATTTTAACCATTTTATCAGTTCATGCTCCATTTTCCGGTGAAATCGCGTATTAAGAGTTCAGTAAGCAATTCGATCCCGTGGCCTGCGAAACGGCCCATTCCGCAAAATGCGAGGGGATAAACTCAAACTGGCAGGCAGGCGCCGCGCGCCGCCGCAGATCGCAGGAACGATGACGATGGAAAACGATACGAAGGTAGTGCACATGGATCTCTCGGCTGGCAAAGGGCGTCAGGTCGCCTCCGAGCTTCGCGCCTATTGGGAAGCGCTGCGTATGGGGCGCACCGTTCCGGCGCGTTCCGATATCGATCCGCGCGGCATCGAACGTGCGCTCGAATATGCCTTCATCATCGAACGGGTCGCACCGGGCATGGGCCGCTTCCGTCTGGCCGGTATGCATCTTAATGATCTGATGGGAATGGAAGTGCGCGGCATGCCAATGACCGCCATGTTCGAACCTGCTGGCCGCAAGAAGATCGCCGAAGCCACCGAAGCCTGCTTTACCGGCCCCGCGATTGCCGAACTTGATCTCATTGCGGATGACGGCATCGGCCGCCCTGCCCTGAAGGCCAAGCTTCTGCTGCTACCGCTGAAATCCGATCTTGGGGATATCAACCGCGCGCTTGGCTGCCTTGTGGCAGAAGGCGACAGCATCGGCCGCACCCCGCGCCGCTTCACTGTGGTCGATGCGCGCATTACCCAGATCGAACAGGGCAAACCGACCCCCGCCGAGCTGCCGCAACCCGCGCGCCCCGAGCTGGCAGGCTTCGCCGAACATGCGCCCCGCTTCGGTCACGCGCCGCGCAAGCCCGGCGTGCCGAACTCGGTGATCCCGCAGGCCCCGCGCGCCGATGCTCCGGCAGCGCCGACCACCCCCGAGGCGCGTCGCGCCATGTTCCGTGTGGTTACGAATAACGACTGATACCCGGGGTGGCGCCCCTTGCGGTCTCGCTAAAGCGCCTGGTCACTCAGATATCTTCAGAATGAAGCGAAGCCCTGACGCAGAATGCGGAGGGGCTTCGACCATTTGGGGCCAGCGGTTTTGCACGGCGCATGGAAGAGGGGGCCAGAGCCCCCCTTCCCGGTCTCGATATACGGCGCAAACAACAATCAAAGATTGTTGACGGCGCGTTGCTGGCTGCGGCGGTTCTGAAGCTCTTCCGCCACAAGGAAGGCCAGCTCCAGCGCCTGGTTCGCGTTGAGACGCGGATCGCAGGCGGTATGGTAGCGGCTCGACAGATCCTCGTCCGACACCGCGCGCAAACCGCCGGTGCATTCGGTCACATCCTTGCCGGTCATCTCGAAATGCACACCGCCCGGGATCGTGCCCTCCGCATTATGAACGGCGAAGAACTCGCGCACCTCCTGCAGCACCGATTCAAACGGACGTGTCTTGTAGCCACTCGCCGATTTGATGGTATTGCCGTGCATCGGGTCACAGGACCAGAGCACATTGGCGCCCTCTTCTTGCACCGCACGCACGAGACGCGGCAGATGCTCGCCCACCTTGCCCGCGCCAAAACGCGCGATCAGCGTGAGACGACCGGCCTCGTTATGCGGATTAAGTTTGGCCATCAGCACCTTGAGATCTTCGACCGTGGTCGAGGGACCGCATTTCAGCCCGATCGGGTTCTGGACCCCCTGACAGAAGGCAACATGTGCGCCATCCGGCTGACGGGTGCGGTCGCCGATCCAGATCATATGACCCGAGCCCGCAACCGGCAGACCGGTCGTGGTGTCGGTCCGGCACAAGGCTTCTTCATATTCCAGCAGCAGCGCCTCGTGCGAGGTGTAGAAATCGACCGCTTTCAGCTCGGGCGCGGTTTCGGAGGTCACGCCAGCGGCGGCCATGAAATCCATCGCCTCGGTGATCCGGTCAGCCAGAACGCGGTATTTCGCGGCTTTTTCCTCATCGGTGAAGCTGGTGATCCAGCCATGCACACGATGGATATCGGCATAACCACCGGTCGAGAAAGCCCGCAAAAGGTTAAGCGAGGCGGCCGCTTGCGTATAGGCCTGAAGCATCCGGTTCGGATCGGGCACGCGTGCGGCCTCGGTGAAGTCGAACCCGTTGATGATATCGCCGCGATAGCTCGGCAGTTCGACCCCGTCGAGCGTCTCGGTTGGGGCAGAACGCGGCTTGGCAAACTGGCCAGCCATACGCCCGACCTTGACCACCGGAACCTTCGCCCCCCAAGTCAGGACGATGGCCATCTGCAACATGACCTTGAATGTGTCACGGATATTGTCTGCGCCGAATTCGGCAAAACTTTCCGCGCAATCCCCGCCCTGCAGCAGGAAGGCCTCGCCACGCGAGGCCCGTGCCAACTCGTCACGCAGACGACGTGCCTCGCCCGCAAAAACCAGAGGAGGCATCCGCGACAGTGACTGTTCGACAGCGTTTAACGCCGCGGCGTCGGGATAGTCGGGCATCTGCACCCGCGGTTTCGCGCGCCAGTCCGACTTTTTCCAACTCTGAGCCATCAGTTCCTCCATTCAGGCGTCGTAATTCAGGGCCGCTTTATAGGCCGGACAGCGCTAACAACAAACAGATTTTATCCTACTGCACAAAGTTTAGGCTGTGATAACAAAAACGGCACCTTGCTGCCGATTTGCTACGCGCTAACACCGAGCTTTCTCTTGCGGCCTCCGGCTATCGGTGATTGGGTCGGAGGCCATCAAAGATTGATGTGTGTGAGATGCGCAAAACCACCCCGAAAAGACTTACGGCCCGGCCCGCCCCCTCCTATGGCTCCCAGCGCCTTCCTGTGCAAATCCGCGCGAAGCGGGTGGTTTTCCTGTTGCTTGACCGTTTTACGCTCATGGCATTCACCAGCGCGCTCGAGCCGCTGCGTCTGGCAAACCAGATCTCCGGCCAGCCGCTCTATGAATGGGTGCTTGCCTCCGAGAGCGGCACGACGGTGCAAAGCTCGAGCCGCGTCGAGATCAATGTCCATATGGGACTGACCGAATTGCAGCGCGAGGATACCATCATCGTCTGTGGCGGGATCGATGTGATCGAGGCCACCACGAAACCGGTGATCAGCTGGCTCCGGCGCGAGGCACGCAAGGGCGGCGTCGTCGGCGGGCTGTGCACAGGCGCGTGGGCACTGGCCGAAGCGGGCCTCCTTGATGAACGCCGCGCCACCATCCACTGGGAAAACCACGACGCCTTCATCGAGGAATTCGACGAGGTAGACCTGGCCAAGTCTGTTTATGTGATCGATGGCAACCGGATGAGTTCGGCCGGCGGGACTGCGGCGCTCGATCTCATGCTGCGGATCGTGGCGCGCGATCATGGCGAGGCACTTGCCAACACGGTTGCAGATCAGCTGATATATACTTCCATCCGAACGGAAAAAGACAGTCAGCGGCTCTCCATTCCAACGCGCATCGGGGTCCGTCATCCCAAGCTTGCGCAGGTGATCGGGCGGATGGAAGCGAATATCGAGGAGCCGATCTCGCCTGCCAAACTGGCCACTGAAGTCGGCATGTCCACGCGGCAGCTGGAACGCCTGTTCCGCCGGTATCTCGACCGGAGCCCGAAGCGTTACTATATGGAGTTGCGGCTACAGAAAGCCCGTGCGCTCCTGATGCAGACCGAAATGTCTGTGATCAATGTGGCGCTGGCCTGCGGGTTCGCCTCGCCCTCGCATTTCTCGAAATGCTACCGTGCCCATTACCAGACTACGCCGTACCGCGAACGCGGTGCCTCCGGTGGCGCCCCGCTGGAGGCGATGCCCGACGAAGAAATGGCAATGGTCGAGGAACTGCCCATCGATATGGACTGGGAATTCGATGCCGAACCGGAAGATGAGAAATAAGATAAATATCGACCTTTAGAGCACTAATATTTAAAGTATTTTTCTGTTTAATAAAAGCCAGCCCGATGTCATTTGCCCGTTTTTAATGCAACCATTTAAAGATGTGAATATTCACCCATAAAGGCCAAAACTCACGCTTCCCTTCGGCAGACTTCCCTTTTAACCTGATGATCAAATTAGAACACGTTCAGGGGAGAACTCTAATGCGCAACCTTCTTCTGGTATCGACGGCAATCGCCATGACCGGCACCGCCGCGCTTGCCGATGACGTCAAAATCGGCGTCCTTCTCGGCTTCACCGGCCCGCTTGAATCGCTCGCGCCCGGCATGGCCTCGGGGGCCGAGCTGGCGATGAAGGAAGTCACCGATAGCGGAAAATTCATGGATGGTTCGACCGTTACACCGGTGCGCGGCGATTCGACCTGTATCGATGCCGGCGCGGCCACCTCTGCCGCCGAACGCCTGATCACCGCCGAGGGCGTGAAGGGGATCTTCGGGGCGATGTGCTCGGGCGCTACCACCGCCGTGCTGCAAAACGTCGCGATGGCCAACGGTATCGTCATGATCTCGCCCTCGGCCACCTCGCCTGCGCTCTCCACCATGGATGATGACGGGCTGTTCTTCCGCACCGCGCCGTCCGATGCACGGCAGGGCGATGTCATGGCCGACATCATTCTCGAGCATGACATCAAATCCGTCGCGCTGACCTATACCAACAATGACTATGGCAAAGGTCTGGCCGATAGCTTCCAGAAGGCCTTCGAGGAGAAAGGCGGCACCGTCACCGTTTCGGCAGCACATGAGGATGGCAAAGGCGATTATTCTGCCGAAGTCGGCGCGCTTGCCTCGGCTGGTGGCGATGCACTTGTCGTGGCCGGCTATGTCGATCAGGGCGGATCGGGTATCCTTCGCGGCGCACTGGATGCAGGTGCCTTCGACACATTCGTGCTCCCCGATGGGATGGTGGCCTCCGCACTCGAACAGAATTTCGGCGACGAGCTTGATGGCTCCTTCGGCCAGATCCCGTCCTCGGAAGGCGAAGGCAAGGACAAGTTCCTCGAGATGGCCACGGCTGCGGGCTTTGACGGCAATCAGGTCTATTCCGGCGAATCCTACGATGCGGCAGCTCTGATCATGCTGGCTATGGCAGAAGCGAAATCGACCGATCCGAGCATCTATAAAGAAAAGATCATGGGCATCGCCAATGGTCCGGGCGAGAAGATCCTTCCCGGCCAGCTGGGTCACGCGCTTGATCTGATCGCCGAAGGCAAGGCCATCGATTATGATGGTGCCTCCTCGGTGAACTTCATCAACGGCGGCGAATCTGCGGGCACCTTCCGCGAGGTCGAAATCAAGGACGGCAAAATCGAGACGGTCAAATACCGCTAAGCCTGCCGACATCCAACGAACAGCCCGGAGCAGGATTCCGGGCTGTTTTCCGTCGCACCCGGATCAGGGGAAATAGGTCCGGTGCGAGCAACAAACGGGATAAAAAATGATAAGGGTTGAAAACCTGAAGAAAAGCTTCGGCGGTTTCCATGCTGTCGATGGCGTGTCGCTCGAGATTGCGAAAGGGTCGATCACCGGCCTGATCGGGCCTAATGGTGCCGGAAAATCCACACTGTTCAATGTGATCGCCGGTGTTCATAAGCCAACATCCGGGAAGGTCTTCCTGGACGGGCAAGAGATTACTGGTCTCTCGCCCGATGCATTGTTCCACAAGGGCTTGCTGCGGACATTTCAGATTGCACATGAATTCCCGTCGCTCACCGTGCGCGAGAACCTCATGATGGTGCCCGCGGACCAGAGCGGCGAGACCCTTTTCTCGGCACTCTTCCAGCGCAAGCGTATCCGAGAAGAGGAAGCCGAGCTGCGCCGCCGTGCTGATGAAGTGCTCGACTTCCTGACGATCAGCCACGTGGCAGATGAGAAGGCCGGCAACCTCTCGGGCGGGCAGAAGAAATTGCTCGAACTTGGTCGCACGATGATGGTCGATGCCAAGATCGTCTTCCTCGACGAGGTGGGCGCCGGTGTAAACCGCACCCTTCTCAACACGATCGGAGATGCCATTGTGCGCCTCAATAAGGAACGCGGCTACACCTTCTGCGTCATCGAACATGATATGGATTTCATCGGACGGCTCTGCGATCCGGTGATCGTGATGGCCGAGGGCAAGATGCTGGCGACCGGCGCCCCCGATACGATCATGCAGAACGAGGCTGTGATCGAGGCCTATCTGGGCACCGGCCTGAAGAACAAAGCGGCTGCGGCCACGGAGGCACAATGAGCTTTCTCTCTGCATCCCAGATGACCGGCGGTTATGGCAAGGCAGATATTCTGCATGGCTGCACACTGAACGTCGAGAGAGGCCAGATCGCCGTGATCGTGGGCCCCAATGGGGCCGGAAAATCGACCGCGATGAAGGCGGTCTTTGGCATGCTGCCCCTGCGTGGCGGCACTGTCACGCTTGATGGCGACGATATCTCCAGCCTCACCCCGCAAGACCGCGTGGGCCGTGGTATGGGATTCGTGCCGCAGGTCAATAACGTCTTCCCGACGATGAGTGTCGAGGAAAATCTCGAGATGGGGGCCTTTACCCGCCGCGATGATTTCCGCCAGACCATCGAACAGATCTATGATCTTTTCCCGATCCTGCGCGAAAAACGCCGCCAGAATGCGGGCGAGTTGTCGGGCGGACAACGCCAGCAGGTGGCCGTGGGTCGTGCGCTGATGACAAAGCCCAAGCTCCTCATGCTCGACGAGCCCACCGCAGGCGTCAGCCCGATCGTCATGGACGAGCTGTTCGACCGCATCATCGATGTGGCCCGCACGGGTATCTCGATCCTGATGGTCGAGCAGAATGCCCGCCAAGCTCTTGAAATTGCAGATGTCGGTTATGTTCTGGTGCAAGGTGCCAATGCCTATACCGATACCGGCCCGGCACTTCTGGCAGACCCCGAGGTCCGCCGCACCTTCTTGGGGGGCTGAGAGATGAAACCACTTCTTGGTCTTGTTCTAGGTCTCGCCGCGAGTAGTGCACATGCCGAGGGACGCCACGATACGGTGCTGAGCTGCACATTCGACGACCTCCAGATCACTATCCGCCAAGACGGCGGTGAGGGGTTCGAATGGCTCGATACCCAGCGCTTCCCGCAGCCGGTCACGGCCCGCATTTCGCGCAGCGAGGACCGGATCACCGTCACGCCCATCGGCGTCATGGATCTCGAGGCCACCATCACAATCGAGGCGCGCGACAAGGTCGCCCCCGATACGGCGGCCACCTATCACGTGTCCGGCATGGGCCTGCCCGCCGAGACATTGCACGGAACTTGTGAGGAACCGGTTTAATGGAAGCCCTCAACGCATTTATCGCGCTCGCGAATTACGTCATCATACCTGCGCTGTCCTATGGCTCGCAACTGGCGCTCGGCGCGCTCGGGGTGACGCTTGTCTATTCGATCCTGCGCTTCTCGAATTTCGCCCATGGTGACATGATGGCCTTCGGAACGGGCGTCACCATTCTTGTCACATGGTTGTTGCAGGATGGCGGAATCGGTCTCGGGCCGCTGCCGACCGCCCTTCTGGCCCTGCCGATCGGGATCATCGTGACCGCAGCTCTGGCGCTGGCCACGGACCGCGTCGTCTATGCCCATTACCGCAAGATCCGTGCGACGCCGGTCGTGATGGTGATGGTCTCCGTCGGTGTGATGTTCGTCATGAACGCGCTGACGCGGATCATGATCTCGGTCCTGTCGGTGCCCGTGCTCGGGGCCAAGGACGCCGTCTCCGGTGTGGACGAGATCCGCTTTGCCGATGGCGAAAGGTTCCTGATCTCGGCCCGCCAATTCAAGGATCTCACGGGGCTTGCCGAGCCTCTGGCCGTCCGCGCAAGCTCGGTGATCACCTTCGTGACGGCTCTCATCGTCATGGTGGCACTGTTCTGGTTCCTCAACCGCACCCGCGCCGGTAAATCCATGCGGGCCTTCTCCGATAACGAGGATCTGGCGCTTCTGTCGGGCATTGACCCCAAGCGCGTCGTCATGATCACATGGATCATCACCGCAGCGCTGGCCACGATTGCGGGCACGCTCTACGGGCTTGATAAATCCTTCAAGGCGTTCAACTACTTCCAGCTCCTTCTTCCCATTTTCGCGGCCACCATTCTTGGCGGCATCGGTAATCCGATGGGGGCGATCGTCGGCGGCTATATCATCGCCTTCTCCGAGATCGGCGTGACCTATGCGTGGAAGAAGGTCGCCACATACCTGATCCCCGGCTGGGAACCGAGTGGTCTGCTGCAACTCCTCTCGACGGATTATAAATTCGCCGTCAGCTTCACCATCCTGATCGCGGTGCTGATCTTCCGCCCGACCGGCCTATTCAAGGGGAAATCGATATGAGTTCTCGTCAAGCAGAGAGCGCAGCCGGCGGCGCGCTCCGCACACCCCTCCTGTTTGTGGCGCTTCTCGTCCTGTTCGGCATCGAAGCCGCCACCTCGGGCTGGAACGCGGCACTCGTCATCCTGAATATGGGGGTGATCAGCGCGATCATGGCGCTCGGGCTGAACCTGCAATGGGGCTATGCGGGGCTGTTCAATGCCGGAACCATGGGCTTCATCGCCTTGGGCGGGCTTGCACCTGTGCTGATCTCGATGCCCGCCACCCAAGGCGCGATGGGCGCAGGCGGCTGGCGAGTGCTGCTGGCGCTGGCTATCGCCGTGGCGGTGCTGGCTCTTTCGGTCCAGACCTGGAAGCAGCTTCGCAAAGGCGTGCGGGGGCTTGCGACAATCATCGTTCTAATCGTAGGCTTTTTCGTGTTCCGCGCCATATTCGATCCCGCCGTCAGCGCGGTCGAGGCGATCAACCCTTCGGCACAGGGCTATCTGGGCGGGCTCGGACTGCCGGTGCTTATGGCATGGCCTGTAGGCGCGCTTCTGGCCGCCATCGCCGCCTGGGCCATCGGAAAGGCTGCGCTGGGGCTGCGCTCGGACTATTTGGCCATCGCGACCCTTGGGATCGCCGAGATCATCGTGGCCGTCCTGAAGAACGAGAACTGGCTCGACCGAGGCGTGATGAATGTGAACGGTATCCCGCGTCCCTTCTTCATCCCGCGGGAGATCGACTTGCAGGCCTCGGCTGATTTCGTTGCACGGGCGGCAGATTTCGGGATGGATCCGGTTCTGGCGTCGACGATTTTCGTCAAGCTCCTCTATCTCGCACTCTTCACAGTGGTGCTGATCGTCTTTGTCGTCGGCACACAGCTCGCGCTCCATTCCCCCTGGGGGCGCATGATGCGCGCCATCCGCGAGAACGAGGTCGCCGCCAGCGCGATGGGCAAGAACGTAACCAAACGCCATCTGCAGATTTTCATCATCGGCTCGGCGATCTGCGGCTTTGCCGGTGCGATGATGGTGACGCTCGATGGCCAGCTGACGCCCGCCACCTACAACCCGCTGCGCTTCACCTTCCTCATCATGGTGATGGTGATCCTCGGCGGCTCCGGGAACAACTGGGGCGCCGTGCTGGGGGGGATCCTGGTCTGGTATCTCTGGATCAAGGCGGAAGCCTGGGGGCCGGAGCTGCTTCAACTCCTGACCTCGGGAATGGAGCCTGGCGCATTGAAGGACCATCTTCTCGAGTCAGCGGCGCAGATGCGGTATCTGGCTATGGGGCTTGTCCTGCTTGTGGTCTTACGCTTCGCCCCGAGAGGCCTTCTGCCGGAGCGCTAAACGCACAAAACCCCACCTATCCCAAATGGATAGGTGGGGTTTTCCGTATGTCCGCCCATCGAATACGCCGGATCAGGTCCGGATGACATCATACTCGCGGGCAATATTCCTGGTCTTTTCGCCCCAGATCGAATGGAGCAACCGTGCTTGATGCGCTTCGAGCGCCTTCTGGTCCATGAAACGCTCGCTCACGCGCCAGATCAGAGGGTCATCGGTTTCCTCGACCTCGAAAAGAAGACAACCGGGTTCTGCCTGTGTCAAAGCCCGATGCTGGGGAAGATAAAGTCTGACGAGCTCGGCCTCGTTATTATTCTTGCAAATCAGATGGCCACTGACATGGACCGGCATAGCGTTTCTCCTGGACGGCTGCTTCTCAATACCAGATGCGGGATAAGGTGGGCCTGTTCCAGAAGCTTGTCATCAAAAGCCGGTGCGACCAAGACGCCTTTTTGTGGTCGTGTCAGGCGCGAGGCATCGGCGAGATTACGATGCACATGGAAGAGATCCGCATGCACGGCCTGAATGGCTTTATAAAAGAGAAAGATCACCTTGCCATCAGGGGCCGTGACCTGCATCCGTATCCCCTGAAAATCGGTCATCACGAGGACCGGCGCCGCTTTCACCAGAAGCGGATCCAGAAATTCGGCCGCCTCACTTCCAGGCATATAGCGCGGGAGCCGGTCGATACTCACACGCCCCTGCACATAGCGCCCATAATAGTCCAGACAGCTCCGCAATTCACTCAGGCAATCGATCAAGCTGCGGTCAGCCTCCGCACGGTTATTGCGCGCCAGCCGCGCGCCATGCGTGAGCGCTTGGGTTATTGCGGCCCCGTCATCGCGCAGCATATGCTGCTCGAGGCTGCCATAAGCTTCTTCCAATGCACGAAGCCCCAACAGCATCCCGGACAGATGCATAGGCTTGCGGTTCAGTTCGACGAGTTTACTCAGATCACCATCCATCACATCCTCCTAGGGTTGCAAAGGTCCTAGGAAAACATGAAGGACAAATGGTTAACGGAAGCTAAAGCACAACCGTGAATTTATAAGCATCGTCATATTTATGGAGGCAATTCGCACAGAATGCTGCTTTAACCGGCACAGAATGCCACAGCTGCACATTACGCGCCGGACTGTTTGTCCAGAAGATGGTCCATCGAGACCGAGGGCTGGCTGCAGCCCGCATCTCCCACGATCCGCGCCGGCACACCTGCCACGGTCTTGCAGGGCGGAACCTCGTCGAGCACCACCGACCCCGCGGCAATGCGGGAATTGTCCCCGACGCGGATATTGCCGAGCACTTTCGCGCCCGCACCGATCAGGACACCATTGCCGATCTTGGGATGGCGGTCTTCCTCTTCCTTACCGGTCCCGCCCAGCGTGACCGAATGCAGCATCGAGACATTGTCGCCCACGACGGCGGTCTCGCCGATCACGATGGAATGCGCGTGGTCGATCATCACGCCCTGCCCGATCCGCGCCGCCGGATGGATATCCACGCCGAACATCTCGGAGGTGCGCATCTGGACATAATAGGCCATATCCGGACGCCCCTGCGACCAGAGCCAATGCGCGATCCGGTAAGATTGCAATGCCTGATAGCCCTTGAAGAACAGCAGGGGTTGCATCAGCCGGTGGCAGGCCGCATCTCGCTCGTAGACGGCCACAAGATCGGCGCGCGCCGCCGCAATCAGATACGGAGCCTGAGCATAGGCCTCATCGGCGATCTCGCGCAGGATCTGCTCGCTCATCTCGTTGGAGGCAAGCTTCAGCGAGAACCGGAAAGACAGCGCCCGCTCGAAGGTCGGATGATGCAAAAGCCCGGCATGGATGAGCGATCCGAGCAGGGGCTCGTTCTGCACCGCAGCCCGTGCTTCGGTGCAGATCCGTTCCCAGACAGGGTCGACAGCGGTGATTCTGGCTTGAAGCTCGGCCATGGGATCTCCTTTGCATAGCGAATGCGCCCGCGCCTCCACCCGCGTGCGTCCGGCATATTACCAGATGGAGGCGCCTCACGCATAAACCAAGTGCAAAACAGAAAAAAGTCCATAACGCCTTTTTCAGCCCCGTTATCAGCCCGCGAGCTGCAAGCGTGCGGCAAGCCCCGCTCCGTAAAGATCACTCAGCTGCGCCACCTCCAGCACCAGCTTCGGTGAGACCGCAAGATCCGCCGCACACTGTGCCTCCGTATAGCTCCAAGTCGCTCCAGCTGTCTCCGCCTCGCGCAGAACAGCGTCATTCTCCCCCAAAATCCTCACCCGATAGCGCTCCTGTGTCTCGCCGAGCGGCACCTCCTGTTCAAGCCACGCATCCCCATCGATCCGCGTCCGCCGGATCCAGCTGGCCATCCAGCCATCCCCCTGCGCCTCGATACGCAAATGGGCGGGCGCATAGGGGCGCAATCCGTTGCCCCTGAAGCTTTCGATCAGATGCAGATAGCTTGGATCGTCGTAGCTGCGCCGTGCGGAGCCTATACGGTAATGGCGCGCGATATTACGCTGGCTCTGGGCGAGGGTAATCTGATCCACCTGCCCGTCCAGCGCCACGACCACCGAGCCTTCCGGCCAGAGATCAGGCATGAGCGCGTCGCTGCCAAGCTGTCCACGCAACCGAAGGCTCAGATCATAGGTGTTCTCGGCAACGAGATTGGCGGTGGCGAACTGGAAAATCTCCCAATTACCGCTGCTGCCATCCCCGATCGCCATCACATTGGCGCCGGCCAGCACCTGCGCCTCGCTCACAGATTGCAACTCTCCCGATACGAGCTTGATCCTGAGGCTCGGTCCGCGATCCCATAGCCCTGCGCGCGCCGATGTCAGACCTCCCAACGTCTGGCCAATGCTCGCACGATTGCTGAGCGTGGAATTAAGTTGGTAATCGGAATCGCTTGATCCGTCATAAACGGCCACCGTTCCGGGGCATGGGCTGGCGGTGACAGCCAGATGGGGAGCGTAGGGCACCTCCTCACCGGTCAGTAATGGCAGATCCATGAACTGGGCGGTCACCGGAACGGGCGCATAGAACCGCGTCACAGAAACGGAGGCTTCGGCGGCATCGGACGGCTCATAAAGCCCCGCCTCGATACGAACTGCTTCCATTGTTGCCGCTCCTGCCAGATCCACACGGTCAATACGGTAACGGGCGCCCTCGATTGCCACGACATCTCCCGCTCCGATCCCCGTCAGGGAGGGCGGCAACGTGAAGCGGATTACATCGCGCGCCATCTGCGCCTCTGCCAGCCAGCGCTCCACAATCGCCACCGCTTGCGGTCGATGGAGGGCGACATCCACCTCACTCGAACTATTGGTGCCATGGTCCTGGGATTGCGCTGATATCGCCTCGACGACGCGCGCGGTATATTCGCCCTCCGCCTCGACATAACCCAGACGCACGCGCCCCGACATTTCCGCCTCGGCCGCACGGGTCTGCGTTACTGAGCTGTCATCGTCACCAAGCGCCCAATTCGCCTCCTCCAGAACCCGGTCCACCTGCCCGCTGCGCATGACAAACCGCAGCAGCCCGTCGCGTTCGATCGCATCGAACCCGTATGCCAGCATCAGGCTTTGTAGCATTGCGCGCGGTGACTCGCCGGATTGTGCGATATATCCACGCACCGCGCCTCGCAGCCCCGAGACATCAATGGCCGCAAGCCCGCCCGCCTGACAAATCTCGGCCACCACACGCGACAGCGGCTGGGCCGTCGCCCGTCCCGACAGCCAATGCCCGCGACCGTAATTGGCCGCATCGGTCCAAAGATCATCGCGGGCCGGAAACTCGGGCCAGGGCCGCGCATCCCAGCACCAGATATGGGCCTTCGTCATATCGATCATCGGTCCGCCATAGACCGCCGAGACGGGATTGTGCAGCGCAGTCTGCCACCAATCCGTCATCGCCCGCAGATATTGCATCTGGATCAACTCGTCGCGCCGCCCGTTTGAATAATAGGGCAGCATGGATTCCGAACTTTTGGGATCGAGGAACTTGTTGGGCTGGTTCGTGCCCTTATCAATCGCCGCACAGCCAAATTCGGTAAACCAGATCGGTTTCATCTGCGGCAGCCACGCGGTCGGTGCGGTCGCCCGCACTCCATTGATCCGCGCGTAATGGCGGTTCTCCCACCAGCCCCGAAAATCTTTCGCCCGCCAGATCCACGGCTCGCCCTCGCCATCGGTAATCGGTGTGCGGATCTGCAAATCGCGGTGCGTATCGGTGGCATAATACCAGTCGTAATACTCGCCGCCTTCGATATTGCTTTGCAGATAGGCCAGATGATGGATCGCGGGCCATGCCGCATCGGCATGCTCCTCTCCCTCGCGCCAGTCAGACAGTGGCAGATAGTTATCGATCCCCACGAAGTCGATCGCCGCATCGCTCCAGAGCGGATCGAGATGGAAATAGCGGTTGCCCTCATGCGAGCTGTAACCGAAATATTCCGACCAGTCCGCCGCATAGCCGATCTTGCAGGTCGCGCCGAGGATCTCGCGCAGTTCTCCTGCCAGAACCCGCAATGCCTCCACCGCCGGAAAGCCATCCTCGCCATCACGGATCTGGGTCAGGGCACACATCTCGGTGCCCACGCAGAACGCATCTACGCCACCGGCCTTGGCACAAAGATGGGCATAATGCAGGATGAACCGCCGCATCGACCATTCCGCAGGCCCGCTATAGCCGATACCGTCATCCGTCGAAGGAAAGTCATCGGATGCGGCCTGCCCGAAAAATAACGCGACCTCATCGGCCGCCGCTGCGGTCCGGTCGGTCGTCCCCACGAGCCCCGGTGCCAGCTCTGTCGTGATCCGGCCCCGCCAAGGCAAGGCCGGTTGCTCTTCGTCGGGCGCCCAAGGGTTGGGTAGCGCGTTCCCCGCGATCTGCTCCATCAGGATGAAGGGATAGAATGTCACGAATTTTCCCGACGCCCGAAGCGACTGAATGGCCTCGATCACCGACTGATCGGTCGGCGTGCCACCATAAAGATCGCCCTCCGTATTATACGCGACCTTGCCCGCAGCCTGCCTCCCGATCCCCGACACGGACCAGGGCATATTCTTGCCCTCGCCGGTCAGTTCGTTTACCCGCGGGCGGATCTGGCAGTGGCCCGCGCGCAGATCGCTGCCGAACCACGATACCACGAGAGACACCGCTTGGCACGCAGGCAGATCCCCATCCAGCGCCTCGAGTGATGTCGAGAGATCGGTCTGCCCACCGGAAGCATTGAGGTTCATCACCTTGCTCGAGCCACCCTCCTCGCCAGAAAAGTAAACTGGGGTCGTGGCCAGCGAATATTCCCCCGTTCCGGGGATCAGCGCCACCCCTTCTACGCAGCTCTCGTAACCCTCGGGCTCGCCTTCGAGATCGGGATCGGCCGCACGGAACACCTCGAAGGTCAACTGCGGCACACGGTTGCCGAATTGCGCAAGCGCCAGATCCTCGAACACCACATAGGCGATGCCCCGATAGGCCGGCGCCAGCCCCTCGCCCTCGACGGCTTCGATTTTCGGATCGGGCTCCTGATCCTCGGACCCGGGATAGACGCGACAATCGATCCCCGCCATATCGAGGATCTGGCCGTCGGCCCAGATACGGCCCACCCGCAGGATCTGCCCCTCGCAAAGCGCCAGCGCAAGGCTGACCGAATAGGCGTAACTGGTGGTCTTTACGCTCGAACCGGTCGCTTTACCGCTCTTCTGCGTGGAGGCACTCTCACGGAACCGTGTCGCCCAGATCACCTGACCCGCGAGCCGCATCCCGCCCCAGAGCATCGGCACGGGCGTCCCCTCACTGGCGGAGGACAACCGGAACTGGCTTACCTTACCTGTCTCGACACTCTGCGATCCGGTGCCCAGAAGCCGCTGGTCGATAGCCCGCCCCAAGGTGGCGCCGACAGCACGCCCGATCACCGCCCCAGACAGTCCCAGCACCGTGCCGCCAAAACCGCCCCCAATCGCGGCTCCTGCCGCGCCCAAAAGGATCGTCGCCATGATCTACCTCACATCCGGAAAGTCGAAACGCGCCACCAACCGGGCGCGCCAAGGCGACGAAAGCGTGTTTTCCACGACCCCGTGCCCGCTATAGGCGTGGATGAACCGCAGCGGCCCCCGCGCCGAAAGCAGCCCCACATGTTTGGCCACCGCCCGTGGCCTCATGCGAAACAACAGAACCTGTCCCGCGCGAAAGGGCTCGTCCGGTCCAAGGGGCACCAGATGACGCAGCGCCGCCTGCCAAAGTGCCTCGTCGTGACCGGTTTCAGCCCAATCGGCACTATAGGAACCGGGCGCTTCGGGCTCGGATCCATAGAGGCTGCGCCAGATCCCGCGGATGAGCCCCAGACAATCGACGCCCGCCTGCGAACAGGAACCCTGATGGCGGTGAGGTGTGCCGATCCAGCTGCGCGCAAGCAGGACCACCTCTTCGCGCTCCGTCATTTGAAAAGGCTCCCGCCATCGTAATTGCCTCCTGTAACGGGATAGGACACCAGCCAGTCGTCACCCGGGATATGCGGGAAGCCTCGGAAATTAACGAAATTATTGAATTTCAAACGGCAGGTCTCGGCGCGCCGGTCGCAGCCTGCAGTGATGCGCACGGTATCGCCGCGCGCGACCTCGGCGCGCAGCGATTGCCACAACTCTACCACACGCGATCCATCAGCCGCGAACCTATCGAACTTGACGGCGCCGGAGAGCCCCTGCGCTGCGCCGTCCAAGACGCTCAACACTCCGCGCTCGAACCAGCGATCCTCGAACCCGGCAAGTGACGCCCATGTAAACCTTGTGGCTTCCTCGCAGATCTCGACCGTGGTCTCGACGACATACCCGATCTGGGCGGTATCAAACCGGCACTGGGCATCGCCCAGCACCGCCGCGCAAGCCGGATGGTAGACACGCCCGATCTGGTTGTTCAACCGGTCCGACAGCCCTCGCAGTTCAGCCTGAAACGCGCCCTCGCTTCGCGTCAGTTCGCCCAGATGGCCACGGAAGATCAGCGCGTTCTCGGCAGGCTCGGCCCAGTTGACGAGCCAGCTGCGTAGCTCGGCCCCGTCAAACCGGCCCGCGCGGATATCGGCCTCGGCGATCGCATCGGAGCGCAGCGCCGCAACGACGTCGAAGTTATCGACCGAAAGCCCCGAGGTTTGCGCAAGTGCACTGGCCTCCATCCCCGTCTCGGGCTGAAAGGTGAGACCGCCAAATGTCAGTGGCCGGTCATGGTCGGTAAAGCCCAGCTCCACCCCGTCACGGCGGGTCAGCGCCCATGCGCGCGCGATGGTGGTGGCCTTGGTCTCCAGATGGGACTGGAACGCGGTGGAATAGCTCATAGCCGCACCTCCACCACCGGCACCTGCGGCACCTCGCCCGCCTGGAAAGACTGCACCGAGACCTGGATACGGTCGGTGTCGAACCGGACCGGCACATCGAACTCGAACCCCGCCGTCACCCGCGCGCCCTTGGCAGGCGGTTGGGCAAACGTGACCACGCCAGTTGCACTATCCACCGACCAGTCGATACTTTCGGATTGATAGCCGCCCTGCACGCCCACCATAACAGTCCCGCCGACAGGTTTGGTGATCGGGCGGGAATAAGTGATCTCGCCCGAGCGATAGGTCTTGGCCAGCGGGAATGTCGTGGTCGCGCCATCGCCCAGACCGATCAGCTGATCCTCGTAGCTCAGCGCGCGGCTTGCAGGCGCCGACCGGTAATCCGCCCAATCCTTCCAGCGGAACCCGTGCAACTGTCCCGCGCGTGCCTCGAAAAATGCGAGCAACGCCTCGACATCATCAAGCGAGCGCAGCCCGACGCCCGCATCATAATGGCGCCGAGAATGCGCCCAAGGTGAATTGCGCTCCTCATAGCCGCTGGCAAGGGTAACGATCTCGGTGCGACGCTCCGGCCCGCCGACCGAGCCAAAGCTCAGACTGGCGGGAAAGCGGATCTCGTGAAAGGCCATGCTATCCTCCGTAAACTGCCTCGAAACGGCTCACATCGTTCTCGATCCGCGCGAGAGCGCGCGGCTCATCTGTGCGGCCATCTGCGCACGCGAGCGGCTGAAGCCCGACACGTCGGGAGTGGTCACATTCATCGTGACATTCACCGCCCGCCCGCCCTGCGCCTGTACGCCAAGCCGGCCATCGGCCCCGCGGGTCAGCGGCATGATCGCCTCCGGCCCCGCCTCGCCCATCAGCCCCAAGCCGCCCCGCATGGCAAACCCCGTCGCCTCGGACACAACCCCGCCCTTGGCGAAAGCCCGCACCTTGCCCGAGGAAAACGCCCCGCCATTGGCAAAGGGCATCAGCCCGCCCGCCAGATTGGCCACGCCGCTCGCCAGAGTGCTGCCCAGCGTGTCGCTCACCGGTTTGACGGCCGCCGAATAGACCGCATCCGACATGCTCTCCGCGACCGAGCGCAACGCGCTCGACAGGCTCGCGCCATCAAGGATCACATCCTCGAAAGCGCTACTGATGCTCGTGGAGAATTTCCGCGACAGCGTCCCCATCTCGCGGGTCGTCAGGCCCATACTCTCGCGCAGTCCGGTCAGCTCGCTCGTAAAGACGCCAGTCAGGCTGCCGACATTGCCCAGCACCGTCTCGAGCGTCTCGGCGCTCTCGCTCAGCGCATCGAAATCCGTCTCATCCATTGGTCTCTCCTTTATCCGGCCTGTGGTCGGGGAAGGCGCGTGCCAGCTCCTCGAGCCGCGACCGCGTCAATGGGCGCATGCTCGGCACATCCCCCAGCATCAAAGCCAGTTCTGCCGGCGTCAGGGCCCAGAACTCCTGCGGGCGCAAACCGAGCCCCTTGATCCCTGCCCGCATCAGCCCCGGCCAATCCAGCTGCCTGTCTGTCATGCGCTTTGGTCTTCGGGGCTGCCGAAGGCACGCGCAAGTAGCCGCGCGGCCAGCTGGGCGGCTTCCACCGGCCCCGACCCGATCTCGACCGCACGCAGATCCTCGGCACGGCCCCGCCAGCCGCCGCCGCGCAATCCCGCCACCACAAGCGCCAGCACATCGCGGCTCGAGAAGCGGCCCGCCTCGAACCGCGTCACCAGATCGAGCATCGTCTCGGCGCCCATCTGCGCCTCGAGTTCCGCCAATACCCCAAGCGTCAGCTTGGCCACATGCGGCACTCCGTCGAGCGTGATCTCGACCTCACCGGCCCAAGGATTTGCCATGTCATTCATCGCTCAGCTCGACAAAGCTCAACGCCCCCGCCGAGGCCATCGCCATCTCGTAGGTCGCCTCGCCATCATGCGCACCGGCATATTCGATCGACGAGATCAGGAACGGCCCCTGCACGATCCCGAAACTCGGGATAATCACCTGAAATTCGGGAATCTCGCCGTCGAAGAAAATCTGCCGCGCCCGCGCATCGGTATCGGCATCGCGGAACACGCCCGACCCCGAAATCGCAGCCGAGCGCACGCCCGCTCCGCCCAAGAGTTCACGCCAGCGCCCCTCGCTTTCAAGCGATGTCACATCGACCGTTTCCGCGTTGAAGCTGATCCGCGTGGCGCGCAGGCCCGCGATGGTCTGGAACTGCCCGTCTCCGCTGAGATCGAGTTTCACCAGAAGGTCTTTCCCGTTCTGAACTGCCATTTTTCACTCCTAGAAATGTATGAAGGGCCCTGCAAAGAGCCGATGAGGTCACTCGGATGCCAGATGGGCGCGGAAGGTCAGATCGATCCGGCGGGTGGCATTGGTGCCGACGCGCCGCGCCTTGGCCTTGCGGAACCACAGCCCCGAAACACGCCCTGTCTCCAGTGTCAGGCCGGTGCCGGTCAGACAGGCTGTCACCGCCTCCGCCAGACGCTTCGCGGCCTGAAATCCTGCCGCATCGGTCACGACCGAAACGATGAAATCATGGCGCGCAATGGCCCCGCTCCGATCCGAGATATCGAGCACATCCTCCGGGCCGAGGCTCACATAGGTGCCCTCTGCCACGCCCACAGGCTGTGCATCATAGATCGCGCCACCGCTCAGCTGCGCCACCAGCTCATCGGTCGCCAGCGCCTGATAAAGGGCCATCTGCAACGAGGACGCCATAAGATAGCTCATGTCACGACCTCCTCGCGGCTGAAGCAGCGCAGATAGCCCGGCTGGTCATCCACAACCGCCAGAATACGGAACACTCTGGCCCCCAACCGGAAGCGCTGATTGGCCACCGGCCTGCGCGGCGAGGTTGGGAGGGCCGAACGCACCGTAATGCTGACCGAAACGGCGGCGATCACGCGCAACTGGTCGGCCCGTTCGGTGCCCGTGCCGAAATCGAGCGCGGCCCAGATCTCGCCCAGCTCGACCCATGTCTCGATCAGACCACCCGCACCATCGGGCACGCTCCGGGGCTCTTCCAGCACCAGACAGGTAGACAGGTTCGGCACGCTCATGACCTGCGCCCCTTCCCGCCAAAGAGGCGCACTACGCGCCATGGCTCGATCAGGCTGCTGACACCAAAGGGCAAGGCTCCGCTCTGCTCGCTCTCGTGGCGATGCTCGAAATAATGCGCCGCCAGCAACATCACCGCCTGACGCAGATCGGGCGGCACCGCCTCCCATGCCGTGCCAAAGCCTGCCTCGACAGTGATCTCGATCATCCCGCCATGCTCGACCTGCGGAAAGGCCGACCCCAGCGCCAAAAGCACCGGACGCACGCCATCGGGCATCAGCCGGTAGGTCGCGCTCTCCAGCACCGTCAGCCCGTCATCCGCCCCGCGCAAGGCCACCTGCGTGACCGAGGAGAGCGGTGCCAAAGGCAAAGGCTGCGCCTCGGGATTGGCCCAATGGCGCAGATGGAACAGGAAAGCGCGCGACAATAAAGCCTTGGAGATCCGCTGCTCGATCAATGCGATCGCCGCGCGCAAATAGGCCTCGAGCGCCACATCCGCGGCACCTACATCGGAAAACCCGCGCCCCAGCCGCAGATGATCGCGCAACTCCGTAATGGGAAGCCGGTCGCTGGCGACCGGCGCAACTTCAGTCAACATCAAAGCACCTCCGGAAATCTGGTGGATGACGCCCGCATCCGCGCGGGCGCCATCTCGGACAGACGCCGCATTCCACCATCCGCTCGGACGGAGGGAGCAGCTAGGCGGACGGCAGAACACCGCGCCTGCCCTTACCCGGACCGAAATCCGGATCGGGTAAGCGCCGCCTCAGCGCCGCCTATGTGTCTCAGGAGACCGCAAATTTCAGAAGCTTGATGGCCGCGAAATCGCTGACATCGCCGCCCACACGCTTGGAGGCGTAGAACAGCACATGCGGCTTGGCCGAGAAGGGATCACGCAGCACGCGCAGATCGGGGCGCTCGGCAATGGTATAGCCCTGATTGAAATCCCCGAAGGCAATCGCATAGGCATCCGCCGCGATATCGGGCATATCCTCGGCGATCAGCACCGGATAGCCCATCAGACGCGCGGGCTCGCCCGCCGCCAGACCGTCGGACCACAGGAAGCGCCCATCGGCATCCTTCATCTTGCGCACAGCGCCTGCGGTCTTCGAATTCATCACGAAGCTGCCATTGGCGCGGTGTTCCGCCTCGAGCGCATAGACCAGATCGACTACCGCATCCGCCGCAGCCGTTGCCGAGAAATCGCCCGCCACGCCGGTCGCAATATAGCCAAGGCTCCCCCAGGCCCAGTCGTCATTGGCGATCGCCGGATGCGCAAGGAAACCCTTGGGCTTGTCCGCCCCGTCGCCGTTCACGAAGGCCGCAGCCTCCGCGCGGGCGAACCGGTCGGCGATGCGGCCCGCAAGCCAGCCCTCGATATCGAACGCCGCATCATCGAGCAGGCGCTGGCTGGCCTTGGGCATGGCCGAGAGCTCGTAGAGCGGGATCGAGATCCGGTCGATCTGCGGCGTGGTCGTCTCGGTCAGGTTCGCGGTCTCCGACGCCCAACCCGAGCCCATCTCGCCATGATCGACCAGCACGTCGAAACTCGTGGCCTCGACCTGCACCACATTGGCGATCATCCGAATCGAGGCGGTCGAGCGCAGGATCGAGCGGATGGTCTCGCTTGTCTGCGGATCAACCAAATAGCCGCCCTCGGCCGCCACAGCGGTGTTCAGGCCCTTGGTCTCGATGACCAGACCGCGCAGCCCGTCATCATCACCCGAGCGCAGATAGGCATCAAACGCCTTCTGATGGGGGGCGGTCTCTTGCGCTGCATGTGACAGGGCCGGACGGAGAGTGGTGGATTTCGTTTGCAACATGGTCAGACGCTCTTCCTGTTTTTGAATGCGTGAAGTCATTTCGTTCTGGAAGCCCTTTGCTTCCTTGACGAATTCGTTAAGGGCCGAGTGCACCTCGGCCACGATCGGGGCCCCGTCGGACATGGCTGTCCGCTCCCCAAAGACGCTTTTGTCGGGGGTCATTGTCTCTCCTCAATTTTTCACGAAGATCGAAAGCGCGGGGTCAGTGTCCCGCCAGTTGCGACGCGGCCGCACGCAGCGCCCGTGCCAGATGTGAAAGCTCCGCCCCGAGGGGCATGGCCTTGGCGGCGACCCGCGCCTCCTTCAACATCGGGAAGGTCACCAGCGACACTTCCCAAAGATCGAGTTCTGTGAGTATGCGCTGGCCCTGCGGGTCACGATGCGCGCGCACCACGCGATAGCCGATGGACAGCCCGTCCATCGCCCCCGCCTCCAGAAGCGCGCGCGCCTCACGCGCACGAGCCACATCCTCCAGAAGATAGCCGCGCACAAAGAGGCCCGTGCCATCCTCGAAGATCTCTTCCCAGACACCGATCGGCTGGGTCTGGTCATGCTGCCAGAGCATCGCCACACGGCGCCCCTCCTGCGCGAGCCGCGCAAGACAATCGGTATAGGCGCCGGGGCTGACGACATCGCCGCCCTGATCGGGCAGGCCGTAGAGGCTGGCATAGCCCTCGATCCGGCCCTCGCGTATCCGTAGCGGCGCGGGCGCCTCGCCCATCAGCGATTTGAACTCCAACCCCATGATCCTTTGCTCCATCCGGCCCTCCTATTGCGGCACCATATCCAGAAGCCCGTAGACCGCCTGCGACAGCACCACGGCGACCACGCCATAGACCGCCATCCACAGCCGCCGCTCGAGCCCCTCGATCATCGCTTCGATGCGCTGCAACCGGCGTTCGACCTGATCGAATTGCAGCTCCATGATCTTCTCCGTCGCGTTGAACCGTTCCTCATGCAGATCGAACGGCTCCTTCAGGTAACGCGAGCCTCCTGTCGGCATGGCTTACTCCTCCGGCATCGGCGGCAGGCCCAACAGAACCCGTTTCTCGCTATCGGTCAGGAAGGTCGCCTCACCCACACGCGTCCATTGCGCGTCGCGCTCCGAAGCCAGCGCCGGCACCTGATCGAGATCGGGGCGCAGCTCGATCCGCGCGCCCAGAAACCCCGAGAGCCACCATGCCAAAGCCGCCGTCACCCGCGTGGCCAGAGGCAGCACGGTCAGCCGGAAGAAGGCCCGATTGGCCTCGGCATAATTGGCATAGGTCGCATCCCCCGGAATGCCCAGAAGCATCGGCGGCACCCCGAAGGCCACGGCAATCTCGCGTGCGGCAGCGATCTTGGTCTCGTGGAACTCCATATCCGAGGGGGAGAACCCCATCGGCTTCCAGTCAAGCCCACCCTCCAGAAGCATCGGACGCCCCGCATTGCGCGCGCCCTGATGATGCGTCTCCAGCTCAAATGTCAGCCGGTCATACTGATCGGGGCTCAGCACCCCCTGACCATCCGCGCCCTTGTAGATGATCGCCCCCGAGGGCCGCGCGGCATTGTCCAGAAGCGCCTTCGACCAGTGGCTCGCGCTATTATGGACATCCACCGCCACCGCCGCCGCCTGCATCGGCGAGAGCCCGTAATGGTCATCCTGCGGATGGAAGGTGCGGATATGGCAGATCGGATCGGGATGGCCCGTGAGATCGAACCGGTGCTTGCGACCGCCGACCGTATAATCATAAGCCACAGGCCAGCCATCCGCCCCCGGCACCACGCTCATCCGGTCGGCGCGCAGCACATGCAGCTCCATCGGCACATCAATGCCCTCACCCACCGCCTCGACATAGGTATCACCCGTCAGCAGCATCTGCCCGAAGAGCGCTTCGAGAAACTCGGCCTGTCCCTGTGCCCCGTTCGGGCGGCGCAGCAGATCGATCACCGGATGGGTCTCGTAGCGGCGCTCCCTGTCCTGACAGATCAGCGGCAGCGCGCTTGCTGCCTCGGCGATCAGCTTCACACAGCGAAACCCGATGGGATTACCCACAAAGCCCTGCCGCGTCATCGATGTGCTGTCGCGCGGGCTCCAGACCACCCGTCCCGCCGATCCCGACAGGGAGACAGGGCGCCCGCGCACCGCCTTCGTCTCGGGCGCGGCACCTTGTGCGGATGTCGCGGTTTTCCGAAAGATATTCAGCCCCATGCAGATCTCCTCATGTCCTTCTCCACCCGCAATCGCGGGCCAAAAGCAAAGGGGCCGGAACCCCGACCCCTTCTCGCATCACAACCGTCTCACCTGTGGCCTGCGCCAATGCGCGGCAGGTTCGATCATCACCTCCGTCAGCGCCCAGACCAGCGCATCCAGCCGGTCAGGCGAGCCCTTGGCCTGATAGCCCTGCACCGTCATCTGGCACATCTGGTCCTCGAGCTTGCCGAGCGCCGCCGAACGCGCATGATAGACACGGCCCTGCTCATACAGCGCGGCCACAGGCTCCGCGCGCAGCCCCTTGCCGCGGCCTGCCCGCAATGCACGAAACGGGACCATCGGATCGACCTGCCGCAAAACACCCTCGATCAGATCGCCGCCCTGATTGACCTCCGCCACGAGCCGCTCGGCCCCGAACCGCTCCATTGCGGCAATCGCGGCCTTCGCCCAGTCGGTGGGCTTGCCGCCAATGCTCAGATCGGCCAGCACATAGGCACGCCAGTCCTGCGGCGGACCGCGGGTGACAGCGCCCGCCACGATGATCCCGCATTCATCCGATCCAGCCCCCCCCGTCACCGCCGGATCGAGCGCGACCACGATCCGGTCGAGATCAGGCACCTTGTCCACCCGTAACGCCTCGAGCATCCTCGTCGACCAGAGCGCCCCTTCGATATCCTCCAGCAAAACACCCTCCAGCTCCTGACGCCCGAGCCGCGTGCCGACATAGCGCGCCTGCACCTCAGCCAGAAAGCTCTCGGCCAAATAGGCGCGATTGGCCTCGGTCGGCGCATGGGTCACCACGGTCGAGGGGTTCTTCATGATCGCCCGCAACACCGCCACATCGCGCGGCGTCGTGGTCACCACCTGCTGCGGATGCCGCCCCAGACGCAGCGAGAATTGCAGCATGTCCCATGTCTCCTCGGCGCGCTTCCACTTGGCCAGTTCATCCACCCAGGCCGCATCGAATTGCGGGCCCCGCAGCGCCTCCGGATCATGCGCTGAAAAGGCCATCGCCACCGCACCATTGGGCCAGACCAGCCTGCGCCGCGAGGCCTCCCATGTCGGGCGCCGGTCGGGCGGCGAGCAGGCGATGATGCCGCTATCGCCCAGCACCATCACATCGCGCACCTGATCATAGGTCTCCCCCACCAATGCCACCCGCGAGGCTTTGCCCGCATCGAGCGGCGTCGAGGATTCAACCTGCGAGCGCACCCATTCGGCACCGGCGCGGGTTTTCCCCGCACCGCGCCCCCCCATGATCACCCAGCTCTTCCAGTCGCCCATCGGTGGCAACTGGTGTGGCAGGGCCCAGAACTCGAACAACCACGGCAGGGCCAGAAGAGAATTCTCATCCAGCCCGTCCAGAAACGCATCAACGTCCCGCGGCGTCGCGGAGGCAAGCCAAGCGGCGCCCGATCTCAGTTCTGGCTGCATCAAAGTCGAGGTGCTGTCCTTCGACGACCCCGGCAGCCTCTCTGCGGAGTTTCTCAACGCGATTCCTTTCCTCAAGCAAAAGTTGCAACGCCGCGCGCAGATCGCGCACGGCGGCCCGTGCTGTCTTGGCCTCGGCAAGCTCCCCCTGCCGCAACCCCTCCATCGCTACGGCCAGCTCCTCGGCCACATCGCGATACATCGCTCCGGCCATCTCCAGCGCCTCGACCGAAGATGCCCCTTCCAAATCAACGGAAGTCACTTTCATTCCTGTAATCCGCCTCTCATGTGGTGACTCCGCACGAGCAAAATGAAAAAGACGCCAAACGGGTCACCCCGCGGCGTCTTGCCCACTTCTCCTAGCATGCCATAAGTGATGCCATGCAACGCCCTGACTGTCAAAGGAAATCGCGCTCAGGTTGCACTCACCCTACGCACGTTGCGCAAAGAAAAACCGGGCAAAATGCCCGGTTTTCTCAATTTCCCTTGGGTGGATTTAGTTACCGCCCGCATCCTTTGCCTGTTGCGCCTCGATCTCGCGCCACTTCGCAACATTGGCGTTATGCTCTTCCAGAGTGGTTGCAAATGCATGCCCACCGGAGCCATCGGCCACGAAATAGAGGTAATCGGTGGAATCAGGGTTCAGCGCGGCCTCGATGGCAGCCTTACCCGGATTTGCGATCGGTGTCGGCGGCAGCCCTTCGATGACATAGGTGTTGTAGGGATTGTTCGCACGCAGCTCGGACTGACGAAGCCCACGGCCCAGCGAGCCCTTGCCATCGGTCACCCCGTAGATCACCGTCGGGTCCGTCTGCAGGCGCATGCCTTTTTCCAGCCGGTTGACGAAGACACTTGCAACTTCCGGACGCTCGGAAGCCACACCGGTCTCCTTCTCGACGATGGAGGCCATGGTCAGCGCCTCTTCCGGCGTTTTATAGGGAAGTCCCTCGGCACGGTTGGCCCATGCCTCGTTGAGGATCGCCGTTTGCGCATCCTGCATCTGGCCGATCAGCGTCTCCCGGGTCTCGCCCTTGCTCACCACATAGCTCTGCGGTGCAAGGCTGCCCTCGGCCGGGATATCCTTCACATCGCCCGACAGGAAATCATAGGATTTCAGTGCCTGCACGATATGCCAGCTGGTAGCGCCTTCGGCGAGGATTACCCGGTGGTTGGTGATATTCTTCTCTTCGACCAGCTCCTTGAACCCGTCGGGCTCGGGATCGGCCACGGGATCGTATTTGGCCAGTTCCTCATACATGCCGGTCGCCGGATCCAGCTCGCGCAGCGCCAGCGTTTGTGCATTCACGCCCACACGGTAAACCAGTTCAGAGCCGCAGGTCGACGGACCACCACGGGTGATCTGGTCCACAATCTGTTCCATCGTCGAGCCGGGCTCGATCAGGTAAGACCCGAATTTCAGCTTGCCGCCCTTTTCTGTATAATCCGCGCCGGTCCGGAAGATATAGCCGGAGGAGATCGCGCCCTTTGACTTCAGATCGGCCGAGACCTTGACGAAGCTGTCGCCCTGATCGACCCGCAGACACATCGCCTGTGTCAGCGGACCGGTCACCGTATATTCCCGCTTGGCCCATGCCACCATCCCCGCGACAAGCACGAGGATGACGATCATGGCGGTCAGGAAATTGGACGTGATGTTACGCCACATCAGTCCACCACCCTGCGCAGCACGAGGCTGGCATTTGTGCCGCCGAAGCCGAAGCTATTGGACAGCGCCACGTTGATCTCGCGCTTGACCGGCGCGTTGGGCGCGAGATCGAGCGGGGTCTCGACCGCCGGATTATCGAGGTTCAACGTCGGCGGCGCGATCTGGTCGCGGATCGCGAGGATACAGAAGATCGCTTCCACCGAACCGGCCGCGCCAAGAAGGTGACCGATCGAGGATTTGGTCGAGGACATGGTGGCTTTGGAAGCCGCATCGCCCATCAGACGCTCCACCGCTTTCAGCTCGATCGTATCGGCCATGGTCGAGGTGCCATGCGCGTTGATATAATCGATCTCTGAAGCCTCGATACCTGCGCGTTTCAGCGCCATGCTCATCGAACGGAAGCCACCATCGCCATCCTCGGAGGGCGCGGTGATGTGGTAGGCATCGCCCGACAGACCATAGCCGATCACTTCGGCATAGATCTTCGCGCCGCGCGCCTTTGCATGTTCGTATTCTTCCAGAACCACGACACCGGCCCCCTCGCCCATCACGAACCCGTCGCGATCGGCATCATAGGGGCGCGAGGCCTTGGTCGGATCCTCGGCCTTGGTCGAGAGCGCCTTGCAGGCGTTGAAGCCCGCGATCCCGATCTCGCAGATCGGGCTTTCGGCACCACCGGCCACCATCACATCCGCATCGCCCCACTGGATCAGACGTGCGGCATCGCCGATGGCATGTGCACCGGTCGAGCAGGCGGTCACGACCGCGTGGTTCGGCCCCTTGAAACCGTGCTTGATCGAGACCTGACCGGAGACGAGGTTGATCAGCGCCGAGGGAATGAAGAAGGGCGAGACACGCTTGGGGCCGCGCTCCTTGATCAGGATGGCCGTATCGGCAATCGCCTTCAGACCGCCGATACCTGCGCCGATCATTACACCGGTGCGCTCGCGCTCCTCGTCTGTCGCAGGCGCCCAGCCGGAATCCTTGACCGCCTGATCAGCCGCTGCCATCCCGTAAAGGATGAACTCGTCGACCTTGCGGGCCTCTTTCGGCGCCATCCAGTCATCGGGGTTGAACGTGCCGTTGGTGCCATCACCGCGCGGGATCTCGCAGGCATATTTCGTTACGACGTCCGAGGCATCAAAGCGCGTAATCGGGCCGGCGCCCGATTGGCCCTCCAGCAAACGCGACCAAGTTTCCTCGACACCGCAAGCCAGCGGAGAAACCATTCCAAGACCTGTGACGACGACCCGACGCATATGCCATACCTCTTGTGGCTAATTAACCTTCGGGCATCACATACACGCGCATTCCCTCGCGCGCAATTCAAAGCAACAGCCAAATACAGGCTTTCCCGACGCAAAGACGGAAGTTTTACGCCAGATCACGCGCAGAGCGTCGCTGGAATGCAGCCTACTCGCCAGGCTTCGCACTGGCCAGACGGACCTGTGAAAGATCGGAGAACTCGGGCAGCTGCCACTGGTCGAGCGTGCTCTTGCCCTGCTCGGGCATTGGCGCGCCATCTTCCGCTCCGCTTCCCGGGCTTGGGGTCACCGGCGTCCATCCCGCAACCGGTGCGTCCTCCACGGTGCGCCAGACGGCATTTGTCCCGTCAGGACCCGGGGCAACGCATGCCTGATCGCCCCCACGAATACGGGCGACCTCCAACGCGGCGAGTGCACGTTCATAGAGCTGTTTGGAGGTCTCGGAAAAATGCCAGCGCGCAACCCCCGCCGAGGCAGTCAACGGACCGTCTTCCGTCTGGTGTCCCAACATCCGGACCGCCTTGCATAGCCGTCGGGCAATCACGGCAACCTCGGCTGCCCGTAACCCCGGCAAGAAAATCAGGAATTCGTCAGCATGCGCCCGCCCGATAAAATCGTCATCGCGCATCAAAGGCAGTATCGCCTGCGCCACATCGCGCAAGACCTTGTCGCCATGTTCGAATCCCGACAGGGCATTCACACGGTCGAACCCGTCAAGATCGAGCACCACGATACTGAGCGCGGCACGGGTCTCGCGCGCCTCATCGGCCATTTCCGAAAATCTCTGGCGCAAGGCGCCACGATTGTAGAGCCCCGTGACCTCGTCGGTCACGATATCCCAGAGCCTCTGCTCCTCCAGCTCGCGTCTGCGCCGCTCAATCGCGGAAGACCGGTGCATTCCCACGATCTGGATCAGCACATTCAACGCCACCGTATGCGCGATGACCACCGCAACAATCTGCCGATATGGGCCATATCCCATGAAATATACCAGCCCGAGCCCCACGAAGACCGGTGCGATCACGCCAAGCGCCAGATCGACGCGGAACATATCCATCAGAAATAACGAAGCCACGAGTCCCGTTGTCGCGCGGCGGCACAAAAGCCCCAGAATAAGCCCGCCCGCCATCAATGCCGTGGCAAGCGACATATAGCCATACAGCCCGTCATCGCCGAAAATATAGCCGATTAGCGCAGGAAACAAGATCACCGGCGCGGTAAAGGTCGCGAATTGACCGAGGCTGGGGCGCTCCCCCTCGAGCCCGATCCGCGCAAGCGACAGGATCAAGAAGACCATAGCCGAGTTATAGCCGGTTTTCACATTATGCTGGGATAGTTCGTAGACCGACGACAACTGTGGCACAAACCGCCCCGCCGCCAGCAGAAGGCAGAGCCCTGCCAGCAAACGGGCAACATGACCCGTCCAGCGCCCCTCCAATGGCAGCAACAGCGAGACCGACAGGAGAATCGCCATGATCGAAGTCATGGGATGCGTGCCTTTGACCAACGGAATAGCGGAGAAAATGCCCGATTGCGGGAGCCAATGCCCGAAGAGGGGGACCATCGCCAGCAGCAACACCGCCAATGCCGGAAAGATCGAGACCACGAAAAACCAGTCCGCCATGGAGGTCCGCTCCGAATTGATCGAACGGCTCGACGCGCGTGTCTGCTCGTCAGAAAGCATGATCCCCTCCATGACATATCGCAGCTCCGCCGCGGCACCCAGAAGGAAAGCCTGTTTAGTCTAACGCTACGTTAAACGCAGATCGGAAATTCACTTAAAAGTTGCACGAGCCAGCTGCAACATCGCCACATTACGCTCGGCATCAGAGGCCGGCACATCAGTGACCTCCATTGTATCGAGCGGGTCATAGCTGATCGGTGCGATCCCCACACGGTTACGCCCCTGCGCCTTGGCCTGATACAGCGCGGCATCGGCACGGGCATAGCACTGGTCGAAACTCTCGTCCGCCATCCATTGCGCCACGCCGATGGAGGTCGTCAGATACTGCCAGCGCCCGTTGCGCATGCGCACCTGAAGGGCGGCAATCGCCTGCCGGAACTGCTCGGCGCGCAACTCGGCCTGCACCAGATCGGTATTGCGCAAGATGACCGCAAATTCCTCGCCCCCCAGCCGCGCGGCGGTATCCTCGCGCTCCAGACAGTCCGAGATCACATGCGCCACCCGCACCAAAGCCTGGTCGCCGATCTCATGCCCGCCCATATCATTGATCTTCTTGAAGTAATCTAGATCGAAAATCAGCATGCAGAAGAATTCGTGATCCGTTTGGGCGCGCTGCACCGCCCGCTCGAACCGGCGGCGCAACATCACACGGTTGAAAAGCCCCGTCAGGCTGTCGCGCAACGCCTGACGCGCAAGGCTGCGCTCGACACGGCGACGGCTAATATCGCTGCGCTCGGAATAGACCGCGTTCAGCACGATCACGACCATATTGAACGCAATCATATTGGAGACGATCAGCCCGCCATAGATCTGCACCACCGGCACATTCACCGCCCCGACCGTCAGCATTCCCACAAGTGCAGGCCCCGCGACCCCGAGACAGAGCTGCAGCCGCGCCACACCGCTGGCGCGATGGGATGCCAGAAAGATCCGCACCGCCCCGCGATGGGGTTGATAGAGCAGCACCGACAGCGTCAGCATCAGTCCCGCCAGCAGGAATTGCGGATCGGCCAGACCGAGAAACGCCTCCGAGCGGTCGAGATTGCCGGAAACCGCGCTCAGCAGGAAGGCGATCCCAACCAGCACCAACAACTGTCCCGAGATGTAATAGCGCATCGCCTGTAACACCAGCGAGGCCGCAAGCAGGACAAACAGGATCTCGCCGCTCAGGAACAACTGCAACGGCACCCAGCCCACCGTCTCGAAGCTGACCGCCATATCCCTGAGGCTGAGTGCAACCGTTGCGCAGACCGCAAGAATGACCGCCCCACCGATCCCGGTCTGGATCCGGCGTCCCGCAGCATTCCGCGGCAGGAACGTCATCAGCGAGATCAGAAGACCGATGATGGAGAAAAATGCGCGCGGCGTCAGCGGCGCCATCATAACGGACGGAATGACCGGCATCGGCATGATCTCGGCCACGAGCACCACAACAGACACGAGCGCCGCGATGACAGCCGCCCCCCGTCTGATCCAATGTGCCGCTCGGATAGTCGTCATTGCCTTGGTCCCGACTCCACTAGTGATCCCAACTTCCAAATTGGCCTTAAACATACAAGCGGGATCGGTCTAATACATAATCACAAAAGCTTCTGTCTGCGGGGGAAAGCCCCCGCGACCCATCACAATCTCTAATTGGTTCTGGCAGATTCTCGCAAGCTTCCAGATTTCCGCTACGGCAATCTTCCGCCTGCCGCAAGCAGAACATGGATGCAAAAATAAAAACGGCGCCCTTCTTGCAAAGAGCGCCGTCTATATAAGCTATCGCCGAAGGATTAGGAGGCTTCGGTGATGAATTTGACCGCGTCGCCGAAGGTCTGGATGGTTTCGGCTGCGTCATCGGGGATCTCGATGCCGAACTCTTCTTCGAAAGCCATCACGAGCTCGACGGTGTCAAGCGAGTCTGCGCCCAGATCGTCGATGAAGGAAGCATTCTCGGTGACCTTGTCTTCTTCAACACCCAGGTGCTCAACGACGATTTTCTTAACGCGATCTGCGATATCGCTCATAACTGTTTCTCCAGTTTCGTGGGCTGCGCCCATCTGAATTGCTCAAAAGAGCGGCTTCAAGACTCCGTCCGCCTCATGACCAAACGAAGCGGCCGATCGCATTCCTGCCACCGACCCGACTGCACGCTGAATAGCCAGTGTGAAAGCCTATGGCAAGCGGTTAAACGCACCCGCCCAAAATCGGCCGGAAATTCGCCCCGAGTTCAACAAAACAAGGGGCAAACCGGTCAGATCATGGCCATGCCACCGTTGACATGCAGCGTAGCGCCCGTGACGTAACCGGCCTCCGGTGCCGCCAGATACAGCACGGCTGCCGCGATTTCCTCGGGGCTGCCCATACGGGCTGCGGGAATCTGTGCGAGGATCTTGGCCTTCTGCTCGTCATTGAGTTTGTCGGTCATCGCGGTCTGGATGAAGCCCGGTGCCACACAGTTCACGGTGATCCCGCGCGAGGCAACCTCGTAGGCCAGCGATTTCGACGCGCCCACAAGCCCCGCCTTGGCCGCCGCATAATTCACCTGCCCCGGATTGCCGGTAGCCCCCACGATGGAGGTGATGTTGATGATCCGGCCCCAGCGTGCCTTCATCATCCCCCGCATGGAACCGCGCATCAGGCGCATGGCCGAGGTCAGGTTCACGTCCAGAACCGAATTCCACTCGTCATCCGACATGCGCATGAAGAGATTGTCACGGGTGATGCCCGCGTTATTGACCAGAATATCGAGCGAGCCCATCGCCTCGACCGCCGCCTTCGGCAGCGCCTCGACAGAGGCCGCATCACCCAGATTCGCAGGGCAGACAAACGTGCCCTCGCCCAGCTCCTCGGCCAGCTCTTTCAGCGGCGCCTCGCGTGTGCCAGACAGCGCGACTTTCGCGCCCGCCTTATGCAGCGCGCGGGCGATCTCGCCACCGATGCCACCCGATGCGCCGGTCACCAGCGCCGACTTGCCCGTCAGATCGAACATGCCTCTTCCTTCCTCTCGATGCCCGCGCAAGCGGGTCGTGTTACGGTGCGAAAGCGGCTCCACGGCCCCTTCCAGCGTCTCTAAATATCCCGGGGTGAATGGAGCCCCGAAGGGCTCCAGAGGGGCAGCGCCCCTTACGCCTCTTTCAACTTGGCGATATCGGCAGGGGTGCCGAAGGCCTGCGTGTCCATGCCCTTGACGATCCGTTTGACCATCCCCGACAGCGCCTTGCCCGCACCGATCTCCCAGAAGCTGTCCACGCCCTGCGCGGCCATCCACTCGACGCTCTCGCGCCAGCGGACAGAGCCCGTCACCTGCTCGACAAGAAGCGCGCGGATCAATTCGGGATCGGACACGGCCTCGGCGCGCACATTGGCCACCAGCGGCACTTTGGGCGCGCGGATCGCAACGCTTGCCAGAGCCTCGGCCATCGCATCGGCGGCAGGCTGCATCAGCGCACAGTGGAACGGTGCGGAGACCGGCAGCAACAGCGCGCGCTTGGCACCCTTGGCCTTGGCGATCTCGCAGGCACGTTCCACGGCGGCCTTCGCCCCCGACACCACGACCTGGCTCGGATCGTTGTCATTGGCCGCCTGACAGACCTCGCCTTGCGCGGCCTCCTCGGCCACGGCCTGAACTGCGGCCAGATCCAGCCCCAGAATGGCCGCCATCGCGCCTTGACCCACCGGCACGGCCGATTGCATTGCCGCACCACGCTTGCGCAAGAGCACGGCCGCATCGGCCACCGACAGGCTGCCCGCCGCACACAGGGCCGAATATTCGCCAAGGCTGTGGCCTGCCACAAAAGCGGCATCCGTAACCGCAACGCCTTCCGCCTCGAGCGCGCGCAGAGCGGCAATCGAGGTCGCCATCAGCGCGGGTTGCGCATTGGCGGTCAGGGTCAGGGTCTCGATATCGCCCTCCCAGATCAGGGCCGAGAGGTTCTCGCCCAGAGCCGCATCGACCTCGTCGAAGACGGCCCGGGCGTCAGGATAGGCCTCGGCCAGATCCCGCCCCATACCAATGGTCTGCGCGCCCTGGCCCGGAAATACGAATGCTTTGCTCATGCGTCCTTGTCCTTTTCAGACTATCCTTTGCTGGCCCTCCCTTAACGCGGCTTTGCCTTTCAGGCAAGCAACTGGCGTATTTCGGGGCCTTGCACAGGCGCTGTGCGCAGATCCCGCTGGTCCGGCGAGGATTTCCCCGTATCAAGGAACCTGACAGGTGACACCCAGCCGGAGAAACAGATGCTGACCAACACCCCGCTAAGCTATGGCATGATCGCGCGGAGCCTGCATTGGGCAATCGCCCTTCTGATCCTGAGCGCGATCGGGCTCGGGCTCTATGGCGAGAGCCTGCCGCGCAATGCCGAGACGACAGCCACGCTGCAAACGGTCTACAGCGCGCATAAGACGATCGGGGTCGCGACCTTCTTCCTCGCCGTCCTGCGGGTAATCTGGGCGATGACCCAGACCCGCCCCGCGCCGCTCCATCCCGAACGGCGGCTGGAGACATGGGCCGCCGAGGTCGTGCATTTCGCGCTTTACGGCGCGATGTTCGTGATGCCGCTTTCGGGCTGGATCACCCATGCCGCCGAACAGGGCTTCGCACCGATCTGGTGGCCCTTCGGCCAGAACCTGCCCTTCGTGCCAAAATCCGAAAGCCTCGCCCATGTGGCCGAACATGTGCACAAGACCGCGGTCTGGGTGCTCTATGTCTCGCTGGCGCTCCATATCCTCGGTGTGCTCAAACATGTGGTGATCGACCGCGATGGCACACTGGCGCGGATGACGCATGGCCGCTGGTCGGGGCGCGAGGACGCGGCCAAAGCCCATGGCTGTGCCACTCTCGCCGCGCTGGTGATCTGGGTCGCCGTGATCCTCTTCGCGCTTCTGGGCGCGGCAGAGCGCATGGCGCAAGCGCCCAAGGACGCGCCTGCCGAACAACAAACCACGCAAGCTCCCGCGCAACCTGCGGCGGGCAACTGGACCGTGACGCAGGGCAGCCTCAGCTTCAGCGTCGTGCAGATGGGCAGCCCCGTGGAGGGCCATTTCGGGACCTGGACCGCCGATATCGATTATGACGAGAGCACCGGCACCGGCCATGTGAAGGTGATGATCGACACGACCAGCCTCGATCTGGGCTCGGTCACCGATCAGGCCAAAGGCACGGAATTCTTCGATACCTCGACCTTCACCACCGCCACCTATGAGGCCGATATCACGCGCGAGGGCGCAGGCCCCGCCCATACCGCCAAAGGGACACTCACGCTGATCGGCAATACTGCCCCGCTCGAGCTGCCCTTCACCCTGAGCATCGATGGCGACACAGCCACGATGAAGGCTCAGATCCAGATCGACCGGCGCGACTGGAAAATGGGGGCGGCCTATCCTGACGAGGGCACGGTTGGCTTCCCCGTCACGATCAATGTGGACCTGACCGCGCAGAAATCCTGAGCGAACAGAACCGGGACAATGGTGTAAAGGGGGCGCTCGCGCCCCCTCTTTTTGCTTGCGCAAAAATTCACCCCCGAGGATATTTCAAGACAATGGAAGGGGTAAATCATGAACATGCTGGAGACAGGACCGGACGGGCTCTGCCGTTGTGGCTGGTGTATGCCGGATGCGCCGGAATTCTACCGCCGCTATCACGACGAGGAATGGGGCTTTCCGGTAGGCTGCGACACACGGCTTTTCGAGAAGATCTGCCTCGAGGGGTTCCAGAGCGGATTGAGCTGGCGCACCATTCTGGCCAAGCGCGAGAATTTCCGCGCGGTATTTGCGGGGTTCGACATCGAGACGGTCGCGCGTTTTGACACGCGCGATGTGGAGCGGCTGGTGCAGGATGCGGGTATCATCCGCCATCGCGGCAAGATCGAGGCGGCAATCAACAATGCCGGACGCGCGCTCGAGATGCGGGCGGAGTTCGGGTCACTGGCGGCGTTCTTCTGGTCTTACGAGCCGCGCGAGGAGGAGTTGATGGAACTGATGGTCGCGCCCAGTTCGCCCGTCTCGGTGCGGCTTTCGAAAGATCTCCGCAAGCGGGGCTGGAAATTCGTGGGACCGATTACGACCTATGCGTTCATGCAGGCAATGGGGCTGATCAACGATCATGCGCAGGGCTGCATCACCCGCGAGGCAGTGGCTCAGGCACGGGCGGAGTTCGTGCGTCCCTCGCGAGTGGTATGAGACGGAAAATGCCCGCCGCGGGGTCCGCAGCGGGCATCCGAGTGGTGGAGCAGGCCGGAACGGGCCTGTGCCAAAACGGATCTTATTCGGCAGCCGCTTTCATCGCTTCGATCGAGATGCGGACCTGAACGTCATCCGAGACGTAGGGCGCATACATGCCCATGTCGAAATCCGAACGTTTGATCACGGTGGTTCCGTCGAAACCGACCCACGGTTTCTTTTCCATCGGATGCTCGCCCATCTGGGTCATGGTCGCGTCGATGGTGATGGGCTTGGTCACGCCATTCAGGGTCAGGTCGCCGGTGATCTTGCCGGTTTTCTCGCCAGTCACTTCGATCGAGGTCGATTTGAACGAGATTTCCGGATTGGCTTCGGCATCGAAGAAATCGGCGGTCAGGAAGTGCTTGGTGCGCGCATCCCAGCCGGTGATCAGGCTATCTGCCGGGAATTCGATCGAGACGGAGGATTTCGAGGGATCCTGCGCGTCGAACTCGATGGTGCCCTCGAACCCCGAGAACATGCCGGTGGTGGTCGAGAAACCGAGGTGGTTGTAGTCGAACACGATCTGGCTGTGGCTTGCGTCCAGTGTGTATTCTTCGGTAGCAGCATGGGCGATCGTGGTCATGCCAAGCGCGAGGCCAGCGGCGAGGATCAAGGATTTCATCGGTATCTCCGGAGGTTGGACGATAAGGTCTGATCCGAAGATACCGTAGATTTGACTTCGCACAATTCCACAGATGCAAACAAAATATGTGCGATTTTGCACCACCCTTAGGCGATCATCCGCCCAGTGCCCGCACCAGATGATAGGCGATGAAGCTGAACACATAGGCCAGCCCGAACATATAGACCACCGTGACCCACATCCATCGCGCCGTGCCCGTCTCGCGCTTGATCACCGCCAGCGTCGACAGGCATTGTGGCGCGAAGATATACCATACCAGCAGCGACACGCCGGTCGCCAGCGGCCAATGCGCGGCCAGTGTCGACCCCAGCGCCGCCTCGCCACCCGAGACGGCATAGACCGTCGAGAGCCCTGCCACGGCGACCTCGCGTGCGGCCATCCCCGGCACCAGCGCAACACAAATCTGCCATGTGAAGCCGATGGGCGACAGGATCGGCTCGAGCAGATGCCCGATCATTGCGGCAAAACTGTAATTGATGGCGGGTTCGGAGGCACCTTCGGGCGGGAACGGGAAGGTCGAGAGCACCCAGACCACCACCGAGGCATAGAAGATGATGGTGCCCGCACGGCGCAGGAAGGCCCGCGCCCGCTGCCAGAGCCCCAGCACTACCCCGCGCAGCTGCGGGATCTTGTAATCGGGCAGATCCAGCATCAGGGGGGCGGCGATCTCGTTGCGACGCAACAGCAACCGGCTGACAAAAGCCACCAGCAGCGCCGAGATCACCCCGGCGGCAAAGAGGCCGAACATCACGAGCCCCTGCAACCCGATCCCGGGACCTATGCTGCGCGCGGGCACAAAGGCCCCGATCAGCAGCGTATAGACCGGGATGCGCGCCGAACAGGTCATCAGCGGCGCGATGAGGATCGTGGTCAGCCGGTCGCGCCGGTCATCGATGACACGGGCCGACATGATCCCTGGCACGGCGCAGGCAAAACTCGACAGGAGCGGAATGAAAGCCCGCCCGTGCAGCCCCGCATGGCCCATGATCCGGTCCATCAGGAAGGCCGCACGTGCCATATAGCCCAGATCCTCGAGGATCAGGATGAAGGCGAAGAGGATCAGGATCTGCGGCAGGAAGATGATCACCGAGCCGACACCTGCAATCGCACCATCAACAATCAATCCGCGCAAGAGCCCCTCGGGCAGAGCCGCCGAGACCGTGGCCGAGACCCAGTCGACGAAAACGGTGATCGCATCCATCAGAGGGGCCGCTCCCGCGAAAACGGCCTGGAACATCGCGAACATCAGCACCAGCAGGAAGACCGGTCCGAAAAAGGGGTTGAGCAGGACCGTATCGATTTTCTCGGTCAGGCTTCTGGGCGCAACGGGCTTGTGAACGGTGCGGGCAATCAGGCCGTCGGCCTGACGCAGGGCCGTGCGCAACTGGGCCGCGGTGGGTTCCTGCCATGTCATCGCGCCCCGCTCGGGCAGACCCTGCCCCAGCATCGCGTCGATCCGGGCCCAGAGCGTCTCCATCCCGCCACGGCGCACGGCCGTAGAGGTCACCACAGGCAGGCCCAGCTCATGCTCCAGACGTTCGGCGTCGATCGTGATCCCGCGATGGCGCGCGATATCGATCATGTTCAGAACCACGAGTATCGGGATCCCGCACGCCCGAAGCTCCTGCGCCAGCCGCAGTCCGGGCCGCAAATGGGTGGCATCGGCCACCACCACCAGCAGATCGATCTGACCTACATCCTTGCGCCGCCCCAGCACGACATCGCGCGTCACAACCTCATCGGGACTGCGGGCGCGCAGTGAATAGGTTCCGGGAAGGTCGATGACCATCAGCGCCTCGCCGGCGGGCGTCACCGTCCGCCCGATCTTGCGCTCCACCGTCACACCGGAATAGTTCCCGACCCGCTGGTTGGCCCCCGTAAGGGCGTTGAAAAGAGATGTCTTGCCGCAATTGGGAGCGCCGATCAGCGCCAACCGCAAGGGACCATCCGCTCTGGCATCAGGCTCGAGCATAAATATACTCCGTCGGGAAACCTACTCCGTCAGGATCGCCATAGCATCGCGGCGGCGCAGCGCAACCGTTGCCTCGCCCACACGCACCGCAATCGGGTCACGCCCGAACGGGGCTTCATGGATGACCGAGATCTCGACGCCTTCGATGAAGCCCATCTCGATCAGACGCCGTTCCATTTCTTCGGGCGCCAGACGCCCGCTACCGGGGACCGGCAGGATACAGGCAACTCGGCCACGATAGCCCTTGCGCGCCTCTCCGAGAGCGAATGTCCGGTCGAGCGCATCGATCTGTCCGAGTTCCATGAGCGAATCCTTAACAGGTTACTTCCTGATAGATTGACTCGGATAAGCACCGCAACATTGCGATGGATCAAATCCCGAGAAAGTGAGCAAAAATATCAGGAATGGGCGAAGTCGCCGCTGCCACCTTCCCGCATTCCGATATCTGCTCATAAAACAGGCAGACTTACGAATTTTGCAAGCATGCTTGGAATTAGAGCGAGTCCGGAATCGAATTTTCCCGTGACTGCTGCTTAGCCTGAACCTGTCCGCAGAGACAGTTGATAAAAACGCGCAAGCCGCACGGGGACCTCATATGACCGAGACCAGTTTCGATCCAGACCAGACCTATCTGCCCTCCTCACCGCATGACAGCGACCCACTGGCGCCGACCATGCCGCATGAAAAAACATGGGGTTGGTTCGCAATCTTCAACATCTGGGCGAATGATATCCAGTCGCTCTTCGGCTATTCTCTGGTGGCCTCGCTTTTCATCTCCTATGGCGTCAGCGGCTGGACGGCCTTTGCGGCGCTGATCGTGGCGGGTCTACTGGTGATGGCACTGGTCAATCTCTCGGGCGTGGCCGGACAGCGTTACGGCATCCCCTATCCGGTGCTCGCGCGCGCAAGCCAGGGCCTGCAGGGCGCAAAACTCCCAGCCATCTTGCGCGCCGTCGTGGCCGTCTTCTGGTATGGCGTTCAGGTCTATTTCGCCTCCACCGCACTGGCGCTCCTAATCTGCTCGGTCACCGGCATCACCTCGGGCGGCACCTTCCTCGGCCTCGGCACGATCGACTGGATCAGTTTCGTTCTTGTCTGGGCCTTCCATATCGTCATTTTCTGGCGTGGAATGAACTGGGTAGAGACCTTCCTTAACATCGCGGGTCCGTTCGTCTATGCGGTGATGATCGGCCTCCTGATCGTGCTCTGGATCAAATCCGACGGTCAACTCTGGTCGCAGGCGCAGACCATCTTTGCCAATCCCGACGGGACGGTCTGGACCGAGATCTCGGGCTTTATCGCCATTGTCGGCACGATGGTGTCCTATTTCGCGGCGGTGCTGATCAACTTCTCCGATTTCTCGCGCTATGCGAAATCGAAACGCGCGATGGTCCTCGGCAATCTCGCGGGGCTGCCGCTGAATATGGTGATCTTCTCGGCACTTGCCCTGTTGACCACTGCAGGCGCTGCCGTCGTCTATGGCGAGGAGATCATCAACCCTACCGCCATTGTCGAGCGCACCGATAGCGTGGTCCTCGGCATCATCGCCGCGATCACCTTTTTTGCCGCGACCGTGGGCATCAATCTGGTAGCCAATTTTATTCCGGCGGTGAACGGCATTGCAAGTCTGGCCCCGCGCCATATCAGCTTCCGCATGGCGGGCGCGATCACCTCGGGCTTTGCGCTGGTGATCGGCGGGCTCTGGGTGAGCTTCATCGCCGATGTCGGAATCTCTGGCTTTGTCAATACGTTGGGCGCCACTCTTGCACCGCTTTACGGGATCATGATTACCGATTACTTCCTGCTGCGAAAGGGTCATCTCGACAAGAAAGACCTCTATGCGCGCTCGGGCGGACGCTACCACTACAAGAACGGCTGGAATGACGCGGCCCTGATCGCCTTCATCATCGCGGCCATCTTCTCGGTCGCGACCGTCTGGGTGCCTGTGCTGGCCGTGCTCTCGGGCTATGCGTGGATCTTTGGCGCGGTCTTGGGTGCGATCATCTACCGCGTGCTCGCACCTTCGCGCGTGATCATCTGACAAAACGCATGAATAAACTCCGCCAAGCCCTTAATATATCTAGGGCTTGGCAACATGCACCGACACATTGGATGCCTTCAGGACATCGGCATAAGGGGCACCGGGCAGCGCGTCGATAAAGAGGCCATCAAGATCATCGAGATGGCCGAGCTTCACCATCGCCCGACGCCCGAATTTCGTATGATCGGTGGCAAGGAAGGTCGTGCGCGAATTGGCAATGATCGCTTGCGCCACCTGCACCTCGCGATAGTCGAAATCCAGAAGCGTGCCATCCTCGTCGATCCCCGAAATCCCGATGATCCCGAAATCGACCTTGAACTGGTTGATGAAGCCGATGGTCGCCTCGCCCACCACCGCCAGATCGCGCTTGCGCACCTGACCACCAGCGATGGTGATGTCGAAATCCTCGCGTTGCGACAGCAGCGTGACCACATTGATATTATTGGTCACAACATGCAGCTCTTTCTTGCCCAGCAATGCCTGCGCGATGGCCTCGGTCGTGGTGCCGATATTAAGAAAGATCGAGGCGCCATCAGGAATATGGGCAGCCACCATCTCGCCGATCCGCGCCTTCTCGGAGGCCATTTCCTCGCGGCGGCGCGCATGATCGCGGTTACGGGTATTGGTCATCAGGCTCGCCCCCCCATGATAGCGGTGCAAGATCCCCATATCACAGAGCAGTTTGATATCGCGCCGGATGGTCTGTGGCGTCACGTCCAGACGCACGGCAATATCCTCGATCCCGACAAAACCCTCCGAACGGGCAATTTCGGTAATCTGGTTCTGGCGTTGGGTGAGCGTGGACATCGCAACCTTGCTCCGCTGTGGCACTGACTGCCCCTAATTGGCGAGGCGAAGCCAAATCTGTCAAGAGCTTACGGGCAGCTTTCCACCACCGAGGCGCTTTGGCTCGCGAGACCGGACTGGCCCATTTCGTCCGGTCCCGCGAGCCCCACGTCCTCCGCATGACAGATGATCAGTGCATGCGGGAACGGTTTTTACGGCTCAGAGCGCGACGGTTGTGCGCTCCTCGGCCAAAGCCACTTCGGCGTCACGGCGTGCGCTGTCCCATCCGGCCTCCGTCGTCATCAGATCGGCGACACGGGCGATGGCGGCATTGGCCGCGCGGCTATCGACATGGGTCAGCGTCATCCGGCGGCAGAGCACATCGGCCACGCGCTGCGCAGCCTCGTGGCGCATGGTATAAAGCACCTCCGCCTCGATATAGGGATGCGCCGCAGCCAGACGGCTCGCCAGCCCCTCCTCGCGCGCCATCTCCGCCACAACAGGTGCACGGTCGCCATAGGAATGATGCAGATGCTCGGCCACATCCAGCGGCAACCCGAAATCACGCACCAGATCGCCCGCGCCGCCGGCCACATAGCCCTCGGCCCCCAGAAGCTTCATGTCATGGGTCAGACAGGGCTTCAGCCCTGCGAACTCACCCCCGGCAATCACCTTGTCCACGGCCTCCTCGGCCATGTAGCGATAGGTCGTCCATTTACCGCCCGAGATGGTGATAAGACCCGAATTATCCTCGATAATCACATGGTCACGCGCCAGCTCGGCAGTGTCTTTAGCCTCGGGATTAAAGACCAGCGGGCGGATACCGGACCAAGCCGATTTCACATCCGCACGGGTCACGTCGATGTCGAAATAGCGTTTCACATAGTCCAGAAGATAGGCGATATCCTCTTCGGATACGGTCGGATGGTCCACCACCTCGCAGGAGGTATCGGTGGTGCCCACCAGCGCCTGCCCCTGCCACGGCAGGATGAAGACCACACGCCCGTCATCGGTTTGCGGGATCAGGAGCCCTTCATCGGGCGGCACGAAGGAGCTGTCGAGCAGGATATGGATCCCCGACGAGCCCTTCAGGATCGGTTTTGCATCGGCATGGTCCATCTGGCGGATCGCATCGGCAAAGGGACCAGTCGCATTGACGACCTTCTTGGCGCGGATCGAGAAGCTCTCGCCGGTCAGCGCATCCTCGACATCGGCACCGGTAATCTTGCCCGCCTCATGGGTCAGGCCGGTAACGGCGATATGGTTGGCCATCACAGCGCCTGCGCGCTCGGCGGTCATCGCCAGCGTCACACACATCCGGCAATCGACGAACTGGCCATCATAATATTGCACCACGGCCTTGAGCCCCTTGGAGCGCAGCATCGGGAACCGCGCCTTGGCCTTCTTGGCGCTGATCACTTTGGAATGGCCGATATTCATCTTGCCCGACAGGAGGTCGTAGAGCTTCAGCCCGGCATAGAGATAGGGCACCTGCAGCCAGCTATAGACCGGCGTAATGAGCGGCAGGGGGCGCGACAGGTGCGGTGCGTTGCGCAACAGCGCGCCACGCTCGTGCAACGCATGGCGCACCAGATCATATTGCCCCTTGTCGAGTTTTTTCACCGCCGCTTCGAGATAACGCACGCCGCCATGCACCAGCTTGGTCGAGCGGCTGGAGGTGCCTTCGGCAAAGTCGTAACGTTCGACAAGCGCGACCTTGAGCCCGCGCGTCGCCGCATCCACCGCGATACCGCAACCGGTCGCGCCACCGCCGATGATCAGCAGATCGAAGGTCTCGTTGCTTTGCAGCTTGGCAAGTGTCTCAGCGCGCATCAGTCAGCCTCGTGCGGGAAATGGAAATATGGCGGAGATCCCCGCTCAGTCACTCAGATAGCTTTATGTTCGGTTTTTTTCAAGTGAAAGCATTATGACATAGCGTCGCGACGAAAAAATCGGAGATTCATGCAATTTCCCATACAATCACGGGCTTTCTCTAATCATGATTAGTATCAGGGGCGATAATTTGTTCTTTCAGAACCCAGACGAACATTGGATATTTTTCCAACATACAGCCATATCGCCAGCGCAACACCAAAATCTTCGATTCGGCTGCGCGTCTGCCCATCAGTTTCAATTGCCGCAATGTCATCCGCTAACATTCAAAAACCATATTGACGAGATGTTCGCTTGCGCAGATTTTCAGTTCATAATTTTCGATTCCGAACATTTTGCCCTTGCTCGGATGGAGAATCGAAATTACGCGTGGCCTCGTAGCTATGGAGGAGACCGGGCGGCATAAGAGGAATATGCCAAACGGGAGACGGTCACAGCGAACTGTTTTGAGGGCCTATTGAGGGGGGAGGAAGCATGGACTTCTTTCTGAGCGAACTTGTCGGGACGGCTGTCCTGACGCTTTTCGGCTGCGGTGTCGTGGCCAACGTGCTTTTGGCAAAATCCAAAGGGTTCAACGGCGGATGGATTGTCATCGCCTTCGGTTGGGGTCTGGCCGTGACCTTCGGCGTCTACGTCGCAGGCAAATATTCCGGGGCGCATCTGAACCCCGCGCTGACTATCGCCTTTGCCATGACCGGCCAGCTGCCTTGGGCTGATGTGCCTGTCTATATCGCGGGCCAGATGCTCGGCGGTATTCTTGGCGGTATTCTGACCTATCTGATGTATCTGCCCCACTGGGCCGAAACCGAGGATGCGGATCTGAAGCTTGCGGTCTTCTGCACGCAGCCCGCGATCAAGAACACACCCGCCAACTTTCTCTCGGAATTCCTGGGAACGGCCGTGTTGATGTTCGGGCTGAGCTGCATCGGGGCGAATACATTCGCCGATGGTCTCAATCCGCTGATCGTCGGCTTCTTCATTCTGGCCATCGGCCTTTCGCTGGGCGGTCCGACCGGCTATGCGATCAACCCTGCCCGTGATCTTGGCCCGCGCATCGCGCATGCGCTGATGCCGATCAGAGGAAAACGCGATAGCGACTGGGGCTATGCATGGCTGCCCGTTATCGCCCCGATCTGTGGCGCCATCGCCGGCGCTTACCTGTATGCAGCACTCGTCACCCCCGTGGCGGGCTGAACCAAAGAAGAACGGGATGTGACCGCCCATACGGCACATCTCTTTAGGGAAGGAACATGACATGACCAAGAAATACGTTCTTGCCATCGATCAGGGCACGACCAGCTCGCGTGCCATCCTGTTCGACAAAGCCGGCCATATCGTCCACACGACCCAGAAGGAATTCGAGCAGATCTTCCCCAAACCGGGTTGGGTCGAGCATAACGCGATGGAGATCTGGTCCTCGGTGCAATCGGTTGTGGCGGAGCTGCTGTCGAATGCCGAAGTCTCCTCCGACGAGATCGCCTCGATCGGGATCACCAACCAGCGTGAAACCGCTGTGGTTTGGGACAAAAAAACCGGTCGTCCGGTCTATAACGCGATCGTGTGGCAGTCACGTCAGACGCTCGATGTCTGCAAAGAGTTGAAGGCAAAGGGCCTCGACGAGACCTTCCGCGACAAGACGGGTCTGTTGATCGACGCCTATTTCTCCGGCACCAAGGTGAAATGGATCCTCGATAATGTGCCGGGCGCGCGCGAGAAAGCCGATGCCGGCGATCTTCTCTTCGGGACGATCGACACCTGGCTCGTCTGGAAGCTGACCGGTGGCGAGGTCCATGTGACCGATTACACCAATGCCTCGCGCACGCTGATGTATAATATCTTCGACCTGAAATGGGACGAGGAGCTCTTGGAGCACCTGACCGTTCCGGCTTCGATGCTGCCCGAGGTGCGCCCCTCCTCCGAAGTCTATGGCACCACCCATCGCGATGCGTTCCAGGGCATCCAGCTGCCCATCGCGGGTATGGCGGGGGACCAGCAGGCTGCCCAATTCGGCCAGCTCTGCTTCGAGAAAGGCATGGCAAAGAACACCTATGGCACCGGCTGTTTCATGCTGATGACCACGGGCGAGCGTCCGGTGAAATCCGAAAACGGCCTTCTGACGACCATTGCCTGGGGTGTGGACGGTCGTGTCGAATATGCGCTCGAAGGCTCGATCTTTGTCGCGGGCTCGGCCATCCAGTGGCTGCGCGACGGGCTGCGGATGTTCCGCAATGCCAAGGAATCCGAGGTCTATGCAGGCCGTGTCGGCGATAGTGATGGCGTCTATGTCGTGCCCGCCTTCGTGGGCCTCGGGGCGCCCTATTGGGATTCGGAAGTGCGCGGCGCGGTGTTCGGCCTGACCCGCGGCACCTCCAAGGAGCACTTCATTCGCGCGACGCTGGAATCGCTGTGCTACCAGACCAAGGATGTCCTTTCGGCCATGGAAGCCGATAGCGGCATCGAACTGGCGAAGCTGCGTGTCGATGGCGGTGCCGTAGCCAATGACCTCCTTCTCCAGATCCAGTCCGACATCCTCGGCAAGGAGGTCGAGCGTCCGACCGTGATCGAGACCACGGCGCTCGGCGCGGCCTATCTGGCCGGTCTGGCCGTGGGCTTCTGGGCCTCCAAGGACGAGCTGGTCGAGATGGCCTCGGTGGACCGCTCCTTCGAGCCCAAGATGGAACAGGCCGAATCCGACCGCCTCTATGCGGGCTGGCAGAAAGCCGTGAAAGCCACGATGGCCTTCAAGTAACTCCCTGCGTCCGGTCGTATCCTCCCTTACACCGGACCCGTAAAGGCCGCCCTTCGGGGCGGCCTTTTGCGTGGAGCAATCGCGCGTAGGCCCGTAATCCTGCCCCAGGACAGCATCTCACACACAACCTTAAGTTTATATCGCAACCGCTTTGCGCATATAGAAAAAGCGCCACCATTTCTGGTGACGCTTTCGATCTGTCCCGTGTTCCGGCCAGAGTGTCTGGCCGGAGCGGACCGATTAGCAGCTGTAATACATCTGGTATTCGATCGGGTGCGGGGTGTGCTCGTAGGCGTAGACTTCTTCCCACTTGAGCGCGATGTAGCCTTCCAGCATGTCCTTGGTGAACACGTCACCTGCGGTCAGGAAGTCCATATCGGCTTCGAGCGATTCCAGAGCTTCACGCAGCGAGCCGCAAACGGTCGGGATTGCTGCGAGTTCTTCGGCCGGAAGATCATAGAGATCCTTGTCCGATGCCGGGCCCGGATCGATCTTGTTCTTGATGCCGTCGAGGCCAGCCATCATCAGTGCTGCGAAGCACAGATAGGGGTTTGCCGACGGATCGGGGAAGCGGGCTTCGACGCGCTTGGCTTTCGGCGAGTTGGTCCACGGAATACGGACGCAGCCCGAACGGTTGCTTGCCGAATACGCACGCAGAACCGGAGCCTCGAAGCCCGGGATCAGACGCTTGTAGGAGTTGGTCGACGGGTTGGTCAGCGCGTTCAGAGCTTTCGCGTGCTTGAGGATACCACCGATGAAGTAGAGGGCCTCTTGCGACAGGTCTGCATATTTGTCGCCAGCGAAGAGCGGCTTGCCGTCTTTCCAGATCGACATGTTGACGTGCATACCCGAGCCGTTATCGCCTTTCATCGGCTTCGGCATGAAGGTTGCCGATTTGCCATAGGCGTGCGCCACGTTGTGGATGACGTATTTGTATTTCTGGATGTTATCGGCTTGCTCGGTGAGCTGGCCGAAGATCATGCCCAGTTCGTGCTGGCAGGTCGCCACTTCGTGGTGGTGCTTGTCAACCTTGATGCCCATGCGCTTCATGGTCGAGAGCATCTCGCCACGCAGGTCTTGGGCTTCGTCGACGGGGTTCACCGGGAAGTAGCCGCCCTTGTGGCCGGCGCGGTGACCGAGGTTGCCCATTTCCGACGGGGTGTCGGTGTTCCATGCCGCCGCTTCCGCGTCGATCTGGAAGGACACTTTTGCCGGCGTGACCGAGTAGCGCACGTCGTCAAAGAGGAAGAATTCGGCTTCGGGGCCGAAGAAGGCCGCATCGCCGATACCCGAGGATTTCAGATAGGCTTCTGCTTTGGCCGCAACCTGACGCGGGCAACGCTCATAGGCTTCGTTGGTGTCGGGCTCGACAACCGCGCAGTGCACGCAGAGGGTTTTCTCGGCGTAGAAGGGGTCGATATAGACCGAAGACGCGTCGGGGATCAGTTTCATATCCGACTTGTCGATCGACTTCCAACCGGCGATCGAAGAACCGTCGAACATGAAGCCTTCTTCGAAGAAGTCTTCGTCAACCAGATCAGCGACCAGAGTCACGTGCTGAAGTTTACCGCGCGGATCGGTGAAGCGAACATCAACGTATTCGACTTCTTCGTCCTTCATCAGCTTGAGGGCGTCCTTAACAGAGCTCATTCGTAGCAACCCTTTCGTTGAGCAATAAGGCGCCGGACATTACGTCCGACATAGGTTGAGGCGAGAGGCGATCAGATCGCGTCGTCGCCGGTTTCGCCGGTCCGGATGCGGATCGCTTCCTCGACAGGCGAGATGAAGATCTTGCCGTCACCGATCTTCTCGGTGCGCGCAGCAGAGGTGATCGCGTCGACAGCGGCTTCCACCATGTCGTCCGAAATCACCATCTCGATTTTCACCTTGGGAAGGAAATCTACAACATACTCGGCTCCACGATAGAGCTCGGTATGCCCCTTCTGGCGACCGAAGCCTTTGACTTCGATGACAGACAGGCCTTGGATACCAGCCTCTTGGAGAGCTTCTTTCACTTCATCCAGTTTGAACGGTTTGATGATCGCTTCGATCTTTTTCATTCCGTCGACTCCTCCGTCTTGGCCTTCACGGCACTCTCAACACTTTCCAACGCCCCCCGCAATCGACTAGGCTCATCTTATCCAAGCGAGACTTAGGATTCCGGTTATCACGCCCATTTATGCATCACGATGCACATTTATAGGGCTGTTTGTAAACAGCAAGGCCACGAATTGAGCGAAATTCTTACAACTGCCCAAATGCGCGCCGCAGAACAAAGCGCTTTGTCGAAGAAACTGACAGATGAAGATCGGCTGATGGCGCTCGCAGGCGCCGGTGTCGTGGCAGCGATGGTGAAATATTGGCCGCAGCTGATCGAGCTGGAAGAGAGTGCCGATCCTCCATCTGCGGTTATTCTCTGTGGTCCGGGAAATAATGGCGGGGATGGCTATGTTGTCGCCCAGCATCTGGCCCTGCGCGGCTGGGAGGTCGAGATCCTGCGCGATCCGAGCAAGCTGCCGCAAGGTGCCGCCGGAACGGCCATGCGCTCCCTGCCCGACACGGTCACAGTGCAGGATTTCGCGATGGCCGCGACCGGCCACCGGCCCGATATACTGGTTGATGCGCTTTTCGGCATCGGCTGCACACGCCCGCTCTCGCCCGAGCATCTGGCCCTGTTCACCCAAACGGCGGCCCGCCCGCCCCGTCGCGGCCTCGCCCGCTGGCGCCATGTCATGAAACTTGTCGCGGTCGATTGCCCCTCGGGGCTCGATCTCGATCGTGGAGTCTTCCTCGCGCCCGATCCCGTATCCCCCAAGGATACCGATGCGTTCGAGCAATGGAGCACCGCCGAATCGCACCGCCAGATCGCCGCTGATCTTTGCGTCACCTTCCACCAGCCAAAGCCCGGCCATGTCATGTCCGCGATTGCGGGTCGCAGGCTGGAGGTGGTTGATATAGGGCTGCCCGATGGGCCCAGTCAGGATGCGGCCTCCCTCATCGACCGGCCGAAAACGGCGGGCGCACTCCGGCTCGTGGATCCTGTGCGCGGCAATCGTACCAACACGTTCCGTCGATGGTATCAGAGCATCACCCGCCTCGATCAGGCCGCCCATAAATACCAGCGCGGCCATGCGATGGTTCTCTCGGGCGGGCTGGCTCAGGGCGGAGCGGCACGGATGGCGGCACGGGCAGCATTGCGTATCGGCGCTGGCGCGGTGACCATTGCCGCGCCGCAATCCGCCATTCCGGAAACCGCAGCCCAGATCAATGCACTGATGCTGCGCGCCCTGCCCGACAGCTATACGCTGCGTGGCTGGATGGCCGACGAGCGGCTGCGCGCGCTCTGCCTGGGTCCCGGGCTCGGACATAAACGCGCGCAGGAAATGGTGCCCGCCGTCCTTTGGGGCAAACGTGCCACGGTTCTTGATGCCGATGCCCTGTCCTGCTTCTCCGAGGATCCATCCGTCCTCTTCAACCACCTGCATCCGAACTGCATCCTGACCCCGCATGAAGGAGAGTTCCGCACACTGTTCCCCGATCTTGCCGCAGGGCTCGGTCAGGGCAAGGACCGGATCGAGATCACCCGACGGGCGGCCGAACGCGCAGGCGCGGTGGTTCTCCTCAAGGGCGCTGTGACGGTCATCGCGCGTCCTGATGGCTGTGCTTCTGTCCATCCCGCCATCCGCGAACGCGCGGTGCCATGGCTTGCAACGGCGGGCGCGGGCGATGTGCTTGCGGGGATGATCACCGGCCTTCTGGCGACCCAACCGCCCGAAGCGGTCGATCTTCTGGGCGCGGCGGAGCTGGCGGTCTGGATGCATGTCGAGGCGGCGCGGCAGTTCGGACCGGGGTTGATTGCCGAGGATCTGCCTGACGAGTTGCCCGCCCTCATGCGCTCGCTTTTTCTGTGAGCGCTGCAGGAAACACTGAAGCCGGGCGAGATGCCCGGCTTTTCACCTGATCCGACCAGATTGCGGCTCAGGCGCGCTCGGCAGGCTGGTCCACGGTTGCAGCCGCAACCTCGACGCCTTCCGCAAAAACCGTCTCGGGCGCGTCGAAATGCAACATATAAAGATAGATAGACCGCCCCGATACGGCCTGCACCAGCGTGCCATCGCACAGGCGCGCCGCTTCGATCTCGGCCTCGGCTGCGCCGTAAAGGGCCTCGGCGCGCCAGCCACTCACCCGCAGACGGGTGCGCGCGCCAACATAGAGCGGGCCCTGCGGACGCCCGTGCCCTATCGAACCTGCAGTCACGCACAACACATCGCGATCGGCCTGCTGGACCGAGACCGCGCGCAGCACGCGCATCCCCGAGCGGGTCACGATCCTGTCGCCAGGACCAAGATATTCAATCGGCAGATCCCCCTCGAGGGTCCGGATCTGGGCCCCTTGCGCGATTCCCGCCACCGCAGAAACCATCTCTGCCGATCGGACACCCTGCGCTCCGCCCGCAGTATCGAGGCCGTAAACTATTGTAGCTGCCTGCTTTTCCATACTGTGCCTGCTCGTTGGTAAATTCGCGATTGGCCGCGTTATCTATTTCTTTACCAACCTTACGCGAATTTTCGCCTGCGATAACAGAAAAGTGCAAAAAGCCTCTTGCATGTCCGAAAGGCGTTGCTAAAAGGCGACGCAGATGCGGGTGTGGCGAAATTGGTAGACGCACCAGATTTAGGTTCTGGCGCCTAACGGCGTGGGGGTTCAAGTCCCTCCACCCGCACCACTCCACCGAAAAGATATACACCACGCGGCGTCTGAACCGTTCCCGAATGACGCGGCTCGCGCTTTTGCGGCCCCTATATCGGAGCAAAGGCGCGATTCACGCACGATCCGGCCCCGAACGCACTCTTTTATGACGATCCGGCCCTGCGAACGCCGAGTTTCACCTTGCTTCCATGAGTGCCGCCCCATAGAACGACGCGTGAAAAATGAGCTTGCCTGCCGCGCATTGACTCGCGGCATTCACAGAGAAGGAAATCACATGCAGGTCACCGAGACCCTCAACGAAGGCCTCAGCCGCGGCTACGAAATCACCATCACCGGCGCCGAGCTCGAAGAGAAAGTCACGGCCAAGCTCAAGGAAGCCCAGCCCGAGATCGAGCTGAAAGGCTTCCGCAAGGGCAAGGTCCCGATGCCGATGCTGAAAAAGCAGTTCGGTGCGCGTATCATGGGCGAGACCATGCAGGAATCGATCGACGGCGCGATGAACGAGCATTTCGAGAAATCGGGTGACCGTCCGGCGATGCAGCCGAAAGTCGAGATGAAAGACGGCGAGAACTGGAAAGAGGGCGACGACGTTGTGGTCACCGTTTCCTATGAAGCGCTGCCCGAGATCCCCGAGTTCGACGCCTCCGACATCAAACTCGAGCGCCTCGTTGTGACCCCCGCCGACGAAGCCGTGACCGAAGCGCTCGAAGGTCTGGCCAAGAACGCCCAGAACTTCGAAAAGCGCCGCAAGGGCACCAAGTCGAAAGAAGGCGATCAGGTTGTGATCGATTTCGAGGGCTTCGTGGATGACGTGGCCTTCGAAGGCGGCAAAGGCGAGGACTATCCGCTGGTGCTCGGCTCCAACTCCTTCATCCCGGGCTTCGAAGACCAACTCGTCGGCGCCAAGGAAGAGGAAGAAGTCGAAGTCAAAGTGACCTTCCCCGAGGCCTATCAGGCCGAGCATCTGGCAGGCAAAGAAGCCCTGTTCAAATGCACCGTCAAAGAAGTCCGCGGCCCGAAAGAAGCCGAGATCGATGACGAGCTGGCGAAGAAATTCGGCGCAGAAGACCTCGAAGCTCTGAAAGCACAGATCAAAGAGCGTCTGGGCGAAGAGTATAAGGGTGCCTCGCGCCAGATCCTGAAGCGTGGCCTTCTGGATGCGCTCGACGGGAAAGTTTCGTTCGACCTGCCGCCGACGCTGGTTGACGCCGAAGCCAACCAGATCGCACACCAGCTCTACCACGAAGAGCATCCCGATGATCACGGCCATGACCATGGCGCGATCGAACCGACCGACGAACACAAGAAGCTCGCCGAACGCCGCGTGCGTCTGGGCCTCCTGCTCGCCGAAATCGGCCGCAAGCAAGAGATCGAAGTGACCGATGCGGAAATGACCCAAGCGGTCATGATGCAAGCGCGTCAGTATCCGGGTCAGGAACGTCAGTTCTTCGAGTTCATCCAGCAGAACCCGCAGATGCAACAGCAGCTGCGCGCGCCGATCTTCGAAGACAAGGTTGTCGACTTCATCGTTGAGAAAGCGGAAGTCACCGACAAGGACGTCACCAAGGAAGAACTGCAAAAAGCAATCGAAGCTCTGGACGAACTCTGAGCTTTCCGATCTGCAGATTGGAGGAAACGGGCGGGTCGCAGGACCTGCCCGTTTTCTTTTGCCCCCGCTCATGGCTCAGGCGGGATCGTGATCGGACGGCGCTTGACTTCGCCCCGTGAAAACCGATCTTGCCCCCTGAGCAATTGCAGAGGTCCCATGCCCAATTCTACCCGCCTGATCTGGCCCGACCTGCTGCGCAGCCTGTCGCTTCTGGCGATGGCCAGCTTCCATTTCGGCTATGACCTCGAGGCCTTGGGCTTCAACCCGCCCCTGCCCCTGTGGTGGCCCGATTATGCCCGCGTGATTGCAGCAACCTTCCTGATGCTGGTCGGGGTCAGCCTCTGGCTCGCCCATGGGCGCGGGCGCCGCTGGCGGGGCTTCTGGACACGCGAGGCAGCGATTGTGGCAGGCGCCATCGCGGTCACCGTGGTCACCTATATCGCGATGCCCGGCTTCTATGTCTATTTCGGTATCCTGCATTCCATCGCGGTCTGCTCTCTTCTGGCGATGGCCTGCCTCAGGCTGCCTGCGATAGTAACAATCCTGCTGGGGCTTCTCGCGCTGGCCATGCCCTATCTCTTTGCCATGCCGCAAATGAACGCCCCGTGGCTATGGTGGATCGGGCTTTCGACGCGCTGGGGTGCGGCGATGGATTTCGTGCCGGTCTTTCCTTGGCTGGGCTGGGTCCTCGTGGGGCTGGGTAGCGCAAAGCTCGCCGATGCGAAGGGCCTGCTCCGCCGCGACCTGCCCCACAACGCGCCTCTCCAGCGGATGACCTTTATCGGCCGTCACAGCCTCGCCTTCTACCTGATCCACCAGCCGGTGATCTATGGCAGCCTCGCGCTGATCGCGTGGATGCGTTAACGCGTCCAGATCCCACCATCGACCCGCAGCGCCACCGGCTGTATCTCGGCGGGGCTTTGCACGGTCTCGCGTGGCAGAATGATCGGCGTGTCATGGAGGTTCGAGACCTGATGAAGCACGGGGGCGGAAATGTCGCGGCGGATCACCGACCAGAACGGGCGCTCCAGCGGGCGTGGCGAGGCGGTCAGGCGGCTATGGGCCGGCAGTACCCCCACCGCCGAGGCGGACTGGTCATGGATCATCACCAAGGCCAATGTCAGCGCCGCTGTCGGCAGCACAACCGAAGACAGGATGCGGGTGATCGCCATGAGCAAAGCCTCCGTTAGCGGCAGCAATCGGATCTGCCGCCGTCCAGAAGAAACTCTAATGAAAAACTAAGGCGAGATTTGGCCGCAAAACCGCCAACAGCATGAAGTTACACGGGAATAGCGATGACCCTACGGAACCGGGCGGGATCAGGGGCGGGTCTCGGCGAGACTGTCGGCGGCCTGCGCCTGACGGTTGCCCAGATCGCGCGCGGGCCCGACGGTGCTGTCGCGCGCGGTCTGGCGCTCGGCCTCGGAATTCAGCTCGGCCCCCAGCATCACCGCAATCGTGGCGATCCAGATCCACATCATCAGCACGACAACGGCCCCGATCGAGCCATAGGTGGCCGAGTAATTGCCGAAATTCGAGGTATAGAACGAAAAGCCCCAGCTGGAGAGCAGAAGCAGGATCGAGCCCACAAGAGCGCCGGGCAGCACCCAGATAAAACGCGGCGATGTGCGGTTGGGCGCCATGCGGTAGAGCATAGAGAGCGCCAGCACCAGCACCCCCGCCATGATCGGCCAGCGGATAACAAGCACCAAGAGCCCCCAGCCCGGAATATGCGGCAGGAAGGCCAGAACGGCGGGCAGAACGGCGGCGGCAAGGATCAGCACACAGACAAAGATGATCGCGCCGATCGTCATGCCGAGCCCAACTAGATTCATCCAGAGGAAATTGCGGCTCTCACGCTGGTTATAGGCGACATTGAGCGCCTCGATCAGCGCCTTCATTCCGCCATTGGCGGTCCAGAGCGCCAGCCCGATCCCGATCACCGAAGTCCAGCCAAGCGCCGTCTGATCTGTGCCGATCAGGCCCTCGAGCTGCGAGCGGATCAGCGAAAGCGCCTCGGGGGGGACGAAGCGTGCCACCTCGTCGAGCATCGAGAGGACCTCGTTGCGATCGGCGAAGAAGCCGAAGATCGATACCAGCGCGGTCAGCGCGGGGAAGAGCGCAAGGATCGAGTAGAAGGTCACGCCGGCGGCAACAGCCAGAACACGGTCCTCGGTAATCTGCGCCTTGGTGCGCATCAGAACGGCGGTCCATGCGCGCAGCCCCATTGAGAACGGCCCCGTGGCCTGTCGCCCTACGGCACGATCCTCGGGGTTGTCATAACGGGACGCGGGCTCGGGCGGGGCTTGCGCCACACGCCCCTCGAGCAGCGGGGCCTCGAGAAGCGGGGCGCGGTCTTGTGTTTCGGGCATAGGGGGGGCCTCCTTGGGGGGGCTGACCTTGGCAAGGACCTGCCGTAACGCAAGGGCGCCCACGAGGAGCTGCGCAAGGACACGTTTGGGGCGATGGTCAGTCATGAGGGTCTTGTTCCGTTATCCGAAGGCTCAACCCGATCAGGCGATGCGGGTTCCCTCTAACCGCTAACAACCTCCATATAAAGAAAAACCGCGCCCCGAGAGGCGCGGTTTTCCAGATGACATGAAGAAAGAGATTACTTCTCTTCTGCTTCTGCAGCAGGTGCTTCGTCTTCGTCGTCGCGGCCAGCAGCACCGAGATCGTCGAACAGGTTCGAGATTTCGAAATCTGCGGCGGCTTCTTCTTCCGCTGCCAGTTCCTGGATCGATTTGCCCGAGGCTTGCAGTTCTGCTTCTTCAGCCGAACGTGCAACGTTGATCGAGATCACTGCATGCACTTCGGGGTGCAGATGGACTTCAACCTCGTGCAGGCCAAGAACCTTGATCGGCAGACGGATGATGACCTGCTTGCGGTCGACCGAGAAGCCTTCTTCGGTTGCAACGGTCGCGATGTCACGGGTGGTGACCGAACCGTAGAGGTTGCCGCCGTCCGAAGCCGAACGAATCACGACAAACTGCTGACCGTCGAGCTTGGCCGAAAGGGCTTCCGCCTCTTTCTTGGTCTCGAGGTTGCGGGCTTCCAGTTGGGCTTTCTGGGCTTCGAAGGACTTGATGTTCGCTTCGGAAGCGCGCAGCGCCTTGCCTTGCGGCAGGAGGTAGTTGCGGCCGTAGCCCGGCTTCACGGTGACAACGTCACCCATTTGGCCCAGCTTTGCGACGCGCTCGAGAAGGATAACTTCCATAGTGATGTTCTCCTTACTTCACAGCGTAGGGCAGCAGAGCGAGGAAGCGGGCGCGCTTGATGGCGCGGGCCAGTTCACGCTGCTTCTTTGCCGACACTGCGGTGATGCGTGCCGGAACGATTTTGCCGCGCTCAGAGATGTAGCGCTGCAGCAGACGGGTGTCTTTGTAGTCGATTTTCGGTGCGTTCTCGCCGGAGAACGGGCACACTTTACGACGACGGAAAAACGGTTTTGCCATGGTTTTCAGTCCCCTAATCTATCAACGACGCTCACGACGACCTTCACGGTCATCACGTTTTTGCATCTGAACCGACGGGCCTTCCTCGTGCTCGTCGACCTTGATGGTCAGCACGCGCATGACATCGTCATGCAGGCGGCACAGGCGTTCCATTTCCTGAACGGCAGCCGAGGGGGCATCCGTTTTCAGGAAGGCGTAGTGGCCTTTGCGGTTCTTGTTGATCTTGTAGGCCATGGTCTTCACGCCCCAATATTCGGATTCAACGACTTTGCCGCCGTTATCCGAAAGGACCGTGGAGAAATGTTCGACAAGGCCTTCGGCCTGCGCGTTGGACAGATCCTGACGCGCGATGAGGACATGCTCGTAAAGGGGCATGGCTTCTCCTGTTTCATAAGGCGGCTTCATAGGCAGGCGACACTATCCGCATCCTGCCACGAGAGGCTACGCCGGTTCAATTGAACTGCGGAAGTCCGCCTCCCTTAGCGGAGAGAGCGGGGGAAAGCAAGAGGTTTGGGCCGCGCAGGCCAGACCACGGGGGCGGCCCCGATGGGGAGCGCGGTCCTTGCGCGGCATCGAGCCCCGCTGCGGACCGGTCGGGGCGAGATGCCCCTCCGGTCTGCATGGGGACCGTCAGGCCGCGACCTTCGCGAGGTTCTGCATGGCCTGCGCACCGATCTCGAAGCTCCTGAGCCGCGCGGCATGGTCGTGGATCTGGCCGTTGAGGATCACCTCGTCGGGGCGGTAGCGCTCGATATACATCGCAAGCTGGCGTTCGACCGTCTCCGGGCGGCCCACCGCCGACATCGACAGCTGGTGGGAGGCCTGACGCAGTTCCGGCTCGCTGGCCACGGTGGAGAGATCGGCGACCGGCGCGGGCAACGGCCCCGCCTGCCCTCGGCGCAGGTTGACGAAACCCTGCATCATCGACGAACGCAGAAGCTGCGCCTCCTCGTCGGTATCGGCGGCAAAGAGGTTGAGCGCCAGCATGAAATGCGGCTTGGCCGTCATGCCGGGCTGGAAGCGGTCGCGGTAGATCTCGATCGCCTGTTCGAGCGCATCGGGCGCGAAATGGCTGGCAAAGGCATAGGGCAGCCCCAGATGCGCGGCCAGTTGCGCCCCGTAGAGTGACGAGCCAAGGATCCAGACCGGAATATTGGACCCCGCTCCCGGCACGGCCCGCACCGGCTGGCCCTCCTGCATCGGCCCAAGGAAGCCGATCAGCTCGACCACATCCTCGGGGAAGCGGTCCACCGACATCCCGCGGCGCAGCGCCTGCATGGTGCGCTGGTCGGTGCCCGGCGCACGCCCGACACCCAGATCGATCCGGTCGCCATAGAGTGCATGGAGCGTGCCGAAGGCTTCGGCCACCATCAGCGGCGCGTGATTGGGCAGCATGATCCCCCCCGAGCCTACACGCAAAGCCTTGGTTTGCGCGGCCACATGGCCGATCACGAGGGCTGTCGCGGCAGAGGCGATGCCGGTTGAATTATGATGCTCGGCCAACCAGTAACGGGTATAGCCCAAGCGCTCGGCATGCGCGCCCAGCTCGCCCGAATGGCGCAGCGCGTCGGCGGCGGTCTGACCCTCTGCGATAGGCGAAAGATCGAGAACGGAATAAGGGACCATCAGTCATCTCCTGCTTTGGCCCATAATCTGTTCAGCCGACCCGCCCGCGAAAACCGTGCAAATCGCGCGGATCCCGCAGAATATGCGCGCAGATGCACAGTCACTCAGGGCGTCCAGCGGCAGGGCGCAGCCAGAACAGGCAGATGCCCGGCAAGCCCCGCCAGATCAAAACGCGCCTCCAGCGGGCCACCTGCGACATTGGCCGTGCGCAGGGTCAGCTGCTTTGCCGCCTGCAGGCTGCGCAGCAGATCGCCCGGAAAGCCCGGCGCATAGGTGGCGTCCTGCGTGGGCCAGAGCTCCCAGATCTGGCTTTCGGGACGGGCATCATCGATCTGCAGGATCACGTCACGTTCGGTCAGGAAACCGGCGCGTGCATCGCCGGAAAACCCCTTGGGCCAGACCGCGAACAGGGCCGTCTGGTTGCCCATGCAGCGCGCCACCAGCTTTGCCTGCTCGCCATTGCCCCCAAGTGTCTCGCTTGCCTCAAGCACCAGCGCGACCTGCGGCAGGTCACGCGCATCACGGGCCTCGATCACGCGCCATGCGCCTTTGGAGGCGGGCGTCTGCGCAACCGGTTCGGGCGCGGGGCCGCCATCCGGCCCGGGCGCGGCATCGGGCAACGTAGCGGTCGCGGCGCCCGGCCGCATGGCCAGCGCGGCAAGGCGCTCCTCGGAGGACGCAGCCTCCTTAGTGACAGCATCGGAGATGGCAGGTTCAGCGGCCGGCTCCGGTTCTCTTGCGGAAGAGAGTTTGGGACGATACGGGTCCAGCTCGGCCAGCAGCCCGTGCGATAGCTGCCCCGCCATCAGCGCAGGATCGGGGGCCGCACTGCCGATCTCCTCGACCATATCGGTCTCCACCATATTGGCCACCGGAGTGAGCCTATCCATAGTCGAGACCATCGCTATATCCACCGGATCAGGCTCGGCCCGAGCCGGATCAGGCGGCAGCGGCGTATTCAGCGTGACGCGCGCGCAAAGCCCCTCGCCGCGCGCCATGGCCAACCGCGGGCGCGCCTCGAACACGAAGCCGCTCAGCGCGGTGCTCCCCTTGTCGCGGCGTAGCGCCAGAAACGCCGCAGGGCCATCGGCACAGCGCCCGAAGCCCGCTGGAAGATCGCCCTCGACCGCGTAAAGCGCCGTAGGTTGCAAGGGCCCGTCAGGCCCGGACAGCACCCCGACCCGTGCCAGACCGGTCTGCACTCCGCCCGCAAGGATCGCCCGCTCGGATAGCTGGATGGGCTCGCCCTGCCCCTCAAAGGTCACAGACAGGATGCGCCCGTCCAACGGACCGGGGATCCGCAGCATGGCCTCTTGCGCCCCCCCGGACCGGGGAACCCCCGACACAGCGATGGCCATGCACAGAAACACGGAGAGGCGATGCCATACCGAGAACCGGCGGCGATCGGGGGCGTTGAACGCAACGAAGGGCATCTTGGGCTCCTGCGACAGACGGGCAAGACCAGCGGCACTCTTTAAGGTTGATTTAAGCATAAGCCCAACACGCAGGATCAGGCAAGCGCTCCGCATGGCGCGGGCGGGTATGCAGCCCTTGGCCTGTGGCACAAAGGCCGCGCGCGCCCGCCGCTCAGCCGCGGGCCGCCCTTCCCGCACGGGCGGCCAGAATGATCCCACCGAGGATCAGCACGAAGCCTGCCAGATGGTAGGGATGCAGATGTTCGCCCAGAAACAACGAAGACAGGATCACCCCGTAAAGCGGGATGAGATGGATCGATTGCGAGGCCCGCCCGGAGCCTGCAAGCCGCACCGCCTGCATATAGAGAAGGAAGGCGCCGAGCGATGGCACGATCCCGACAAAGGCCACCGCCCATGCGGCCTGCGGCACCATCACCGGCAGATGGCCCTGCGCCAGATCCCAGACCCAGAACGGCGTGAGAATGGCAAGGCCGATCACGATCTGCACTGCCAGAAGCCCGATGCGGCTGATCTCGGCGGGAATGCGGGTCAGCCAGAGCGTATAGAGGGCCCATGCGACCATTGCTCCGAAGATCATCAGATCGCCCTTGTTGAAGGCGAGGTCCGCGAGCCGCGCGATTTCTCCGCCAAGGATCACGATGGATACCCCGAGCAGCGACAGGATCAGCCCGACCCCCTGCCACAGCCGCAACCGCTGACCGAAGGCCAGCGCGCCGATCAGCATTACCAGCACGGGGATCGTCGAATTGAGCAGCATCCCGTTGGTGGCCTGCGTATAATGCAACCCCCAATAGATCAGCGTGTTGAAGGCCACGACCGAGGTCGCGCTGGTGCCAAGCACCAGCCACGGATGTCGCAGATAGCCCGCATAGTCGCGCTTGACATGATGCCATGCAAACGGCGCCAGCACCACCAGCGCAATCAGCCAGCGACCATAGACAAGCGATAGGGGCGGCACCAGATCGCGCGCCGCCCGTGCGACGATGAAATTGCCCGCCCAGAAGAGCGGCGGCAAAGCCAGCACCGCGATCAACTGCCATCTCTGGATCTGTCTTGGCTCCGCGCTCATGCTGTCTCCCCCCGAATGCCCTCATGCACGCGCAAAGAAACAGTAAACTCCTCCGGGAGCAAGAGGCGGAGCAAGAGGCGGGGGCAAGCCCGCGTCCTGCCCTCAGCCGCCAGCAGCCGTCAGCGCCTCCAGATCGCGCCAGCCATAGGCGCGGTCCTGAAGCGTGGCCTCGGGGCGTAGCTCGATGCGGGTATCGCAGATCTCCGCCCCCATCGCCGCGTAGAAGGCGCAGGCAGGCGCATTGGCCTCGAGCACCCAGAGCGCTGCCGCGCCAAATCCCGCAGCCTGCAACCGCGTGCCCGCATGCCCCAGCAGCGCCCTGCCCAGCCCGCGCCCCTGGGCGTTGCGCTGCACATAAAGCGCCTCGATCTCGCCATCATAGCCCTTCAGCGCCAGATCGGCGTCGCGCTGCGGACCATAGGAGACAAACCCCAGAAGATCGCCGCCCGCCCGCGCCAACACTACGCCAGTCCCCGAGCGCCCTGCCTTATGGGTGATCGCGTTATGCCACTGGGTCATCCGCTGGCGCAGATCGAGCTGGTCGAGCATGGCTTGCGGCAAAAGGCCGGTATAGGTGTCGCGCCATGCCTGCACATGCAGCTGCGCCAGCCCCTCCACATCCTCGAGACCCGCATCGCAGAACCGGACCGCCAGCTCCTTGCGCGAAGGCGGGCGCATCGACCCGCCGCTCTGCGCCATCCTAGAGCGCCACCACCTCGTGTCGCTGTGTCCCGAGCCCGTCGATCCCCAGCTCTACGATATCGCCCGCCTTCAGATAGCGCGGCGGCTTCATCCCCGCGCCCACACCCGGAGGGGTGCCGGTCAGGATCACATCGCCCGGCTCCAGCGTGACGAACTGGCTCAGGTAATCCACAAGGAAGGCGACCTTGTGGATCATGGTGGAGGTATTGCCCTTCTGGCGGCTCTCGCCATTCACGCGCAGATACATGTCCAGATCCTGCGGATCGGCAACCTCGTCACGGGTCACCAGCCAGGGCCCGAGCGGGCAGAATGTATCATGGCTCTTGCCCTTCACGAACTGGCCCGCCCGATCCTTCTGCCATTCGCGCTCGGAATAGTCATTGGCCAGAACATAGCCCGCAATGTGATCAAGCCCCGTGCCCGCAGGGATCGCCTTGGCCCGCGTGCCGATGACAAAGCCCAGCTCGACCTCCCAATCGAGATGGGTGGACGAGGCAGGCAGTTCTGTCGGATCATCGGGCCCGCAGATGGATGTGATGGCCTTGGAAAACAGCATCGGCTCTTTGGGCGGCACGGCACCGGTCTCGGCGGCATGGTCGGCATAGTTGAGCCCGATGGCCAGCACCTTGCGGATGCCTGCAACCGGCACACCCAGACGCGGGGCTCCCTCGACAACGGGCAGCGCCTCGACATCAAGATCGGCCAGCTTGGCCAGCGCCTCGGCACCGAGCTGATCGGGCGTCAGATCCTTGATCACCCCCGACAGGTCACGGATCAGCCCGCCCTCATCCAGAAGACCCGGCTTCTCTTGTCCCTCAGCACCAAAACGCAGAAATTTCATAGTCTCTTCCCCAATCACCAGTCGGGTCCGCAAAGGCCCCGCTCAATCGCGCTCACGAAAGCGGTTAGCGGGCGGAATGACAAGGGGCTGGCCCCGCGCAAAACGTGCATCCTTGCGCATATTTCCGCCTAGCGTGCGGATAAACAGAGAGATCCCGCCGGCACTTCATGCAGATGCGCCAGCGCGGGGCAGTGGCTTTCGGCCCATGCCCCGAGCCAGCCGCGCAGATCCTCGGCCAATGGCGTAATCGCGGATTGCGGCGGCTGCGAGCGGTCCCAGCCCTCGGGCGACCACAGATGCAGGCTCTCGTCGAAACAATCCACGCAGATATAGCTGCCCTGCCCGTCCTCGCAGATGGGCAGGAGCCCGACGGGCCAGTCACGCGCGGGATTGCCATCATCGGGATCGGCGTAAAGCTGATGCAACCGGTCGGCGGTGTAGCCCGCCCGATCGGTGGCGCCGCCGCCCAGCCCCATCAGACCGCGCATCGGCCCGAACCCGCCATTCGAGATGGCGCGGTAGAGCTTGAGAAGCAGCATTGGCGGCACGACACCGATCCGCGCCTCAGCCTCGGCCAGCTGCGCCTCGCCCAGAATTCCGATCTCCGCCCGACCCAAACCTGCCTTCTCGGCAAGCGTCATGATAAACTCGTCATCCGTCATGGCATCCCCCTCCGGTTGCCAACGCATCCCACAAAAACATCCTGCCATAGATTTCGGGATTGCCCTACGTCTTTTCACATAGCACTTGCACTAGGATTTCATTCGGCCGCCTGTGCGAAAAGCGCCAGCATCATGCGCTCCGCCTCCTGCAGATGCTCGGTCAGCGCCTGCGCAGCGCCTTCGGGATCGGCGGCGATCACCTGCGTCAGGATCTGTTCATGCGAGGCCGCGATCCGGCGCGGCCCGTCCTGCTCGCGCCCCGTCTGGTTGATGCACAGCTTCACCTCCGCGGCGATCTGGTCGAACACATCCGCCAGCCGCGGATTGCCCGACAGCACGCAGATCAGACGGTGGAAGCCCAGATCGGCATCCACATAGGAGGTGCGCGTCACCCCTGTCCCCGACAGCCCGTAAAGCAGATCGAGCTGCGCCCGCAGCTGATCGGCCAACTCGGGCTCCTCGCGGGCCACCAGCCTGCGGATCGCGGCCGTCTCGATGACCACGCGCAGATCGTAAAGCGCCTCGATCTCTGCCGGGTCCATCTGCCGCACCACGAAGCCGCGATTGGCGCGATAGGCCACAAGACGCGAGCGCTCGAGGAGACGCAGCGCCTCGCGCACCGGTGCGCGCGAGAGTTGCATCCGCCGCGCAATGGCCGACTCCGCCAGCCTCTCACCCGGCTTCAGCGTGCCCGACAGGATAGAGGCGCTCAGTTCGCGGGCGATCTTCTCGACCAGATGATCCCCCTCCGTCGTATCGGACGGCGTGATCTCGGGGTTGGGCTGCGTCATTATGGCTAACTCTTCGGGAGGGCGGCCCCGTCGCGGGCCGTTCCCCAACCCTAGGTCAAAGCGGGGCACTGCCAAGACGCATTGCACAGGTTTCACCAAAGCTTGTCGGCTCTGCCACAATAACAGGCGGAAAATCCCTCAGATGTGATGCAGAACCAGCGGCCGGTCGGCATAGCGCAGCACCTGCACATCGGTCTCGTAGAGACCCGCCAGCGTCTGCGGCGTGATAACCTCGTCAGCATCGCCTTCGGCCACGATACGGCCATTCTTCATAGCGATCAGATGATCGGCCCACGCAGCGGCATGGTTGAGATCATGCAGCACGATCACCACCGAGCGCCCCGCATCGCGCAGATCCGACAGCCGCTTCATCAACGCGCGCGAATGCGCCATATCCAGATTGTTCAGTGGCTCGTCGAGAAGCATCCACGGCGTATCCTGCGCGAAAGTCATGGCCAGATGCGCGCGCTGCGCCTGCCCGCCGGACAGCTCGTCCAGGAAGCGGTCCGCCAATGTCAGAAGATCGAACTGGCGCAGGGCCTTCTCGCAGATCTCGATATCTTTCGGCCCCGGACGGCCATGGCAATGCGGCCAGCGCCCGAAGGCCACCAGCTCGCGCACCCGCAGGCGTGAAGCCACGGCCAGATTCTGGCTCATGAAAGACATCTCGCGCGCAAGCGTGCCAGAGCGGGTCTGGGCCAGATCGAGGTCATTGATCTGCACACGGCCCGACTGTAGCGGCTCGATCCGGCCCAAAAGTTTGAGAAGGCTCGATTTCCCCGCACCATTGGGGCCGATCAGCGCCGTCACCTGCCCGGCGGGAATGGTGCAGTTGATATCGCTCAGGATCGCGTTTCCGTCGATCTGGTAGGAGAGGTTTTCCACACGGATCATCGGATTTTGCCTTTCAGCAGAAGATAGAGGAAGAAGATGCCCCCCACAAACTCGACCACGACCGAGAGCGTGGCCTGCGAGCCGATCACCCGCTCGAACAGGGTCTGGCCGACCACGAGAATGGTCATCGCGACCAGCATCGAGACAGGGATCAGATAGCGGTGTTTCGCTCCACCGGCTTTGCGTTGGGCGATGGCATGGGTAAGCCCCGCGACGATCAGGCCGAAGAAGGCCACCGGCCCTACCAGCGCCGTCGAAACAGAGACGAGCACGGCAATCAGCACGAGCGCCCCGATCACCACCCGCCCGTGACCCAGCCCTAGCGCGATCGCGCGATCGCGCCCGAGACCCAGCACATCAAGCCGCGGCCCCAGCCACCACGCGATCGCGCAGGCCAGCGCCGTGATCAACGCCGCAAGCGTCAGCACATCGGTCTGCGCGCGGGAGAAATTGGCGAAGGTGACCGATTGGACGGTCGCGTAGGCATTGGGGTCCAGAAGCCGGCCCACCAGCCCCGCGCCCGCGCGGAACAACGTGCCGAGGATCACGCCCGTCAGGATCATCCGCGCGATATCACGCGCGCCCTGCCGCAGCAGCGTGCCGAAAAGCAGCAGCGCCAGCACGGTCATGATGACCGTCTCGGCCACAAATTTGGGCGTCGCCCCGATGGTTGCGAAACCGGTGACGCCCAACCCTGCGACAAGCAGAACCTGTATCAGCCCATAGAGGCTGTCAAAGCCCATGATCGCCGGTGTCAGGATGCGGTTGGCGGAGACGGTCTGGAAGAGGATAGTCGAGACGGCCACCGCGGCACCAACCGCAAGGAGCGCACCCATCTTCTTGAGACGCAACATCAGGATAAACTGATAGTTTCCTGATAATCCTTGGAAAAGCCAGATCGCCATTGCAGCAACCAGCAACAGGGACAGCCACAGGATGGGGCTCTTGAGCCAGGCATGTCGTCCGGCTGATCTGGTGGGTGCGGGCATGGTCAGATCAGACATTGGCGCTCTCCGGCAGAGGTTTGCGCTTCTTCGGACGCTGCGGCTTCCACAGCAGCCAGAGGAAGATCAGCGCACCGGTCACACCAAGAATGGTGCCCGCAGGGATCTCGTAAGGCGCAATGATCAACCGGCCGATAATGTCACAGGCGAGCACCAGACCAGCGCCGCCCAAAGCAACCATCGGCAAGGATTTCCGCAGGTTATCACCAAGTATTCGCGCAGCGATGTTAGGCACGACCAGCCCGACAAAGGGGATCATACCGACCGAGACCACCACCATCGCGGTCACCACCGCTACCACCACCAGCCCGAGGCGCATCACCGCGCGCGGGCTGAGGCCCAGAGCCGTGGCAGCCTCCGGTCCGAGGCCAAGGATGGCAAAGCGGTCGGCTGCGAAAAACGCCACGACCGCAGCGAGACCGGCAATCCACAACAGCTCGTAACGGCCTGCAATCACGCCAGAAAACTCTCCCGTCATCAACCAGGTGGCGATATATTGCATCATGTCGGTTTCCCAGCCGATCCAGGTGACCGCCGCGCCGATGACCCCCGACAGGACGATGCCCGCAAGCGGCACCAGAAGCACCTCGCGTGGCGGAAGTTTGCGGATCATCTTCACAAAGATCCAGGTGCCGATGAGTGCGGCCAGGGCCGCCGCCAGCATCTTGGCCCAGATCGGGCTGTCGGGCCAGAAGATCGACATCAGCAAGAGCCCCAGCGCCGCGCTCTCGGCCGTGCCTGCCGTGCCCGGCTCCACAAAGCGGTTGCGAACGATCTGCTGCATAACGACACCGGCCACGGCCAGAGCCGAGCCGGTGAGAAGCGCGGCCAATGTGCGCGGGATGCGCGAGACGGTGAGCACCAGCATGCCGGACGGATCGCCCAGATCCATCGTGGCCGCACCGATACAGAGCGAGATCCCCGAAAGGATCACGATCACCAGAACCGCACTCGTCAGAACCATCCCGCGCGCCATGAGATCAGCCTTCTTGGGCCTCGAAGGCCTTGCCGACCTCGGTCAGCATTTCCATCATCGCCTGATAGCCACCACCAGCGATATAGGCATCGGCGGAGTTGAGATAGACGATATGGCCATTCTTGGCAGCATTGGTCTGCGCAACCAGCGGGTTATCCAGCGTGTCGGAGGCTTTCTGCTCGTCGGCACCAATGGCCTGACCACGGTCAACCACAAAGATCCAGTCCGGATTGGTTTCGGCAATGAACTCGAAGCTGATCGCATCCCCATGCGGCGCGACCGAGAGATCCTTGGCGGCGGGTGCCATGCCGACGGCGTTGTGGATCCAGCCAAACCGCGAGCCCGGACCGAAGGCCGAGATTTTCGGACCATTGGTCATCACGACGAGTGCATCGCCCTTGCCCTTGGCCTCGTCCTGCACCTCGGCAAGCTTTGCGACCAGCGCATCATCGAGTTCCTTGGCCTTGTCTTCCTTGTCGAAGATCTTGCCATAGGCTTCCAGACGCGCACGGGCTTCGGCCACGATATCGGTGCCGATGGTCATGTCGATGACCGGACCCAGCTGGGCCACATTGTCATATTGGGTTGCCGAACGACCGCCGATGATCGTCAGATCGGGGCCCAGCCCTGCCAATGCCTCGAGATCGGGCTCGAAAAGCGTGCCCACCGGGGTCGCGCTTTCCAGCCCCGACAGACGCGAGAGATAGAGCTTGTCGGGGCGGCCCGCGGGTTTGACGCCAAGCGCATCAAGCGTATCCATCGCTGCCATATCGAACACGGCCACGGTCTTGGGCGCTTCGGGCACGGTGGCCTCGCCACGCGCGGTTTTCACGGTCACATCGGCGGCAAAGGCCTGCGCCAGAGGCGCCACCGCCAGCGGCAAGGCAAGCCCCAGCGCGGTAAGTGTCTTCGAAATCTGCATATCAGCCTCCTGATTCATCGGTCGCACCATGGCTCGCGCTTTGTCTTACGGAGAAATCCGCCGAGTCCCGAAGCGCCGGTGGCTAGGTTTCGCCTCTCAATTAAGCGAGCTTAGCATGCAGGTAAAGGATGATTGCCGATAAAAACGGTCAGCTAATTGTATTTTCCATCCCAGTCGGCGGTTATTACGAATATTCACGCTATTGTGCGCCAATCCGCAGGAACCTGTGTCAGTTTTACCCATGTAAACCGTACAGTTTAATATTGTAGGCTATCCGCAATGCCCTAGCTCATGCTGCGACGCCCTCCCATCGTCCAGCCAAACCGGCACGAGTTGGGGCCAATGACAAAAATCGCAGTTCGCGAAACGAAAGACAGGACCAGTGTCGAAAAACATTATTTTCCTCTCCCGCCCCATTACGGCTCCGATGACCGCTCTGGGTCTCGTGCTGGGGCTCGCAGTCAGTGCCCCCCTCACAGTTTTCACCTCCTCTCCCGCCAGCGCGCAACAAGCACAGCAAGGCCCGAAACAGGTTGGCGTCATTACCGTTGCGGAAAGTGACGTCCCCTATATCGTAACGCTGCCCGGCCGTGCAGTGGCCTATGAGCAGGCCGATATCCGTCCGCGCGTCGAAGGCATGATCACCGCAATCCCGTATAAACGCGGCGCGCTGGTGAAAAAGGGCACCGTGTTGTTCGAGATCGAACCCGACACCTACGAGGCGGAACTCGCGGCGGCGCAGGCGGCAGTCGATTCGGCGCAGGCCGCCGAGCAGACCGCACAATCGACCTTCAACCGCTATGACAAGATCCGCAGCGTTGGCGTGACCCAAACCGAACTGGAAGATGCACGCTCCTCGCTGGCATCGGCAAAAGCGGATGTGAAATCGGCGCAGGCCAGCCTGCAGACCGCGCAACTCAATCTGGACCGCACCCATGTGGAAAGCCCGATCGACGGTGTGGTCGAAGTGCCCGAGACCTCGGTGGGCTCGCTCGTGACAGCCAACCAGACGGATGCGCTGACCACGGTCACGCGGCTCGATCCGATCTATGTCGATGTCTCCGAAAGCTCTGCCCAGATGCAGCGCACCAAGGATATGATCGCGGCTGGAACGCTAAAGACCAGCGATGACGTAAAGGCACAGGTGACGCTGGAAACCGGTGATGTCTATCCGCGGGATGGCAAACTGGTGGCGCCCTCCGCGGTCGTGTCGGATACGACCGGCACCGTGGATTACCGCGTCCAGTTCGACAATCCCGATGCGAAAATGCTTCCCGGCCAGTTCCTGCGTGTGACGATGACACTTGGCACGACCAAGGCGATCCTGATCCCGCAAAACGCCACTACCCGCAAGAGCGACGGCACGCTGACCGCCTTCATCGCCTCGGACGAGAACAAGGCCGAGCAGGTCACCCTGAGCACCAATGGCTCGTATAACAATCAATGGATCGTCACCAGCGGCCTGAAAGATGGCGACAAGCTGATCGTCGACGGGTTGATGAACCTGCAAAATGAAGCCGAGATCGAGACAGTGCCGGTTACCATCAATGACGAAGGCGTCGTCGAGGATGCCCAGACCGACGGCTCGGATGCGTCCGGCAAGGCCAGCGAGTAAGGGCTGATGGTCAATTTCTTTATCCACCGCCCGATTTTCGCTTGGGTTATCGCGATCACGATCATGCTGGCAGGCACGCTTGGCCTGACCTCGCTGCCCGTGGCGCAATATCCCGAAATCGCGCCGACAACGGTGCGGATCTCTGCCACCTATACAGGCGCTACCGCAGAGACCGTGCAGAACTCGGTAACCTCCACGCTTGAAGATGCGCTCACCGGCCTCGATGGCCTTCTTTACATGGTGTCGAAAAGCTCGGAAGGAAAGGTCAGCATCACCCTGACCTATGACGAGTCCATCGACCCGATCGACGCCCAGAACGATGTGCAGAACAAGATCTCCCAGGTCGAAAGCCAGCTACCGGATTCGGTGGTGCAGCAGGGTGTGAGCGTTTCGCGCTCCTCCAGTTCGATCCTGCTGGTGGCAGCACTCGTATCGGAAGATAACCGCTACACCCAGATCCAGCTGGGCGACATGGTCGCCAACCAGATCGAGGATCCGGTGCAACGGGTGCAGGGTGTGGGCTCGATCAATTCCTTCGGCTCGGGCTACGCAATGCGCGTCTGGCTCGATCCGCTGAAACTGCGCCAGTATGATCTGACCGCGACAGATGTGACCGATGCGATCACCGCGCAGAACACCAACGTCTCGGTCGGCTCGCTGGGCTCGCAACCCACGACGGCGGGGCAGACCTTCACCGCCACCATCACCGCGCAGAGCCAACTGACCTCGGTCGAGGATTTCGAGAATATCCTTCTCAAAACCGATGCCGATGGCGGCACAGTCTTCCTGGGCGATGTGGCGCGGGTCGTTCTGGGTCAGGAAGATTACGGCACCCAGTCGCGCTTCAACGGCCAGAACGCCTCGGGCTTCGGGGTGAACCTCTCGACCGGTGCGAATGCGGTGGATACCGCGGCAGCCGTGCGGGCCAAGATCGACGAGATCGCCAAGAGCCTTCCGGCAGGTGTCGAGGTGAAATACGCCTATGATACCTCGCCCTTCGTGGAAGCCTCGATTGGCAAGGTGGAGCATACGCTCTTCGAGGCCATCGGCCTCGTGCTGATCGTGATCCTCGTCTTCTTGCAGAAATGGCGCGCGACGCTGATCCCGATCATCGCCGTGCCCGTGGTTCTGCTCGGGGCCTTCGGGATCCTGTCGGTCTTCGGCTATTCGATCAACACGCTGACGATGTTCGCCATGGTTCTGGCCATCGGCCTCTTGGTCGATGACGCCATCGTGGTGGTGGAAAACGTCGAGCGGGTGATGGAGGAAGACGACCTCACGCCACTGCAGGCGACGATCCGCTCGATGGGCCAGATCGTGGGCGCGTTGATCGGGATCGCGCTGGTCCTGTCGGCGGTGTTCCTGCCGATGGCCTTCTTCGGGGGCTCGACCGGTGTGATCTATCGCCAGTTCTCGGTGACGATCATCTCGGCCATGGTCCTGTCGGCGGTGGTGGCCATCATCATCACGCCCGCGCTTTGTGCGACGATGCTCAAACATAGCGACGGCAAGCAGCCCCCCGCGCCCGCGCGCTGGTTCAACCGCAATTTCGACCGGCTGAACGACTTCTATATCAGCACCGTCACGAAACTGCTGAAAGCGCCGATCATCGCGCTGGTCATTCTGGCAGCCTCGGTGGGCGGCGTTGTCGTGCTCTACAAGAACCTGCCCAGCTCGTTCCTGCCAACGGAGGACCAGGGCGCTGTCATGGTGATGATCACATTGCAGGAAGGCGCCACACAGGCGCAGACCAAGGATGTGATGACCAAGGTGGAGGACTACCTGCTCAATGACGAGAAGGACTATGTGACCTCGACCTTCGGGGTGCTGGGCTTCTCCTTCACGGGGACCGGCCAGAACAACGCGCTGCTCTTTGCCAAGCTGAAGGACTTCGACGACCGGACCGATGCACAGGCTGCGGCTTCGGCAGTGGTCGGGCGGGCGATGGCCAAGTTCGGATCGAGCCGCAAAGGTCAAATCTACTTCCTGCTTCCGCCCGCAATTCAGGGTCTGGGCAATTCGACCGGCTTCTCGATGTATCTCGTGGATCAGGGCAATCAGGGCATCGAGAAACTGCGCGCTGCAGCCAACAAACTCGTGGCTACGGCAAATCAGGACAAGATGCTCTCTGCAGTCCGCGTGAACAATAACGAGGAGGAGGCCGCGCTGAAGATCAATGTCGACCAGCAGAAGGCGGAAAGCTTCGGGCTGACCATTTCCGAGGTCAATTCGATGCTCTCGACCATTTTCGCCTCGAGCAATGTCAACGACTACAATCAGGACGGCAACCTCAACCCCGTGATCGTTCAAGGGGATGCTCCCTACCGGATGCAGCCCGAGGATATCGGCAAATGGTATGCGCGCAATACCGATGGCGACATGGTGCCCTTCTCGGCCTTCATGACGACCGGATGGCAGAGCGTCTCGCCCTCGCTGTCGCGGATCGGTGGCACACAGGCCATCGAGGTGCAGGGCAGCGCGGGGGATGGCTACTCCTCGGGCGATGCGATGAACGAGATGGAGAAACTGGTGGCCGATATGGACGGTGGCTATTCCGCCTCCTGGACCGGCATGTCCTATCAGGAACGCCAGTCGGGCAATCAGGCACCGATGCTCTATGCGATCTCGGTTCTGGTGGTCTTCCTGTTCCTCGCGGCGCTCTATGAAAGCTGGTCGATCCCGATCTCCGTCATGCTGGTGGTGCCGATCGGGGTGCTGGGCGCGCTTGCGGCAGCCAAGCTCTTCGGCCAGTCGAATGACGTCTACTTCAAGGTGGGCCTGCTGACGACGGTCGGTCTGGCCGCGAAGAACGCGATCCTGATCGTGGAATTCGCCAAGGATCTCGAGGCCGAGGGCAAGAAACTCTACGAGGCCACGATCGAGGCCGCCCGGATGCGTCTGCGCCCGATCCTGATGACCTCCATCGCCTTCATGCTCGGGGTTCTGCCTCTGGCACGCGCCTCGGGCGCGGGGGCTGCGGCACAGAATGCCATCGGCATCGGTGTTCTGGGCGGTATGGTGGCGGCCACCTTCATCGGGATTTTCCTCGTCCCGAGCTTCTATGTCCTGATCCGCAAGATCTCCGACAAGAGCGTGCGGGGCGAGAAGCTCTGAAATCCTGAAAACCGACTGCGAAGGCCCCGGAGCGATCCGGGGCCTTTTTCATACGCTCGCCTCCGGCGCGAGTCTTCGTGCGCATAAACGATTTCTGAAGATATCGCTGGCAGAAACACAGGGACATCCAGAACCCGGGATTGCCTATGTGCCAGTATGGCTTTTTCTTGCGCGCCCTGCCGCTCGCCCTCGCCAGCCTCGCGACCGCGCCGGTCGCGGCGCAGCCTGTGTCGCTGCTGGCCGCGCAGGGAGGCACTGTCGAGCGTTCGCAGGCCCTCATCCCGTCTTTGCAAGGCCAGTCAGCCGCCACTCCGCTGGTCGAGCTGGCAAGCCTTCCCACCAAGGAGCAGGCGGCGGCTGTCGCTGCGGAGGCGGGGCCGCTCCTGCCTGGTAGCCTCTTTGCCGGCACCGGAGGCTCGAGCTTCTTTGCCCCCATGCCGCGCCGTGTGCGTGCCAACCGCACCGCCGAGAACCCTGACAGCCTGATGGACCCGATGGAGCCGATCGCCCGTCTTGCGCCCTTCATGCGGCAGGGCTCGGATGAGGCCCAATGGATCCGTCACCTGATCGCGCAAGCAGAAGCTGGCCCTGCGGGGTATGACGCGGTCAATTACGGTGCCAAGCGCCGCCCCGCACGCGCGCCGAGCCAGATGACGCTGGGCCAGATCTACCAATGGATCGACGCGACCCCCGGCCAGCCCCATGCCATCGGGCGCTACCAGTTCATCCCGACCACGCTCAGGCGGCTTGCCAATATGCTGGAGCTGGACACCAGCACCCGGTTCAGCCCCGATATCCAGGACCGTCTGGCAGACCTGCTCCTCGAGGAGGCGGGGCTGAGCAGACTGATTGCGGGCACGCTCTCGCGTCAGGGCTTCATGAACAATCTCGCCAAGATCTGGGCCGGCCTGCCAACCTCGACCGGGCAATCGCATTACCATGGATATGCGGGCAACAAGGCCACTATGACATGGGCGAAATTCGACCGCGAGATGGCGCGGATCTTCCCGGGTTAGGTCCTGCCGGACGTGGCCTTGCCGGCCCGGCGTATAAACTGAAAAAGGCGCCCATCGGGCGCCACTCTGCGTGTCTGAAAAAAGTGGACCGTATCGCGCCGCGCCTGTCCTCCCCGATCAGGGGCACGATACGGTCCTTATTTGATCTGACTTGCAGATCCACAGCAATCACACCGAGGGTCCTCCAACCCGACACCAGCTCCCCTCCCCGAGAGCCGATATGCAACCGGCATCATTGTCGTTCCTCCCACTCGATCCGGACCCAAGCACGACAGGTTCGAACCGTGTAAGGCAGTTGAAGCATGTGGCGCATCCGACGTCCAGCGGGTTATTCAAGTTTCTTGATTTACCTAGGGTCAATCAAATCCGGATTCCGCACTCGAGACGCGGCGTCACAACACGAAACGGGCCCGCGATGCGCGGGTCGCGTTCTGTAAATATTCCGAGACAAGCCGGACCCGCGCGAGGTCTTCGGTGGACTGGTGCGACAGGATCCACATCGTGCGCTTGAGCACATGGCGCGGCGCGAGGATCGGCACGAGATCAGGATCGTCATGGATAACATAGGCGGGCAGCACACCGATCCCCGCGCCCTCCCGGATAGCCTCACGCTGCGCGAGGATCGAGTTCGAACCGAAGAGCACGGGATTGGTGATCCCCAGCTCGACCTGATAGCGCATCGCATCCGTGGGCAGCAGCTCGTCGACATAGCCCACATAGTTATGGGCCTTAAGGTCATCGATCGTCTTGGGCGTTCCATGCTTTGCCAGATAGTCCCGCGAGGCGTAGAACCCCAGATGGTATTCCGTCATCCGCCGTGCCAGAAGCCGCCCTGATGTCGGCAAAGCCATTGAAAACGTTAGGTGCGCCTCTTGCCGAGACAGCCGGAACGTGCGCGAGCGGACCAGAAGCTCGATCCGGATATCGGGATACTCCTCTTGGAATTGCGTGAGCACGGGCGCCACGAAGTGGATCCCCAGACCGTCGGGCGCGCCCACCCTGACGGTGCCCGAAGCGCGCCCCGCCTCGCCCCCGATCTCCTCGCGGGCCCGCCCTGTCGCGCGCTCGATCTCGAGCGCCATCGGCAGGATACGTTCGCCCGCGGGCGTGACCTCGTAGCCATCAGGAGATTTGGTGAAAAGCTGCGCGCCAATGGATTTCTCCAGCTGGCGCACACGCCGAGCGATTGTGGTCTGGTCGATCCCGAGCGCCTGCGCGGCCGCGACCATGCGTTTTGATCTGTGAAGTGCAAGAAAGAACTTCAGATCGTTCCAGTCGAATTCATGCTGCATTTGTGCAATGTAGCTCTGCAGAAATATGAATGTCAATTCGACGCAATCGGCTCTTTTACACATCCGGCAAAGGGTGTTCACTGCGACTCATTAGCGCAGGTGCGGCCTAACGGGCAGCCCGCGCCCAGAAATCCGATGGAGAGTTTCGTGTCCAGTTTGCCCCAGATCCCCGTTTTCGACGGCCATAACGACTTCCTGCTGCGGCTTTTGAAAGATCCTGCCCGCCGCGAGGCGATCTGGAGCGGTGCGGATGGTCGCGGACAGATCGACCTACCGCGCGCCAAGGCAGGAAATTTTGCAGGCGGCTTTTTTGCCATCTACACTCCCTCGCCGATGTCGGGCGATCTGGCGCAGATGTTTGCCGCGATGGATAACCCGCCCTATTGCCTCGATCTGCCGCCAATGATGCCGATGACCGAAGCGGTGGATGTAGCACTGGCCGAGACCGGCCATCTGATGTGGCTTGAACGCAAGGGCGATCTGCAAATTTGCAGGACATCCGCCCAGATCCGGGCCGCGATGGCCGCTGGAAAGATCGCGGCGATTCTGCATATAGAGGGCGCGGAGGCGATCAGCCCCGATCTGGATTCGCTCCATGTCTGGCACGCGGCGGGGCTGCGCTCGCTCGGACCGGTCTGGTCGCGGCCCACCGTCTTTGGCCACGGGGTGCCCTTTGCCTATCCCTCCGCCCCCGATACCGGCGACGGGCTGACCATGGCGGGCAAGGACCTGATCCGTGAATGCAATGCGCTGAGGATCATGATCGATCTGAGCCATCTCAACGAGAAGGGCTTCGACGATGTGGCCCGCCTGAGCGATGCACCTCTGGTGGCCACCCATTCCAATGCGCATGTGGTCACGCCATCGGCGCGCAATCTGACCGATCGCCAACTGACGCAGATCCGCGAGACTGGCGGGATGGTCGGCCTCAATTATGCCACGCAATTCCTGCGCCCTGACGGGATGCGCGGCGATTGCGGCTGGGACGAGATGATGCGCCACCTCGATCACCTTCTGTCGATCCTCGGCGAGGATCATATCGGGCTCGGCTCGGATTTCGACGGGGCCGACATTCCGTCCTGTCTTGGCGATGTCTCGGGCCTGCCCAGATTGCTGCAGGCAATGCTCGATCACGGCTTTGGCGAGGATCTGGTAAAGAAGATCGCCCATGAGAACTGGCTGGGGTTGCTGGAACGGACCTGGGGCGCATGATTTCCGCAAGACGCTGAAACTTCCGCGCCACGGGCGGCGTTGCTCTTGCAACAGTTCCAAAAGGAGAGCCCCATGCTCCAGATCCTCTCGGCCTATATCGCCTCCACAATCATTTTTCTCGGTCTCGATATGGTCGGGCTGAAATTCATCGTGAAACCGGTCTTCGACCGCCATATCTCGGACCTCTATGCCGATCCGTTCCGCATGGGGCCTGCGGCGGTCTTCTATCTGGCCTATGTGGCGGGCGCGGTATTTCTGGTCAGCCTGCCCGCACTTCGTGCCGATGCGCCGGTGCAGGCGCTGATCAACGGGGCGGTGCTGGGGGCGCTAGCCTATGGCACCTACGAGTTCACCTCGCTCGCGGTGATGCGCGACTGGTCGTGGGAGCAGGTCATCACCGATACGCTCTGGGGCACGGTGCTGACCGGTGTCTCGCTGTGGCTCGGTGTGCTGGTGGCGCGTCTCTTCGACTGACGGAAAGGCGCGCGCCTTTCCGCTGCATTTATGCAATCGCGTATTGCTCAAATGCCCATCAACTGCGGGGTCTGTGTCGCGGGATGCGCACCCCGCCCGATACGCCGCCCCGTGATCGGATCGAAAAGATGCAGGCCGGCGGGGTCGACCGCAAGCTGCATGTTCGGCTCGATCTCCGTCTCGGGCGGCACCTGCGCGGCAAAGGGCTGGCCACCCAGCGTGCCATGCACAAGGCGGCTATTGCCCAGATCCTCGACATAAGCGGTGCGGAACGCCCCCGCGCCTGCCCGCAGGGTGACCGTCTCGGGCCTGAGCCCCGCCACGACCTCGCCGCGCCCCGGCACATCCGCAGCAATGGCCAGATCATCGACCATCAGCACATTGTTCTCGATCCGCGCATCGATCAGGTTCATCCCCGGCGAGCCGATGAAGCCCGCAACAAACACGGTTTGCGGAGTGCGATACAACTCGAGCGGCGTGCCCACCTGTTCGATCTGCCCGCCATTGAGCACGACCAGCTTATCGGCCAGTGTCATCGCCTCCATCTGGTCATGGGTGACATAGACCGAAGTGGTGCCCAGGCGCTTTTGCAGCTGCTTGATCTCGCCGCGCATCGATACGCGCAGTTTCGCATCGAGGTTGGAGAGCGGCTCGTCGAACAGGAAGACCGAAGGTTCGCGCACGATGGCGCGCCCCATCGCCACCCGCTGGCGTTGCCCGCCCGACAGCGCACGCGGCTTGCGGTCGAGGAACGGCCCGATCTGCAGGATACGGGCGACGTCCTCGACTCGCGCGGCAATCTCGGGCTTGGGCATGCGGCGGTTTTTTAGCCCGTAAGACAGGTTCTCGCGCACCGACATATGCGGATAGAGCGCGTAGTTCTGGAACACCATCGCGATGTCGCGATCCATCGGCTCGAGGTCGTTCACGACCCGCCCGCCGATGGCGATCTCGCCGCCCGTCACCGTTTCAAGGCCCGCGATCATCCGCAACAACGTGGATTTCCCGCAGCCTGATGGCCCGACCAGCACGCAGAACTCGCCATCCTCGATGGTCAGATCGACGCTCTTCACCGTGGGGGCCGTAGCGCCTGCATAGGTCTTGACGACTTCCGATAGGGTAATTGCGGCCATGTTATTTCTCCGTCTCGACAAGCCCTTTGACAAAGAGCTTCTGCATTGCGATCACCACGATCACGGGGGGCAGCATGGCCAGCACGACAGTCGCCATGACCTCGTTCCAGCGCGGGATATCATCGACGACCGAAGCCATCCGTTTGATCCCCATGACAATGGTGTAATAGCGCTCGTCGGTGGTGACGATCAGCGGCCAGAGATACTGGTTCCAGCCATAGATGAACAAAATCACCGAAAGCGCCGCGATATTGGTGCGCGACAGCGGCAGCGCATGATCCCAGAAGAATTTCAGCGGCCCCGCCCCGTCGATCCGCGCGGCCTCGGTCAGCTCGTCGGGCAGTGTCAGGAACACCTGCCGGAAGAGGAAGGTCGCCGTGGCCGAGGCGATGAGCGGGATGGACAGCCCCGCATAGGAATTGAGGAGCCCCAGATTGGCCACCACCTCGAAGGTCGGCACGATCCGCACCTCGACGGGCAGCATCAGCGTGATGAAGATCATCCAGAAGGCCAACTGCCGGCCCGGAAAGCGGAAATAGCAGATGGCGAAGGCCGAGGTGATCGAGATCGCGATCTTGCCGATGGTGATGGTCAGCGCCATCACAAGGCTGTTGAACAGCATATACCCCAGCGGCGGCGTGCCCGAGGTCGAGACCCCCTGACCCAGCATGGTGAGATAGGATCTGATCCCCTCGGAGCCGAACCACAAGGGCACGGTGCCCGACACGAAACTCGAGGTCGGATGGGTGGAGGCCACAAGCGCAAGCCACACGGGCAGCGCCACGGCCGCCACACCGAGGATCAGGATGACATGCGACAGGATTGTCAGAAGCGGTCTGTTCTCGACCATCTCAATACTCCACCTTACGTTCAATATAGCGGAACTGGATCACGGTCAGCGCGATGACGATGCCCATCAGCACCACCGATTGCGCCGCCGACGCCCCCATGTTGAGCCCCACGAACCCGTCCTGATAGACCTTGTAGACAAGGATATTGGTGGCTTGCGCCGGTCCGCCCGCGGTCGCCGCATCGATCACGGCAAAGGTGTCGAACATCGTATAGGTGATGTTGATGACCAACAGGAAGAAGGTCGTGGGCGACAGAAGAGGGAAGACCACGCTCCAGAAGCGTCGCACGGGGCCTGCGCCATCAATGGCCGCCGCCTCGCGCAATGAGGCTGGAATGGCCTGCAACCCCGCCACGAAGAACAGGAAATTATAGCTGATCTGTTTCCAGCTCGCCGCCAGCACCACAAGAATCATCGCATCACTTGCATAGGTCGACTGGTTCCAGTCATAGCCCAACTGGCGCAGTGCATAGGACATAATGCCAATGGTCGGGTTGAACATGAACCACCACAGAACCCCTGCCACCGCAGGTGCCACCGCATAGGGCCAAACCAGAAACGTGGTATAGGCACGGTTGGCGCGGATCACGCGGTCCACACAGGCGGCAAACACCAGCCCCGCCCCCATCGACACGCCCGCCACCAGCACCGAGAACACCGCCGTGACCTTGAAGGAGTTCAGATAGCTCGGATCCTCAAACAGCGCGATATAGTTTTCGAGCCCCACGAATTGCGTGGAAAACCCGAACGCATCCTGCCGCAGGAAGCTCTGCCACATGGCCTGACCCGCAGGCCAGAGGAAGAAGATCACGGTGATCACCAGCTGCGGGGCAAGGAGCAGATAGGGCAGCCCTTTTGAGCGGAAGATCGTCTTTTTGGTCTGCATCGTCAGATCCTGTCAAACGGCACGAAGGCCCGCCGGATGCGCGGGCCTTCGCGGACTGTGTCAGCCGTTACTGGTTGGCTTTCTCGAACTCGCGCAGGAGCTTGTTGCCGCGCTCGTCAACCGACTGCAGGGCCTCCATCGCGGTTTTCTTGCCGCCCAGAAGCGCCTCGAATTCCTCATCGATGATCGAGCGGATCTGGACGTAATTGCCAAAGCGCAGACCTTTGGAATTCTCGGTAGGAATGTTCAGCGTGATCTGCTTGATCGCCACATCCGCGCCGGGGTTCTGCTCGTAATAGCCCTGCTCCTGGCTGAGCGAATAGGCCGCTTTGGTGATCGGCAGATAGCCCGAGAACTGGTGCCAGTCGGCCTGAACTTCCGGCGAGGAGAGATAGGTGAAGAAATCGGCCACACCCTTATATTCCTCTTTCGAGTGGCCCTGCAGGACCCAGAGCGTCGCGCCGCCGATGATCGAGTTCTGCGGTGCACCCTCGACATCATCGTAATAGGGCAGCATGCCGACGCCGACATCGAATTTGGAATTGGCCATCAGACCCGCGCGCGAGCCCGAGGAGTTCATGACCATCGCACAGGTGCCCGACTGGAAGGCGGGGTTTGCGTCATCGCCACCGCCCGGACCGGCATAGCGGTAAAGACCCTCTTTCTGCCATTTGGCCAGATTGCCCCAGTGACGCGCACGCAGGTCATCAGCCAGCGTCAGCTCGGCACCAAGCCCGCCGAAACCGTTCTCCATCGTGCCGATGGGCAGATTGTGCCATGCCGAGAAATTCTCGGTCTGCGCCCATGAGATCCATGCACTGGTGAAACCGCACTCCGCCGCGCCCGACTCGACGATCTTCTTGGAGAAGGCTTCCATATCGGCCCAGGTCTTGGGCGGCGTGTTCGGGTCGAGACCCGCTTTGGCAAACTCGTCCTTGTTGTAATAGAGGACGGGGGTCGAGGAGTTGAAGGGCATCGAGAGCATATTGCCATCGGTGTCGGTGTAATAGCCCGCGACCGCCGGAAGATAGGCATCAGGGTCGAAATCGGCGCCCGCATCCTTCATCAGCTGGTAGACCGGATAGACCGCGCCCTTGGCCGCCATCATCGTGCCGGTGCCCACCTCGAAGACCTGCACGATATCGGGCTGCTGCTTGGCGCGGAACGCGGCGATCGCCGCAGTCATCGTTTCGGTATAGGTGCCTTTATAGGTCGGAATGACTTCATATTCATCCTGGCTGGCGTTGTAATCGGCCACGATCTCTTCGAGCTTCTGGCCCAGCTCGCCGCCCATCGCATGCCACCAGGTGACCTGCGTCTTGGCCGCCGCCATGGTTGCCGAGGCCGCCACAAGTGCGGTGCCCATCATCAACGTCTTCAACATCTTCTATCCCCTTCGTGAGGCTGTCGTGATCTGTTGAGCGAAGCGCTAAAGCGCCTATGTGACGTCTCCTTGCCATTTGTATTAAGGTTTTTTGACAAGCTGGCTCAGGGCAGGATTTGCGCTATCTGAAGTGGTCCGGCATAAAAAAGGGGGCTTCGAGCCCCCTTTTTCCGTATCATTCAACGCCGTTGGATCAGCCGATGATCGCGTTCAGCGTGGCCGAGGGACGCATTACCGCTGCGACCTTGGCGGGATCGGCGTGGTAGTAGCCACCCAGATCCACAGCCTTGCCCTCTGCCGCTTTCAGCTCGCCGAGGATCGCATCCTCGCCGTCCACAAGTGCCTTGGCGATGGGGGCGAAATGCGCCTTCAGCTCGGCATCCTCGTCCTGGGCTGCCATCGCCACGGCCCAGTAACGGGCAAACCAGTAATGCGACGAACGGTTATCGGGCTGGCCGACCTTGCGCTCGGGCGAGCGGTTGTCCTCGAGCACCTTCTGGGTCGCATCCTCGACCGCTGCCGCCAGAACGCCTGCCTTCGCATTGCCCTTCTCGGCCAGGAACTTGAAGCTCTCGCCAAGCGCGCAGAACTCGCCAAGGCTGTCCCAGCGCAGGTGGTTCTCTTCGACCAGCTGCTGGACGTGTTTGGGGGCCGAGCCACCTGCACCGGTCTCGAACAGACCGCCGCCCTGCATCAGCGACACGATCGAGAGCATCTTGGCCGAGGTGCCCAGCTCGAGGATCGGGAAGAGGTCGGTCAGGTAGTCGCGCAGCACGTTGCCGGTAATGGTGACCACGTCATTGCCCTTGCGCATCTCGACGAAGGTAAAGCGGGTAGCTTCGCGCGGCGCCATGATCGGGATCTCGATACCGGCCTCTTTCAGCGCGGGTTCGACATATTTGATCAGCTCGGCGTCATGGGCGCGGTTGGCATCGAGCCAGAAGGCCGCAAGGCCGGTGGCCTTGGTGCGGCGGATCGCCAGACGGATCCAGTCCTCGATCGGCGCTTTCTTGACCGTGGCCGAGCGCCAGATATCGCCTGCTTCGACAGTGTGCGAATGCAGCACGGTGCCATTGTCCAGAACGATCTCGACCTTGCCATTGGCTGCGATCTCGAAGGTGGTCGGGTGCGAGCCGTATTCTTCGGCTTTCTGCGCCATCAGACCCACGTTGGAGACCGCGCCACAGGTGGTCACGTCCAGCTTGCCGGTCTCCTTGAAGTAATTGATCGTCTCGTCATAGACGCCGGCATAGGAGTTATCCGGAATGCAGCATTTGGTGTCGGCAGCTTTGCCATCCGGACCCCAGCCGATACCGCCTGCGCGGATCACGGCGGGCATCGACGCGTCGATGATCACATCCGAAGGAACGTGCAGGTTGGTGATACCCTTGTCGGAATTGACCATATACATCGGCGGCTTGGCGGCCAGCGCTGCCTTCAGGTCCGCTTCCAGCTCGGCATTGCCCTTGATGCGGGCTTCCAGATCACCGATGCCGCCATTGGGATTGAAGCCCAATGCCTTCACGGTCTCGCCATGCTTGGCAAGGAAGTCTTCCAGATAGACCGACACGAAATGGCCGAAGATGATCGGGTCGGAGACCTTCATCATCGTGGCTTTGAGATGGACAGAGAACAGCACGCCCGGCTCCATGCTCTCGATCTCGGCTTTGACAAACGCATTGAGCGCCTTGGCCGAGAGGAAGGTCGCATCGACGATCTCGCCGGCCTGATATTTCAGACCCGATTTCAGAACGGTCTCGGTGCCGTCTTCGGCGGTGAAGACGATCTTCGCGCCAGTGGCGTCCGACAGAGTCGCCGACTTTTCATTGGCAAAGAAGTCATTGCCCGACATCGAGGCCACGGTGGTCTTGCTGTCTTTCGACCATTCGCCCATCGAATGCGGGTGCTGCATGGCGTAGTTCTTGACCGCTTTGGCCGAGCGACGGTCCGAGTTGCCCTCGCGCAGGACGGGGTTCACCGCCGAGCCCTTGATGGTGTCGTAGCGCGCACGCACGTCCTTTTCCTCGTCGGTCGAGGGCTCGTAGGGATAGTCGGGCAGTTTGTAGCCCTGCGCCTGTAATTCCTTGATCGCGGCGGTCAGCTGCGGCACCGAAGCCGAGATGTTCGGCAGCTTGATGACATTCGCCTCGGGCGTCTTCACCAGCTCGCCCAGTTCGGCCAGATCATCGGTGATCTTCTGATCATCGGTCAGGTAATCGGGGAAGGTCGCCAGAATACGGCCCGCAAGCGAGATATCGCGCGTCTCAACACCCAGACCTGCTGCACCTGCAAAGGCGCTCACGATCGGCAGAAGCGAGCCCGACGCCAGCTGGGGCGCTTCGTCAACAATGGTGTAGATGATATCGGGGGTCTTGTTTGCCATGAAGAACGGTCTCCGAGCTGGTCTTGGGCAGATGCCCGTTGGGAAAGAGTTGTGCGCAGACTGGACCCGCCGCGCATGATTTGCAAACGGGTAACCCGCGTCCGTCGCCAAGTCAATGTGTGCAACCGTATACCACGCTCCTTGCTGCAAGGAACCGGTGCCAAAATAACTCTAGGGCAACAATTTACCCGCCCTTAAAGAATGACGCGTGGACAACGTGTTATGAGACCGCTACGGTCGCATGAACCCGATATTCCACCCTCTCTATTGCCAGAGGCCCGATATATATCCCCACGGGTGTATCGTGATGCTGGCACTCAAGGTCCGATGATCAAAACTGTCACCTCCCCAGCCTCCTCAACGACCCGCGATCGTATGATCGAGGTTGCGCATGATCATTTCTCAGCGCGCAGCTTTGATGCGTGCAATCTGCGCGACATTGCCGCCGATGTGGGGGTCGATGTCGCCTATCTGCACCGTTCACAGGGCGGCAAGCAAAAGCTGTTCCAGGCCGTGATCGACCGCGCCCTCGAGATGTGCTTCGAGGATGCCAAGCGCTGCTCGACCTTCACGCGCTTCATCATCGAACGTATCCGTAATGGCGATCTGCGCACGCTGAATTACGGCCCGCTCCCGATCATCAGCCAGTCTCTGGCCTGCGAGGCCGTAAAGCCGCAGATCCAGGACGCGGTACAGAGGCTTTTCGTCGATCCGCTCATCGCCGAACATGGCGAGAAGTTCCGTGTGGAGATCGTGGCGGTCTCGATGCTGTTTCTGGGCATGAAAATCTCCTCGCCCGTTCTTCCGACCGCGCTCCTGTCGGAAGAACAGCAGACGCTGCTCGACGAGATCGCGGTGGGCATGCTGGCGGCGCTGCTCGGCGGCGAGTAAGCGCCCGCCGCGACGTCACCCCCGAAATCGGCGGTTTGTGGCAAAAGCACCGGCCACTCTCTCGACCATTCGTCGAAACTACGCTAGTATCCCGATCTGACTGGTCAGCTTTTTACATAAAAGCGCGCGGCCGCACCCTGCGACTGCGCATCCTACAGCCAACCATGTCAGCGATACGGATATCCGCCTTCAAGGAGAGCAATCATGGATGGTGGGGAATTTTCCTCGCAGCGGCTGGGCGTCAACCACACCGGTGTGCGTGCCCATAACGAGCGTCTCGTTCTCAGCCTCATCCATCGCGATGGTGCCCTGCCGGGTGCCGAGATTGCCAAACGGATCGATCTGTCCGCCCAGACGATCTCCACTATCCTGCGCCGCCTCGAAACGGACGGGTTCCTGCTGCGCGGCAAACCGCAGCGCGGACGCGTGGGCAAGCCCTCGCTGCCGATGGGCATCAATCCCGACGGTGCGATCAGCTTCGGGCTGAAGATCGGGCGCCGGACCTCGGATCTGGTGATGATGGCGCTGGACGGTCAGGTGCTTGCGCAAAGCCAATGCACTTACGAGCGCCCCACCCCACAGCTGATCCTCGACTATCTGAAAGAGGGTATCGCCTCGCTGTCGGGCGAGCTGCGTCCCGAACAGGTCGGGCGCCTTTGCGGCATCGGGATTACCGCGCCGCTGGATCTGTGGCGGGCCACCGAGAGCTGCGATATCGCGGGCAGGCATTTTCCCGAATGGCTGGGCTGCGATCTGGTCGAACGCGTGGCCGAGTTCAGCAAGCTGCCTGTCAGCCTGATCAATGACGGCACGGCCGCCTGCTGCGCCGAGCAATATTACGGGCGCGGGCGCGAGGTCAGCGACTTCGCCAATGTCTTTCTGGGATCCTATCTGACGGGCGGGATTTCGCTCAATGGCGCCGTGGTCGAAGGCAACCGCCATAACGCGGGCATGCTGGGCGCGCTGCGGGTGATGTCGATCGAGGGGCAGAGGACAACGCTGGCCGATGAGGCCTCGATCTTCCTGCTGGAGGCCGCGATCCGTGATGCGGGGATGGATGCGGCGGGAATGTGGCGGATGCCGCAGGACTGGACCCCCTATCAGTCGCTTCTGGAACCGTGGCTCGACCGTAGCGCCAGGGCGATTGCACAAGCCGCCCGCGAAGCCTGTGCAGTGGTCGATTTTCAGGCATTGGTGATTGACGGGGCCTTCCCCGAACCGGTTCGGGCACAGCTGGTTGCCAAGGTGCGCGAGACATTGGCGGCGCTCGAGATGAACGGCATCCTGCCTCCCGATGTGCTGGAAGCCAAGACAGGCCATAACGCGCGCGCCATTGGCGCTGCGGCCGCGCCGATCTTCTCGCTCTATTTCCTGAGCTGAGCGCACACGCCCTCAGGCCTGCCGCAGGAAACTCACCGCATCCGCATAGAACGGCGTGGCCGAGGCGCCATGCGACAACCCGTCATAGATCTTCAGTGGCACGCCCGCGCCTTCGGCCAGCTGGCGTGCCCGCCCCATCATGTCGCGCTCGCGGATCCGCGCCACGCGGTCGGCGGGCTGATGGGCGGCCTCGGCGGCATGTGCGGTCTCCTGCCCGCCAATGGTGATAAACAGCTTGCCCTCGCCCTTGGCCGCCCCCAAGAGCGCCTGCGGATCGGTCCAGATCGACGGGCTGCCCGCGGCGACATGCGAGAAGAGACCGGGCGCAAGGCGGCGCGCCTGCAGTGCAAAAGACCCGCCAAAGGAGTGGCCGCAGATCATCCGCTGCGCCGGATCGCAGGCAAAGCGCGTCTCTATCTCGGGCATCAGCACAGCCTTCATCCAGCCGAGAAGCCGCTCGACCCCCGCCCCGGTCAGATCCTGCGTGCGCCGCGCCATATCGACAAGATCACGCGCAGGCCAACCGATGGCCACCACCGCCACGGGGGCTGCGTCCGCCCGCGCGGGGTCCTGCCCGCGCAGCCGCACTGCATCGCGCAGGGTGCCGAAGCTCCAGCCTGCATCCAGCGCATAGATCACACCATATCCCCCCGCCGGTGCGGGCGCCTCGGGATAGGCAATGCGGATGACGAAATCGCCCATATCCGATGGCAGGCTAAGTTCTTCCGTTCCATCGAGCCGCACCTCCGCCTGTCCCTTCTCCGCCTTCGCGGATCTGCCCGCCAGAAGCAGCGGCAGCCCCGCCAGAAGCGGCAGCACCCGTCGGCGCAGCTTCAGGTCTTCTGTCATCTCTGCCCCCTGCCTTGCGAATATATCCCGACCGGCCTACCCTATCCTCGTGCGATCGGCCAGATACAGGTCCCTTTTTTGGCCAGCCCCGTTACCTGTTGGTCCCGTGCTCACGCCCCGTTGATGTCACAAAATCCCACCCCCACAGTCCATACCTCGCCTGTGTTCTCCTGCGCACTTTACGAAGCCCGCGCCAATCCCTATATCAATAATCAACTATTCGTATCCAATCCGGGAATTTCCTATGACGTCCGAAACACAGCAAGACGCACCGATGGAAGGCGCTCCCTTGATCAAGCCCTCCACGATCGACCATCCGATGTATGATTCGGTGGTTGCCGCGTGCCGGACCGTGTTTGATCCGGAAATTCCGGTGAATATCTACGATCTGGGTCTCATCTATACGATCGAGATCAGCGACGAGGATGATGTGCAGATCATCATGACCCTCACCGCTCCCGGCTGCCCTGTGGCGGGCGAAATGCCCGGCTGGGTGCAGGATGCGGTCTCCTGCGTCGCCGGAATCAAATCCGTCGATGTCGAGATGACCTTCGATCCGCAATGGGGCATGGATATGATGTCCGATGAGGCGCGGCTCGAACTGGGCTTCATGTAACGGCCCTTTCGCAAGCCAGACCCCTTGCATTACGCCATAGGCAAGTCATAATGCTTGCCTATGGATCTCGCTATTCTCACAGGTGACCTCGTCGGTTCGACCGGCCTGCCCCCCGATCTCGTCGAGGCGGGGTTTTCGGCTATGACCGGCCTGCAAGGGCTCGGGCTGGCATGGTTCAACCGTCATCGCGGCGATGGCTGGCAGATGGCATTGGCACAGCCCGCCTATGACCTGCGGCTTGCGCTGATGGTCCGCGCCTGCCTTCGCGCGCTCGATCCACGGCTGGAGACGCGGATCGCGATTGCGCGGGGAACCGGTAACATTCCCGAAAACGGCGATCTGAACAGGGCACAAGGGCCGGGTTTTGTCGCCTCAGGGCGGCTTCTGGACCAGATGACGGGAGCGGAGATCCGCCATGCCTCGGGCGGGGCTTGGTCGGCGGCCACCTGCCTTGCCGATGCGCTCAGCCACGGCTGGACACAGAAACAGGCCGAAGCGATGTGCCCGATGCTCGCTCTGCCCGCGCCACCGCAACAAAGCGTGGCCGATCAGTTGGGCAAATCCCGTCAGGCCGTGGCGCAGGCCCTGCAAGGTGCGGGCTATAGCGCCATCTCCGGCGCCCTTACGCTATGGGAGGCGCCATGAGTGCCGAGAGCTTCTCCGCCCTGCTGCTGGCGCATCTGCTGGGGGATTTCATCTTCCAGCCGGCAAGGATGGCCCATGCCAAGGGGCAGCGCGGGATGCGCGCCCGACTGCCCGCGCTCATCGCCCATACCGGCGTGCATCTGCTGGTGCTCGGGATAATCCTGCCCGCGCCAGACGCGCTTGCGGCCCTTGGCCTGATCCTGCTGAGCCATTTCGTGATCGATCTGGCCAAGCCCGCTTTGCGTGGGCCTGCGCTACAGGTCTTCATGGCCGACCAGATGGCGCATCTGGCGGTGATCGTGGCCGTGGTGCTGGCCCTGCCCGATCTGTGGTCGCAAACGCTTTGGACGCAGCTCCAAAGCCCTTTGATCTCCTATCTGCCCACTATATTTGCCCTGATTGCTGGCGCAATCCTCACCATCCGCACGGGCGGCTTCGCCATTGGCGCCCTGATGCGCCCGCTGGCCGACCGCGCACCCGAAGGCGGCCTACCCAAGGGCGGCCAACTGATCGGCGTGCTCGAACGCGCCCTGATTTTTGTATTGATCCTCACGGCGCAGCCGCAGGGGATCGGCTTTCTGATTGCCGCCAAATCCATTCTTCGCTTCGAGGCAAAAGGCGGGCCGGACCATAATGCGGCCAATGAATATGTGATCATCGGCACGCTCGCCTCCTTCGGATGGGCCATTGCCTGTGCATATCTGACACTGGGCCTGTTGGCACATCTCGCGCCGATCGGCATTCCCGCCCTTGGAATTCCGGTGCCGAACCCCTAGATTGGGGGCTCATCCAAGGAGTCTCCCATGTTTGGCATTCCCGGACAGCCCGCTGTCACCATGACCCCCGCCGCCGTGAAGCATATTTCCAAGCTCATGAGCCGCGAGAACGCCGCCGGTTTCCGGATCGGCGTGAAGAAGGGTGGCTGCGCCGGTATGGAATATACGATGGAGGTCGCGCAGGAAGCGGGGCCGATGGATATGGTCATTGAGGAAGGCTCGGCGCGTGTGCTGATCGCGCCGACCGCGCAGATGTTCATGATCGGCACCGAGATCGATTACGAGAACGGCCTGCTCGAATCGGGCTTCAAATTCCGCAATCCCAACGTGGCCGAAGCCTGTGGCTGCGGCGAGTCGATCAAGTTCAAGGATATCGATGAACTGAGCGCCGAGGCCGCCCCCGCAGACGGCATCCCGCGCCTGAAAGGCTGAGCGATACCGCTAACATCTTCTCACCGGACCTCTTCCCCCTGCCCGCGCCCTGACATAGTCTGGGCGCGATTTGCATTCCCGAGGAGGACAACATGCGGAAACTAGCCGCCGGAAACTGGAAAATGAACGGGCTCGCGGCCAATCTGGCCGAGATCGAGACGCTGGTCGCAGAGCATGGCGATGCCGCCTGCGACGTGCTGATCTGCCCCCCCGCCACGCTTCTGGCCCCTATGGCCGCAACCGCTGCCGGCAAGATCGAACTCGGTGGTCAGGATTGCCACGCCAAGACCTCGGGCGCGCATACCGGCGATATCTCGGCGGCCATGCTGAAGGATGCCGGTGCCACCTCCGTTATTCTGGGCCATTCCGAGCGCCGCGCCGATCATGGCGAGAGCGACGCCGATGTCGCCGCCAAATCTCTGGCCGCCTATGAGGCGGGCCTTATTGCCGTGATCTGCATCGGCGAGACCGAGGCCGAGCGCGACGCCGGCACGACGCTGGATGTGACCGGCACCCAGCTTGCCGGATCGGTGCCCGATACCGCCACCGCCGCCAATACGGTTATCGCCTACGAACCGGTCTGGGCCATCGGCACGGGCCGCACCCCCACGCTCGAACAGATTGCCGAAGTGCATGATTTCATGCGCGACACGCTGGCCAAGCGTTTTGGCGAGGAGGCCAAAGGGATGCGCTTGCTTTATGGCGGCTCGGTCAAACCCTCGAATGCCACAGAGATCTTTGCGGTCTCGAATGTGGATGGCGCACTTGTGGGGGGCGCGAGCCTGAAGGCCGCCGATTTCGGCGCGATCATCTCGGCACTCTCGGCCACCTGAGCCCCCTGAATACCGCTGGCAGATGCGGGTCCGCCCGCGCCTGCCCCGCTCGCAATCGTCCGTCTCGGGATCACCCGACAGGCGCGCGGGCCTTTTCATGTTCATCACGCAAGGAGGAGTGCGGATGGAGTATACACTTGCCTCTCTGGCACAAGAGCAGTCAGAGCTTGGACTAAGCGTTTTCAATTACGATTTCATCTGGGATCTGGGCCAGCGCCTGCAGGCGCGCGCCAAGGCCGAGAAGGCGCCGGTAGCGATCACCATCAGCCATGGCACGGATCTGGTGTTCTGCACGGTGCTTGAAGGCGCGACGGTGCTGAACCTCGACTGGGCCGCGCGCAAACGGGCGGTGGCGCATCAGTTCCATCGCAGCTCGCTCTCGCTGAGGATCGAGGCCGAGGAGGAAGGCCATGATTTCAACAAGCGCTATCTCTTGCCCGACAGCCATTACTTCGCCACCGGTGGCGGCGTGCCGCTGATGGGGAAGAACGGCACCTATCTGGGCGCGGTCGCGGTCAGTGGCCTGCCCGATGTGGAAGATCACGGGATGATTGTCGAGACGCTGCGCGACATGCTCTAGGAACCCGCGAACCACAAAGTGAAAGCCGCCCCGAGGGGCGGCTTTCTTCGTGCGGGGAGGAGGAGGAAGGGCTTATTTGATGACCGTCTCGGGGCCCATGAAGGTGGTGGGCAGATAGGTCGAGAGCCACGGGATATAGGTGATCATGATCAGGAAGATGAACAGCACACCGAGGAAGGGAAGCGCTGCCTTCACCACCCGCATCATCGACATGCCTGCCACGCCGGAGGTCACGAAGAGGTTGAGGCCAACCGGCGGGGTGATCATGCCGATCTCCATATTCACCACCATGATGATGCCGAGGTGGATCGGGTCGACGCCCAGCTCCATGGCAATCGGGAAGACCAGCGGTGCCACGATCACGATGAGCCCCGAGGGTTCCATGAACTGTCCGCCGATCAGCAGGATCAGGTTGACGATCACGAGGAACATGATCTTGCCGAAGCCTGCCGAGAGCATCGCATTGGCGATCATCTGCGGGATCTGCTCGTCGGTCAGGACGTGTTTGAGGATCAGCGCATTGGCGATGATGAACATCAGGGTGATGGTCAGCTTGCCCGCCTCGAAAAGCGTCTTGCGGGTGTCCTTGTGCCACAGAGCCGTGACCAGCGCATAGGGGCGGCGCAGCAGGTTGGATTTGCGCTCCTCGCCATCATTGAGCGGGCCCATATCCTTGTAGATGAAATTCGCCACGATCCAGGCATAGATGGAGGCAACGGCTGCAGCCTCGGTCGGCGTGAAGATCGCGCCGGTGACGCCGGGGATGCCGTAGATACCCACCATGATGATGACGATCAGCATCAGGCCCCAGAAGGCGTCCTTGAAAGCGGAGCCGATCTCGCCCCAGCCCGCGAACTCGCCCTTGGGCATTTTGCGGATACGGGCGAAGATATAGATCGCGATCATCAGCATCAGGCCCGCGAGGATACCGGGGATGACGCCTGCGAGGAACATCCGGCCCACCGAGACCTCGACGGTCGAGGCATAGACCACCATCACGATCGAGGGCGGGATCAGGATGCCCAGCGTGCCCGCGTTGCAGATGACACCTGCGGCGAAGTCCTTGGTATAGCCCATCTGGTGCATCGCGGCGATAACGATGGAGCCGATTGCGACCACGGTTGCAGGCGACGAGCCCGACAGAGCCGCGAAGATCATGCAGGCAAACACCCCCGCAATGGCCAGACCGCCATGGAAATGGCCGACACAGGCGATGGCAAAGCGCACGATCCGTTTGGCGACGCCGCCGGTGGACATGAAGCTCGATGCGAGGATGAAGAAGGGGATCGCCAGCAGCGTGTAGTGACCGGCCATCGCCTGATAGAGAGATTGCGCCACGGAGGCCAGCGAGGTCTCCGAGAAGGCCAGCAGGAAGAGGATCGAGCTCAGGCCGAGGGAGACGGCGATCGGCACGCCCAGAAGCAGCAGGCCGATGATGACCGCAAAGAGCAGAATGACTTCCATAACGTGTTACTCCTTACCGGCTGCGGTGGCGTGGGTCTGCGCCACACGGTCGACTTCGTCTTCGGCTTCATGGCTGACGATCAGGCTGTCCTGCGTGCCGCGGATCACCCGGATCAGGGCCTGAATGATGCGCAGGGTGATCAGCGCGACGCCGAAGGGAAGGATGAAATAGGGGATGACGCGGGGCAGTTTGTCATAGGCCTCGCCCTGGTTGATCAGCGGTTCGAGCCAGCGGAAGATTTCCAGCATCGGCACCTGATCGGTCTCGTACCATGCGCGGTCGCGGGTTTTCTCGAAACCGGTGGGGAACCAATGGCCCGAAGTCTGGTCGAGCGCTGCATAGGGAGCCCAGTAATCGTAAGCGCCCTTGAGCAGGAAGACCGCATAAAGCAGGCAGCAGAGCGCCGAGATGACCGCCATCACCCGCTTGCCGCGCGCAGGCAGCATATTGGTGACCACATCCACACCCAGATGCGCGGTTTTCTTGAACGCATAGGAGACGCCCAGAATGACCAACCATGCGAAAAGGATCAGCACCACTTCGAGGCCCCAGATCAGCGAGGCGTTGAACACATAGCGCAGAACGACATTCACGAAGGTGATCAGCGTCATCGCTCCGAGGATAAGCGCGATGGCATTTTCTTCAAGACTATCGAAGAACGCCCCCACCGGACCTTTTGGCGTGGTATCATAGGACATGTCCCTGCCCCCTTTTCGAGATGGAAGGTAAATGGATACGGGGTAAGAAAGGCTCCGCACCGCGCGCGGAGCCTTCGGGCCGCTATCCGTGAGTGATGGCTAAAGGAGCGGCCCTTTAGCTCAGTGTTTGGCGTTGATCTCTTGGGCCAGCGCGATATTATCCGCGCCCACATCGCCCTCGAACTCGGCCCAGACGGGCTTCATCGCATCAACCCATGCCTGACGCTGCTCGTCGGTCAGCTCGCGCACTACAGCGCCTGCATCGATGACCGCCTGACGGTTATCGGCATCAACCTGCGCGATCGCGGCGTTACGGTCCGCCGAAACCTCGGCCATGATGGTTGCCAGCTGGTCGCGGATATCCGCGTCGAGGCTCTCCCACCAGTCGGTCGAGACGACGACCATATAATCGAGGAGGCCGTGATTGGTCTCGGTGGTGCCGTCCTGCACTTCGTAGAATTTCTGGCCGTAGATATTGGACCAAGTGTTTTCCTGACCATCCACAACGCCGGTTTGCAGCGCGCCGTAAACTTCCTTGAACGCCATCGGCTGCGGGCTTGCATCCAGCGCCTTCATCTGTGCCACCAGCACGTCCGAGGGCTGCACGCGGAATTTCAGACCCTTCGCATCGGTCGGCAGCAGGAGCGGCTTGTTGGCCGAGAACTGCTTGAGCCCGTTATGCCAGAAGGCCAGACCCATCAGGCCGCGGCGCTCCATGGAGGCGAGCATGTCCTGACCTGCGACAGATTGCTGGAACTCTTCCACAGCGTCCATGTTCTTGAACATGAAGGGAAGGTCGAAGATGCGGAAGACCTTGGTGAAGGTCTCGAATTTCGACAGCGAGGGGGCCGCCATCTGCACATCGCCCTGCAGCATCGCCTCGAGCACCTGATCATCATTATAGAGCGTCGAGTTCGGATAGACCTCGACACAGGCCTTACCGTTCATTTCTTCGTTCACACGATCTGCAAAGGCGCCTGCGGCGATCCCTTTGGGGTGCTTGTCGGCATTGGTGACGTGGCTGAACTTGATGACCATCTCGCCGTCGTCGCAGGCGGCATTTGACAGACCAGCGGTTGCGATGATGGCGGTCGATGCCAGTGCGAATGCCTTGACGGTTTTCGTAACTTTCATGGGGCTCCTCCCAGATCCATGCGGCGCGATTGTCGCGCCCCTCTCCATGAACACAGGATTGCGGCCGCCATGCACCCACCGCAATACAGTTATGCAAAAATAATTAAATTGTTTATCTTCAGGTGGTTACATTAAATACACATGAGCATGATCACAGGATTGTGCGAAATATCGCACTTGGCAGAAAACCGCCTGTGCGAGATTTCGCACAACCTCGCGCCCTGTCAGGACCGGTAATCCTCGGGTTTCACACCATGCCGTGTCAGCTTGTCATAGAAGGTCTTGCGGGGCAGTTTCAGCGCCTTGGCCGCATCGGAGGCCCTGCCCTGATGTTTCTCCAGCGCGGTCACCAGAATACCGCGTTCGAGCCGCGCCATCTGCTCGGACAGGCCCGGCTCCTCCTCGGGATGCTCGCTATCGCTGAGCCCCATCGTGAAGCGCATCGCCTCCGACATCAACGCCCGCGCATTGCCCGGCCAGTCGCGGGCCGCCAAACTTTGCAGATAGCCCTGCGGAATCTCGGGCATCGGCAGCGAGGAATTCTCGCAAGCCAGACGCACATAATGGCGGAAGAGGATCGGGATATCCTCGGGACGCTCGGACAGCGCCGGCACCCGCACCCGCATCATATCGAGTTTCCAGTAGAGATCGGGATGGAAACGCCCCGCATCACGTTCAGCCGCCAGATCGCGATAGGTCCCCGCAATCAGCCGCGTGGCGGGCTGGGTTTCCAAAAGCTGCAGCAGAGTAAATTGCACAGGCTGCGGCAGATCGGCGATCTCGTCGAGGTAAAGCGTGCCGCCATCGGCGGTGGCAAAGGCCTGCTCCAGCGTTTCGGGGCTCAGCCCCGCGGCCGAGCGTTTCTCGAACGGGCGTTGGGCCGCTGCAGAGAGGAGGTGGATCACCTCAGCCGCCTTGGAATTGCCCGCGCCCGGCGCGCCTGTCACCAGCACCTCGGCCCCCGAGCGCGCGGCCATACGGCACGATTCCCGCAGCCGCTCGGCGACCTCCGAATTGCCCGCAAGCACCCGCGCCGCCGCATCGCCCTTGCGCGCCTCGCGATGGAGCGCGCGGTTTTCCATGACAAAGGCGCGGGTCTTCATCGCCTTCTCGACCACGGCCAGAAAGTCACGCGGCGCACAGGGTTTTTCCAGAAAGTCGAAAGCGCCTCCCGTCATGCCGCGCACGGCAGAGGGCACATCGCCCTCGCCCGTCAGCAAGATCACCGGCAGCTCGGGGTCGAGCCCGCGCACATAGTCGAGCAGGAAGAACCCGTCGCGCCCGGGCATGCGAATATCGCTGACCACGATACCGGAGAAATCGGGCGTCAGATGGTCCTTGGCCTCGATGAAACTGCCCGCCACGACAGGCTCCAGATCGGCCAGTTCGATGGTCTGCGACAGCGCCTCGCGCACGGCACGGTCATCATCGACCAGCAGCACCTTGTTCACCACACTCATGACATCTTTCCTTCCTTGGCCCGTTCTTTTGCCCGCGCCAGAACCAGCGTGAAGACCGCTCCGCCCTCGGGCCGATTTGCCCCCGTCAGACTTCCGCCAAAGCTCTGCACGATCCGGTAGGAGATCGACAGGCCCAGCCCCATCCCCTCGTTCGTGCCCACCTCCTTCGTGGAATAGAACGGGTCGAACATGCGCTCGGTATCGGCAATCCCCGCGCCATTATCAAGCACGCGCAGGCAGACCTCCTCCGCCCGCTCCTCGAGCTGCAGGACGATCACCGGCGGATCCGCCTGCCCGCAGGCATCGGCGGCATTGGACAGCAGGTTCACCACCACCTGCGCCAGCCGCGTCTCGCCGCCCATCACCCAGACGGGATGATCGGGCGGGCTCCAGCGCAGCTCGAGCTTCGAGAGACGCGAGCCCGAGATCTCGAGGGCGGTCGCGACCACGCGCACCATATCGACGGGCGAAGCAGGCTCGGTCTCGGGGCGGGCAAAGGCCCGCAGGTTGCGGATGATCCGGCCCATCCGCCCCGACATCTCGCCAATCCGGCGCAGATTGTCCTGCGTGCGCTCGGGCTTGCCGCGTTCGAGGAAGATCGCCGCATTCTCGGCATAGGTGCCGATCGCCATCAGCGGCTGGTTCAGCTCGTGGCTGATCCCCGCAGACATCTGCCCCAGCGCCGAGAGCTTTCCGGCCTGCACCAGTTCGGCCTGCGCATGCAGGAGCGCCTCATGGCTCTCGCGTAGCTCGCGTGTGCGCCGCGCCACCGCCTCCTCCAGCTCGACATTGAGCGCGGCCTCCATCGCCAGACGCTCCGCCAGTGCCTGACGCCGCGCCCAGAGCGTGGCGATAAGCGTCCCGATGGCCAGCATCGCCAGCGCCGCCACGAACATCTGCACCCGCGCCTCTTTCAGGATCGGCGCGACCGGCACCTCGGAATGGCCAGTGAGCCCGATCACCGGCAGATCCAGAGAGACCGGCAGCGCGCAATCCGGGGCACAAATGATCTCCTGCCCCGCGATCACCTTGCGCCGCGGCGCCACCGTGACGAAGGGGGTGTGTGCGGGATAGACCTTGGGATCGGGCAGCGCGGCACCGGCCTTGCGCCGGAAGACGAGACCCGCCCGATTTGCGGTAAACACCACCCCCTGCGTATCGGTAAACCACACCGGCAGCGGATCACCGCGGCCGGTCGCCTCGACCGTCTCGGCATCAAGCGTGAGACGGATGATCCCGGCCACACGGCGTCCGCCTTCGGGCTGTGTCACGAAAACAGGTGCGGCAAAGGCGAAGATGCGGTGCAGCCCGTCCCCCTCCACACCATGGGTCCGGCCGAGGGCACCATGGGAGGCCCGTTCGAGATCCTCGGTCATCGGCAGACGGGCCGGAAAGTCCTCCGGCGCGGCCAGAACCCCGCCATCGGGGCGCAGGAGCACCAGATGCTCGGCCCCTGCCAGATCGGCAAAGCGCTGCAAGATGCGGGCCAGTTCGGCGGCGCCCAGATCGCCTGTGCCTGCCACGAGCGCGCGCACATACGGGTGGTCCGCGGCCAGCACCGCATCCTCACGATATTGCGCAAGTGCCCCCACCAGCCGGTCGGAGGCCAGCCGCAGATCCGCCACACCGCGCGCCCGCGCCTGCGCCATGCCGGTTTCGGCCGCATGATACCAGACCGAGACCGACGCCCAGAAGAGCGCGGCCAGCGCCACGCAAAGCGCGCCCGCATTGCGCAGCTTTCTCAGGCGGGAAAGAGGAGCGGTGCCCTGTGTCATGCTTCCTGTCATCCGGTGGCGGCCGCGATCTGTCAACCGTCGATCTGTTTGCGGGACGACGCCAAGACCGCTTGCCAATTTTTTGGACCGGGCGCTTAATGGCCCGATGACCGAACTGCTCTCCCTTCCCCATCTCTCCCGCTCCCCGCGTGATCCCGCTTTCGTGCAGGACCCCTATCCGTTCTATGACATGATCCGGCAGGCGGGCCCTGTGGTGCAGTGGCAGGAGTGGGGGCTTCCGGTGACCGCGCGCTCCACGGTCGTCTCGGCCTGCCTGCGCGACCGGCGTCTCGGGCGCGAGGCACCCGAAGGCTTCGGCCAGACCCCGCCCGCCCATCTGGCGCCGTTCTACGATATCGAGGCGCATTCGATGCTGGAGCTTGACGGCCCGCGCCATGCCAAATTGCGCGCACAGGTGCTCCGCGCCTTTACCTCGCGCCGGATCGCGGCGCTTGCGCCCGAGATCGAGACGCTGTGCCACCAGCTGATCGATGCGTTCCCTGCCGGTGGATGCGATCTGCTGCCCGCCTATGCCCAGCATCTGCCCGCCATCATCATCGCGCGTCTTTTGGGGCTGCCGGACGCGACCGCCCCAGATCTGCTACGCTGGTCGCATGCGATGGTGGGGATGTATCAGGCCCGTCGCACCGCGGAGGTGGAGGCCAAGGCGGTCGCCGCCAGCAGCGAATTCGCGGCCTTCATCCGCGCAACGCTTGCCGAGCGGCGTCGGGATCCGCGCGAGGATCTGCTGTCGGCGATGCTGGCTGCGCAGGCCGGGGATGGCTCGGGGCTTAGCGAGGACGAGATCCTCTCGACAGCGATCCTGCTGCTGAATGCGGGGCACGAGGCGACGGTGCATAGCCTCGGAAATGCGGTGGCCCAGTTTTTGGAGCGGGAGACGCAATGGCCTCAGGGCGATCCCGCCGCCGAGGCCGCGCTGGTCGAGGAGGCGCTCAGGGTCGATCCGCCGCTCCATCTGTTTGAGCGTTGGGTACTGGAGGATATGGAGATCGGAGGGCAGGCCTTCCGCCGTGGCGACCGGATCGGGCTATTGCTGGCCGGTGCCAACCGCGATCCATCCGCGTGGGACAGGCCAGGGATTCTGGACCCCGCCCGCCCGAGCCGCCCGCATCACGCCTTCGGGGCTGGCGCGCATTTCTGCCTCGGCGCGCCGCTTGCGCGGATGGAATTGCAGATCGGGCTGCGGGTCCTGTTTGCGCGCCTGCCAAATCTGTCTCTGGGCGAACGCCCGGTTTATGCTGACCTCTACCCATTCCACGGGCTCGAGACGCTCGCGCTGACCTATTGAGCCAGGCCGCTCACAGCGGCAGCATGGTGGTGCTTTTGATCTCTTCCATCGACAGGAGGGCGGTCACGTTATGCACCTTCACCTCGGAGATCAGCGCCTGATAGAACACATCATAAGCGCGGGCATTTTTGACGCGGACCTTCAGGATGTAGTCGATATCGCCTGCCAGACGATGCGCCTCCATCACCTCGGGGCGCGAACGCAGCGCGCTGAGGAATTTCTGCTGCCAGTCTGCCTCGTGTTCCGAGGTCCGGATCAGCACGAAGAAACAGGCGTCAAAGCCGAGCGCCTCGGCATCGAGGATCGCTGTCTGCTGGCCGATGATGCCCGCCTCGCGCATTTTGCGGATACGATTCCACACGGGCGTCTTGGAAGAGCCCACCTTGCGGGCGATATCGTCCAGCGACTGGCTGGCATCGAGCTGCAGCTGCGAAAGAATTTTCCTATCCATGTCATCGATACGGACCGACATTCGCGCAACCTCCAGTGATCGGAACATATGTTCCAAGTTCATATGCGATACGAACATATATCCTTATCTGCAAGACCCCCATAGCGTAAAGGTGGGATATTTTCCTATATAGAGGGAGCCAAACAGGGGTTCTCCGATGTCTCAGAGCCAGATCGCCAAAGATACATCCCTCGTCACCTTCGCCGGTGCGGGTCCCGGCTCTGCCGATCATGTCACTCTGGCGGTGGCGCGGGCTCTGGAAAGCGCCGATATCGTGCTACATGATGCGCTGGTAGGCCCCGAAGTGCTGGACCTGATCGGCGCGCAGGCCACCCGCATCCGGACTGGCAAGCAGGGGTTCGGACCCAGCATGGCGCAGGACGAGATTTCCGCGCTGATCGTGGACTTCGCGCTACAGGGACGCCGTGTGCTGCGCCTGAAATCGGGGGATGCTTCGGTCTTCGGGCGACTGAACGAGGAAATCGCAGCCCTTGAGGCGCATGGCATAGGCTTCCGCGTCCTGCCCGGTGTCACCTCGGCCTCGGCTGCCAGCGCGGCCATCGGCCAGAGCCTGACCGAACGCGGCCGCAACAGCGAGCTGCGCATCCTGACGGGCCATGACACCGACGGCTATACCGACTCCGATTGGGCCAGGCTTGCCGCGCCGGGCACCGTGGCCGCCTTCTACATGGGCAAGAAAGCCTCGCGCTTCATCCAGGGCCGCCTGATGATGCATGGGGCTGCCCCGAGCACGCCGGTCACCCTTGTCGAGAACGTGAGCCAGCCCGACCAGCGGATCTGGGCGGCAAACCTTGCCACCCTGCCCGATCAGGCTAGCCTATGCCAGGGGCCGACAGTCATTCTTTTCGGTCTCGCGCCGCGCGCGGCGGTGGCCACCCTTTCCCTTACCGATCTTCACCAGCCGGATCACACCGCCCTGGAAGTCCACGCCCGTGAGGAGGCATTCTGATGGCACGCAAATTCACGCCCAAAGTCCTGACCGCCAATGACCTGATGGAAGGCGATGTAATCTATCTCGCCGCCGATGGCTCGTGGGTGCGCGACCATGCGCAGGCCGAGTTCCTCGAGGACGAGACCATTGCCGAGATGCGCATGCTGGTGGCACAGGGCCAGCCCGAGATCGCCGTAGGCCCCTATCTGGCCGATGCGAAAATGGGCGAGAACGGCCCCGAACCCATCCATTTCCGCGAGGCTTTCCGGACCCGCGGCCCGTCGAACTACTTCCACGGCAAGCAAGCCGAAACGGCAAGCCAGTAACAAGGAGCGCGCGATGTATACCTATTCCGATTTCGACGAAGCTTTCGTCCGCGAGCGCTGCAAACAGTTCCGTGCGCAGGTCGCCCGCCGCATCGACGGCTCGCTGACCGAGGACGAGTTCAAGCCGCTGCGTCTGATGAATGGCGTCTATCTGCAGCTGCATGCCTATATGCTGCGCATCGCCATCCCCTATGGCACGCTGCGCTCGGACCAGATGCGCCAGCTGGGCATGATCGCCGACAAGTTCGATAAGGGCTATGGTCACTTCACCACCCGCCAGAACATCCAGTTCAACTGGCCCACGCTGAAGGATATCCCCGATATCCTCGACGCGCTGGCCGATGTGCAGATGCATGCGATCCAGACGAGCGGAAACACGATCCGCAACACGACCGTGGACCATTTCGCCGGTGCCGCCACCGACGAGATCGCCGATCCGCGCCCGACGGCCGAGCTGATCCGCCAGTGGTCGACCGACCACCCCGAATTCCAGTTCATGCCGCGCAAGTTCAAGATCGCGGTCGGGGCCTCCACCCATGATCGCGCGGCGCTCAAGGTCCATGACCTCGCCGTGGAGCTGGTCGACAAGGACGGCCAACAGGGCTACCGCATCCTCGTGGGCGGGGGCTTGGGCCGCACGCCGATGATCGGTCAGGTCATCACCGATTTCATCCCGAAAGCGGATCTGCTGCCCTATCTCGAGGCGGTGGTCTCCACCTGGAACATCATCGGTCGCCGCGACAACAAATATAAGGCCCGCATCAAGATCACCGTCTTCGAGAACGGGATCGAGAAGATGCGCGAGCTGGTCAACGAGGAATTCGCCAAGACCCGCGCGAAATTCTCGGGCTATGACCAGGAGGTTCTAGCCGATCTCGAGCGCCAGTTCGCGCCGCCGGCCTTCAAGAATGCCGACCCTTCCTCACTGGAGACGGCCGTTGCGGTCGACCCGCTGCTCGCGCGCTGGGTTGCCCGCAACACAAATCCCCATAAGGTCGAGAACCATCTGTCGGTGGTGATCTCGCTCAAGGAGCATGGCAAGACGCCGGGCGATGCGACGGGCGACCAGATGCGCCTGATGGCCGATCTGGCCGATCAGTATGGCTATGGCGAGCTGCGTATCAGCCACGAGCAGAACGTGATCCTGCCGCATGTCGCCAAGGCCGATATCCCCGCGCTCTTCACCGAACTCGCCAAGGCGGGTCTGGCGACGGCGAATGCGGGCCTGACCTCGGATATCATCGCCTGCCCCGGCATGGATTACTGCGCGCTGGCCACCGCCCGCTCGATCCCCGTGGCCGAGCAGATCGCACTGCGCGTCAAGGAGCTGGATCTGGAGGACGAGATCGGTCTGATGAAGATCAAGATCTCGGGCTGCATCAATGCCTGCGGGCATCACCATGTGGGTCATATCGGCATCCTCGGTCTGGACCGTGCGGGTGTCGAGAACTACCAGATCACGCTGGGCGGCGATGCGACCGAGACGGCCGCCATCGGCGAACGCACCGGCCCCGGTTTCGCCTATGACGAGGTGGTTCCTGCGGTGGAGCGTCTGCTGAAGACCTATCTGGAGAAACGCAACTCCGCCGAGGAAACCTTCCTCGACGCCTATCGGCGCCTCGGTGCCGATCCCTTCAAGGAGGCGCTATATGGAGACGCTAAGAAAAATGCCGCGTGACGGCTGGGCCTCGATCGAGGACCGCGTCGCGGGGCTGAACAGCCGCTACAAGCACCATGCCGCCATCACCGTGATGGAGAAGGCGCTTGATGACCATGACACGGGCGATGTGGCGATGGTGTCGTCTTTCGGCGCGGAATCCGTTGTGCTTCTGCACATGGTCTCGCTGATCCGTCCGGCCACGCCCGTGCTGTTCATCGATACGCATATGCTGTTTCAGGAGACGCTGGATTACCAGAAGGATGTGGCCGAGAAGCTGGGGCTCACCGAGGTGCGCACTATCACGGCCGATCCCAAGGATCTGGCCTTCGAGGACCCCGACGACACGTTGCACCAGTTCAACACGGATGCCTGCTGCGCGCTGCGCAAGACGATCCCGCTCGAACGGGCGCTGAGCCAGTTCGATGCGTGGATCACGGGGCGCAAGCGCTACCAGTCCGGCACCCGTGCGGCGATCGACTTCTTCGAGGTGGAAACCCCCACCCGCATGAAGATCAATCCGCTGGCACACTGGACGCGCGAGGATCTGCAGGAATATATGATCCAGAACCGCCTGCCGAAACATCCGCTGGTGGCCAAGGGCTATCCGAGCATCGGCTGCGCCCCCTGCACCAGCCCCGTGAAACCGGGCGAAGACCCCCGCGCGGGCCGCTGGCGCGGACAGACCAAGACCGAATGCGGGATCCATTTCATCGGCGGCAAGGCCGTGCGCGTGGGCCCCGATGGCAAACCGATTGACGAAACCCTCAAGGGAGACACCGTCGCATGAGCAAGATTGTACGCGATGACGGCTTTCATGCCGATGAGTTCACGGGCGATGCTGTGGTGCTGCCCTCCGATACCGATCCCGCACAGCTGGCGGCGCTGACGCAAGGCGCCGAGATGGTGATCTGCGAGTTCCCGTCCTTTTCGGACGGGCGCGGTTTCACCCTTGGCCGCCGGTTGCGCGATCTGGGCTTTGCGGGGCGTCTGCGCGCCCGCGGCCATGTGATCGCCGATCAATATGCGATGGCGCGGCGTCAGGGCTTCGACGAGGTCGAGATCTCGGACGAGCTGGCCACCCGCCAGCCGCAGGAGCAATGGGTCTTCCGCGCCGACTGGCAGGACCATTCCTATCGCCGCCGTCTGGTCGGCTGAGCATTTGGGGCTTTGCCATAATCGCGTCAGTGCGCTATGGCAGAGCCCAGCCAGAGAGAGCCAATCCCGGACGGGCCAGTTTACGAATGGGCCAGCCGTCCACCATGTTCATTCCGGATGCCCCTCCCCATTGCCCGAGGCCCGGACCAAACACGAGACCGCCATGACCGATACCGCAACCAAAACCCCCGCCGTAAAGACCCTTCCCGATGCGCAGACCGTCACCTCGGTCAAGCACTGGACCGACAGCCTGTTCTCGTTCCGCGTGACGCGCCCGCAATCCCTGCGCTTCCGCTCGGGCGAGTTCGTGATGATCGGCCTGATGCAGACCGACGAGAAGACCGGCAAGGAAAAGCCGCTCCTGCGTGCCTATTCCATCGCCTCGCCCAATTGGGACGAGGAGCTGGAATTCTACTCGATCAAGGTGCCGGATGGCCCGCTGACCTCGCGTCTGCAGCATATCAAGGAAGGCGACGAGATCATCCTGCGCCCCAAACCGGTGGGGACGCTGGTGCATGATGCCCTCCTTCCGGGCAAGCGCGTGTGGTTCCTTGCCACTGGCACCGGCCTTGCGCCCTTCGCCTCGCTGATGCGCGACCCCGAGACCTACGAGAAATTCGACGAGGTCATCATGATGCATACCTGCCGCACCGTCGAGGAGCTGACCTATGGCCGCGAGCTGGTCGAGGGGCTGCAAAATGACGAGCTGATCGGCGAGATGGTGGAGGGAAAGCTCAAATACTATCCCACCACTACCCGTGAGGATTTCCCCACCATGGGCCGCATCACCACCAACCTGTCCTCGGGCAAGGTCTTCGAGGATCTAGGCCTTGCGCCGATGAACCCCGAAACCGACCGTGCGATGGTCTGCGGGTCGCTGGCGTTCAACAAGGACGTGATGGAAGTGCTCGAGAGCTTCGGTCTGCGCGAGGGCGCCAATTCGGAGCCGCGTGAATATGTGGTCGAAAAGGCTTTCGTTGGCGACGGCGTCTGAGCCCGTCCTGACCGAGTAGCAAACGCCCCGCCTCTGCGGGGCGTTTTTCATTCGAGCCAGCCGGTTGTCAGGGCCCGTGCCCATTCGGCCCGCCCCTCGGCTTCGGCCCGTGCCACCATCGCGGCATTGTCATAGGCCACATACCGGAAGGCGGCCTGCCAGCCCGCAGCCCGCCGTTCGACCACCGCATAGCTGGCATGGGGGGAGCCAGTCTGCATCTTATGCGGCACGGGCTCGTCATCGTCATAGGCGGGACAGCCGACACTTCCGGGATTGAGGATGATCCGCCCGTCGGGCAACCGGACAAGGCGCGGGATATGGGTGTGGGCGCAAAGGATCAGACCCGCATCCACCCCTTCTGCCTCCGCCTCGATCTCGGAGAGACTGGCCGTGCGCGGCACACCATCAGGGCCGACACGCTCCAGCCAGTAACTTTCATCGCTGCGTGGCACGCCGTGACAGGCAAAGATCCCGCCTTCCAGCTCCAACACCTTGGGTAGCGCCCTGAGCCAGTCCAGATCGGCAAACGACAACTGGTCGTAAGCCACCCTGTCGGACCGGCCCATCGCGGCGGGCTCTCGCGTGATCAGATAGCGGTCATGATTGCCGCAGATAGACAACATCTCCCGCGACCGCAGACGTGCTGCTGTCCCCGCCGCATCCAGCGGCCCGCTGAAATGATCGCCCAGATTGATGATCTGGCCGATCCCCTGCGAATCGATATCGGCCAGCACCGCCCCGAGCGCATCGGAATTTCCGTGGATATCGGCAATCACGGCAAAACGTCGCATGGCATCCATTCCCTCTGGTCTTGTGCCTCTCATGGCCCGCAGACGGCAAGAAATCCGGCGCCACCCCTTTCCTTGCCGCGCTCAGCGCTAGCTGAGCACTCAACAGTCTATGCGAAGGAATCTTGAGATGGCACGAATTTTTCTGATCGGATCCACTGGTGGCGTCGGATCCCGGCTGGTGCCCATGCTGGTGGCGGCAGGCCACGAGGTCACGGCGCTCCACCGCAAGCCCGAGCAGGCAGACCGGCTGCGCGCGCAGGGCGCGACGCCCGTACAGGGCGACATCATGGAGCTGATGGCGCAGGATCTGGTGCCGATGATCGAGGGGCATGGCATTGTGGTCTTCTCGGCGGGGGCGGCAGGTTCGGGGGTGGAGCGGACCTCACGCATCGATGGCGAGGGCCCGCGCGAGGTGGTCGCGGCGATGGACCGTGCGGGGGTGGACCGGCTCTATCTGGTCTCCGCTTTCCCCGAGGCGGGCCGCGGACGCGATCCGAACCCCAATTTCGAGCATTACATGCGGGTGAAGAAAGAGGCCGATGCGGCGGTGGTGCGCAGCGATCTGTCCTGGGTCATCCTGCGTCCCGGCACTCTGGTCTCCGAGGAGGAGGATGGCGGCATCAGCGCAGGACTGGCCCTGCCCTATGGCAGTGTGAAACGCGGCAATGTCGCGCGGGTGTTGGCCACGCTGATCGACATGCCCGCCATCAGGCGCGAGCTGATCGAGCTGACCGATGGCGATGAGACGCCCGAAGACGCGCTGAGCACATTGCGCCGCGACATCTGAGCCGGCGATCGTGCGGCAGGGTGCGGGACAGATTCGTTGCGCGCCTGCCTTGCCCCCGCCCTGCCTCGGCGCGAGCGGGCGAGGTCACGCTCCCCTCCACAGTGCTCCGAAAACACCCAGATCACGGGCTGCTCCGGCTTCGCGCGAAATTTAATCCGATTTGCACCCCGTGCTGGAACCGGATGGCGACGATTGCGGTTGAATCCTGTGAAAAGCGGCCCTATTTTACGGCCCAACAGATTTTTTGGCTATAGAAGGATGAACGCCATAGCCCGCAGACCACATAATGCCCCGCCGACCCGCGACACTGGTCCTCGCGTGAACGGACGGATCCGCGCAACCGAAATTCGCCTGATTGGCGCGGAAGGTGAAAACGTTGGTGTCGTGACCCCGGCAAAGGCGATGGCAATGGCTGACGAAGCCGGTCTCGACCTTGTCGAGATTTCCCCCAATGCGAAACCTCCGGTCTGCAAGATCATGGATTTCGGCAAGTTTAAATACGAACAGCAGAAACGCGAAGCCGAAGCCCGGAAGAAACAGAAGATCATCGAAGTCAAAGAGGTCAAGTTCCGTCCGGGGACCGACGTGCATGACTACGAGGTCAAACTGCGCTCCGTGAAGAAATTCCTCGAAGGCGGCGACAAGGTAAAAGTCACCCTGCGCTTCCGTGGTCGCGAGATGGCACACCAGAACCTCGGTCTGGAACTGCTCAACCGCGTCAGGGATGATGTCGGCGAACTGGGCAAGATCGAGAACATGCCCAAGCTCGAAGGCCGCCAGATGGTGATGATGATCGGGCCGAAATAAGGCCCGAGATCGCGAAGGCTGTGCAGCGCTATAGCCAGCAGGGACGCCCTCCTCGATTTTCGGGGAGGGTTTTTCGTGGCGCATAACAGTGGCGGGTTCGTGATATTTCTGTCACCCTGTCACAGATCGCATCTGCGTGAGCAGGCGTGAATTGAGCGGGCAAAGGCTTTGTGAGATTTTTGCCCATATTCCGAAGTCTGAACGGGAGTTCAAACAATGTCTCATGATCGTTCCGGTCATCTTTCGCGGCGCAGCGCCCTGCTTCTGGGCGGTGCCGCACTCTGTGCGCCCGCGATTGCCCGTGCCGCAACGCAGGACATCCCCATGGCGCAGCAGGAAGCCATCGTGGCGGCCCCCTCGCGCCATAACATCTCGGCCTTCCGCGAGATCCACTGGCAGGACCATTTCGATACTCTCGACCGCGTGACGCTGATTGCCGATACGCATTCCAAGGCCCTGCATTACTGGGCGGTGGATGGCGCGGATTACCGCCTCTATCCGACCTCGGTGCCGATGACCGACGCGCTGACCAAGCGCGGCTATACCGAGATCGTGCGCAAGAAGATCGGCCCCGACTGGACGCCCACCAAATCCATGCTGGTGAAAGATCCCTCGCTGCATTACATGCCGCCGGGCCCCGATAATCCGCTGGGCACCCGCGCGATGTATCTCAGCTGGCCCGCTTATATCATCCACGGCACCCATGACACCCGCAAGATCGGCCGCCGCAGCTCATCGGGCTGTATCGGCCTCTATAACGAGCAGGTGGAATCGCTTTACGAACTCTGCCCAGTGGGCACGCAGGTCAAGATCCTCTGACCAAAGTCAGACATCCGATCCCGGGAAAAGGCGCATCTTTGCAAATGCGCCTTTTTTCGTGTTCGGGACGGGAGCCATGCGGTTGCGCAAGGGTCCGCCACGCGACGTCACCCCGAACAGGGGCTATCTTCATCATTCCGTTACCATGATCATATCTTCTGTTCCAAAAGTGACAGAGAGGATCATCATGGCTCTGCCCGATACGCTATGCGCCCGCCTCATCGAGACGGTAAAGACCGAGAATCTCGGTGGCCAGTTTCTCATGCTCGGCCGCCAGCGCTGGATCGGTTCCCGGCGCGGAGCCTCGGCCGAGCTGTTTGCCGAGATGATGACCGCGCATCTGCCGCAGCTCAGCGAAGCGGATCTGCAGGATCCGTCCTCGATCTATTGCGAGACCTTCTTCCGGCAGCTGGGCTTCACCTCGGTCGATTCGATGGACATCTCGGACTTCGAGGGGGCTTCGATCATCCATGATCTCAGCCAGCCCCTACCCGATACGCTGCGCGAGCGGTTCGATGTGATCTATGATGGCGGCACCTGCGAGCATATCTTCGACCTGCCCACGGCCTACCGCAATCTGGATACGATGCTGCGCCCCGGGGGCACACTGATCGGTCACTCGCCCTGCAATGGCTGGATCAATCACGGCTTCTACCAGCTGACGCCGGAAATGGTCTACGGGTTCTGGGAGGCCGGTCTGGGCTATGAGGTGCTGGACCTGAAGCTGCAGCCGATGCTGCCCAATTTCGCCAATGCCTATGCCACGACCACAAACCCGAACGAAACAGGGGTGCGCCCGCGGCTCAGCCGGAAACTGCCGCAGAATTCGCCGATCATGCTGGTCTATGCGGTGCGTAAACCTGCGTCGGCTTCGCCCGAGACAGGGGTCTACCAGACCGATTACAAGCTGAAATGGGATGCGGCTGCCGAGTAACCCCTGTCGCTCGAGCCAGAAACGACGACCTATGAAATTCAAAGCGCCGCAGGAGGGAGGCCCGCGGCGCTTTCATCGGATCGGGTAAGGGAGACACCCGTATGATCCGCAATGGGCAGACCCCGCCGGAAACCGGCTAGAGGGAGAAGGGATCTGCCTGACCTTTGTCTAGGCCCACAGGAGATAAAGGGCTTTGACATATATCAATTCGCATGTCCCGCCCCCGTTTACCAATCAGCTTTTCGGGAGATCGCGCAGGGCCTTTCTCACCGGCCCGTTATCGTTGCGCTTCAAGATCCACTCTCCCAACCGGCGCGCCAGTTTCAGATGCCCACGCGCGACACAGCGGTTGAACAGCTCTTTCTGGTAGCGCGGGAAATTGCGCCTTGCCCGGAGCGCCATGTGGAAATCCTGCGGGCGCAGACTGCCTTCGAGCGCCTTGAGGATGATCGGTGTGAGGATGCCCATCTGGTTGAGCGACGATCCGAGTCTATGGCCCAGAAGCGGCGCGCGCAGTTTCATGACATTGGGCGCGTCAAAACGCGCGGCATGGCCCGCATCGAGGGGCTCGTAGGGATCATAGAGGATGCTCACACGCGCGGCCGCTTTCGAGGCTTCTGCCGCATCGCCATATTTGCCCGAGAAATCCTGCCCCCAGACGGTCTTGTAGCGCGTCTCCCATGGCACCACCGCCTTGTCGACGGTGGATTGCGGCGAGATCACCACCACATCCGCGCCGGGACAGGCCGCCGAGAAGGCCGCCGCCGCATAACCGCCCATCGAGGCGCCATAGAACACGACCCGCTCGAATTGCGCGAAGAACCCCTCGGCGGCCAGCCGGTCGAATTCGTCAAACACCCAAGGGTCGCGATACCATGTCCAGCCGCCCGCCATCGCGCCCAGCATCGACCAGCCCTGTTTCTCGATGAAACTATAGCCCCACGGTCTGCGATCCTCGCGCTTGCCCATAGCAATGTCGAGATTGTCGAAGGTCACCACCAGTGTCTTGCCGCGTGGCACATAAAGAAAGCTGTGCTGGCCGTTATCGGTGTAAAACCCGTCGGGCCCTGCCAGCTCGCGCGCGATCTCAGCCCAGGCCGGATCGCTTTCGGCCTTAGGGGCAAAAGGGCTGAAAAGCACCCGCGTGATCTTGCCATTGCCACGGCCCTCGAACTCCTCGAGCGCCTCGCTCTCGCCATATGGCTTGAGGAAGGGGAACGCACCGGTGCCCGCACGGATATCCATCAGCATCCGGCTGTCGGCGTGGAACAGTTTGCCCATCAGCGGCGCGAGATGCCTGATCTTGGCGCTATCGCCGAAACTGGCCAGCGACAGGACCAGATCGGCGGGTTTAATCTCCTCGAGCCGTGTCACGATACGGATCCGCGCACCATCGACGCCCGCCGCAACCAGCTCCGCCTTCACCGCTTGCGCATGGCCGGAGGCAAGCGCCGGCCACGCGCCGTCACTGCCCAGATCGATCAGGTCGATCTCGCAATCGAACCGCTCCTGCGCGGCCAGTGCCAGATCGGGTGCCATCGCACCCAGATCGGCGATCCGTTCGATCCGGGTCAGGCCGGTTCTCTCCAGAAGGGCCGCGGCCTGCGCCCCTTGCGCCTGTTCGGGCGGGGTCGCGGACGTGACGGGCTCGGCGGGTTTTACCGACCCGTCGGGCAGCACGCCATGCTTGCTCATCAGCATTCCCACACAGCTGCGGGCTTTCGGGATGCCGCCATGTTTCTCGTTGATCCGCGCGCGCAGGCGACGGCCATAGAAATGGATCGAATAGGTCTCGTCGGTCACATGTTTCTGCCAGTCATAGCCCGGCTGGGTCATCTTGGCGCGGTATTTGTAATCGATCGGATAGAGGGCGGCCTGCGGCAGGGCGTATTTGATCTCGCCTGTTTCCTTGAGGAAATGGGTCAGGCCATGCGGCCCCCATACGCCCCAGGGCTGATCACCCGCGTGGACGGGTTCGCCACGCTCGCGCGCCTCCAGCAGCTCGCGGGTATAGTCATCGCCATACCATGTGGGGATGGCATATTCGTCATTGGTGAACTCGATAAGCCGGCCCAGAGCCTCGCTATCTTGCGGCAGGCCCAGCACGCCGCCATTCACCCCCTCCTTGCTTTCCCATGCAAAGAAATGCCCCGTGGGGCTGGTGAAGGGTTTCACGCAATAGGCATCGGTATCGGCCCAGATCATATGGTCGTTCTTGGCCAGAAGATGATAGCGGAAGCGGTCCGAATGCAGCGCGGGGGAATTGGTGCGGCCATGGCGCAGGAACTGCTCCGAGGAGAGGATCTCGTTGGCATCGGCAATCGCCACGCCCTCGGGCACATTGGGGATCGGCTCGTAGGAATAGAGCGTGATATGCTGGCCCGCATCCACAAAACTCTTCAGACAGAGAACTTCGAGAAAGCTCATCTTGCCGCCGATCCAAAGGGCTGCAACCTGATAATCTTTGTTCATATTCTGTTCTCTTTCTGCACAGCGCGATGCTGCCCTGTCATTCCTGCTCCGACGCAGGGGAAACTGCACGGGAGAATACGGTTATCATGCGAAGTAACTGCGACGAATCCAAGGCGTTTTCTCTGCGGGGAGCAGGCTGTTTCAAAGCCCCCCCGCCTTCGGCGCGAAACTGACCCGCACTGTCTCGGGGGCAGTCTCGCCAAAGGGCGCGGCGATCTGGGTCAGCGTGCCACGCGAACGCAAGAAGGGAAACCCGCGCGAGCCGCGGCGGATATCGATCACCAGCCTGCCATCGGGACGCAGCATTCTGGGTAAAAGCGCGCCGAGCGGCGCCACCGGCCATTGATCCCCGTAGCTGCCCAAAGACAGAACCAGCCCGTCAGGCTCGAGAAGGAACGGATCGGGAACATATCGGATCAGATCACGCCGCACCCCTTGCTCCGCCAGCCAGTCGGTATAGGGGGCCACCCAGTCGGAGATCGTCTCGCGTGCCCCGCCCTCCTCGGTCAGATCCACGAGAACGATATCGCAATTGTGCCGCCGGTGTGCCGCTAGCGCCAACGCCGGTGCCCGACCGCCAAGATCGTAGCAGGCCCGCACGACACCCACGCCCATCTGCGCCAGCACCTGTGGATCGATCCCTGTCTCCCCGAAACGGGTCCGCCCGCGCGAGGTGATCGGGGCAAACTCCGCCCGCACGCCATGTTTGCGGCACAAATGGTCCAGATAGCTGCCCGGCTGGGGTGCACTATGCGGCAGCCGCCCGAGCTTGCGCTTGTTGGAGGCCCACAGGTGCAGCCCCGTGGTCAGAGTCGAGAGCGCCGCTTTCACCTGCCCCTCGCCCCGCAGGAAGGTCTCGCGCTGCGGGAAGGGCACGGGGTAGAAGGCCGCCATCGGCTGGACCTTATCGGCCAAGCCCAGCGCACGGGTGAAATGGGTCACCATCAACGGCCCCCAGATGCCCCATGGCTGCTGGCTGACATGCACCGGATTGCCCTGCTCTGCCGCCTCACGGTAATTGCGCTGCATCTCGTGGGGCAGAAAAGGCGCCACCGAGAAGCGGTCGCGGGTAAACTCCAGCATCGCCTGCAACAGCTCGCCCTGCGCCGGAAGCCCCAGAACCGCATTGTTGATACGGTCACTTTTGGGAAGCTCATAGGCCAGAACATAGGGGCTGTCGTAGTCCAGCGGGCGGTGACAATAGACATCGGTATCAACCCAGATCATGCCGGGGCACTTGGCCAGCATATGCAGACGGAACAGATCGGCAAACAGCGCGAAACTGTCCTTGCGCTCGTATTTCAGGAACCCTTCCTGCGGATCGGGGTCGAGGATCTCGCGCCCGTCGCGCTGGATGACGCCTTCGGGAACATTGCCGATGGGTTCGTAGGAGAACAGCGTGATGTTCTGCCCCTGATCAACGAAGCTCTTGAGGCACAGGATCTCGAGCCAGCTCAGCCGCCCCCCGATCCATAGGGTCCCGATTTCACGCATATTTCCCTCGACACGGCAGGCAAGGCCCAGCGCCCTTACCATAATCTGGCACCAACCTGCCCGAAGAATTGACAATTTCCAACGGAATACACGAAAAAACCGACATGGTCTTAACTCTCTATGCGGCATATGCTTGCATGGAGGCTCAGGCCTCTCGGGCTGGGGGTTCGCCGCCCGAGATAGAACAGGCCAAGACGCAGGACAAATAGACGATGGCATCAGTGATCAGACGCAGCCTCATGGCAGAAGCCCCGCAAGGGCCCGATGGAGACGGCCCCGAGACGACAGGACCGTGGCTGCTGGATGCTGTTGCATGGGAGATCGGCGGCACCCGCCATCTGCGTGCGATGCTGGCCACCCCCTCTAAGGTCGAACAGGTCACCGGGCTCGAGGGTGGCCAGATCACCGAGCTGCGCGACGTAGCAGGGGGCGCGATGGTCTGCGCGACCCTTCCGGCAGGCACGGCCGCTGTCCTGACCACGACCACGACTGAAGGGGCTACGCCCTTTACACGCTCTCTGGCAACGGCCCCCGCAGAATGGGACGTCCTGCGCGGGCGGAACTGTCTCTTCGGGCAGCGTCTGGAAGAAAGCGCCGATACGGTCCTCGACTGGCTTAGCTGGCATGCCGACCAGCATGAGGCCGATGGCGCGGTGATCCTCAACCGCTTCCCCGATGATGCCTTCATCGCGGCTCTCGACAAGGGGATTGCCCAGCGCGATCTGGAGATCGAGGTGATCGTTCTCGATTGCCCCGTGCCCATGGGCAAACCCGATACCGGCCCCGAGAGTCATCCCTTCCTAGCCCCCGATGCGCCCGGCAAGGACCGGATGGAGATCCCCGCGCCCGATGCGACCCGCTCTCCCCTTGGACAGGGGCTGGTCTTCGAAATTGCCAAATGGCGGTTTCTGGCAGAAGCACGCGCAGTGCTGGTGCTGGATGTGACCGACTTTCTTGCCCCTGTGGCCGATGGCAGGACCGGTGCTTTTGACACCTGTGCCGCGGCGCCTTCGGGTGTAGTGATGCTGGTCGGGCGACGCATTTATCCATGGCGGATCCGTAATGACGCGCCGGAGCGCTTTGCCGATCATATCTGCCGCCAGTTCGATGCGCGGCGTGGCACGGCGCGCTGGGGCTGTGCGCCGGCCAAAGCAGGGCTCGAGGCCACATGGCGAATGACCCGCGTGGCTTATGCCAAACCGGATCCTGCGCATGTCTTCACCTTCTGGCGGGCCATGGCGCTGCGGGTGCCGGGGCGCAAGGCGGCAGAGCTGGCCCCCAAAACCTCGCTCGTGGAGGATGAACAGCTTCTGGCACTCGCGATGGATGTCTGGGGCCATAAACCCGTGCGTCCGCCTGTGTCCAAGGTCAAGGCTGTCCCCAAACCCGCGATCAAAGCAGGCTCGACCGCGATCGTGACCACGATGAAGAATGAAGGCCCCTTCATCATGGAATGGCTCGCCTATCACCGCGCGATCGGGGTAGACCAGTTTCTGATCTATACCAATGACTGCACCGACGGCACCGATACGATGCTGGATATGCTGATGGCAAAGGGGCTTGTGCAGCATCGCGAGAACCCGTGGCGTCCGGGTGGAGAACTCAAACCCCAGCACGCAGCCCTGCAGGCCGCCGAAGCCGAGCCGGTCATTCAGGAGGCCGGTTGGGCGATCTGCATGGATGTGGACGAGTTCATCAATATCAAGATTGGCGATGGCACCCTGACCGATCTCTATAAAGCCATGGGCGAGGCCAATATGATCTCTCTCACATGGCGGCTCTTCGGTAATGCCGATGTCCATGAATATGAGGATCGCTTCCTTCTGGACCAGTTCACCACCTGCGCCCCCGAGGTCGTGCGCAAGCCGCATCAGGCCTGGGGGTTCAAGACGCTATTCCGCAATATGGATATCTACAAGAAGATGGGGGTGCACCGCCCCAAAGGTCTGGTGCCCGATCTCTGGGATCAGGTGAAATGGCTCAACGGCTCGGGCCAGCCCATGCCGCGCGAGATGTTCCGCAATGGCTGGCGCTCGACGCTCGAGACCTATGGCTATGACTGGGTGCAGCTCAACCACTATGCCGTGCGCTCGGCGGAAAGCTTTCTGGTCAAACGCGACCGCGGGCGGGTGAACCATGTGGACCGCGATCAGGGGCTCAATTACTGGTTCCGGATGAACCACAATCTCGAGACCGAGACCTCGATCCAGCGGATGATCCCTGCGCTACAGGCCGAATATGACCGGCTGATGGCCGACCCCGAGATCCGCGCGGCCCATGAGGCGGCGGTGAGCGCCCACCGCGCCAAGATCGCCGAACTGCGTGCCACCGAGAATTACGAGAATTTCTACGGCGATCTGACAAGTGCGAAATACGAGCGCCTCTCGCGCATGCTCCAGCATTTCGGCTCGGCTGTGTTCAATGCCGGTCCAGACTGCCTGCCAGAGGACATGCATCTGCGCGAAGTGGCGCCCGATTTCTTCTTTACGGTCGAACATGCGGGCGAGGCAGAGCATTGATGGCCAACCGCTGGAAGATCCCACCGGATTTGGAAGCCGATATCCGCTTGCGCGACTATGCCTGTATCTATTGTGGTGTGTGTTTTGAAAATTCGGGGGCGTGCGTGGCCCAGCGCCCGAGCTGGGAACATATAGTAAACAACGCAACCATCATCACGCGTGAGAATATCGCTTTGTGCTGTCGGGGATGTAATGCCTCCAAAGGACAAAAGACTCTTGCGGACTGGCTTAGGAGTCCCGCATGTGCGCGGCGGGGAATTTCATTACAAACTCTTGCACCGGTAGCATTGGCAGCACTGGAAGCAGACGCATGAAGATCCTCGGCATCAGCTGTATGAAAAACGAAGGCGCCTTCCTGCTGGAATGGATCGCCCATCACCGTGCCATCGGCATGAGCGACTTCCTGATCTATTCCAATGATTGCGAGGACGGGACGGATCTCATGCTCGACCGGCTCGCCGCGATGGGCGGGCTGCATCACGAGTGCAACCCCGGCCCCTGGAAGCGCGGCCCGCAATGGGAAGCACTCTTGCGTGCCGACAAGCATCCCGCACAGGCTCGTGCCGACTGGACGCTTGTGTTCGATGTGGATGAGTTCGTGAATATCCATATCGGGACGGGCAAGTTCGGAGATCTGATCACCGCCCTGCCCGGGGCCGATGCGATTGCGCTGACATGGCGTTTTTTCGGTAATGACGGGGTGGTGGAGTTTGCAGACCTACCTGTGACCGAGCAGTTCCGGCGTGCCGCCCCCACGCAAATGCTCTGGCCGTGGCGGGCCTCGATCTTCAAGACACTGCTGCGCAATCGCGGACAGTATCGCAAGCTGGGCGTGCACCGCCCGCGCGGACTAAAGGACGGGGCAACCCCGCGCTGGCATGACGGATCGGGCACTGTCCTGCCCCCGCTCTATCATAAGAACCGCCTTTTCACACCGCCCGACAGAGAGTGCCGGAGGCTGGTTCAGCTCAACCATTACGCGCTGGGCTCGATGGAGAATTATGTGGTCAAATGCGATCGCGGGCGGGCCAATCGTGATGTGGGCGGCTTCGATCTCTCCTACTGGGTCGAGCGGAATTTCTGCAGCGAAACCGATGTGAGCATCGAGCGCACCCGCCTCCGGCGCGAGGAGATCCGGCAGGAACTGCTGGGCGACCCCGTGCTGGGTCCGCTGCATGCGCAGGCGGTCGCGTGGCGGCGGGCGCGGATCGATGCGCTCCTTCTGGAGGAGGCGCCACGCGCGATGTTCGGACGTCTGCTGCTGACACCGCCCACACGCCCCTTGTCCGAATCCGATGCACGGCGCATGCTGAGGCTGGGACAATTGGCGCATCGGACGCAACCTGATGACGAATTGTGAACAATCGCGCCATCCTCACGAGATTGTTGACGTAAAACTTTGCAGCCATTGCATTTTCTTTCGTTCACCTTGTTTTCGTCACTTTCGGATAGTGAAAGGTTAACGGAAGATAGGGGATAGTCGGGGTCGAGGATGAGCGATGACCCGTGGCTGTCATGCGGGCCGGTTTGAGGATCGAGGGGTGGAACAGATGCAGGATATGAGCGTGACGGACTGGCAAAGCCGCATGGCCGCGCTTGGCGAGGAGTTCGGCCATTACGAAGAGCTTGGCCGTGCCCATGCCGCGCTCTTCAGTCAGGATGCGCCGGTCCTGCTGGTCACTTTCGAGCTACGTAACCCGCTCATCGATTCCGATGAGGAAGGTCTGCCGCTGGGATACCGGATCGCGCAGGAAGGCGGCTGGTCGAGCCTGACGCTGATTGCCGAGGATGCGACATGGTTCCGCTCGCCCGAGGTTTATGCCTATTTCGACCGTCTGGTGGATGACGGTTTCTTCGAGGATTTTGACCGCGTCGTTTTCTATGGTGCGGGATCATGCGGCTATGCTGCCTGTGCCTTCTCGGTGGCCGCGCCGGGAGCCACGGTGCTGGCCATCCAGCCGCAGGCGACGCTGGAGCCGCTGCTGGCAGGATGGGACGACCGTTTCCCAGAAATGCGTCAGGTCAGTTTCGATGACCGTTACGGCTTTGCCCCCGATATGATGGAGGGCGCCGAGCAGGGCTATATCATCTATGATCCACTCGAGCGGCTCGACGCGATGCATGCGGCTCTGTTCTACCGCCCCAATATCAAGCTGATGCCCTGCATTCTGGCGGGTGGACGAATCGCCTCGCTAATCGCGCGTTGCGGCCAACTGGAACTGATGATCGCGCGGGCCTGCGAGGGCAAACTAACGCCGCGCGTGCTGCGCCATATCTATCGCGACTGCCGCAAGAACATCTCCTATACCCGCAATCTTCTGCGTGCGGTCGATGCGATGGACCGCCCCTATATGGAGGCACTGGTCTGCCATCATGCGGCCGTGCGGCTGAAAGCACCACGGCTGCGCAAACGCTACAACAAACTTGTGGGCGAGCTGGCCAAGAAAGGTATCATTCTCGAACAGGCCTGAAGGGCTGCCCCGACGCCCCGTAATGCAAAAGGCGACCCGAACCATATGGTTCGGGTCGCCTTTCAACTTTTTACCATTCAACGTGTTACAAACTCTTGGCCTGTCGCCGGTGGCCCGGAAGAGACATACGAACGGCATGCCTCAGGCAAATGGGACCAACGGGAGCAGTTTCTACACTCAGGCGTAGAGACGGTCGCGATAGACATGGGCGACGATCTCGTCGCGCGCGATGCCCTTCATCGCCAATTGCGCATCGGACATGGCGTTCAGGCGAACGATTTCCGACTGGCGCGATTTCGCTTCGGTTGCCAGAACCAGAGCGCGGCCCGCTTTCTGGAACATGCGGGCGATCACGGAGCCCAAAGAAGACTTATGGGCAGTATTTACAAAACTTGCCATTTGGAAAACTCCTGTTTCGTGCTTTCAGGACTTTTCCTCCCTGGCTACCCAGATAGGGAAGATGTCCTGCCACGACTACGCCCATTTATTGCAGCCCCGCCATGCAAGCGGCGCAACCGTTCCCGCCACAGGCCCGCCACAGGAAGGCGGTCGTTTTCCCACAGCCGCGCTGCTCTTCGCGCTGGATTTGCGCGCGCGCTCGGGGTAAGCGGAACCCATGACCCAGATCACCATTCCCCGCCCCGATGACTGGCACCTGCATCTGCGTGATGGCGCGATGCTGAAGGCCATCGCCCCCGAAAGCGCCCGCCATTTCGGCCGCGCGATCATCATGCCCAATCTGGTGCCGCCGGTTGTGACCGGCGCTCAGGCTTCCGCCTATCGTGACCGTATCCTCAAGGCACTGCCCGAAGGGGCGAGCTTCGAGCCGCTGATGGTGCTGTATCTGACCGAGGAGACCGACCCCGAGGATGTGGCGGCAGCCCATGCCTCGGGTCTCGTGAAAGCCGTGAAACTTTACCCCGCAGGCGCCACGACCAATTCGGCCTCGGGCGTGAAGGATTTCGACAAGGTCCGCCCCGTGCTCGAGAAGATGGCCGAGATCGGCCTGCCGCTCTGCGTGCATGGCGAGGTGACCTCGCCCGAGATCGATATCTTCGACCGCGAGGCCGTCTTCATCGACCGTATCCTCGATCCGGTTCTGCGCTCGGTCAAGGGGCTGCGCGTGGTGATGGAACATGTCACCACCAAGGACGGTGTGGACTATGTGAAATCGCAGGGCGACGATATGGGCGCCACGATCACCACGCACCATCTGATCATCAACCGCAACCACATCCTCGTGGGCGGGATCAGACCGCATTACTACTGCCTGCCGGTCGCCAAACGCGAGGTGCATCGCCTGGCGCTGGTCGAGGCGGCAACCTCTGGTAATCCGCATTTCTTCCTCGGCACCGACTCGGCTCCGCATACCGATCATGCCAAGGAAAACCCCTGTGGCTGCGCGGGCTGTTTCACCGCAACCAACACGATGGCCCTTCTGGCGCATGTGTTCGAGGCCGAGGGCAAGCTGGATAACCTTGCGAAATTCGCAAGCGAGAATGGCCCGGCCTTCTACCGCCTGCCGGTGAACACGGCCACGCTCACACTGAGCAAGACCTCTGAGGCCGCCCAGTGGCCCGCCAAGATCGCGGTGGAGGACAGCCCCGTGACCGTCTTCGATCCGGGCTTCCCCTGCTTCTGGCACGTCCAGGACTGATATTCCCCGCGCCGGTCCGCCGGCGCGGTTTTCCACAAGAAGGTTTCCCTCATGATCCCCGCAAGCTTCCCCCCGAAAGAAGAGATCGCCCGCCTGACCGCGCGTATGCTGCTGGAAATCAAGGCCGTGCATTTCAATGCCCGCGAGCCCTTCACGCTGGCCTCGGGCCTGCCGTCGCCCACCTATATCGACTGCCGCAAGCTGATCAGCTTCCCGCGCATCCGCTCGACGCTCATGGATTTCATGGCCGTGACTGTGATGCGCGAGGCAGGTTTTGAGGCGTTCGACAACGTGGCCGGTGGCGAGACCGCGGGTATTCCCTTTGCCGCGATGGTGGCCGAGCGTCTCGCCCTGCCGATGACCTATGTGCGCAAGAAGCCCAAGGGCTATGGCCGCAATGCCCGTATCGAGGGTGCAATGTCCGAAGGAGAGCGTGTGCTGCTGGTCGAGGACCTGACCACCGATGGCGGCTCGAAACTGTCCTTCGTCGATGCGATCCGCGAGACCGGTGCGACCTGTGCCCATACCACTGTGATCTTCTATTACGGCATTTTTGACGAGACGATCCCGAACCTGCGCGAGCATGGTGTGGAGCTGTCGTATCTGTGCACATGGTGGGATGTTCTGGCCGAGGCGCGCGCCCAGGGCGCGTTTGATGCCGAGACGCTCGACGAGGTCGAAGCCTTCCTCAAAGCGCCCCGTGCGTGGCAAGACGCCAATAAAAAAGACTGACCCCGGTCAGCTGTCTCGCCTGACGCGAGATTCCTGTGGATAAGGCTGTGGGCGGGCCTGTGCGCAAAATGTGCACAGGCCCGCCCTTTCGCATTTTCTTTCGCGCCCTCACGCCGGATATGGTAGAACGGGATCAAACCACCACAATACCCGCCCCTTGCGGAGCCTGTTCGCGGCTGAAGTGCTATGGGTTTTCCACATTGAGTTTTGCGGGAAGGATAAGGTAAGAGACCCGCTCACGGGTATCGAGGCATGAGATGAACGAGATCAGCGCAGTTCGAAACGATCAGATCGACCAGCACGGGGCTCAGGAGGCCGATCCGGTTCCGCATAATATCGAAGCGGAACAGCAGCTTCTGGGCGCGATCCTGACCAATAACGATATCTATGACCGCATCGCCCAAGTGGTGAAGGCCGATCATTTCTACGAACCCGTCCACCGCCGCATCTACGAGACCGCCGTGGCCCGCATCCAGAAGAACGCGCTGGCCTCGCCGGTGACGCTGAAGGGCTATCTGGAGGATGACAGCGGCCTGAAGGAGCTGGGCGGGCCTGCCTATCTGGCGCGTCTCGCGGGCGCAGCCATCTCGGCCTATGCCGCGCGCGATTACGCGCAGATGATCCATGATCTGGCGCTGCGTCGCGAGCTGATCAATGTCGGGCGCGAGCTGTCGGCCAATGCCTCCAAGCTCGATGTCGGCCAAGAGGCCGAACAGCTGATCGTTCAGACCGAAGGCGCGCTCTACAAGCTGGCCGAGTCGGGCACTGCCGAGAAGGGCTTCGTCTCCTTCCTCAAGGCCGTGACGGAGGCCGTGCAATCGGCCAATGCCGCCTATCAGCGCGAGGGGGGGCTGGCCGGTATCTCGACCGGCCTGCGCGATCTCGACAAGAAGCTGGGGGGGCTGCATTCCTCGGACCTCATCATTCTTGCCGGTCGTCCCTCGATGGGGAAAACCTCGCTGGCCACCAATATCGCCTTCAACATCGCCAAAGCCTATAAGCGCGGCCAGAAACCCGATGGCAGCGAAGGTGCGATCGAGGGCGGTTGTGTGGGCTTCTTCAGCCTCGAGATGTCGGCCGAGCAGCTGGCCGCGCGTATCCTGTCCGAAGCCGCCGAGGTGCCCTCCGAACAGATCCGCCGTGGCGATATGTCCGAGCACGAATTCCGCCGCTTCGTCGAGGCAGCGAAATCGCTCGAGACCTGCCCGCTCTATATCGATGACACGCCCGCCCTGCCGATTGCGCAGGTGGCCGCCCGCTGCCGTCGCCTGAAACGGACGCATGGGCTCGATGTGGTGATTGTCGACTACCTGCAGCTTCTGCGCGGCTCGGGGCGTGGCGATAACCGCGTGCAGGAGATCGGCGAGATCTCGATGGGCCTGAAGGCAATCGCCAAGGAGCTCAACATCCCCGTCATCGCGCTCTCGCAGCTGAGCCGGACAGTGGAAAGCCGCGAGGACAAACGTCCGCAGCTTTCGGACCTGCGGGAATCGGGCTCGATCGAACAGGATGCCGATGTGGTGATGTTCGTCTATCGTGACGAATATTACAAAGAGCGCGAGAAACCGGGCGATCACGAGCTGGAAAAGATGGCCGCGTGGCAGCAGGTGATGGAGCAGGTCCATGGCAAGGCCGAGATCATCTTGGGCAAGCAGCGTCACGGGCCGATCGGCTCGGTCGAGGTGGCCTTCGAGGGTCGCTTCACCCGCTTCTCCGATCTGGCCAAGGCATGGCAGGGCGACGGCTCGGACGGGTTCTGATTCGTCCTGCACCGGACAGACAGTCCCCTAGCCGCAAATAAGCGCGCGGGATATTCTTCTCCCGCGCGCCCGAATCCCGCCGATCGCGCGTCGTGAAACCACAGGTCTTGCGCATATTCTTCGGCAAATCCGCGCCGCTGCGGTTAGTTCTTGACGAGGCACGCAGAAAGGCGAAGACATTCGCCCATGGCAAGCTCTACTCTTCATATCGACCTCGACGCCATCGCCTCCAACTGGAAGGCCCTGGACGCCAAATCGGGCCCCGCGACGCAGACCGCCGCGGTGGTAAAAGCCGATTCCTACGGATTGGGGGCGGACCGTGTGGCCCGCACCTTGCTGCGCCAAGGCGCAAAAACCTTCTTCGTGGCCTTGGCCGAGGAAGGCGCGAAACTGCGCCAGGCGATTGGCGATGGACCGGAAATCTTCATCCTGTCCGGTCATATGGCAGGCGATCGCGACATGCTGGACGATCTCGACCTCACGCCGGTGCTGAATTCCGCCGAGCAGGTGAAACGCCATATGGAAGTGTCTCCGGCCACCCCCTTCGGCGTGCAGCTTGACACCGGCATGAATCGCCTCGGGCTCGAGGATGCTGACTGGCGCGCCCTTGCGCCGATGCTGCTGGAGAAATCGCCCAAACTGGTCATGAGCCACCTCTCCTGCTCGGACGAGGTCCATATGGGGATGAACGAGCGCCAGCTGGCCGAGTTTACCCGCATGACCGACGGCACCGGCCTGCGCCGTTCGCTCTCGGCGACCGGCGGCCTGATCTACGGTAAAGAGTATCATTTCGATCTCGTGCGTCCCGGTATCGGCCTCTATGGCGGCATGCCCTTCGCGGAGGCCAGACCTGTGGTCACCCTCTCTCTTCCCGTCATCCAGACGCGGATGGTGGAGGTGGGCGAAACGGTGGGCTATGGCAATACTTGGGAGGCCAAACGCCGCAGCCATGTGGCCACGATCTCGGCAGGCTATGCCGACGGGATCAGCCGCCGCCTGTCGAACAACGCACAGCTCTGGGCGGGCGACACACCCTGCCCGCTGATCGGCCGTGTCTCGATGGACCTGATCACCGTGGATATCACCGATCTCGACGGCACGCCCGAGGAGCTGGATCTGCTGAACACCCATCAGGGTGTCGATGCGGTGGCCGATCTGATCGGCACCATCGGCTACGAGGTCCTGACTTCGCTGGGCGCCCGCTACGAGCGCCGCTATAGCGAAACGCTGGCCTGAGCCACAACCGGCAGGCGCAAGACCTCGTTCTTGCGCCTGTGACGGCCCCGCATAGGCTGCGGCCCCTTGCATTCACATATCTTTTACCGCAAGCTTCCCTTGGGTGAAGAGCCGCGTCTTGCATGCGGCAACGGGTTTTCAGGGGTGTGTGATGGCAGCAACTTCTCGCAAGGCGGCGATGGCTGATGTACAGCCTGACACGGTGTCCGACATGGCGGGGGCCGCCCATCTGCGCAGCCTTGCCAAACGGCGCGGCGATCTTGCGGATATGGTCAATGCCACCGTCTCGGGGCTGGTTCTGGTGCTGGCGGTCTGTGCAGCGGGACAGTTTCTGGCCTCCGCCACGGGGCTGATGCCATGGCTGAACATTGCAGCCTCGTTCGATGGCGGCGCGGTCACTGATCTGGGTCCGTGGCTTCAGGGAGGTTTTGCCGCGATCGCTCTGGTGCTGGCGCTTTACCTGCCCGCCCATTCGCGCGTCAGCCGCCTCGAGCGCAGTCACCGCAACTTCCAGATCTCGATGCAGGACGTGGCCCATGCCTACCGGATTGCCCATGAGGCGGATCGTGCGGGGGTCTTCGCGCTCTCGGGCGAATTTGACGCTATGCGTGAGCGGATTGCATGGCTGCGCAGCCATCCCGATCTGCCTGCCCTCGAGCCGGAGCTTCTGGAACTTGCCGCCCAGATGAGCCTGCAATCGCGCGACCTCTCGCGGATTTACAGCGATGCGCGGGTGAACCGTGCGCGCGACACTCTCAGGGCCCGCCAGCAGGAGACAGACCGGCTGGATGCCCAGATCAAGCTGGCGCGCAAGACCTGCGACGAGATCGGCCACTGGCTGACCGATGTCGAGGCCGAGGAGCGGCGCGTGACCCGCGAGTTCCAGCTCCTCGAGCGGGATCTGGTCGCGGTTCTGGCGGCGCTTGGCTACGAGCTGGAAGAGCCGCAGGCACCTGTCACCCCCAAACGCCCGACGAGCAAGGCCGCGAAGGGCTCGAATGTCGTGGCGCTGCCCGGGCCGAATGATCCTCCGGCCCGGTAAGCCCTGTTACATGCCCATCCCGAGATAATCGGCCGAGACATAGCCCGACACGCCCGGATTGTCGGCCAGCGACACACGGCACCAGAGCTGGCCGCTCTCGGTCACGCATTTCTGCTTGGTCAGGCGCGTGCCATCGGGCAGGCCCATGATGATGTTGAACCCGAGCCCCGGCCCGGCCCGCAGCTTCAGCAGATCATCGGGACCGGCCCCTTTGACGACGGCATGGTTGCTGCCCATCGCGCTACAGCTGGCGATAGAACTCAGCGCCAGGGCGGAAAGAAGAAGACGGATGCGCATCGGAAAGCCTCTCGTGGTGAATCTCACCCCCTCTATAGGAAACCCCGCCCCGCGCGCCAATTCCCCCGCCCCGATTTTCTCGCCCCGATTTTCTGCACGGCAATTCTTGCAAGCGCGGTCCGGCCCCTTGATGTTCGCCCTGTGTTCCGCATATTTAACGGATGGCTAAAAACATCCTCTCCTATACCTGCACCGCCTGCGGCGCCGTCCATCGCAAATGGAACGGTAAATGTGATGCCTGTGGCGAATGGAACACGCTGATCGAGGAGGCCCCTCTTTCGGCGGGGCCCAAAGGCAAGACGCTGGGCACCTCCAAGGGCCGCGTCATCGGGCTGAGCAGCCTCGCCGACGAGGAGGCCCCGCCGCCCCGCACCTGTTCGGGCATGGTCGAATTCGATCGCGTTCTGGGCGGTGGTCTGGTGCCGGGATCGGCCATTCTGGTTGGCGGCGATCCGGGGATCGGGAAATCCACCCTGCTCCTGCAAGCGGTCGCGCGCTTTGCCCAAAGCGGTTTGAAGTGCCTCTATATCTCGGGCGAGGAAGCCTCCTCGCAGGTGCGGATGCGCGCGCAGCGGCTCGGGCTGGCCGATGCGCCGGTGCAACTGGGCGCCGAGACCAACCTGCGCGACATTCTCACCACGATGGAATCCGAGGCCCCCGATCTAGTGATCATCGATTCGATCCAGACCATGTGGGCCGATAATGTCGAATCGGCGCCGGGCTCTGTGTCTCAGGTCCGCGCCGCATGTCACGAGCTTGTCAGCTTCGCCAAGAAACGCGCCTGTTCGGTGGTTCTGGTGGGCCATGTCACCAAGGAAGGCCAGATTGCGGGCCCGCGCGTGGTCGAGCATATGGTCGATACCGTGCTCTATTTCGAGGGCGAACGCGGGCACCAGTTCCGTATCCTGCGCGCCGTGAAAAACCGCTTCGGCCCCGCTGCCGAGATCGGTGTTTTCGAGATGACCGGCGGTGGGCTGGCCGAAGTCACCAACCCCTCGGCGCTCTTCCTGTCGGAACGGGGTCAGGCCGCCCCCGGATCAGCGGTTTTTGCAGGGATTGAAGGCACGCGGCCTGTGCTGACAGAGATTCAGGCGCTGGTCGCCCCTTCTACCTTGGCCAGTCCGCGCCGCACCGTGGTGGGGCTCGATAGCGGCCGTATCTCCACGATCATCGCCGTGCTGGAAAGCCGTTGCGGCATCCCCTTCACCGGCCTCGATGTATTTCTTAATGTGGCAGGCGGGATGAAGGTGACCGAACCGGCAGCCGATCTGGCTGCCGCTGCGGCACTTCTGAGTGCCCGAGAAGACACCGCTCTGCCCGCCGATATGGTGATTTTTGGCGAAATCAGCCTTTCGGCGGCCCTCCGACCGGTGGGTCAGGCGGAAAACAGGTTGAAAGAGGCGGCAAAACTTGGTTTCTCACAAGCTATTGCTCCTTCCGGCACGAAAACCGAAGGGGGCGACGGGATCGCCCTGAGGAAACTCCCCGATCTCGTGACATTTGTCGGAGACATGTTCGGCGCCGGTTGACGCGCGGGCGAGACTGAAGGACGTAAAAACGTATGGACGGGTTCACTATCGTCGACGCCATCGTGGCGGTCATCATTATCCTGTCGGCCATTCTGGCCTATAGCCGCGGCTTCGTGCGCGAGGCGCTGGCGATTGTCGGCTGGATCGCCGCCGCCGTGCTGGCCTATATCTTTGCCGATGCGGCCCGCCCGCTCGTCGCACAGATCCCCGTGCTGGACCGTTTCCTGGCAGGCAATTGCGATCTGGCCACCATCGGCGGCTTTGCGGCGGTCTTTGCGCTGGCACTGATCGTGATGAGCTTCATCACGCCCCTCTTCGCCTCCGCCGTGCAGCGTTCGGCGCTTGGCGGCCTCGATCAGGGTCTGGGCTTCCTCTTCGGGGTGATCCGTGGCGTGGTGCTCGTGGCTGTGGCCTTCGTCGTCTATGACCGCGTGATGGTGCATGACCAGATGGCCGTGGTCGACGATTCGCGCTCGGCCAAAGTCTTCTCGCGCATGTCGGTCCAGATGGACGAATCGATGCCCGCAGACGCGCCCGGCTGGATCACTGCCCGTTACGAACAGCTCGTCTCGGCCTGCCCGGTCGATCCCGCACAGCCGATCGAGCAATGACAGCCCCCCCGAGGGTAAAACGTGACATCGTTGTAAAGCTTTCTGGAACGGGAGGGGTTAACACCCCTCCCGTTTCGCATTATATGGCCCTCAACCCTCCCAGATTCCGAGCCCGGAGCCAGTTTCCATGAACGATCTGCCCCAGCCCTTCCTTTCCCATCCCTTTGATGATGACAAGCTGAAGGAAGAATGCGGCGTCTTCGGCGTTGTCGGCGTAAAAGACGCAGCCAACTTCGTGGCGCTCGGCCTGCATGCGCTCCAGCACCGCGGCCAGGAAGCAGGCGGCATCGTCGCCCATGACCCCGAACACGGGTTCAACTCGGCCCACCGTTTCGGCTATGTCCGCGATAACTTTACCAAAGCCTCGCTGATGGAGACCCTGCCCGGCCCGATCGCGATCGGCCATGTGCGCTATTCCACCGCCGGCAAAAAAGGCGCCGTGATCCGCGACATCCAGCCCTTCTTCGGCGAGTTCTCGCTGGGGGGTGCGGCGGTTGCGCATAACGGCAACCTGACCAATGCCGACCAGCTCCGCCGCGAACTGATCGAGATGGGCGCGATCTTCCAGTCCTCCTCGGATTCGGAATGTATCATCCACCTGATGGCGCGCTCGATCCAGAAACGCCATGCCGACCGGATCGCCGATGCGCTGCGCCGCGTCGAAGGCGCGTTCTCGGTGGTTGCGATGACCCGCACCAAGCTGATCGGTGTCCGCGATCCCCTTGGTGTGCGCCCGCTGGTTCTGGGCCGTCTGGGCGATAACGGCTTCGCCCTGTCCTCCGAGACCTGTGGCCTCGACATCATCGGTGCCGAGTTCGTGCGTGAGATCGAACCGGGCGAAATGGTCGTGATCGAGAACGGGCTGGTGAAATCCTCCCGTCCCTTCGCGCCGGCCAAATCGCGCTTCTGCATCTTCGAACACGTCTATTTCTCGCGCCCCGACAGTTCCTATGGCGGTCGCTCGGTCTACGAGACGCGCCACCAGATCGGCGTGGAACTTGCCCGCGAGGCGCCTATCGAGGCGGATCTGGTCTGCCCCGTGCCGGATTCGGGCACGCCTGCAGCCATCGGATTCTCTCAGGAATCGGGTATTCCCTTCGCACTCGGCATTACCCGTAACCAGTATATGGGGCGGACCTTCATCGAGCCGACAGAGCAGATCCGCAATATGGGCGTGCGTCTGAAGCTCAACGTCAACAAGGCGCTGATCAAGGGCAAACGGGTCATTCTGGTGGATGACTCGGTTGTGCGCGGCACCACTTCGCGCAAGATCAAGGACATGATCCTTGATGCGGGCGCCAAGGAAGTGCATTTCCGCATCGCGTCCCCGCCCACCGCATGGCCCTGCTTCTATGGCGTCGATACGCCCGACCGCTCCAAACTCCTCGCCGCCAAGATGACCGAGGACGAGATGCGCGACTGGATCGGCGTCGACAGCCTCAAATTCATCTCGCTGGACGGTCTCTACCGTGCCGCAGGCGAGGCCGAGGGCCGTAATAAGGAAAACCCGCAATATTGCGATGCGTGTTTCTCCGGCGAATATCCCATCTCGCCCGCCGACCAGCTGGCCAAGGGCTTCCAGATGAAGACCGCCGCGGAATAAAATTCCGGCAACGGCGCCCCTCAACAGGGCGCCGTTTGTGCATTTGCAGCAGCGGTTAACGGGTTATCCACGGTTCACGCATAAGTTGATGATCAATCAGCCCTTGCCGCAACCACGGATATAGCAATGCCTAACAAGTCGATCCCAGCCGACCTATTTCTACAACTTCATGCCACAACAATGGCATTGCGCGAGATCGCCAATGGCGACGAGCATCTGATTATCGATCCCCGCACTAAAGCAGAACTTGCCATGCTCTCCAGTGCGCCACTCGGGCTGCGCCTCGTGGCGCATAAGGAAGATGATCTTAAGATCATCGCCCTGAAACTGATCGTGACCGAGATCAACGAGCCTTGCGCCAGCTGTATCATGCATACCGCATCGGATGCGCCGGTCGAGATCGAGACCCGTGGCGGAACGCCCGAGGTCAAGATGGCCGCCGAGGACCTGATGCTGCGCGAGATCGAACGCCTGAAAGGTGTTCTCAAGATCCTCAAGAATAACGGGATCGAGAATTGGGGCCGCGGGTTCTTCGGCAATGCCCATTCGGCAAAACCGCGCGAGCGGGACCAGATCATCCTAGATCTCGCCCGCCCCTAAGAGCGATAGTTTACCACTCGCGAAACCACTGCTCGCCCTTAGGGGCGGGCAGTATCCATTCCTGCGTTCCGCAATCCACCATCCGGCGCCCTGCGAACGGATGCGGGGATCACAGAACGTCTTCGATATTATCCGCGAGCGCCTCGGCTCGGGCTGCGATCTCGGCCAGTGCTTCGGTCATCTCCGGCGGGATCACCGGAACCTCGACCTTCGCCACAGTGGATTTCGCCTCGGTCAGCTCGGCTTGAAGCCGCGCCATATCCGCCTTCATCGCGGCGATCTCGTCCTCGACCGCCGCGGTGCGATCCGCCAGCATGAGCCCCGCCATCAACAGCATCTTGGCCTCGGGGATGCGCCCGATCTGCCCGATCAGCACGGAGGCCTCGCGGTCGAGCATCTCAGCCGCCGAGCGCAGATAGCTCTCTTCCCCGTTCTGGCAGGCGACCTCGAAGTCACGTCCGCCGATGGTCACGATCACTTCAGCCATTCGGGGTCTCCTCGCTTGCCTCTTCGTCTTCCGGTTGGATCTGCTCCGGCACAGCCTTCTCCGCAGCTGCATCCTCGCGCAATGCGGTATCGCGGGCGGCAAGGAGCGGCTCGATCCCCCCGATGATTTCATCTAGGGCCGCCCGTTCCGCCGTGCGGGCCGCACGCAGCGCCTCGACCTCGGCGCGCAGGGCCTCGTTGATCTGCAACTGGGCCATCCGGCCTCCCGCTTCGATCAACCCGCGATTGGCGGCAATCAGTTCGGTATTGGCGGCCTGCAGGCGCTCGATTTCCGACAGTGCCTGGGTCAGGGCACGGGCGCGCTGACCCAGCCGTTTCTCCAAGGCCGAAAGCGCAGCCTCGCGCTCGGTCGCGGCGAGTTCAATCTGCGCTTGCATGTCCTTGATCTCTTCGCGTGCAGCCAGAAGATCTTCGGACAAGGATTTGTTTTCATTCTGCAATCCCTCGACAAGGATTGCTTCCGGAGCAACCATCTTCTCGGGTTCGGCCACGGCCTCTGCCACAGGGACGGCCTCAAGCGTGGCTCTGGCCTCGTCCAGATCGCTGCGCAGCGCGTCACGCCCATTGACCAATGTCTCGACATTCTTGGCGACACGGGCCAGAGCGAAAGCCAGCCTCCGTTCATATTCCGCGAAATCGGCCGCCTTATCTGTCATCGTGTCAAATCTCCGCTTAACAGCACCTTGCCTGCTGATCTTAATCTAGTCACAAACCAGCGGCCATATCAAATCACCGGATGGGTTCCCCCAAGCGCGGGGCCCGGCCTGCGCCCACGAATCGCGCTATTTACGGTGTTAGTCTGCAGTTTATCCCCTCAGGTCAAGACATTCCCAGTCCCCACCCCAATATGATCAGCAACTTGGCGCCCGTTCTTGCGACAAAGACCAAAACCGCCTCCACGCAGGCTTGATATTCAGGCGATCCCTGCTATCAGGGGCCGAACGAACGCCACCAAGTCGCCGTATGAGGATCCCGCCCATGGATATCGCCACGCTTCGTGAACAGCACCCCGACCACTGGAAACTCGCCTCGGCCATCCGCGCCCTTGCGATGGACGCCGTGCAGGCCGCCAATTCCGGTCACCCCGGCATGCCGATGGGCATGGCCGATGTGGCGACCGTTCTGTTCCAGAAGCACCTGAAATTCGATGCCAAAGCTCCGAAATGGATGGATCGTGACCGGTTCGTGCTGTCGGCAGGCCATGGCTCGATGCTGATTTACGCTCTCCTCTATCTTTGCGGCGACGCGCAGGTGACGCTCGATCAGATCAAGAAGTTCCGCCAGAAGGGCGCGCTCACCGCGGGCCACCCCGAGAACTTCCTGCTCGATGCCGTGGAAACCACCACCGGCCCGCTGGGTCAGGGCATCTCGACCGCCGTGGGTATGGCGATTGCCGAGGAAAGCCTGCGCGCGCGCTTCGGCAAGAAGATCTTCGATCACAAGACCTATGTGATTGCAGGCGACGGCTGCCTGATGGAAGGCATCAGCCATGAAGCCATCGGCCTTGCCGGCATGCAGAAACTCAAGAACCTCGTCGTTCTGTGGGACAATAACAACATCACCATCGACGGCCGCGTCGACAAGGCCTGCATCACCGACCAGCGCATGCGCTTCAAGGCTGCGGGCTGGAAAGTGCTGCATTGCGACGGTCATGATCCGGAAGATATCGACCGCGCGCTGACCGAAGCGCAGAAATCGAACGCACCGGTCTTCATCGACTGCAAGACCATCATCGGCTTCGGTTCGCCCAACAAGGCCGATACCTACTCGGTCCACGGCTCGCCGCTGGGGGATGCGGAAATCGACGCCACCAAGAAAATCTATGGCTGGGATCACGGTGCCTTCGAGATTCCCGCGGATGTGAAATCCACCTGGGAAGCCATCGGCGCGCGCGGCGCGGCAGAGCGCGGCGAATGGGAAGAGCGTTTCGGCGCAATTTCGGCCACCAAACAGGCGGAAATCACCCGCATGATGGACGGCGGCGTGTCCAAGAAGCTTGCCGGTGCCATCCGCAAGTTCAAGAAGGACAATTCCGAGGCGGCGCCTAAAGTTGCCACCCGCAAGGCATCGGAAATGGTGCTGGGCGCGATCAACCCCGCCGTTCCCGAAACCATCGGCGGCTCGGCTGACCTCACCGGTTCCAACCTGACCAAGACCGCCGATCTGGGTGTCTTCGATCCCGAGAACCGCAAGGGCCGTTATGTCCATTACGGCATCCGCGAGCATGGTATGGCGGCGGCGATGAACGGTCTTTGGCTACATGGGGGCGTGCGCCCCTATGGCGGCACCTTCTTCTGCTTCACTGATTACGCCCGCGGTGCGATGCGTCTGTCGGCGCTGATGAAAGTGCCTGCCGTCTACGTCATGACCCATGACTCGATCGGCCTTGGCGAGGATGGCCCGACCCACCAGCCCGTAGAGCATCTGGCAATCTGCCGCGCGACGCCCAATACTTGGACCTTCCGCCCGGCGGATGTGATCGAGACGGCGGAAGCGTGGGAAATGGCGCTGACGACCGAGGAAACCCCCTCGGTGATCGCGCTCTCGCGCCAGAACCTGCCGACGCTGCGCACCAAACACACCAACCAGAACATGGTCTCCAAAGGCGCTTATGTGATCGAGGAAGCCGAGGGCAAGCGTCAGGCGATCCTGATGGCGACCGGCTCGGAAGTCGAGATCGCGCTGAAAGCCCGCGAGATCCTGCAAGCACAGGCCATCGGTACACGTGTGGTGTCGGTGCCCTGTATGGAACTGTTTGACGCGCAGGACGAGACCTATCGCCGCCGTATCCTGCCGGCCGGCGCTGTGCGCGTGGCCGTGGAAGCCGCAATCCGTCAGCCGTGGGACAAATACCTCCTCGGCGAGCGTGGCCGCGAGACCAAGGCGGGCTTCGTGGGTATGGAAGGCTTCGGCTCCTCCGCTCCGGCCCCCGAGCTTTACGAGAAATTCGGCATCACCCCCGAAGCGATTGCCGAAAAGGTCAAATCCCTCCTGTGAGACCAGCTGGGGATATGAACCAAGAGGGGGCCGCAATGGCCCCCTCTTCCGTTGCGGCGGGTGGCGGGGCCGAAGGCCGCGTCGCGCCGCGCAACGGGCTTGGCATGCTCTGCGTGCTGGGAGCCTTCGCCTGTTTCACGCTGATGGATGCCATGGCCAAGGGGCTGTCGCGCCAATATGATCCGGTGCAGATCGTCTGGCTGCGCTATCTGTCCAACACGCTGTTGCTGGTGGCGATCTTCGCGCCCCGCCTGCACCGGCTGCTGCCCTCGCGCCAACCCGGCTTGCAGATTGCCCGCGGTTTGATGCAGCTTGCCACCGTGCTCCTATTCTTTACCGCGATCCAGTTTATCGGGCTCGCCGAGGCGACCGCACTTGCCGATCTCAACCCTGTGCTGGTCACGCTGGGGGCTGCGCTCTTTCTGGGCGAGAAGCTCGGACCGCGCCGCCTTTTAGGGATCGCGGCGGCCTTCTGCGGTGCGATGATCATCATCCGGCCCGGTCCGGGCGTCTTTCACTGGGCCTCGCTTCTGGCATTGGGGACCGCGATAAGCTTTGCAGGCGGCATGCTGATCACCCGCCTGATCCAGAAGGACGGGCTGATCACCTCTCTCCTTTGGGGCGCAATCATCGGATTGATCGGCTCGAGCCTCGCGCTGCCTTTTGTCTGGCGGCCGATTAGCGCCGATACGCTCTTGCCGATCCTCGGGCTCGGCCTCACCGGCGCCATCGGTCAGGGCTTCATCGTCAAGGCCTACAGCATTGCCGAAGCCTCCTCTCTGGCTCCTCTGGGATATACCGGGCTGATCTTTGCCACACTCTGGGGGATCGTGTTCTTCGGTCAGTATCCCGATCTCTGGACGGTGACCGGTGCGCTTGTGATCGTGAGCGCCGGACTTTATGTCTGGTGGCGTGAAAACCGCAGGGCCTGAGCGACACGCCGCCCCCTGTGGCACAAGACGGAGACCCCGATGCCCAAACGCGCAACCCCGAGCCTCACCGACAAGCTGTCGAATACCGTCTTCAGGGCGGGGATGGGGCTGTTGCAGCTGATGCCCTATGAAAAGCGCATCCCCATGGCGGGACGGCTGATGACATGGGTCTCGCCGGTGCTGGGCTTCCGGCGCCGTATCCGTGCCAATCTGGCCCTGACCTGCCCCGATATGCCGCAGACCGAGGTCGAGCATCTCTGCCGTGCCGTGCCCGACAATATCGGGCGCACGCTGGCCGAGATGTTCTCGGGACAAGAGTTCATCGCGCATGTGGGCAATGTGGCCATCGAAGGTCCGGGTGCGGCGCGGCTCATCCAACTGAAGGAAGAAGGCCGCCCTTGCGTGCTCGTTTCGGGGCATTTCGGCAATTATGATGCGGCCCGTGGCGTTCTGATCGCGCGGGGCTTCCCGATTGCGGGGCTCTACCGCCCGATGAACAACGCGCTTTTCAACCGCGACTATCTGGCCGCGATCGAGACCGTCGGCACGCCACTCTTCCCGCGTGACCGCCGCGGCATGACCAATATGCTGCGGCATCTGAAATCGGGCGGCATGGTGGCGCTGGCAACGGACCAGTATTTCCGTAGCGGAGCAATGCTCGACTTCTTCGGCCATCCCGCGCCCTCGCCGCTTTCGGCGGCAGAGATGGCGCTTCGGCTCGAAGCGGATCTGGTTCCGATCTATGCGATCCGCCAGCCCGACGGGTTGAGCTTCCGTATCTTTGTCGATACCCCCGTGCCACATACGACGCCCGAAGAGATGACACAGGTCACCCTGCATTCGCTCGAGGCGCAGGTGCGCGCGCATATGGACCAATGGCTCTGGATCCACCGCCGCTGGCGCAAGAAATAAACGCATCAAAAAGCCCCGCCAGAAGGTCGGGGCTTCGGCAATATCGCCGCAATTGGTCGTTACTTGATGCGCGCGGAGCCGACGATCGCGCCAGGCAATGGAACGGTTCGCCCGGGCTGCGAGGTCTGGACGATCACCACCGCCGGATTATCGCCCTCGACCTGCGTATCAAAGCTCATTGGCGTCTCGCCATCCCAATCGGCCACGATATGCCACTGGGTCACGATATTGGCGTAATTGACGGTCAGTCCCGCATTCTCGCCGCGCAGGATATCGACAGAGGCATCGGGGATATAACGCACCACCTGCACCATGGCATCCTGCCCGAGCGCGGTCTTGGCGGCCAGCGAGATCCGGTAGTTGGCTCCGTCCTGCGCCACCGATATCTCGACCGGCGAGGGTTTCGATGTTGCGGCATCGAGGGCGGATTTGATCGCCATCCGGTCAGCGCCCAAGAGGCGCTGCTGACCATTCACGATCATCTGCGGGGTGTAGATCATCCGCTCCTTTACCGCACGGGCATAGCCCTTCTGGCGCGAGGTGAAGGCTGGCTGGCCGAAGGGATCCTTCCAGCCCAGATAATCCCAGTAATCCACATGCAAAGCGAGCGCGATCACATCGTCCCGCGCGGCCAGCCCCTGCAACAGCTTGTCGGCGGGCGGGCAGGCCGCACAACCTTGCGAGGTGAACAGCTCGACCACGATCGGTGTGCGCATATCGGGCGTGTCGAGCGTGGCAATATCGCGCGACGACGCGACATCCTCGGATCCTGTGGCGCTGCCGGTCGCGGCCTGATCGTTCTGCTGGAGCCCGTCCTGAAGGGAGGGCGGCACGGAAGGTGTCTGCGCGCCTCCCATCATATCAGTCGGGGTGCCCTCCTGCGCCCAGACCGGATCGGACAGGGACACCGCTCCCGCGAACGCGCCAAGGCTGAACAGGAGCGCAAAGCGCAAGGGCAAGGCGCGGAACTGTTGTCTTTTCGCCGGATGATCCACCTGCGCAGTCGTCATGGAAGCGTCCAAATCCTTTACATTCCGCCAGAAGACTTAATCAGCCCCTGTGATGAAAGCCAATCAAGGTTTTGCGAGATGGCACGGGCACGGTTACGGCGTCATATTTGCCACGCGACAGAATTCGCCAGCAAGATGGATATACGGTTAATCGGTAACTGGCGCAGATTTGCAACGCCCACCCGAGCAGCGGCACGGATTAAGGTGGACTCTCGCTTCCCGCGCATTAGCATCAGTCGCAGGGCCGGTCAGATATTGAGGGCCCGCACGCGGCGCGCCTTGCAGGGTGTCGTATGTTCCGGCATGTCGCCGGAGCCCGATCGCCCTCGTGCGCAGTATACTGTTGCATACAAAAATTGCGCCTGCCCCCTTGTCCTCCCCCCCTTACCGCTCCAGATTAGGGGCAGCGATACCCTATTGACCTAGAGGGAGGCCAGACACATGCCCATCGAAACCGGCAATGATACCGCCAAGACCCGTCGCAAGCTGACGGTCGGCGACAAGACTTTTTCCTATTATTCCATTCAGGCAGCCTCCGATGCGGGGCTTGGCGATTTCTCCAAGCTGCCCGCCTCGTTGAAGGTCGTCCTTGAAAATCTTCTCCGCTTCGAAGACGACGGCTTTTCGGTGTCGGTCGATGACATCAAGGCCTTCGGCGAGTGGGCCGAAAAAGGCGGGAAGAACCCTCGCGAGATTGCCTACCGCCCTGCCCGCGTTCTCATGCAGGATTTCACCGGCGTTCCCGCCGTCGTGGATCTGGCCGCGATGCGCGACGGCATCAAGGGCTTGGGCGGCGACGCCCAGAAGATCAACCCGCTGGTGCCCGTCGATCTGGTGATCGACCACTCGGTGATGATCGACGAATTCGGCAATCCGCGCGCCTTCCAGATGAATGTGGATCGCGAATACGAGCGTAATATGGAGCGCTACGAATTCCTCAAATGGGGCCAGACCGCGTTCAAGAATTTCCGCGTCGTGCCGCCCGGAACCGGCATCTGCCATCAGGTGAACCTCGAATATCTCGCCCAGACCGTCTGGACCGATACCGATCAGGAGGGCAACGAGGTCGCCTATCCCGATACATTGGTCGGCACCGACAGCCATACCACGATGGTCAATGGCGCCGCCGTTCTGGGCTGGGGCGTGGGTGGCATCGAGGCCGAGGCCGCGATGCTGGGCCAGCCGATCTCCATGCTGATCCCCGAGGTCGTGGGCTTCAAGCTGACCGGCGCCATGGTCGAGGGCACCACCGGCACCGACCTCGTGCTGAAGGTCGTCGAGATGCTACGCAAACATGGTGTGGTGAACAAATTCGTCGAATTCTATGGCGATGGGCTGGATAACCTGCCGCTTGCGCAACGCGCCACCATCGCCAATATGGCGCCCGAATATGGCGCCACCTGTGGCTTCTTCCCGATTGATGCCGAAACCCTGCGCTATCTGGAACAGACCGGACGCGAGAAGGACCGGATCGCGCTTGTTGAGGCCTATGCCAAGGAGAACGGCTTCTGGCGCGATGCGGATTACGCACCGATCTACTCCTCGACGCTCGAACTCGATATGGGCACCATCGTCCCGGCGATCTCGGGTCCGAAACGCCCGCAGGATTACGTCGCGCTGACCAATGCCGCGACCGCCTTCGACGCCGTGGTGCGCGAATTCCGCGGCCAGGATGAATCCCAGGCGTCCGCCGATATGCTGGCCGAGGCTCCTGCCCCAGATACCGTGGCCGATCTGAAAAAATCGGTGACAATGGAGTTCGAGGGCGAGGAGATCACCCTGCATGACGGCTCTGTCGTGATTGCCTCGATCACGTCCTGCACCAATACCTCGAACCCCTATGTGCTGATCGCGGCAGGGCTTGTGGCGCGCAAGGCGCGGGAACTGGGCCTGAACCGCAAACCGTGGGTGAAAACCTCGCTGGCGCCCGGGAGCCAGGTGGTGACCGAATATCTCAATGCCGCAGGCTTGCAGGAAGATCTCGACGCGGTGGGCTTCAACCTCGTGGGCTATGGTTGCACCACCTGTATCGGTAATTCCGGTCCGATCCATCCCGATCTGTCGAAAGCGATCAATGACAACGACCTGATCGCGACCTCGGTCCTGTCGGGCAACCGCAACTTCGAGGGGCGGATCAGCCCTGATGTGCGCGCCAATTATCTGGCCTCGCCGCCTCTGGTAGTGGCCTATGCGCTGGCGGGCGATATGAATATCGACCTCGCCGCGAGCCCCATCGCGCAGACCCCCGAGGGCAAAGATGTTTATCTGAAAGACCTCTGGCCGTCGGATAAGGAAGTGGCGGATCTGGTGGCCAAGGTCGTCACCCGCGAGGCCTTCCAGTCGAAATATGCCGATGTGTTCAAGGGCGACGAGAAATGGCAGGCAGTAGAAGTCAATGGCGGCGAGACCTATGACTGGCCGGCCTCCTCGACCTATATCCAGAACCCGCCCTATTTCCAGGGGATGAAGCCCGAGGCCGGCACCATCTCGGATATCAAGGGAGCGCGGGTGCTGGCGCTCCTGGGGGATATGATCACCACCGACCACATCTCGCCCGCAGGCTCGTTCAAACCCTCGACCCCTGCCGGTAAATATCTGACCGAGCGTCAGGTCGCGCCGAAGGACTTCAACAGCTACGGCTCGCGCCGCGGCAACCATGAAGTCATGATGCGCGGCACCTTCGCCAATATCCGCATCAAGAACGAGATGCTCGATGGCGTCGAGGGCGGCTTCACCAAAGGGCCCGATGGCGAACAGACCACCATCTTCGACGCCTCGATGGCGTATCAGAAAGCGGGCACGCCGCTGGTGATCTTCGGCGGCGAGCAATATGGTGCGGGCTCCTCGCGCGACTGGGCGGCCAAGGGCACGAACCTTCTGGGCGTCAAGGGTGTGATCGCCGAGAGCTTCGAGCGGATCCACCGCTCGAACCTGATCGGCATGGGGGTCATTCCCTTCGAGTTCACCGAAGGCGATACCCGCAAGTCGCTTGATCTGACCGGAGAGGAAGTGGTGACGATCGAAGGGCTCGAGGGCGATATCAAACCGCTGAGCCTTGTCCCCTGCACCATCGAATATGCCGATGGCAGCAAAAAGGAGATCAAGCTGAAGGCGCGGATCGATACGGCCGTCGAGATCGAATATCTCAAGAATGGCGGCGTGCTGCATTATGTGCTGCGCAATCTCGCCAAAGCCTGATCGGCTGATATGACGAGAAAGGCCCCGCCCCTCGTGGCGGGGCCTTTTGCATGGGCGGGGCCTGCCTTACGCAAGCGCCCCTTGAAACGCGCCCCTCTCTCCCCATATCCATAAAGACACATGTAACAAGGATTTACATCACATGGACGAGACCCGTCAGCTTTATGTAGAGCAGCGCGTGGCCAACGAAAAAAAATCGGCGCTGATCGCCTATCTTCTATGGTTTTTCCTGCCGATGCTGGGCGTGCACCGCTTCTATCTCGGGCGGTGGATGTCGGGGCTGATCATGCTCATCCTGTTCGGGATCGGCACGGCGCTGGCGGTGATCCTGATCGGCTATATTCCCTTGGCTTTTGTGGGGCTTTGGTGGCTGATCGATGCGCTCCTGATCCCGTCGATGATCCGCCGGGATATGGACGAGATGCGCGCCCGCTATCTGTGGGAAAGCCGCTAAGTATCAGATACCGAGGCGTAAATGGCTGGTCTCCAGCGTTTGCGCCTCGTGGGCGCTGAGGCTTTCGGGGTGCACCATCTGCGTATGGATGGAAAACACCACCGCACGGGTCAGCGGTAGCCGCACGAGCCCCTGCCGCTCGACGCGGATCAGAGGGCGCTCCGCTCGCGCCCGACCGCGCTCGGCTTCTGGGCGGCTGTCGAAGAGATGCTGACCGGTGCGCGAGGCGGTCCCGCGCATCAGCGCCCGCCCCGGTTGCACCCCGTCCAGCAAGCGCTGCACACGTCGGCCCAGATCCTCCGTATAAATCTCGACGGGCTTATGGATACGCATCATCGGGCGGCCGATTTTCTCCGAGAGCTGCCAGCCCGCCGGAAAACACAGGATCGCGCCGGTCAGCAGATGCTCGCCCGAAGGCCCGTCCTGCATCAGGCAGAAATCGTTCTGAGTGAGCCTTCCGAGCGTGAGAAGCGGATGCTGCGCGTCGAGCAGGACCGCACGCCCGTCGGGGCAGATCATCCGCTCCCCCTCCTGCCGGTAGCCCTTGGCGGGCAGCAGATCCAACACCATCCCGTAGAGCTCCCGCGCAGCCTCTTCGGCCTGCGGCAAAAGCGCATGCACCGCCTCCTCGCGCTCGGCGATCAGCGCCTCGCGCAAGGCCATCTGCCCCGCATAGGCGTCATCCACCTCGATCCAGTCGGCCAGATCGAGCGGCACGATCCCCGGCAATCGGTTGGTGCGCGGATCGGCCCAAGGGGCGAAAGACAGACGGGATTGTAACACATGTTCCATGCCCCGAAGCTGCCCCCGCGCGCGGTTCCCGGCAAGCAGCTTTGCGCCATGCGCGGGCCAGTTTGCGACACTCACGCCCGTTTCAGAGACGATGGCCGGATCGGTGCGCGAAATTCCGGCGTCCGGCAAAGCATCGCGCGATGGATTCGCCCGATTATGCACCACGCCGCGACACCGGGCGCGCAAGCGCCCCCGATTTTACTCTCCCTACCGCCATTGATGCGCTAAATCGGCCAGTTTCCCTCCCCATCGCTGCCCCTCCGCCTTGCCCGAACGGGGCGCGCGGTCTAGAAGCGCCCCGACAGCACACATCAAGCGCAATCGAAAGGTCTCAAGCATGATCCCGCGTTATGCCCGTAAAGAGATGGTCGACATCTGGGAACCGGCCACCAAATTCAAGATCTGGTACGAGATCGAAGCCCATGCCTGCGATGCACAGGCCGCCCTCGGCGTGATCCCCAAGGAGAATGCAGACGCCGTCTGGAAAGCCAAGGATGTCGAGTTCGATGTCGCGCGCATCGACGAGATCGAAGCCGTCACCAAACATGACGTGATCGCCTTCCTGACCCATCTGGCCGAGCATGTCGGTTCGGAAGAGGCGCGCTTCGTGCATCAGGGCATGACCTCCTCGGACGTGCTCGATACCTGCCTCAACGTGCAACTGGTGCGCGCCGCCGACATCCTGCTGGCCGATCTCGACCGCGTTCTGGCCGCGCTCAAGACCCGCGCGATGGAGCATAAGAATACCGTCCGCGTTGGCCGCTCGCATGGTATCCACGCCGAGCCCACCACGATGGGTCTGACCTTTGCCCGCTTCTATGCCGAGATGGACCGCAACAAGGCCCGTCTGCAGGCAGCCCGCGCGGAAGTCGCGACCGGCGCGATCTCGGGTGCGGTCGGCACCTTTGCCAATATCGATCCGGCGGTCGAGGAGCATGTGTGCAAGCAGCTGGGCCTGACCCCCGAGCCGATCTCCACACAGGTCATTCCGCGTGACCGCCATGCAATGTTCTTTGCGGTGCTGGGCGTGATCGCCTCCTCGATCGAGAACGTTGCCATCGAGATCCGCCATATGCAGCGCACCGAAGTGCTGGAAGGCGCGGAATTCTTCTCGATGGGCCAGAAGGGCTCGTCGGCGATGCCGCATAAGAAAAACCCCGTTCTGACCGAGAACCTGACCGGTCTGGCGCGTCTGGTGCGCATGACCGTGGTGCCCGCGATGGAGAACGTGGCGCTCTGGCACGAGCGTGACATCTCGCATAGCTCGGTCGAGCGTGGCATCGGCCCCGACGCGACCATCACGCTGGACTTCGCACTGAACCGTCTGGCAGGCGTCGTCGAGAAGATGCTGATCTTCCCGCAGAACATGCTCGACAACATGAACAAGTTCCCGGGTCTGGTGATGAGCCAGCGCGTGCTTCTGGCGCTGACGCAAGCGGGTGTGTCGCGCGAGGACGCCTATTCCATGGTGCAGCGCAATGCGCTGAAGGTCTGGGAAGAGCGTCTGGACTTCCGCGAGCTGCTGCTTGCTGATGAAGAGGTCGTCAAGGCGCTTGGCGTGGACGGTATCAACGCGAAATTCGACATGGACTACCATACCAAACATGTCGACACGATCTTCAAGCGCGTCTTCGGCGCGTAAGGTCATCAGTATCGTTTATGAAAGGCGCCCCTTCGTGGGCGCCTTTTTCTCATTCTGGTTGTGAGTATAGTTAACTTACGCGAATTGCGTGTTTTTTTCTGATTTCCGGTAACCGGCCCTTAACGCTGAACTGCGAATGTGTGCCGATACAAGGCAGAAAGTCATGGAGTCTCGGGTGAACCAACTTGCCACTTTGGGGAATTTTTCGGCGGCCAGCTTCGATATGGGAAGCTCTCGCCCCGCATTGAGCAAAAAGCAGAAAGCCGCCATCATCGTGCGTCTTCTGTCCTCCGAGGGCGAGAAACTGCCGCTGATGCAGCTGAGCGATGACCAGCAGACGGAGCTTGCCGAGGAAATCTCGCGCCTGAGCCTCGTCGACAAGGACACCATGAATACGGTGATCGAGGAATTCTGCACCGAACTGGAGGCGATCGGTATCACATTTGCCGGTGGTCTGGATTCCGCCCTGAAGCTTTTGCAGGGCCAGCTGACGCCCTCTGCCGAGAGCCGGCTACGCAAACTCGCGGCGGGCAATTCGCGCTCCGACCCGTGGGAGCGGATTGCCGCACTCGAAACCGATGCTCTGGTGCCGATTGCGGATGAGGAAAGCATAGAGATCTGCGCCGTGCTGCTCTCCAAGCTAACGGTGGCGAAATCGGCCGAACTGCTCTCGAAAATGCCGGGCGAGAAAGCACGCCGTGTGGCCTATGCCGTCTCGCTGACCGGCAATATCGCGCCGGAAACCGTCTGGAAGATCGGTCAGGCGATTATTGCGCAGGTGGATGCCGTGCCAGTGCGCGCCTTCACCTCCGGCCCTGTCGAGCGTGTGGGGGCAATTCTCAACTATACCCGTGCCACAACGCGTGACGATGTGCTGAACGGCCTTGATGAGGCCGATAAGGATTTCGCCGATCAGGTGCGCAAGGCGATCTTCACCTTCGCCAATATCCCTGTGCGTATCGCCAAGAAGGACCTGCCGAAGATCCTGCGCAACATCCCTCAAGAGAACCTGCTGACCGCGCTGGCGGCCTCGACCTCGGGCGAGAACCAGAAAGCGGCGGAATTCATCCTCGAGAACATGTCCAAGCGGATGGCCGATGGTCTGCGCGAGGAGATGCAGACACTGGGCAAGGTCAAGGACAAGGATGCCGAGGACGCCTATGGCGTCGTGGTCAACGCGATCCGCGAGATGGAGGCCGCAGGCGAGATCTTCCTTGTTGCCGAGGACGAGGATTAAGCCTTTTATCGATGCAATCGATTCCCCCATTGCCGTCGCAAGAGGGCACTCCCGCGGCGCGCCCAGCGGTAAGCTGCCGAAGTTATCGCCACCGTTAGCGCAACCTTGGAATGTTTACGCTAGCATATTGATCTGAAATGTTTTCTCGAAACGCATGCGATGGTATCCAAGGGGCAATTCACGCATCCGATCGCTTCGCTTGGGAGAGCATCATGACAGTCACCATCGGGATTAACGGTTTCGGCCGTATCGGGCGCTGCACTCTGGCGCATATCGCGGAAGCCGCGCGCAATGATGTGCAGGTCGTCAAGATCAACGCCACCGGGCCGATTGCGACCAATGCCCATCTTCTGAAATACGACTCGGTCCATGGGCGCTTTGGTGGTCAGGTGAAGGTCGAGGGGAACACGCTCGATCTCGGTCAGGGCCCAATCGAGGTAATGTCGACCTATAATCCGCAGGAGCTGGATTGGGAGGGCGTAGACGTTGTCATGGAATGCACCGGCAAGTTCAATGCCCGCGACAAGGCCGCCGTTCACCTGACCCGCGGTGCCAAGCGCGTGCTGGTCTCGGCCCCCGCGACCGCCGTTGACCGCACCGTTGTCTACGGGGTGAACCACCGCGATCTGACGCTGGCCGACGAGATCGTGTCGAACGGATCGTGCACCACGAACTGCCTCGCGCCGCTGGCCAAGGTCCTCAATGACGCCATCGGTATCGACTCGGGCGTGATGACCACCATCCATTCCTATACCGGTGACCAGCCGACGCTGGACCGCCGCCACAAGGATCTCTACCGCGCCCGCGCCGCCGCAATGGCGATGATCCCGACCTCGACGGGTGCTGCCAAGGCCATTGGCGAGGTGTTGCCCGAACTCGCCGGTCGCCTTGATGGCTCCTCGATCCGCGTCCCCACGCCGAATGTCTCGGCGGTAGACCTGACCTTCATCGCCAAAAAGACCGTGACCGTCGAGGACGTGAACGAGGTGGTGCGCGAGGCCGCAATGGGCCATATGGGCAAGGTTCTGGCCTATGATCCCGAGCCCAAGGTCTCGATCGACTTCAACCACACCCCCTACTCGTCGATTTTTGCTCCCGACCAGACGAAAGTCACCGGTGGCAAGCTTGTGCGCGTGCTGGCTTGGTATGATAACGAATGGGGCTTCTCCTGCCGGATGGCCGATGTGGCCGGCACGATGGGCCGTCTTCTGCTGAACTGAGGCTTCCGGCCAGCCGGGAGCGGAAACGGGGGTCTATGACCAACATCATCGCTCTTTGGCTGGCCGCCTTCGTCGTGTTGGCGATCATCGCCGATTTCATCCTGACCGGCGGCCACACGCTCTTCTTCCTTACTGTCAAATTGACTGATCTTGTCGATTATCTTCAATTCTGGCGCTGATGACCCTACATTCGCGTTGACCTTTCATGGCGAATGTTCATGTTAGCGCAAACGACGACAAAGGCGTCGCAGAAGAGAGGAGACAAAGATGACGGTCAAAGTAGCGATCAACGGTTTCGGTCGGATCGGGCGCAACGTTCTGCGCGGTATTATCGAGTCCGGTCGGACCGATATCGAGGTTGTGGCGATCAACGACCTCGGGCCCGTCGAAACCAACGCGCATCTCATCCGGTTCGATTCGGTTCATGGCCGGTTCCCGGGTGAAGTCACCACTGGCGAGGACTGGATCGATGTCGGCCGTGGCCCGATCCGTGTCACCGCGCTGCGCGATCCCAAGGAACTGCCCTGGGGCGATGTCGATGTCGCGCTGGAATGCACCGGCATCTTTACCGACCGCGAGAAAGCCAAGATCCATCTGGAGAACGGCTCCAAGCGCGTTCTGGTCTCCGCCCCCTCGAACGGTGCCGACAAGACCATCGTCTTCGGTGTGAACGACAACACCCTGACCGCCGAGGATCTGGTTGTCTCCAACGCGTCCTGCACCACCAACTGCCTCTCGCCCGTGGCCAAGGTGCTCAACGATAGCGTGGGCATCGTGAAGGGCTTCATGACCACCGTGCACAGCTATACCGGTGACCAGCCGACGCTGGATACGATGCATAAGGATCTCTATCGTGGTCGTGCCGCGGCCCTGTCGATGATCCCGACCTCGACCGGTGCGGCCAAGGCCGTGGGTCTGGTTCTGCCGGAACTCAATGGCAAACTCGACGGCGTCGCAATCCGCGTGCCGACCCCGAACGTCTCGGTCGTCGATCTGACCTTCGAGGCTTCCCGTGCAACCACCGTCGAAGAGATCAACGAGGCGATCAAAGCCGCCGCTGATGGCCCGCTGAAAGGCGTTCTGGGCTATACCGCGCGTCCGAATGTCTCGATCGACTTCAACCACGACCCCCATAGCTCGACCTTCGCCTTTGATCAAACGAAGGTGATGGATGGCACGATGGTCCGTATTCTGACCTGGTATGACAATGAATGGGGCTTCTCGAATCGTATGGCGGATACCGCCGTGGCAATGGGTAAGCTCATCTGAATATTGGCAAAAATGTGTCACAAAAGGGGCCCTCGGGGCCCCTTTTTCATTCCACTCACTTTGGCTTGAAAGCTATGTGACTGGAATCGCGGAACCTTTCTTTCCATGCTGCGTTATCTTTGCAACAGCGCCGGGAAATCCCTGCTCTAATCGATAACTACTCCTCGGAAAGGAGTCACATGATGGACTGTAAAACTCGTTTTGTTTCGGCCGCTCTCATCGGGAGCCTGATCTCCGCCACCGCGATCGCCCCGGTTTTCGCAGAAGGGGCGCAAACGCCCGATCTGGAGAAAATCGAACAGAAATCGGCGACGGATGCAGACCTTGTGAAACTCTCCAAAAATGCTGCGCTATCCATGCATGCGGTGCGCGGCGCACGTCTCGCTCTGTTTGATGGCCAGAAAGAGGCTGCAGGCAAGATGATCGACGGGGCTCTGACCTATATGCAGAAAGCTGAAGCCAGCGACAGCAAGGGCATCGCGCCGATGAACACTACACAGCCCGGCGACTATGTGCCCTTTGATCTGGCCATGAATGTCGGCGCCGATTTTGCGGTGACCAAGCAGAACGAGCATCAGATCGAAGCCGCGCAAACCATGGCGGCAAATGGTGACCAACTGGGCGCGGCCAAACTGCTGAAGGCATCGGATGTTTCGGTGGGTCTGTCCTCGGCACTCATCCCCGCCGATCTTGCAACCGAGCAGCTGAAAGATGCGCAGGACGCCTATAAGGCCGGCGATATGGACAAGGCCAACATGGCGTTGAAGGCGGTCGAGGAATCGGTAGTGTTCCAGAATGTGAACTATACCGAGATCCCCGATCAGTCGCCGCAGATCAGCCGTAACAATGCCGCGGCCGTGCTCCGGAACGAAAGCTGACCTTACAACTGCCTGACTCAGGTCAGGCAGTTTTCAGTTTGGCGGTCAGGCGTTGATGCACAAGCGGCGTGACGAAATGCGACACATCGCCATCGAGCCGCGCGATTTCCTTCACCAGTTTGGACGCGATCGCCTGACGGCGCGCATCGGCCATCATGAACACGGTCTCGATCTCGCTATTGAGTGCGCGGTTCATCCCGACCATCTGGAATTCATATTCGAAATCGGCGACAGCCCGCAGGCCACGAATGATCACATTGGCACCGACATCGGCCGCACAATCGATCAACAGGTTCTCGAACGGATAGACCTGGATCTCGCCCCCCCGCTTGGCGGTGATCCGCGCACATTCCGCCTCGATCATCTCGACGCGTTCTTCGAGAGAAAAAAGCGGGCCCTTGTCGCGGTTGATTGCGACACCGATCACAAGACGGTCCACAAGCGACAGGCCGCGTTCGATAATATCGAGATGCCCCAGAGTAACCGGATCAAAAGTGCCGGGATACAGGCCGATACGCATGATTGGGGGGCTCCTACCTCTGCTTTTGCGCGTCCTCGCCCGCGCAGTCATCAAGGCACAGGCAACAAGATTGTGTCAGCAGATGCAAGGGTTAACGCGCGCAGAGCGCGAAAACTGGTGCAGATTTACGACCAGTTCCGGCGATCGACCCCCTGACGCCATCGACCGATAGGGCGGGCCACTGGCCCACCCGCAGTCTTTCAGTTACCCATGATCATTCCGGTCAGGGCTTCTTTTTCCATATGCAACTCGTCCACACGCGCCGCAGCCACATCGCGGATCGAGATCAGACCGACCATCTCGCCATCGGCAACGACGGGCATATGGCGGAAACCGCCCGCGCTCATCATTTCGAGAACCTCGGTCGTGGTGGTGGTGCGGCAGCAGCTGGTGATCTTGGTCGACATGATCGTGGAGACCGGATGCGACAGGCAGGTGCCGCCATGGCGACCGATCTCGCGCACCAGATCGCGCTCCGACACGATCCCGTCGATATGTTTGCCATCGCGTGACACAACGACCGCACCGATCTTGCGCGCCGAAAGCAGGCGGGCCACATCGGCAATCGAGTCCTCGGGCACTACGGTTACAACGCCGTCATCTTTCTTCGACTTCAGAATTTGCAGAACCTGCATGGTATCCTCCTCGGGCTGGAATGTCCTTTCCCCAAGTTCAAGGGTCGGGGTCAGACCCCCTTCATGTCAAGCCCGAGCAGTGAACAAGAGATTGCCAGATGCGTATTTCCGCGCGACTCCCGCCAGAGTTGCGACAGTCTGCCGCAGGCGGGTGCCCCTTTTTTGGGCGTAAGCTAGCTCATTGGTTTTTAAAGAATTAATAAGCCCAACCCGAAACGAAACTACTCCGGCAAAGGCAGCCCCTGTGCCGCCAATGTTTCCAGCCGCGCCACTTCCGCGCGCAGGCCCTGCCCCAGCATCTCGGCCACGCGGGTCAGCCGCTCGGAGCGGCGATCATCGGCATGGCGCAGCAACCAGAAGGTGCGCCGGATCGCCACTTCCTCGGTCAGCACCGTCACCACTCCCGGCGCGAAGGGCAGCGCGAAATCATGCACCACGCCCAGCCCTGCACCGGCCCGCAGCATTTGCATCTGAACCGAGACCGAATTCGAAGCCAGCTGCACCCGCTCCGCCCCCGTCTCGGACAGATAATCGAGCCCCTTGTCGAAGATCATGTCGGCGATATAACCGACAACCCGGTGATCCCTGATATCGGCCTTCGTGCGGATCGGCGGATGGGCGGCCAGATAATCGCGATGCGCGGCCAAATGCAGGTGGTAATCGGCCAGTTTCTGGACCGTGAGCCGCCCCGCCGTGGGCCGGGAAACGGCAATCGCCATATCGGCCTCGCGCTTGGAAAGGTTGAATACCCGCGGAAGTGCCACGATCTGCAGATCCAGCTCGGGGTTCTCCTCGGTGATCCTTTTGCAGATCTGCGGCAGCAGGTAATTGGCAATCCCGTCAGGCGCACCGATCCGCAGCTGACCCGTCAGCTTGCCCGCCTGCCCACTGATCTCCTCTTCGGCCTGCCCCATCACCTGTTCCATCGCCTCGGCATGCGGCAAAAGCCGCGTGCCCGGATCGGTAAGCGTATAGCCCTGGGGAGATTTCAGAAAAAGCTTCGTCGACATGACCTCCTCGAGCCGCGCGACACGCCGCCCGACTGTCGCAGCGTCACATTTCAGGCTGCGCCCCGCGCCCGAAAGGCTCTCGGCACGGGCCACCGCAAGGAAAACACGCAGATCGTCCCAGTCCATTTACCACCATCCCCTTCAGGCTTTGCGAATTTGCAAAACGTCCTTTGAGACTTATCCCCTTTTCTGCGCAATCCCGCAACACTAGCCTGCTCTCCAGAAACTGCCCTCGGGCAGACAGAGGAGGACACTATGAAAGATTTCGGGAGCCAAGGCGTGAAAGAACTGGGTCATTGGATCAACGGCGAATATGTCGCCGGCAAATCGGGTCGTTTTGCGGATATCTACAATCCCGCAACCGGTGAAATTCAGGCCAAGGTCGCGCTGGCAACGGTCGAAGAAGTGCAATCGGCCATCGCGAAAGCCGCCGAGGCGCAGGTGAAATGGGCGGCCACGAACCCCCAGCGCCGTGCCCGCGTGATGATGAAATTCGCGCAGCTGATCAACGACAATATGGAAGAGCTGGCAGAGCTGGTCTCCAAAGAGCACGGCAAGACCATCCCCGATGCACGCGGTGACGTGCAGCGCGGTCTGGAAGTGGTCGAAGTCTGCCAGGGCGGTCCGTCGCTGCTGAAAGGCGAATACACCGATAACGCCGGTCCGGGCATCGACCTCTATTCGATGCGTCAAGCTCTGGGCGTTGTGGCCGGCATCACGCCGTTCAACTTCCCGGCAATGATCCCGCTGTGGAAAATGGCGCCCGCACTGACCTGCGGTAACGCGATGATCCTCAAGCCCTCCGAGCGTTGCCCCTCGACCTCGTTCCGTCTGGCCGAACTGCTGAAAGAAGCAGGCCTGCCCGATGGCGTTCTGCAGATCGTCAATGGCGACAAGACCGCAGTAGACGCGATCCTCGACGACGAGACCATTCAGGCCGTAGGCTTCGTGGGCTCGACCCCGATCGCGCAATATATCTATGGCCGCGCCACCACCAACGGCAAGCGCGCGCAGTGCTTCGGCGGTGCGAAAAACCACATGATCATCATGCCCGATGCGGACATGGACAAAGCCGCAGACGCGCTGATCGGCGCGGGCTATGGCGCGGCAGGCGAACGCTGCATGGCAATCTCGGTTGCGGTTCCGGTGGGTGAAGGCACCGCCGAGAAACTCGTCGAGCGTCTGGTTCCGAAGATCGAGAAGCTGAAAATCGGGCCGTATACCGCAGGCGAAGACGTGGATTACGGTCCGGTCATCACCAAAGCGGCTCAAGACCGTATCCTCGGTCTGATCGACAAGGGTGTGGAAGAAGGCGCGACGCTGGTCACCGATGGCCGTGGCTTCAAGCTGCAAGGCTACGAGAACGGCTTCTATGTCGGCCCGACGCTGTTTGACAACGTCACCCCGAATATGGAGATCTATAAGCAGGAGATCTTCGGACCGGTCCTGTCGATGGTTCGCGCAGAATCCTACGAGCAGGCTCTGGCTCTGGTGATCGAGAATGAATACGGCAATGGCACCGCCATCTACACCGCCGATGGCGATGTGGCGCGCGACTTCGCAAGCCGTGTGAATGTGGGCATGGTCGGCATCAACTTCCCGATCCCGGTTCCGCTGTCCTACTACACCTTCGGCGGCTGGAAAAAATCGGCCTTCGGCGACCTGAACCAATACGGTCCGGATGCCTTCCGCTTCTACACCAAGACCAAAACCGTCACCGCACGCTGGTTCTCGGGCATCAAGGACGGTGCCGCGCTGAACTTCAAGGCGATGGACTAAGCTCCCGCTCGGGCTTTGCGGCCCGGCACGAAAGCCGCCCCTCGGGGCGGCTTTTTCTATTTGCGGAACAGCTGCGGCCACGGCGGGGTTGAGCGGGAGAAAGGATCTCCCCATGTTTGATACGTCAAAACCCACCGCCACATTCCCCGAGCCGATCCGCCATAATCTGGACGGCATCCCCGTGCTGGCGCAGCCGCCCGCAGGAGAGATCCGCGGGATCTGGTTGCATGTTCCGGCCTATGAGCTGTCGAAGGAGGATGCGCTCCCCGTCCTGCAGCGTGCCGCGCGTCTGGGCTATCTGGGCGTCAGTTTCGACCCCTGGATGATGGGCGCGCGCACCATCCCCGAAGACACCGATGACGACACCCGCCGCGCCCGGATCTTTGCTAATTTCCGGCGCAATTTCTGGCCGATCCTCGGCCAGACCGCGATCGAGGTGCCACGGGTGCTCGACTGGGCCGAGGCGGAGTTCGGCATCCATGCGCCCATCACCATGACCGGCCATTCGATGGGTGGCGATATTGGCGTGGTGGCCATTGGTATGGATAAGCGCATCACCAGACTGGCCGCTGTGGTGGGCACGCCCGACTGGACCCGCCCCGCCGCGCGCGATCTGGAAACCCAGACCACCTTCATGGATCTCGGGCAGGCCGACTGGCATGCGCGCTTCTTCCATGATGCGCTGGACCCGATGACCCATCCCGAACGCTATGCCCATGGTCCGCGCATCGCCTTCATCCTTGGCGGCGATGACGAGCATGTGCCACGCAACGGGGCCGAGCGTTTCCGGACCGATCTGGTGGAGCGCTACGGGCTGGAGAGTGTCACCATCACCTATCTCGACGGCAAGACCCATATGGATTTCATGGACTATGATTTGTGGTGGGACGAGGCTGTGGCGCAGCTGCAGGCACAATGAGCTTGCGGCCATCGGCCACCTGCCCCACCATTGCCCCGAACGAGGAGGACCCCGAATGGACGACGTGCAGACCCGTATCCAAGGCCGTGCGGGCCGGATTACCCTGACCCGCCCCAAGGCGCTTAATGCGCTAAGCCACCCAATGTGTCTGGAGATCGAGCGCGCGCTTGATCAGTGGCGCGAGGACGGCGCGGTCGATCTTGTGATCATCGATGCCGAGGGCGAGCGCGCCTTTTGTGCGGGCGGCGATATTGCCGCTGTCTATCATGCGGGCCGCGCGGGTGATTATGCCCTGGGCCAGGAATTCTGGCGCGACGAATACCGGATGAATGACAAGCTCGCCCATTACCCCAAACCCATCGTGTCTTTCATGCAGGGCTTCGTCATGGGCGGAGGTGTCGGGCTCGGCAGTCATGTCAGCCACCGGATCATCGGGCATTCGACACAGGTCGCCATGCCCGAATGCGGCATCGGGCTGATCCCCGATGTGGGCGGCACCTGGCTTCTGGCGCGCGCACCGGGACATATCGGCGAATATCTGGGGCTGACCGGCGCCCGTATGGGACCATCGGATGCGATCTTCGCGGGCTTTGCCGACAGGGCAATCCGCGAGGCACAATGGCCCGCGCTGATCGACGAGCTTTGCGACACTGGCACGGTCGCAGCACTCCCCGCGGGCGAGACGCTCGGGGACGGACCGATCGCGCGGGCGCGCATGACGATCGACCGTTGTTTCTGGGGTGAGGATATCGCCGCCATCCAGTTGAAGCTGGAAACCGCAGGCGACAGTTTCGCGCTCGAGACACTGAAGACCATGCAGCAGAAATCGGCACTGTCGATGGCGGCCACCCTGCGGCTGATCCGCATGGCGCGGGAGGCGAGTAATATCCGCGAGGCTCTTTCGAACGAGTTCCGCTTCACCGCACGCGCCTGCCAGTATGGCGAATTCATCGAAGGCGTGCGTGCCCAGATCATCGACAAGGACCGCCGACCGATCTGGCAATTCAAGGCGGGTGACGTGTCGGAGGACCGGCTCGGGACGCTCCTGTCACCGCTTCCAGAAGGATTGGCTATCGATTTTGGCGCACAAGCAGCCCCAGCTTAAGCAAAGCTGAAAAGTTCCCTCAACACAAAAAAGTTTTTCTTTTAAAAACAGCAACAAAAATCCGACGGAGCACGTTTAAAGGACATCTGAAATAGAAATACGGAGCTGTTATATGAAACGCTTTTTGATGTCCGCCTCTGTCGCCCTCGTTGCAATGTCCGGCGCGGCTTTCGCCGACCAGCATGGTGCAAATAACTGCGCCCCGGGTCAGAAATGCCCCCCCGGCCAATCGCAGAAAGTGGATAACCACAGCCAGAAGCCGCAGGCCAAAGGCGAACAGCACGCACAAGCGACCAAAGCTTCGGGCCATAGCGCTCCGGGTCATGCCCCTACAGCCGCTCAACTCAAGCGCCTGCCGGCTCCGCCGAAAGGTCAGGAATACCGTATCGTCAACGACAAGGTTGTCCGCATCGACAGCGATACGCTGAAAACCGTGGCGGCCATTGGCCTCGTCAGCGCGCTGCTGAGCAACTAAGGCACTTGCCTGTCTTTCCCGGCCGGGCATCCCAGCGATGCCCGGCTTTTTTTCGCCAATGCTCTTGGCGGAGTTCGGCAACAAGCCGCGCAAGCCACATTCCGCTTATGGAACATTTTCAGGGCTATGCGCATTTCTTACCCAACTCGAAAGGAGTACGTCATGCACAAGACCATTAAAACGTCGATGATCCTCGCCACCACTCTCTCGCTGGCACCGCTGGCGGCGCTGGCAGATCCGCCGTGGCAGAAGAACGGCCATGGCCTGCCCCCCGGGATCGCCAAGAAAATGGATCACGGGCATCACGATGATGACCGGGTGATCGTCATTGACCGCGACCGCGATGACCGCCGCGCCGATGACTACCGCGATGGCTATCGCGACGGGGCCCGTGCGCGCCACGATTGGCAGCGTGGTGTGCGTATCGACCGCGACTATGTTGTGATCAACGACCCGCGCCGCTATGGTCTGGATCCGCGCTACACCTACTATCGCAGCTACGATCAGGTCTATCGTGTCGACAAGACCGGTCAGATGCTGGCACTGATCGGCGCGGTAAGCTCCATCCTCAACTGACCGGAGACGGCATGTCCCGTTTGACACCCAATATGATCTGCACCCTCGGCGCGACCGCCGGGGGTGTTTTACTGAGCGTGGCTCTGGCAGCACCTCTGGCCGCCCAGACCGTCATAAACGGCGGCAATGCGTTGAATGCCCCCAAAAACCTTGCAGGGGCAGAGTTGGTTCGCCAGCAGCCCGAAAGCGAGCGGACCTGCAAGACGCTTTCCACCGGCTCGACTTTCTGCCGTGTCCCCACAACGGACGGCACCAAAGGGCGCTGGGTTCTGCAGGGCGAGAAGAAGCCCGATTTCGCCGTGGGCGACAGCTTTCCTATCTACAAGCATTCGATGCTGATGGATCTGCGCCGCTACAGCCTGCCCGACGTGGATGGCGACTGGCGCTATTACAAAGTCGGACGCCATATCTACCGCGTTGACCCGCGTAGCAAGAAGGTGATCGCCGTGGTCAAAGGCAGCTTCGACTAACCCTTGCGCCCCAGTTGCCCAAGATCGGTGTCCTGAAATCCCGCGCGCCGCTTCAGCCCGAAGCCGAGCGCGCGGTCAATGCCTGCATGGCCAAGCACAACAAGCCCTGCTGCCACCAGCCACGGAGTGGCCGTGTCGGCTCCCCAACCCGCCGCGCCCAAGGCCGCGATCCCCAGACCGAACCCGTAGATATGGCACAGGTTATACGTGATCGCCCCCGTGGCAGGGCCGAAGAGATAGCCGAAAAACGATAGATCGGGCGCCAGAAAGATTACCGGCCAGACCCACCACGGCCAATCGGGCTCAAGCATATAGGCCAGATAAAGCGCCGCCCCGCCAACCGCGAGGCCCTCGAGGCGGCGCCACATCCGGTCCTGAGCCTGATCCGCGATCATTCAGCCGCGACTTTCAGCCCCAGCATCGGCGCAAGATACCGCCCCGTATGGCTGCGCGAAACTGTAGCCACATCCTCGGGTGTGCCGACGGCCACGATCTCGCCGCCGCCATCACCGCCTTCGGGGCCGATATCGATCAGCCAGTCAGCCGTCTTGATGACATCGAGATTATGCTCGATCACCACCACCGTATTGCCTTGATTGACCAGCTCGTGCAGCACTTCCAACAGCTTGCGCACATCCTCGAAATGCAGACCCGTGGTCGGCTCGTCGAGGATATAGAGCGTGCGGCCCGTCGAGCGGCGCGAGAGTTCCTTTGACAGTTTCACCCGCTGCGCCTCGCCGCCCGAAAGCGTGGTCGCCTGTTGGCCCACCTTGATATAGCCAAGCCCCACTTCCATCAGCGCATCCATCTTCTCGCGGATCGAGGGCACCGCCTTGAAGAACTCCTGCGCATCTTCCACCGTCATATCCAGCACATCGGCAATCGACTTGCCCTTATACTGGACCTCCAGCGTCTCGCGGTTATAGCGTTTACCGTGGCAGGTCTCGCATTCGACATAGACATCGGGCAGGAAGTGCATCTCGATCTTGATGACGCCATCCCCCTGACACGCCTCACAGCGCCCGCCCTTCACGTTGAACGAGAACCGCCCCGGTTTGTAGCCGCGCGCCTGCGCCTCCGGCAGACCGGCAAACCAGTCGCGGATCGGCGTGAAGGCACCGGTATAGGTGGCGGGGTTCGACCGTGGCGTGCGCCCGATGGGACGCTGGTCGATATCGATGACCTTATCCAGATGTTCGAGCCCCTTGATCGTCTCGCAGGGTGCAGGCGTCTGCTTGGCACCATTGAGCCGCATAGATGCCGTCTTGAACAAAGTCTCTAATGTCAGGGTCGATTTCCCGCCGCCCGACACGCCCGTCACACAGACGAACTTGCCCAGAGGAAACTCGGCGGTGACATTTTTCAGATTGTTGCCGGTGGCCTCGACCACCTTGATCTTCTTACCATTCCCCTTGCGGCGCGTCTCGGGGACCGAGATCTCGCGCTTGCCCGACAGATACTGTCCGGTGATCGAGGCCGGATCCTTGGCCAGTTCCTCGGGCGTGCCATGCGCCACCACACGGCCACCATGCACACCGGCCCCCGGACCGATGTCGAAGACGTAATCCGCATGGCGGATCGCATCCTCGTCATGCTCGACCACCAGCACCGAATTCCCCTGATCGCGCAGGTTCTTCAGCGTGGTCAGCAGGCGGTCATTATCGCGCTGATGCAGCCCGATCGAGGGCTCGTCGAGCACATAGAGCACGCCGGTCAGACCGGAACCGATCTGGCTCGCCAGACGGATCCGCTGGCTCTCGCCGCCAGAGAGCGTGCCGGCCGCGCGTGAAAGCGTCAGATAATCGAGACCGACATTGACCAGGAACCCCAGACGCTCGCGGATCTCCTTCAGGATCGCGCGGGCGATCTCGTTCTTCTGGTGGCTGAGCTGCGAGGGCACGGTATCGACCCATGCAAAGGCATCCTTGATCGACATCTCGACCACCTGCCCCACATGCAGCCCTGCAATCTTCACGGCCAGTGCCTCGGGCTTCAGACGGTAGCCGTGACACGCCCCGCAAGGACGGGTGTTCTGATAGCGCTCCATCTCCTCGCGCGACCATGCGCTTTCGGTTTCGCGCCAACGGCGTTCGAGATTGGGGATAATGCCCTCGAAAGTGCGTTCGACCTGATAGACACGCCCGCCCTCGTCAAAGCGGAAGGGGATTTCCTCCTTGCCCGAGCCATGCAGGAACAGGGTCTGGATCTTCTCGGGCAGATCCTTCCACGGGGTCTTCTTGTCGAATTCGTAATGTTTCGACAGAGCGTTGATGGTCTGCGTCACATAGGGGCTCTTGGTCTTGGCCCACGGCGCCAGCGCCCCGCCCGCGATTGAGAGCGACTGGTCCGGCACCACCAGGCGGTCGTCGAAGAACATCTCGACGCCCAGCCCGTCACATACGGGGCAGGCCCCGAAGGGCGCGTTGAACGAGAAGAGCCGCGGCTCGATCTCGGGGATGGTGAAGCCCGACACCGGACAGGCGAATTTTTCGGAAAACGTGATCCGCTCCCCCTCGCCCTCACGCGGCGCGGTCTCGAGAATGGCAATGCCATCGGCCAGATCAAGGGCTGTGCGGAAACTGTCGGCAAGCCGTGTCTCCATCCCCTCGCGCACCACGATCCGGTCCACCACCACATCGATATTATGGCGGAACTTCTTGTCCAGAACGGGCGGCTCCTCGAGTTCGTAGAACTCGCCATTGACCTTCACCCGCTGGAAACCCTGCTTGCGCAGTTCGAGGAATTCTTTCTTATACTCGCCCTTCCGGTCGCGCACGATGGGCGCCAGAAGATAGCCGCGCGTGCCCTCTTCCATCGCCATCGTGCGGTCCACCATATCCTGCACCTGCTGTGCCTCGATGGGCTGGCCGGTTGCGGGGCTAAAGGGCGTGCCAGCGCGGGCAAAGAGAAGGCGCATGTAGTCATAGATCTCGGTCACGGTGCCGACCGTCGAGCGCGGGTTCTTCGAGGTGGTCTTTTGTTCAATCGAGATTGCCGGCGACAGACCCGAGATATGGTCCACATCGGGTTTTCCCATCATATCGAGAAACTGGCGCGCATAGGCCGAGAGGCTCTCGACATAGCGCCGCTGCCCTTCGGCATAGATCGTGTCGAATGCCAGAGAGGACTTCCCCGACCCCGAAAGACCGGTGATCACCACGAACTGGTCCCGCGGAATATCCAGATCGACATTCTTCAGGTTATGTTCCCGTGCGCCACGGATTTCGATGGTTTTAAGATCGGGCATTTGGACCTCCGGTTGCCTTGGACCCATAGATAGGCGCATGCAGGCAAAACGCCAATGGGATTTAGTGAACAAATTACGAACGTCAGCCAAGGAACTTGTGCAAATCCACCGCGATCAACGGCGACGCCTGCCCAAGAGGCAGAAATACCGGAAGATGGTCGATGTGCTGATCAAATTTCCGCCCATGCCTCAGACACCCCCTTGCATATGGGCCCGCATTGGCACCATGTCACAGGAAATTTCCAAGGAGCATGACATGTTCGGTTTCCTGCGCCGCCGCGGCAGCGCCATCCCCAGAATCGATGCAGCCGAGGCCCTCACGCGGGTGCGTGCAGGCACGCTGACCCTGATTGATGTGCGCGAGGCCGGCGAGCTGCGCCAGACCGGACGCGCCAAGGGCGCGTTGCATATTCCGGTGGGATCGCTCCTGAAACTGGCGCATCCCGAGAGCGCGGAATGCCTGCCCGCGCTCGAGACCTGCCCGCCTGTCGCGCTCTACTGTGCCTCCGGTGCCCGCGCCGAGAATGCGGCCAAGATGATGCTGCAGATGGGCTATACGGAGGTCTATACGATGGTCAGCCTGCGTTACTGGCAGGATGCGGGTGGCGAGATAACTGCCTGACCCAGGTCAGGTAGCTATCCCGCGAGATCCTCAACCCAACCAGCCCCCATCGGGCGCGGCGCAGCCTACAGGCGGCAGGGTTTTGCCAAAGGTCACGTGAAGCTTCGCGCAGCCCCATGCGGCGACCGGCGCGGGCATCACGCGATTGAGCGCGATCCCCACCTCGTCATAGGGCGTATCGGAATTGGTGACATACATATACCAGCGCCCGCCCGCCATCACGATTGCGGCGATCAGCGCCACGACCAGAACATTCACGACCTTTGCCATATATATATCCCTCCTTGCAGATCTGCGCGTAGTTGCGGCAAGACCGGAAACAACCACAAGGCAAAATTCCTGTTTTCAGGCCCCGCAAGGGCCAGTGCGCGGGTTCTTGCGCGAGCCCCCCGCCTGCGGGCGGAATTCCACCGCAAATCATCCCGAAATGCAGAACGCCCGCCTGAAAAGGCGGGCGTTCATGGTTATGGATCCGGCACTCAGAAGTGGATCGCGATCCCGTAGGCATCGAGCACGGCTTCATGCATCGATTCCGAAATGGTCGGGTGCGGGAAGACGGTATGCATCAGATCTTCCTCGGTGGTCTCGAGCGTGCGCCCGATCACGAAGCCCTGGATCATCTCTGTCACTTCCGCGCCCACCATATGCGCGCCGAGCAGTTCGCCGGTTTTCGCATCGAACACGGTCTTCACCATGCCCTCGGGTTCGCCCAAGGCGATCGCCTTGCCATTGCCGATGAAGGGGAAACGACCGACCTTGACCTCATGGCCCGCGGCTTTCGCCTTGGCCTCCGTCATGCCGACGCTTGCGACCTGCGGCGTGCAATAGGTGCAGCCCGCGATGGTGCCTTCCTTGATCGGATGGGCATGTTTGCCCGCGATCAGCTCGGCCACCATGACGCCTTCATGGCTCGCCTTATGGGCCAGCCACGGTGCGCCCGCGATATCGCCGATGGCATAGAGACCGTCCACACCGGTGCGGCAGAACTCGTCCACCACCACATGGGTGCGGTCGACCTTCACGCCCAGCCCCTCGAGGCCCAGACCCTCGACATTGCCCACAATCCCAACAGCAGAGATGACGGTATCAACTTCAATCGTCTCGGTCTTGCCGTCTTTTTCCAGCGTTGCGATGACCTTATCGGCCTTGCGGTCGAGCGATTTGACATTGGTCTTCTCGCGGATCTTCATGCCCAGCTTCTCGAACTGCTTCTTGGCGAATTTCGAGATTTCCTCGTCTTCCACTGGCAGAACGCGATCCATCACCTCCACAACAGTGGTCTCGGCGCCCAGCGTATTGAAGAAGGAGGCGAATTCGATACCGATCGCACCCGAGCCGATCACCAGAAGTTTCTTCGGTTGATGCGGCGGGTTGAGCGCGTGCTTGTAGGACCAGACGCGTTTGCCATCGGCCTCAAGACCGGGAAGGTTGCGCGCCCGCGCACCGGTGGCCAGCACGATGTTTTTCGAGGTCAGTTCCTCGACGCCCTTGTCGGTCTTCACCGAAACGGTGCCTTTTTTCGGCAGCGTCGCCTCGCCCATGAAGACAGTGACCTTATTCTTCTTGAGCAGGTGGCCGATGCCGCTCGAAAGCTGCTTGGCCACACCGCGCGAACGTGCCACGACCTTATCGAGATCGTAGCCGATCTTCTCGGCGCTCAGGCCGAAATCTTTCGCGCGCTCCATCAGGTGATATACCTCGGCCGAGCGCAGGAGCGCCTTGGTCGGGATACAGCCCCAGTTGAGGCAGATGCCCCCGAGATGCTCACGCTCGACGACGGCGACATTCAGCCCGAGCTGTGCACCGCGGATCGCAGCAACATACCCCCCCGGGCCCGCGCCGATCACGATCATGTCGAAGCTTTTGGCGGCCATGCGGATTCCTCCATCTGAAAACTAGTTTGGTATTAAACTAGTTCTGTCACCGGATCAATCACCGCTTGCCCTAGAACTGGTCTTCGCGCGAAATCGTCGCCGCGGGAAGGGTTATGCTCATTTCTTCGCCCTGCCGCAGCAAGGCATGCCCGCCATTCCACAGAAACCGCGCCTCCTCCTCGGTCGAGCGGCGGCCGATGATCTCATTACGCCACGGGAAGCGTCCGAACCGCGCGATGACCGCCTGACGCAACCGCGCATCCAGCACCGACCCTTCGGGCATCCGGTCACGGAACAGCGCCACCCCATGCGCCTGTGCAACGGGATCCTCGGCATGGATGTAGGGAAAATAGAAAAACTGGCGCAGCGGCCCGGCAACCTGCAGGTCATAGCCCCGCGCGGTCGCGACATGCGCCATATCGAGCGCCTGCGCTTCGGCGGCCCAAGCCTCGGGCGCGGCGCGGAACATATGGCGGGGCATCTGGTCCAGAAGAATGATCAGCGCCCATGCCCCCTGCGCGCTCTCGAGCCAACCATCAAGCGTGCCCACCCGTGCCTTCCGCCAGAGCCGCGCAAAGCGGCGGCGCATCTCCTCATCAAGGTCGCCATCCTCCCCGAACCAGCGCTCGGGGCCCATCTGCGCACACCAGAAACCGGTGATATTGGCAATCTGCTCCAAACCCTCACCTCCCCAATTCCATTTTAGGGACGAGCCTGTCAGGTTCTGGCCGTGTTGCAAGCCCTGAAAGACAGGGGCACGGAGATTAGCCCCGAAGCAAGGGCCTCAGCGGTCGGAACCGCCTATCCCTGACGCTCTTCGGTATTGGTGCCATATGCCGGATCGGCAGCCCCCTCGAAAGGTGTATCCCCTTCCTGGGGATCAGCCGGCAGTGGCAGCGCCATACCAGAGGCGGCTTCGGCGGCGCGCAGATTGTCATGCGCTTCCGCCTCGGCGCGGGCCTCGGCATCGGGGTCATCGGTCACCGCATCGAGCGTATAGTTCACCGCATAGGCCGTCACGGTGGGCGAGAGCACGGCGAAGGTGCCGGTATCATCCGAGGACGGCGCCGCACGTTGGGTCATCCGGTAGAGACCATAGGCTGTCAGGCAGGCAAAGAGCACGCTGATGAACAGGAAAAAGGCCTGCGGGCCGAAGGTTTCCATCATCCAGCCGGTCACCACCGGCCCCGCCACCGAGCCGATCCCGTAGAGGAACATCAGCCCCGCAGAGGCCGCCGCCATCTCGGCGCGATCGAGGAAGTCGTTCGTATAGGCCACAAGGATGGAATAGACCGGATTGGAGATTGCCCCCAAGAGGGCTGCCATTGGCAGCAGCACAGCGAAACCGGGTGTGGCGATGAACAGGTAGAACATGGCTACGGCGGCAATTGCCGTCAGCACGGTCACCATCTGCCGCCGGTCGAGCCTGTCGGACAGATAGCCCAGCGGGTATTGCGCAACCAGTCCGCCGACATAGATGGCCGAAACGAAGAGCGAGATCTCTTTCACATTCAGCCCCGCCTGCGTGCCCCAGACCGACACCATCCCGAACAGAGCCGAGAAGATACCACCCATCAGGAAGATTCCGATACATCCGAAGGGCGAGACCGTCCAGAGCCTGCGGAAGCTCATCCGCGTCTCTGTCGAGAAATCGGGCGCGCGCCCCGCCGAAAGCAGGATCGGCGTGAAGGCCAGCGACACGAGAATTGACGGGATGACAAACAGGAAATATCCCGACGGATCGCCCACATTCAGCATCAGCTGCGCCGAGACGATCCCGATGGATTGAACGATCATGTAGGCCGCCAGAAGCTGGCCGCGATTTTCCTTGTCGGCGCTCGAATTGAGCCAGCTTTCTGCCGAGATATACACCCCGCAGAACGAGAAGCCGATCAGCACGCGCATGAACGACCAGGCGATCCAGTTGGGCGCTGCCGCATAGGCGATCAGGACAGCCGAGATCAGCGAGCCAAGCGCCGCGAAGACCCGCACATGGCCGACCCGCCCGATGAGTCCCGGAATGGAGCGCGACCCGATCAGGAACCCCGCGAAGTAGCCCGTCATGACGATGGACATCTCGTAGGTGCCGATCCCCTCCAGCTGGCCACGGATCCCCAGAAGCGTGCCCTGCATGCCGTTGCCGACCATGAGCAACATCACACCCAGCAACAGTGCCCAGCTATCCTTCACCGCAGCAAACATCGAAAGCTCCCAATCCTGTGCCCGAACCGTGGCACAAAGCCGACATCCATGTCGAGAATCAAACATCCCCGCTTGGCGGTCAGCTAGCCCTCATGGTCCTCACTGTCCAGCTTAGTCTGCCCATTTTCGGTGCAAGTTTGACTAAAGGGTCAAGGGATTAGAAGCGAGCTGTCGCCATAGGAGAAGAACCGGTAGTTATTCGCCACCGCATGAGCATAGATCTCGCGGATACGTTCGGGGCCCATCAGCGCCGAAACCAGCATCATCAGCGTCGATTTGGGCAGGTGGAAATTTGTCATCAGCGCATCGGTCACGGCGAATGTGAAACCGGGATAGATGAAGATATCGGTGGTGCCACGGAAAGGCGCGATGGCCCCTGTCTCGCGGGCGGCCGATTCAATCAGGCGCAGCGCCGTGGTGCCCACCGGAATGACCCGCCCGCCTGCGGCTTTGGTGGCGGCGATCTCGGCGGCAGCCTGCGTAGTGATCTCGCCCCATTCGCTATGCATCTTGTGGGTGGTCACATCATCGACCTTCACCGGCAGGAAGGTGCCCGCCCCCACATGCAGCGTGACTTCGGTGAACTCCACGCCCTTGGCATGGAGCGCCTCCAGAAGCTCGCGGGTGAAATGCAGGCTCGCGGTGGGCGCGGCCACGGCCCCCGAATGGCGGGCAAAGACCGTCTGGTAGTCATCCTTGTCCTGCGCATCGGGTTTGCGCAGCGCCGCGATATAGGGGGGCAGCGGCATCGCGCCCGCCTCGGCCAGTGCCGCGTCGAAATCCTCGCCCGACAGATTGAACCGCACGGCCAACCGGCCCTCGGTCATCTCCACCACCTCGGCCGAGAGATCGGCGGAGAAGCGGATCACCTCGCCCTCTTTTACCTTGCGCAGCGGTTTGGCCAGCGCCTCCCATGCACCATCGGCACGCGGCTCGAGAAGGGTCACTTCCACATTGGCCGTCACCTCGCCCTGCGCGGACTGGCGTGTGCGCGTGCCCGAAAGCCGCGCGGGGATTACCTTGGTGTTATTGAGAACCAGCCTGTCGCCCTTCTGGAACACATCGACCAGATCGCGCACATGCAGGTCGCGGATCCCGCCGCCTTGGGCCAGTAACAGTTTTGCCGCATCGCGCGGGCGGGCGGGCCGTGTGGCAATCAGGCCCTCGGGCAGGTCGAAGTCGAAATCCGAAAGATGCATCGTCGTCTTATTCTGTGCTCAGCGCGGGCGGATCGCTCCGGAACAGGTCGCGGAACATCCCCGGCGTGAAGATGGAAAGCGGGTTGATCGAAACTTTGGGCGCGGTCTTCGATCCCCGCAATGTATAGGTGAAGCCGAACAGGCCTTCTCCGCGTCGGCTCAGGATCTGGCCTATCCCGTTGACGATGTAAAGCGGAGAGATCACCCCTTCCATATCGAAGACGCCGGACTGGGTGAAGTAATTGCCGTTGAGCGTGACCCCCATCGAGGCCCCCGTGGCGCGGCCTTCGCTGATCGACACGCCTTTGGGCGTCAGCTTGAAATCGGCGGAGGCGTTGTTGAACACGATCCCGTCGCCGTTGAGCTGCTCGAGAAGGCCCACGATAGAGGCCGCCGACAGCATGGAGGCCAGTACCGGCGCCTTGATGATCTTGAGATTTCTGACGCGCAACTGGCCCTGATAGCTCCGGTCGCCGGTTGGCGAGAGGTTCAGGGTCATCTGCCCGTCGCGGGCATTGTCGAAGAGTTTCGCCGAGGCCAGCACACCGCCCGCATCACGGGTCTCGACCCGCACGGCGGGACGGCCCGAGGCCGAAGGTCCGACCGCGCCGGACACCACCGCGCCACCGTTCAGCCGCGCATCGAATGTCCCGTTGAAGCCTGCGCGGGTGTTGAACTGCCCCACCAGATCGGTGAGTTCGATCCCGTCGGTCACCAGAAGCCGGTCGAGCCGCACCGAAAGCGGTGTGGTGCCCGAACTGCCGCCCCCACCGCCCGCACTATTGGGCAGATCCGACAGGGTCAGCCGCCCGCCCCTGATGGCCACTTTCGGCGGCAGGTTGCGCCCCTGCCCGATCAGGTCCGCCGCCCCGTTGAACCAGCCGTCGATCGACAGAGCGTCAAACCGCGCTCGCTCCAGCCCCTGACCATCGGCGCGCAGCGAGACCGAGCCTGCGGCCTTGAGCCCCGGCACATCGAGAGCGATGCGATCCACCTTGACCGGCTGGGTCAGCGCGCCGCTGATCGCCAAACTTCCCGACGAGCCTTGCGCCTTGCTCCAGCCGATCTGCGGGATCGAGAGCCCGATCCCCTTCATGTCGCTGCGGATGGAATAGGTCACCGGATCGCCCGTCACCATATCCAGATCGAGCGCGGCCCATCCCTCGCCCGAGAGGATATTGTTGGGCAGCGCCACGCCCAGAGCTTTCAGCCCGTCGGGGGTGATATTCAGATAGCCCTGAACCTGCGAATGGCCCGCTTCCTCGGGGCTGAACTTCTTGATCCACCATGCATCGAATTTCTGGTCCTGGAACAGACCGCGACCGCCAATGCGCAACCCGTTCTCGGAATCGGCCAGCAGCTTCATCTCGCGCGAGCGCAGCACCTTTCCGGGCACGATCTTGTCGCTATAGACATCGGTGAGCGTCGCACGCACATCATATTTGAAATCCGAGGGCTGGAGATGTTTCTCCAGCGGAAACTCCAGATGCGTGCGCGCCACGGCCCAACCGGTGGCAATATCGGTGCTCTTGCCCGCTTTCGACAGGAAATTGAAGGGCGGCTCATCCATCAGCGAGAGCGCCGCGGGGATCGGCGAACGGGTCACCAGATCGACCTGCATCGGCGCGGGCTTGAGTTTGATGTCGGGCACTTTCAGGGTGGTATCGGCCACCTCGATCGGGCCGCCATTGGGGGCGGTAACCTGCCCCTCCTCGACCATCATCGAATAGGTCTTGCCATCTAGATTGGCAAACCCGCGCCCGTCCTCGATATGGGGCAAGGTCTTGACCGCGCGCACATCGGCACCGCTGAACTCGTAGCCCAGATCGATGCGCGGATCATGGCTGGGCGCGATACGGATCGCCGCGCGCACATTATAGAGCGTGCCATCGGCGATATTCTCCTCGGCCCATGTGCGGGTATGCGCCACCAGTTTCGGCGGCCAGAGCGCCAGCAGGCCCTTCGAGGAAATCCGGCTGATCCCGCTATCGAGGGAGACCTGCCAGCCCTGCGGGCTTGCGGTGATCCTGCCCTTGGCAGAGAGGCGCGTCCGGTCCTCGATCAGCTGGGCCTGTCCGATATCCACGCGGAACGGGTCCAGACCGATACGCAGGTCAATGGCCCCTTCCGAGAAATGCGCGGGCTCCTCGAGCACGCCCTCGGGATCGAGCTGCAGATCATCGAGCGCCACTTGCGCCAGCATCTGGCGCGGCAGGCCCTTGCTGAAATCGCGCAAGAGGATCGAGCCGTTGGCCTGAACGGCGGCGGCAGCGCTGCGGACCTCGAGACGGCTCATCTCGATGCGCTGGTCCTGCTGGTCGTAATGCAGCTCAAGCGCCGCACTCTCGAAGGGGATCGGCTGCGAGCCTTCCACAGGGCTCAGCGCCCCCGCCCCGATATCAAGCTTGGCCACCATCCCCGAGACAACACCCTGATCGTCTATCGAGCTTTGCAGCGACCCCGAGATCGGCGCATCAAGCACCGACAGCCCCGCCAGCGCGGGTGATTGCACCGCCAGATCCCGCGCCGGCACACCGGTGACTGCCGCGCCGAATTGCGCGCGCGGGGAGTTCTTGTAGGTCGTAGCGCCCAGGGCCAGCTGCGCAGGCCGGTCGTTCTGGTCGCCAACATTCAGCGACAGGCTGGCGGAGATGCGGTCGGCTTCCTGTGTCAGGCGGAACTGGCCGTTCGAGACCCGCCAGACACGGCCCAGACGTTCATCATCGAGCCGGATATCGATGGTATCGGCGCGGACCTCGGACAGATCGCGCAGCACGGGTGTGGCAAAGGCCGCCTCGATCGCATCAGTGACATCGGACAGGCTGTCGATCTCGAAATGTTGCATCTCGCCCTGCCCGAGATTGATATCGAAAGAGCCGTCGGCAAGACGGCGCATCGCGATAGCCGCCCCCTTCAACGTGACCGAGGACAGTGCGATCCGGCGCTGCAGGAGGGGCGTGGGCATCACGGCGGCCTGTACCTCGGGCAGCACGGCGATGGGCCGCCCCGAGGGGGTGAGCAGCTGCACCGAATTCAGCTGCACCTGCGGGCGCAGCCCGCTTGCGATCACCAGATCGATCCCGCCCGAGAACCGCGCCTGCAATGTCGCCCCGAGCGCCTGATTGACGCGCGTCTCGATCTTGGCGGTCACGCTGGCAGGCACCCGCATCGGATGATGGGTGAGCGCCGCCCAGACCAGAACCACGAAGAGGCTCACAACAGGAATGGTCACCAGCGCCAATAGCCACAAAAGCGCCCTGCGCAGCGGGCGCCGCTTGGGCGGCGGTGACTGACCGGCCTCGGCCGTCTTCGGAAGATCGGAACTCTCTATGCTCACGCGCCTGTCCTGTTGCGGCCTGACCGCCTTCACGCAATAGCCCTTGCGGGCCGCTCCTATGCCGGACGGCGGGTGCCGACCTGTTTTCGGCCAACCCCATCCCTCACCGCCAGCCATAACCGGAAAACGGGACCAATCCGCGAAAGAGGCTCTTGCCTCCCACGGGCTGACAGATAGAGTTCGTCCGGAAATCATCTAGGCCGTGTTTGGGCTTAGAGACAAGCAAAAGGATAGAAAATGGCGACTATCGGCGAGTTGGCGCCCGAATTCACCCTGCCGCGCACAGAAAATGGCGGCAGCGAAACCGAGCTGAGCCTGAGCGCACTGCGCGGCCGCAAGGTGGTTTTGTATTTCTACCCCAAGGACAATACGCCCGGCTGCACGACCGAGGCGCTGGAGTTCACGCGACTGTCGGAAGATTTCGCAAGTGCCGATACCGTGGTGCTCGGCGTGTCCAAGGACAGTCTAAAGAAACACGAGAATTTCTGCGCCAAACATGATCTGAACGTCATCCTTCTGTCGGATGCCGAAGGGCAGACCTGTGAGGATTATGGCGTGTGGGCGGAGAAATCCATGTATGGTAAGACCTATATGGGCATCACCCGTTCGACCTTCCTGATCGACCGCGACGGCACGATTGCCGCGCATTGGCCGAAGGTCAAGGTGGCGGGCCATGCGGCAGAGGTTCTGGCAAAAGCTAAAGAACTGGCCTGAATCCGTTAATTATCACCGCCCCGCTCTCGGCGAGTTTTCGCTGACGTGAAGGATTGTGCCGCCAAACGGCGCCGGTGCGACAAGGAATCAGGTTGTCACGGGGGGTGCGCGGTTGGTAATCCCTTTCCAGCCGCGCGCAATAGCGCCACATCAATGAAGTCGCACAGGTGACAAATCGGCCACATCCGCCAGACGGACAGGCCCATATCGAAGAGCAGGACAGCCCCTTTGCCCCGACGTCTACTGGATCGAACCAATTCTGCGCTGGAGCGTTTCCTTCCGGAGCAGCGCCTTTTCATGAAGTCGGACGACTCGACCCGTTTCCTGCGGTTGCGCCCCCTGACACAGGCATCGGTTCTGGCAGTGGGCACGGTCCTGTTTGGCTGGTCCATCGTGGCCACCTCGCTCCTGTTCATCGACAATATCTCGGAAGGCTCGTCCGAGCAGCAGGCGGCCATCTCGCAGAAAGCCTTCGAGGACCGCCTCGACAGCCTGTCCTCCGAACGTGACAGCCGCGCCTCCGAGGCGCTGGCCGCGCAGGAACGGTTCCAGACGGCGCTGGGTCAGGTGAGCCAGATGCAATCGGCGCTCCTGCAGTCCGAAGAGCACCGGCGCGAACTGGAAACCGGCCTGCATGTGGTCCAGCAGACCCTACGCCGTGTAATGAATGAACGCGATGCGGCCAAAGACGAGCTGGCGGGCCTCCAGACCGGCAGTGACGGCAGCGTCAACCCCGCCGCCCGCACCGCTGATATGTCCGAGACGGTGAAGATGCTCTCGAACGCTCTGGGCGATGTCGCCACCGAGCGGGACGATGCCACCAAAGAGGCGCAGGCCGCACGGCAGGAGACCGAGCAGCTGGCCCTGTCGAAGCGCCAGCTGGAGCAGCGCAACGACCAGATCTTCTCGACGCTCGAGGATGCCGTGACGATCTCGATGGCACCGTTCGACAAGATGTTCAAACAGGCGGGTCTGAATACCGACAAGATCCTTGCCGAGATCCGCAAGGGCTATTCGGGGAGCGGCGGGCCTTTGGGCGTGACCATGTCCTCCAAGAGCCCGGCAGCCCTGACCGAGGATGACAAGCGCGCAGCCTCGATCCTCAAGAAGCTCGATGAGATCAATATGTATCGCATCGCCGCCGACAAACTGCCCTTCCAGCTGCCGCTGAAATCGCAATTCCGTTACTCTTCGCCCTATGGCTACCGCTGGGGCCGGTTGCACGCGGGCGTCGATATGGCCCTGCCGGTCGGCAACCATGTGTTGGCCCCTGCCGATGGCGTCGTGATCGCCTCCGAGGTCGAGCACGGCTACGGCAACGTCATAAAAATCCAGCACGAATTCGGTGTTTCGACCGTATACGGGCATTTGTCGAAACGCCGTGTGAAAAAAGGCCAAAAGGTCTCGCAAGGTGACTGGATCGGTGATACGGGTAATACTGGTCGGTCGACCGGACCGCATCTGCATTATGAAATCCGGCTCGGCGGAAAGCCCGTCGATCCGATGACCTTCATCAAGGCTGCCAAGAATGTTTTCTAAAAGCAAAATCCACGAGCCCGGTTCCAAATCCGGAGACACCGAAATCAGCAAGCCCGACACCGGCATGCCGCCGTCGCGCAGCGAATTCGCTCCCTCGTCGGGGCCGGCCCGCGCGAAACCCGGCGCATCGGTTCTGTCTTCGGACTTGACCATCACCGGCAATATCCGCACCACGGGTGATGTGCAGGTCGAGGGCGTTGTCGAAGGCGACATCCGCGCGCATCTGCTGACCGTGGGCGAGACCGCGACCATCCGTGGCGAGATCGTGGCCGACGATATCGTGGTCAACGGTCGTGTGATCGGTCGCGTGCGCGGCCTGAAGGTGCGTCTGACCTCGACTGCCAAGGTCGAAGGCGACATCATCCACAAGACCATCGCGATCGAATCCGGTGCGCATTTCGAGGGCTCCGTTCAGCGTCAGGAAGACCCGCTGCAGACTGGCGAGACCACGCCCAAACTTGCCCCGCCGGTGGCTGCAAGCGAAGACTGATTTCTCGCGAGAGGATTAGTGAAAAGGGCGGCCAACGGGTCGCCCTTTTTACATTACAACAGACGTTTCGTCAGGCGCAGCGATAGTGCATAGGGCAAGCGTTGCAGGAGCTTCAGCCCCAATGTCAGCTTCTTGGGGAAATGGGTCTCGAACCCGTCGCCCGCCAACCCATCGGCCACGGCCTTCGCCGCCTCCTCCGGCTCGATAATGAAGGGCATGTCGAACTGGTTCTTCTGCGTGAGCCGCGTGTTCACGAAGCCGGGCGAGACAAGGCGCACATCGATGTCGGGCGCGTATTCCACCCTCAGGGATTCCACCAGATTGATGACGCCCGCCTTGGTCGCCGAGTAGAACTGGCCCTTCGGAAGCCCAAAATAGCCTGCGACCGAGCCGAAGATCGCCAGTTGCCCGCCCTGCCGCAGCACAACCGGCGCCGCCTGTGCAAAGCCCAATGTGCCCAAGAGGTTCACCCGCAAAAGCGCCTCGGCCTTCTCCCAGTCGATCTCGCGCACCAGTCCCGGATCATAGAGCGCTGCCGTGGTGATCATGCCGTCGAGCTGCCCCTGCCCGATCTCGGCCACCGCCGCGTCTAGGCTCGCCCGCTCCGACAGATCGACCGTCAGGACGCGGTGGGCGGGCCCCAGCCGGTCCTGTAGATTGCGCAACGGCTCTTCGGAGCGCGCTGACAGGATCAGACGTGCCCCTCTCGCAGCCAGCTCGACCGCAAGCGCCTCGCCGATCCCCGAGCTGGCGCCGACAAGCCAGATCACTTTGTCTTTGAAATCCATTGGGCATCTCCTTTCCATTCCCTACGCCGGAACGGACAAGGAGTTCCCTGATGCTTACGCAGCGACCAGATGCCCCAGCTCGGCGAGGACGGCATTCTCGAGATCGGTGATCGCCCGCCCCCCCGACAGCTCCAGCACCGGAGCCGGCTGGCTCTTCAGCCACTCGCGATGGCGGTTTAGCGACCGGCCACAGAAATAGGGGTCGTCGTAGCTGGCAGCCCAGTTCAGGAATTTGCGGTAGATCTGCTCCATATCGCCTCCCGGTGCCACACGGGTGCCATAGCGCAGCACCTCGCGTTTACGCAGCCGTGTCAGTCGCAAGGGCGTAGGTGTGCGCAGGAAGATCACAAGATCGGCCTGTGAGAGGATTTCGTCCCCCCAGCCATCGCAGGCCCCCGCCAGCACCCAGCCCGCGTCCCCTTGTGCTTCACGGATCAGATCGCACCGCTCGCTTACGCAGCGCTTGCGGGTGAAGGGAATATCGGTCTCGGCCCAATAGCAATCATCGGTATCGATATAGGGTATCTGAAGCGTTTTGGAGAGCTGCTTGCCGAGGGAGGTAGAACCGGCGCCGGCAGCCCCTGTAATATAAATTCGTTGCGTCATGAAGCCTCCTAAATTTCCCGTTAAAGGGCCCTGTAGGCAGTCATTTAGTGTTTACAATTTCCTCCATCGGCCTAAGAAAATCAATCCGTTCAGCGATCACATCTCGCTCTTGCAGTAAAAAACTGCGCAATTAGATCAGATATATTCAGTTTTCATTCATCAAATTGGAAAAGGGGAGAGCCTTCGCCCTCCCCTTTTGCTCAATCTGTCAGCAGAGATTCGCGGAACCGCCCGTGGATCAATCCGCCGATTGCGCATCCGCGCGGGATTTGCCCTCAACGCCCATCGCAAGCGTCGCCGCCATAAGACCGTCCAGATCGCCATCCAGAACACCCTGGCTGTCGGAGGTCTCGTAGCCGGTGCGAAGGTCTTTCACCATCTGGTAGGGCTGAAGGACATAGGAGCGGATCTGGTTGCCCCAGCCTGCCTCGCCCTTGTTCTCGTGGGCCTCGTTGATCGCGGCGTTCCGCTTGTCGAGCTCCATCTGGTAGAGACGCGATTTCAACGCATTCATCGCGATCTCGCGGTTCTGGTGCTGCGACTTCATCGAGGAGGTCACCACGATATTGGTCGGCAAGTGGGTGATCCGCACGGCGGAGTCGGTGGTGTTGACGTGCTGGCCGCCCGCCCCCGATGACCGGTAGGTATCGATACGGATATCGGAAGGATTGATCTCGATCTCGATATTGTCATCGACCACCGGATAGACCCAGACCGAACTGAACGAGGTATGGCGACGCGCTGCCGAGTCGTAAGGCGAGATGCGGACCAACCGGTGCACGCCGGATTCCGATTTCAGCCAGCCATAGGCATTGGGACCGGTGATCTTGTAGGTGGCGGATTTGATGCCCGCCTCCTCGCCCGCGGTCTCGGATTCCAGCTCGACCTCGTAGCCCTTTTTCTCGGCCCAGCGGACATACATCCGCGCAAGGATCGAGGCCCAGTCACAGCTCTCGGTCCCGCCCGCGCCCGAATGGACCTCGAGATAGGTATCGTTGCTATCGGCTTCGCCATTGAGAAGCGCTTCCAGCTCCTTGGCGGCAGCGTCTTCTTTGAGGGCCTTCAGCGCAGTCTCCGCCTCGGTGATGACATCGGCGTCATCTTCCATCTCGCCCAGCTCGATCAGCTCGATATTGTCCTCGAGCTCCTGCTTGATGCGCTGATAGGTCTCGTATTTGTCCAGCAGCGCCTGACGGTCGCGCATAAGCTTCTGCGCGCGCGCCTGATCATCCCACAGCGTCGGGTCCTCGATCATGGCGTTGAATTCCTCGATCCGGTGCGGCGCCGTCTCGAGGTCCATCCGCTGGCCCAGAAGCTCGAGCGATTTCTTGATCTGTTCAACGATGTTCTGCGTCTCAGCGCGCATGTCGCAACGTCCTTTTCCTGTTCTGGCCGGTCATACAGAAAGACGGCCCCCTCGACAAGTTGCCGAAGGGGCCGAAAATCCGGTCCTGCGCGTGTTAGTAAAGCCCGCCGGCACTGATCGTGCCGAAATTGGCCCGCTGTTTGGGAATGATGGCGGTTTTGCCCGAGGAGGTCGTGACCGATGTGCTGCCGCCCTCATCCGTCTGACCGGGCGCAAAGAGCGGCAGGTTCGAGCCCATACCGAAGCCCCCATCGACCACCAGCCCCATACCGGCCGTCGATTGGCCATCGCGGATATATTCGGCCTGCACATAGTCGCCCGTCGCATCCGCCGAGACCATCTCGCCGGTGAAGCGGTTGAAGTTCTGCCAGTGGCCTCCCGGCGGCACGGTGAACTCGGTGCCACCGTATTTCTTCACCGCTTCCTTCATGAACTCGTTGAAGACCGGCACACAGAGCGTGCCGCCAAAGGCATGTGCCCCGAGCGAGCGCGGATTGTCATAGCCGATATAGCACGAGGCCACGATATTGGAGGTGAAACCCGTGAACCACACATCCTTGGAGTCGTTGGTGGTCCCCGTTTTACCCGCCACCGGCACGTTCAGGTTCACGCCACGGCCCGAGCCACGCTGGACCACGCCCTTCATCAGCGAGATCATCTGGTAGGCGGTGATCGGGTCGATGACCTGCTCGGCATTGGATTCGATGCGCGGGCCCTCGCCTTCGGGCAGCGTCTGGGCCGAGCAATCGTCACAGACGCGCTGGTCATGACGGTAGATCGTGCGCCCGAACCGGTCCTGCACACGGTCCACCAACGTCGGCTCCACCCGCTTGCCGCCATTGGCAAACATCGCATAGGCCGAAATCAGGTTGAACTGCGTGACCTCCTGCGCCCCGAGCGCATTGGCGAGGAACCGTTTCATCGGATGGTAGACACCCAGCTTCTCGGCAAGATCGGCAATGGTATCCATGCCGATCTCCTGCGCGATCCGCACCGTCATCAGGTTACGCGACTGTTCCAGACCGGTGCGCATCGGTGTCGGGCCGAAATAGCGGTTCGAGGCGTTTTTCGGGCGCCACATACCTTGCGGCGTGTTCACCTCGATCGGTGCGTCGACCACCACCGTCTCGGGCGAGAAGCCCGAATCCAGTGCGGCCGCATAGACGATCGGCTTGAAATTGGAGCCCGGCTGGCGCTCGGCCTGCGTCGTGCGGTTGAAGACCGAGGACTGGTAGGAGAAGCCACCCTGCATGGCCAGCACGCGCCCGGTATGCACATCCATCGCCATGAAGGCGCCCTCGACCTGCGGCACCTGCCGCAGGGTCCAGCGGATGAAGCTGCCATCGCTATCGGAGGTCATGGCGCGGACCATCACCACATCACCCACCTCCAGCAGATCGGAGGCCACGCGCGCCTTGCGCTCGAGCTTGCCATCCTTGTTCAGCTTGCGGGCCCATTGAACGTCCTTGGCAGGGATCCAGTTGCCCTTGCCCTCTTCCTTGATGCCCTCGATACCGATCCGCGCATCCTCGGAGGTCAGCTCGAGCACGACAGCAGGCATCCAGCCCTCGACATCGCGCGGCACCTTGTCGCTATGCACATCGGCAAGTGCGGCCCGCCAGTCGACCTCGGTGCCCAGCTTGTCCTTGGGAATGGTCACGCCCGTGCCGCGCCAGACACCGCGGCCACGATCGTATTCCTCCAGCGCGTGCTGCAGCGCGCGCGCCGCCTGTGCCTGCATATCGGGGTCGACGGTGGCACGCACGGTCAGACCGCCCGAGAAGAACTCGTCCTGACCGAAACTGCGCGACAGCTGGCGGCGGATCTCGTCGGTGAAATAATCGCGCGGCGGCAGCTGGTCACGGAAGGGCGCGTAATCGCCGTTCTGAACCGATTTCACCGGCAGTTCTCGCTCGGTCTTGTAGGTCTCTTCCGAGATATAGCCGTTCTGCCACATCTCGTGGAGCACATAGTTCCGGCGGTCTTTCAGGCGCTGCATATTGCGCACCGGATTGTAGTTCGAGGGCGCTTTCGGCATCGAGGCCAGAGTGGCGGCCTCATAGGGCTTCAGCTCCGAGAGCGGCTTGTTGAAATAGGTCAGCGAGGCGGCGGCCACACCATAGGAGTTCTGGCCGAGGAAGATCTCGTTGAGATAGAGTTCGAGGATCCGCTTCTTGGGGATCGCCTTTGACACCCGCGCGGCCAGAATGAGTTCCTTGATCTTGCGCTCGACCGAGCGGTCCGAGGAGAGCAGGAAGTTCTTCATCACCTGCTGCGTGATAGTGGAGGCCCCGCGGATATCATGTCCGCCAGTCTTCACAGCCTCGAAGACCGCCTGCGCGATCCCGACCGGATCATAGCCCGCATGATACCAGAAATTCTTGTCCTCGGCGGAGACGAACGCATCCTGCACGACCTTCGGGATCTCGTCGATCGGCACGAAGATCCGCCGCTCGGTGGCGAATTCGTCGATCAACCGGCCTTCGCTGTTATAAATCCGCGAGATGGTCTTGGGTTGATACTGCGCCAGCTGCTCGTGGCTTGGCAGATCGCGCGAATACATCCAGAAGACGGCCCCGATGGTCAGCGCAGCAAAGAACAGTGCCGTGACTATCCACGAAAAGATGCTGCCGAAGAAGGACAGGATAAATCGGATCAAGGTTCGCTCCTTACCGGGGGATGCCCGTTTTTCGGGAATTACCCGCAATTGTGCCTGCCTATAGCCGCCACGGCTCGGGGCGTCAAAACAAGTTATACCACATCAAGGCGGGATCGCGCTCACATCTCGCTCATGTGAGCGGCCCGCTGTCAGGGTTTTAGGGCTATTTGCGCAAAAGTCTCGCCTCTGCGGCATCCGATTGCGCCCATGTCTGCACCGCCTGCGTGATCACCTGCGCCATATGTTTGCGCCATGTGTCATCGAGCAGTTTCTTGCGGTCGGCGGTTGCATCGAGGAAGCCCAGCTCGATCAGCACCGAAGGGAAATCAGCCGATTTCAGCACCGAGAAATCCGCCCCCTGCACGGGATTTTTGTAAAGCGAGATGCCGCCCGCCTTCATCGCGCCTGCCAGCACCTGCGTGAAGCGCACTGTTCGCGGGCGGGTCTCGGTGCGCGCCAGATCCATCAGAATCCGCGCCACGTCATCGCCATGTCCGTCCAGATCTACGCCAGCCAGAATATCGGCGCGGTCATGGCGCTCGGCCAGTTTCTGCGAAGCGGAATCCGTAGCCTTATCGGCCAGCATATAGATCGTGGTGCCGCTGGCATGGCCGCTTTGCACCGCATCGGCATGCAGCGAGATGAAGAGATCGGCCTCGGCCTGACGTGCGATGGTCAAGCGCGTCTCCAGCGGCACGAATGTGTTTTCGTTGCGCGTCATCACCACATCGATTCCCGCCCGGCTCAGCGCCTCTTTCAGCTCGCGGGCAAAGGTCAACACCACGACGGCTTCCGTCGTGCCATCGGCTTCCGCCCCCGGATCGATGCCGCCATGTCCGGGATCGAGCACCACACGCAGCGCCCGCGTGCCGTCCTGCCGCAGGATCGGCGGCGTGACCGGTGTTGGCTGTGGCAGATCCCAAAGCGCGGAATCCGGATCTCCTTTGGCCGTCTCGAACCGGTCTTTGCTGACCGGGGTCAAGGAAATATCCACATCGGGGCTCTCGCCCGTATGCAGCTGCGCCGAGGCGATTTTCATAGGCCCCGTCAGCTCGGCCACCATCCGCGACCAGCCCGGGCGGAACGGCCCCCAGCGCAGCGCACTGACACCGCCCCTGCCCAGCATTTTCGCCGGATCGTGCCCACCGAAATCGACCTCGCGGAAATCCACGACAAGCCGCGGGGGGCTGTCGAGCAGGAAGGCGCGCCACGCCACGGGCTGGGAGATCCCCAGCCGCAGCCGCGTTTCTTTGGCATCTCCGGTGATACTGCTGCGCGCGGGATCCATCTGCGCCAGCGCCGAGAGCCGGTTATCCTGCGCATGGCCCTGAGCAGCCATAAGCGCAAGGCCGATAAGCACCGCGTAAGCCAGCGCCCAGCGGCCAAGGAGTGCTCGCCCCAAAATCTGCATTCTGCCCGATTCCGTTTTGGTTCTTGTTGATGGCAACGCTAGCCGAAACCGCATCGCAAGTCAGCCAGCCAACCGCGCCGCCATGAAAGCCCTGAGCCGCTCCAGCCCCTCGCGGATCCGTGGTGTGGACTGGGCATAGGAGAAGCGCAGCGTGCTCGCCCCGCGATGGGGATCGAAATCGAGCCCCGGCGTGACCGCCACCCCCGCCTCGCGCAGGATCTCCTCGGCAAAGGCCAGACTGTTATCGGTCAGATGCGCGACATCGGCATAGATATAGAAGGCCCCGTCGGGCGGCGCGATCCGGTCGAACCCGATCTGCGGCAGCACCTCCAGCATAAGGCGGCGGTTCTCGGCATAGGCCGCGCGGTTGGCTTCCAGCTCGTCGATACAGTCCAGTGCCGCAAGCGCCGCGATCTGGCTGGCATGGGGCGGACAGATGAACATGTTCTGCGCTAAGCGCTCGACCGTGCGCACATGGTCCTCGGGCACTACGAGCCAGCCGACCCGCCACCCCGTCATCGAGAAATATTTCGAGAAGGAATTGACCACATAGGCCTGATCGGAGACCTCCAGCGCCGTCACCGCGCGATCCTCGTAATGCAGCCCGTGATAGATCTCGTCGGAGATGAAGGCCAGATCTCGGGCTTGGGCCAGATCCATCAGCGCCTTCAGCTCGGGTTTGCCCAGCATCGTACCCGACGGATTGCCCGGCGAGGCGACGATCAGCCCCTGCACATCCTCGGGGATGTCCTGTGGCACCGGCTGGTAACGGTTCTCGGCAGATGCGGGCATCCCCACCGGTTCGACCGACATCGCGCGCAGGATCTGGCGGTAGCTCGGATATCCGGGCTCGCCAAGCGCCACACGGTCTCCCGCATCGAACAGCGCCGAGAACGCCAGCACGAAAGCTCCCGAGGAGCCCGAGGTCACCACCACCCGCGCGGGGTCAAGATCGACACCATACCAGCGCTGGTAAAGCTCCGCGATCCCGCGGCGCAGCGCCGGAATGCCCAAGGCCACCGTATAGCCCATCGCCTGATCGTCGAGCGCTTCTGCGAGCGCGCGCCGTGCCCCTTCGGGAGCGGGGGTCGAGGGCTGGCCCACTTCCATGTGAACGATATCGCGCCCCGCATCCTCGGCCGCGCGAGCGGCCTCCATCACATCCATCACGATGAAAGGATCAACTTGTCCGCGGCTTGAGAAACGCATGGGAGACCTCCATTTTCGGGCTTCGACCCTGCCGCGATAGGCCACGGGCCGCGCAGCGTCAATGCCGCCGCCCCCGAACCTGCGGCAGGCCCTTGCTCCGCAGCGCCGCATGCGTCACTGTGGGGCCCAACCCTCCGCACCTCATCCCATGTGCCGGAGACAGGATCGACAGAGGACCCGATGAACCGCAAACTTATTCCCGCCTTCGCCCTTTCCGCGCTCATGGCCCAGCCCGCAGGAGCGCTGGATCTGGGCTCGATGACCGACGCCGAGCGCGATGATTTCGGGCGCGCGGTGCGCAGCTATCTGATGGACAATCCCGAAGTGCTGGTCGAGGCCATCAACGAGCTGGAGAAGAAACAGAACGCGCAGGTGGCCGAGGGCGACCAGCAGATGATCGCGGCCAATGAGGACGATCTGCTCAACGATCCCAATTCATGGGTCGGCGGCAATCCCGATGGCGATGTGACGATTGTCGAGTTCATGGATTACCGCTGCGGCTATTGCAAGAAGGCCTATCCGGAGGTCAATTCGCTGCTGAAATTGGATGGCAATATCCGCTTCATCGTGAAGGAATTCCCGATCCTCGGCGATGCCTCGGTAAAAGCCGCGCGCTTTGCGATCGCGACCAAGCAGGTGGCGGGCGATGCGGCCTACGAGAAGGTCCATGACGCGCTGATGCGCCTGCGCGGCGATATCACCGACGAGAGCCTGAGCGCGCTGGCCAAGCAGCTCGACCTCGATGGCGAGGCGATCCAGAAGGCCACCAACTCGTCCGGGGTCGAGGCGGTGATCGAGGCCAATTACAAGCTCGCCCAGCGGATGGGCCTGTCGGGCACACCCTCCTTCGTGATCGGCGACGAGATGCTGCGCGGCTATGCGCCGGAGGAAGCCATGAAACAGATGGTGGACGACCAGCGCGGCTGATCGCGCCCCGCGCCATGCAAAAAGCCGGCCCTGAGGCCGGCTTTTTCAATCACGCGTCATGGATGTCTTACTTGAAGACATAGACGATGGCGCGGGTTTGCGGGTCCACGAGGACCGGTTCCTTGTTCACATTGACATAGGAATACTGGCTATCGGGCACGGGCTTGAGCACGACATTCTCGGGCAGCTTCGCGCCAGTCTTCACCTCACCCGACAGATAGACCGGCTCTACCGGGTTTTTCTCGACATAGGTCACGGTGGCCGGTTCGGGCTTGGCCGCATCGCCAATCAGTGCCCCGCCGATGATTGCGCCCACAATGGCACCTGCCGGACCGCCCATCGCCGTGCCCGCCGCGATCGCACCGCCCGCTGCGGCGCCGGCGCCTGCCCCTGCCAGCGCACCTGCGGCCTGACCATCCTCGGCATCTGGGTCAGGCGCCGTGATCGTGGTCACTTCGACATTTTTCGGGCGGTCGGCAAGATAGACGACGTTGTTGCCCTGATTGATCGCGATGTTCGATGCGGGGGTCCAGCCGGTCTGGCCTTCATAGGTCACCTGGCACCAGCTGCCGGTCGCGATGCAACCATCGACCTCGATATTGGCCGCCTGCGGCGCGCTCATGCTCACCGAGTAATCCGCCCCCGGGCCTGCGCGCAGCGAACCGTCGGTGCCCAGCATGGCCGGAAAGGCCGATGCGGTGGTGGCGATGCCGGCGGTGGTCAGTGTGGCAATCGCAGCGACGGTCATTTTGGTCTTATTGAGCATCTTCGTATCTCCTCGTCTATTCACGGGCGGCGCTGTTGGCCGCATTTGGACAGACAACTCGGAATGGCCGAAAAGCGTTCCGCCATCCCGATCACAAGATTCTCAGTCTGCTGGCGGGAACCCGCCGAAGGCTCAGCCGCCGAAGCTGCGCGTCGTGGCGCTCGACCCGAAGCCCCCGCGCGAGACAGCGGTGGCTTTGGTCATCGGCGCCTTACCGATGGTCGAGGCCGGTTTCTTGAACAGGCCCTGATTGAGCTTGGCCTTGCCGTTATTGGTCGAGAAGGTCGCCGAGCGGTCGGCATTGGTATAGCCGCCCTGTCCGTTGCGATAGAGAGGCTGCGCCGAGCCGCGTCCGCCCAGCATATTGCCGATCAGATAGCCCGCCAGAAGCGGCATGAAGATCGAGCCCATACCGCCGCTGCTCTGCTGACCGGTGGCCTGTTCCTCGGAGCCGCAATTGCCCGCGCCATGCTCTTCCTCGCAGACCTGCAGGCTGTCATAGCGTGGCGCGGATTCCACATTCAGTTCTTGCGCCTGCGCGAAGGCGGTGCGGCACTGCTCGGCGGTGAACTCGCCCCCCGCGCCCGCGGCCTGCTCGCAAGAGGCCAGATCGGGGAAGGCCTGCGCATCGACCTGACTGTCATCCTTGCACCCCGCCAGTGCAAAGGCCGCGGCCCCCATGATGGTCAGCGTGACATATCTCGAACGTTTGGGACGGAAATGTTTTGTCATCTTTGTGATCCTTCGTCGAACTGGGGCTGCGGTCAGCCGCGGATGAAATGCGGCTTGAACCGCGACAGGTCTTGGGTGATGCGCGAACGGTCCTCGCGGATGCCGATCCCCACACAGGTCTCGCCCACGATCCACGCGCCAATGATCGGACGGAACCCGTCAAATTCCGGCAGCGGCTGATAGGCCTGCACGATGCGCGGATGCTGGGCATAGCCGTCCTGCGTGGCCTTCTCGACTTTAGCCCCTTCGATGATCGAGACCGACGCCCCCTCGCGCGAGAAGATCGGCTTGGTCACATAACCTTTCAGGAGCTGGTTATGGGCGCGCGCGAAGCTCTCGCCGATCTCGGGTGCGGGGCGGCCATTGCCCGCCAGCGCGCCCGCCACATCCTCTTCGAAATAGGCCGGAAGCAGGTTCGGATGGCCCTCGAAGAAATACCACAGCATCGGCAGGATCGCTTTGTTGGACAACAGCGCCTTCCATGCGGGCTCGAGATATTGCACCCCCGCGCCTGCCAGATATTGCGCGTAATCGTCGCGCAGGAGATCCTCCCACGGATAGAGCTTGAAGAGCGTGCCGATCACACGGTCCTCGTCATCGAGGAACTGCTTCTCCTCGCTGAGCCCGATTTTCTCGAGGTCGAAATAATGCGCGCCAAGCCCCGCCTCACGGGCCGCCCATCCCAGCGCCTCGACGGTGGCATAATCCTCGGGATTGCCGCCCATCGCGGTGAAATGCAGATCCGTATTGGGCTGGAAGAGCTGGCGGAACCGCTCGACAATCGCCTCATGGATGCCGTTGAACTGGTCGCAACCGTCCTCCAGCACGCCCGCCTGCATCTGTTCCTCGAGCCATTGCCACTGGAAGGCCGCGCTCTCGTAAAGCGAGGTCGGCGTGTCGGCATTATATTCCAGCATCTTCGCCGGCCCCTTGCCGTCATAGGCCAGATCGAAGCGGCCATAGAGCTCGGGCTGGTTGTCGCGCCAGCTGTTGCGCACCAGATCCCAATGCGCCTCAGGCAGGCCCATCACCCCGATCAGCTCCTCGGAATCTACGATCCGGTCCACCGCCTCGCGGCACATCGCATGCAGCTCGGTCGAAGGGTCCTCGATCCGGTCCTCGATCTCGCGGAGCGTGAATTCATAGGCCGAGGTCTCGTCCCAATACGGCTCGCCATGCATATCGGCAAAGGTGAACCCCACCTCCTGCGCCATCTCGCGCCAGCCTTCGCGTTCGGGCAGATCGATCTTTTGCATGACATCCTCCTGAGGTCTTTCCCGCGATGCCTAGACGTTTTCGCCCCGCCGATCCAGCCTTCTCCGCCCCCAGAGGCGAAAACAACCCGTAGCTTAACCCTTGGGCAAAGATTTCGCCTTATGTCTTTGGCCATTGCAGGAGATGGCCTTGATGTTTTTGCGCAGCCTTACCGTTTTCCTATCGATGATTGTGATCAGCCTTGGTGCCGCCCGCGCGGAGGGGGTGGCCGAGCACGCTGTGACCGGCGTCTTCGCGCCCAATACCGATATCCGGTCCACAGCCTTGATGATTGCAGGTGGGGCCGCCGACCAGAACGCCGCCGAGCTGACCGCTTTGGCGCGGACACTTGCGGATATGAATACCCTCGTCATCCTGATCGAGGCCGACTGGCTTCTGGATCTGGGCGGGGGATGCAGCGGGGCGGTGCCGTCCCTGCTTTCCATTTCGGAGGAGATCGGAAAGCGCCGTGGCGCCGCCCCGAGGGCACCTGTTCTGATGGGGATCGGCGCAGGGACCGCCGTGGCGCGGGCCGCAGCCGCGCAGGCACCCAACCGGTTCAAGGGGCTGGTGACCGCGGGGCTTGCGCGCGATCTGCCCGATCCGTGCAGGACGCCGCTTCCCGAAACCGGCCGCAAGACCGTGCTGCGCTGGCATGAGGTCGCCTCCGAAGAGACGTCCGCTCTGGCGGGCGTCAGGGGCGTGCGCTTCTATCCGCCCGAGGACCGAAGCCCCGAGGCGACGCGCGCCGCGCAGGTGAAGGCCTATCTGGCGCTTGCCGGCACCGATCATGCCTTTGACACCGATACCGGCGCGGAGGGCCTTGATGATCTGCCCATCACCCTGCATCTGCCCGAAGCCGACGCGCCGCCACCGCCGGCCTATGTGATCTTCCTGTCGGGAGATGGCGGCTGGGCCAATTTTGACGAGGAAATCGCCGACAGGCTGGCCAAGGCGGGCCTGCCGGTGATCGGGATCTCTTCCATGCGCTATCTCTGGCAGGAGCGCAAACCAGCCAAGATCGCGCAGGACATAGCGCGGATCGACCGGAGTTTTGCCGCCCGTTTCGGGACCGATCGGGTCATTCTTGCGGGGTTCTCGCTTGGGGCCAATGTGACGCCGTTTTATGCACCCTTGCTGCCAGAGACGATGGCCGAGCGCGTCTTGGGTCTCGCGCTCCTGTCGCCCGAGACCCATACCGGTTTCGAGGTGGTGATGGGCGGCTGGCTCGGCCAGAAGACCGGATCGCAGGATGTGGTCGCGGCACTGGACGCGCTCCCTAAGGCCATGACCACCCTATGCCTTTTCGGCGAGGATGATAAACATAGCGCCTGCCCCGCCACCCGCCATGCTCTTCCGATGGCCTTTGACGGCGGCCACCATCTGGGAAAATCCTATGATGAGGCTGCGGGCGCCATCCTCGACCTTCTTCCCTAAGGGCAGCTTGTTCTCCCCCTCAAAGCCATTAGCTTATGCCCTAAGTTTTTTGACTTAGGAGGTTTGAAAATGGCAGCACCGCTCATTCAGCTCAACGATGGCAACAAGATCCCGCAGTTGGGTCTCGGGGTCTGGCAGATGCCCGAAGAGGACGCCCCCGCCCTGATCAAGGCCGCCACCGATGCGGGATACCGCCATATCGACACCGCCGCGCGTTACGAGAACGAGGCCGGTATCGGGCGCGGTATCCGCGACTGCGGCATTCCGCGCGAGGACCTGTGGATCACCACCAAGGTCTGGAACGACCATCAGGGTTATGACCGCACGTTGACCGCCTTTGACGAAAGCATGAAAAAGCTCGGCCTCGAGGTGCTCGATCTCTATCTGATCCATTGGGCGATGCCCGCGCGCGACACCTATATTGACACATGGAAGGCGCTGATCGAGCTGCAAACGCAGGGCCGTGTGCGCTCGATCGGTGTGTCGAACTTCACGCCCGACACCCTGACGCGGCTGATCGATGCCACAGGTGTGGTGCCTGTGCTCAATCAGATCGAGCTGCATCCCGCCTTCCAGCAGCGCGAGATGCGCGCCCTTCATGACAGGCTCGGGATCAAGACCGAATGCTGGTCACCGCTTGGTCAGTCGCAGGTGCTCTCGCGCTCGGAGCTGGCCGAAATCGGCGAGAAACATGGCAAATCACCGGCGCAGATCGCGCTGCGCTGGCATGTGCAGAACGATCTGATCGTGATTCCGAAATCGGCCAATCCGGAGCGGATCGCCGCAAATATCGACGTGTTCGATTTCACGCTCGATGCCGAGGATATGGCAAAGATCGCCACGCTCGACCGCGCGGATGGCCGGATCGGGCCAGACCCTGCTACCGCCGATTTCACCTGAGATCACGGCATGGGCGTCAATGCGCGCCCATGCCCCTCTTGATGCGGCGGATCATCAGCCAGACCGCCAGCACGACCAGAGGTGTCAGCCCCGCGATCATCATCTCCTTGCTGACACCCAGCTCTCTGGCCAGCGGATAGACAAGATACCCGCACAGGCTGACCGCGTAATAACTGATCGCCACCACCGACAACCCCTCGACGGTATGCTGCAGGCGCAACTGCAGGTCCGAGCGGCGGTCCATATTCTCCAGCACCTTCTGGTTCTGCGCCGAGCGGTCCACATCGACCCGCGTGCGCAGCAGTTCTGCCGCACGGCTGGCCCGTTCGAGCATGGCATTCAGCCGCCCTTCCGCCGCAAAAACGGTACGGATCGCCGGATCATAGCGGCGCAGGATGAACTCCCCCAGCTTCTGGCGCCCCTCGAAACGGGTCTCGCGCAGGATCTCCACCCGCTCGCGCACCAGCGCCGCATAGGCGCGTGTTGCCCCGAACCGGAACGAGAGCCGCATCGCCAGCGTCTCCAGTTCATAGGAGATATCCAGAAGCTCGTTGAGAACCAGCTCGGGGGCTGTATCTGCATCGCGCATCGAGGCGATCAGCGCGGATAGCGCGGGATCGAGCGAGTTGAGCCGTCCCGTCAGATCGCGCGCCCGCGACAGGCCCAGCATCGACATGGCGCGGTAGGCTTCCAGATCGCAGATCCGCTGAACCACACGCCCGACCCGACCGGGCCCTGTGCCGGGGCGCACGAAAAGCGCAAAGCGCATCTGCCCCGCCGGATCGATCCGGAAATCGCCCGCCAGAATGATGTCCTCATCCACCACCCATGTGCAGACGAGATTTTCGGGCACGAACCAGTCATCGACGAGCCGCGTCACTTGGGCGGGATCCTCCGGCATATCCTCGATCCGGATATGTACCGCCACCAACCGCTTTCCGGGTGCCGCCCGCAGCCAGTCATCGGGAAAGACCGCCGTTTCCGCCGGATCGAAGGGCCGCGATGACACGCCATCGCATTGCGCCAGATAGCTCACGAATTCGGTGTGGCTCTCCCATGAGAGCTGGTAGCGCCCGATCCCGCCGGCATGATGGGTGGCCCCCAAGGGTGGCTGCGGCGCGCCATGACGCCCCAGAAGATCACACAGATGGGCAAAATCGGCCTCGCGCGGGCGCGCGGCAGCCTCCACCGGCTCCTTTACCGCCAGATAGACCACATGCGAGGGCACGGAGATCTTGGGGAACGGGCGCGCATGAAGCTCGGCCACCATCGGGTAGCGCTGCGGGTGATCTTCTTCCGGCGGCATCGGCATAGCGGTATTTCCTCGTTACGACCGGAAAATCCTGCCTCATCAGCGACCAGCTGTAAATAAATTTATCCTGTATGATCAGATATTTGCAGGCATACTTTCGCATACTGGCAAAACTGCATCGGCCAAAGCACAAGGCCCCGGAATGTCTCCCGGGGCCCTGGCTTTATTGCGGTTGGCAGCCTGTGTCAGTTCGACGGCAGGCGGGCCCTTTATGCTTTCATCAGATGGAGGAGTTCATCCACTGATTTACGGGCGTCGCCGTAGAACATGCGGGTGTTGTCCTTGTAGAAGAGCGGGTTCTCGATGCCCGAGTAACCGGTGCCCTGACCACGTTTGGACACGAATACCTGCTTGGCTTCCCAGACCTTGAGGACCGGCATGCCCGCGATGGGGGAGTTCGGGTCTTCCTGGGCGGCCGGGTTCACGATGTCATTCGAGCCGATGACGATGACCACATCCGTCGAGGGGAAGTCGTCATTGATCTCGTCCATCTCCAGCACGATGTCATAGGGCACTTTGGCCTCGGCCAGAAGCACGTTCATATGACCCGGCAGACGGCCTGCCACGGGGTGGATCGCGAAGCGCACGTTCTTACCGCGCGAGCGCAGCAGGTTCGTGAGTTCGGAGACCGCGTTCTGCGCCTGCGCCACAGCCATACCATAGCCCGGCACGATGATGATGCTATCGGCATCATGCAGCGCATCGGCCACACCGCCCGCATCGATGGCGATCTGCTCGCCCTCGACTTCCATCGCGGGCCCCGTGGTCGTGCCGAAGCCGCCAAGGATGACCGACACGAAGGAGCGGTTCATCGCCTTGCACATGATGTAGCTCAGGATGGCACCCGAGGAGCCCACCAGCGCGCCGGTGACGATCAGCAGATCATTACCAAGCGAGAAGCCGATGGCCGAAGCCGCCCAGCCCGAATAGCTGTTGAGCATCGACACCACCACCGGCATATCGGCGCCGCCGATACCCATGATGAGGTGATAACCGATGAAGAACGCGAGAAGCGCCATCACGATCAGCGTCCATGCGCCGCCGCCACCCATGTAGCACAGAAGGAGCGCCAGCGACAGGATCGCCGCACCCGCGTTCAGGAAGTGGCCGCCCGGCAGCTTCTGTGCCTTGCCGTTGATCTTGCCCGCGAGCTTGCCGAAAGCGATGATCGAGCCGGTGAAGGTGACCGCGCCGATGAACACGCCAAGGAAGGTCTCGACCTTGAGGATATTCACCTCGGCCATCGACTTATGCGCGACGATCGCGGCAAAACCCGAGAGCTGGTCATAGGCCGCAGGCATCACGCCGGTCTGCGCATGTTCCAGAATGATCGGCATGACCGAGGCCAGCACGATATGGGTATTGAGGCCGATGAACACGGCCGCCAGACCCACGAAGCTGTGGAGTGCTGCCACCAGCTGCGGCATGGCGGTCATTTCCACCTTACGCGCCAGTTGCGCACCGATGGCCCCGCCGATGACCAGCATCACGAGCACCACGACGAGCCAGCCGAAGCCGAGCCCCGAGCCGAAGACAGTGGCGATCACCGCGAGCGCCATGCCCGAGATGCCATACCATACGGCGCGCTTGGCGCTTTCCTGGCCCGAAAGGCCGCCCAGGCAGAGGATGAACAGGATGGCCGCCGCGATATAGGCGGCCGAGATCAGAGCGATATCCATAGATCCCACCCCCTTACGACTTCTGGAACATGGCAAGCATCCGGCGCGTAACCAGGAAGCCGCCGACGATGTTGATCGTGGCAATCAGGATCGAAAGCGCCGAGAGGATCACCACGAGCCAGCCGCCCGAGACCTGTCCACCTGCCCCGATCTGCAACAGCGCGCCGAGGATGATGATCCCCGAGACCGCGTTGGTGACCGCCATGAGCGGCGTGTGCAGGCTATGCGAGACATTCCAGATCACCTGGAAGCCCACGAAGCACGACAGCACGAAGACCACGAAATGCGCCATGAAGCTTGCCGGTGCGACAGCCCCAACGAGAAGCAGCAGAACAGTGCCCGCCACCAGCAGAGTGACCTGGGAGATCGTCTGCTTGCGGAAGGCCGCCTTTTCCTGCGCCTTGTATTCCTCGGGGGTCAGCTCCTTGGCTTTCTCCTTCGGCTTTTGCGCGGCAATCGCCTTGATCTTGGGCGGCGGCGGCGGGAAGGTGATCTCGCCCTGATGCACGACCGTCGCGCCACGGATCACGTCATCGTCCATATTGTGGTTGATGACACCGTCTTTTTCCGGCGTGAGATCGGCCAGCATGTGGCGGATATTGGTCGAATAGAGCGTCGAGGATTGCGTCGCCATCCGCGAGGGCAGATCGGTATAACCCAGAATGGTCACGCCATTCTCGGTCACGATGCGCTCGTCCTTGACGGTCAGCTCGCAGTTGCCGCCACGCTCGGCGGCCAGATCCACAATCACCGAGCCACGCTTCATCATCTCGACCATATCCTTGGTCCAGAGCACCGGCGCATCGCGGCCGGGGATGAGAGCGGTGGTGATGACGATATCGACTTCCGGCGCCAGCTCGCGGAATTTCTTCAGCTGTGCTTCGCGGAATTCGGGGGAAGACGGGGCCGCATAGCCGCCCGTCGCCGCGCCATCCGTCTGGGCTTCCTCGAAATCGAGATAGACGAAGGAGGCGCCCATCGACTCGATCTGCTCGGCCACTTCGGGACGCACATCGAAGGCCATCGTGATCGCACCAAGCGAGGTCGAGGCGCCGATGGCCGCTAGACCTGCCACACCCGCGCCGACGATCAGCACCTTGGCCGGCGGGACCTTGCCCGCCGCCGTCACCTGACCGGTGAAGAAGCGACCGAAATTGTTGCCCGCCTCGATCACCGCACGGTAGCCCGCGATATTGGCCATCGACGACAGCGCATCCATCTTCTGCGCGCGCGAGATCCGCGGCACCATATCCATCGCGATCACATTCGCGCCTGTGGCCTTGGCGGCCTCCAGCATCTCGGGCGATTGCGCGGGATAGAAGAATGAAATCAGCGTCTGGCCAGCCTTCAGGCGGCTCAGTTCGGCCTCCTCCGGCGGGCGCACCTTGACGACGAAATCGACGGCGTCAAACAGCGCCTCGGCACCGTCGATAACGGTCACACCAGCAGCCTCATAGGCCGCATCGATGAAGCCTGCCTTGAGGCCGGCTCCCGATTGCACAAAACATTCATGCCCCAGCTTTTGAAGCTGAAGCGCCGAATCCGGCGTCATCGCAACACGCGACTCCCCCGAATAAATCTCCTCTGGAGCACCGATCTTCAAGTTGATCCCCCCTTTTGACGCGGTGTCAGGTAACAAGTGACCTGCCCAAACAGACAGGTCTTGCCAAATGCTTAGACTGCGCAAGATTGTTTCACAAGCGCCGCCATCGCCGAAATCCTTGGAAAGACAGCGTGATTACGAGTGAATACTAACGTATACCGAAGCATACAACGGTATGCGTTAGTTTTTCTATTCTATTTCAACCTGTTATTAGGCGTTTTTTCCAGGTCATGAAATTAAAATATGGAATAATCACTGTCCTATTTTTTTTCGATTGCGACAGTGTGACGCGAGCTGTTTGCGGAAACAGTCGAATATAAGACAGTTTTGCTGCCGTATTTTTAATAAGGTCCTGAATTAAAACCAAGTTGAGAGCAAAAGATATGCCGGCCCGTAACGAAACGGACCGGCACATAATGCCCCCGAGGGCATAGCCGTGATCAGAGGGAATAGACCGTAAGGGTCGGCAGGTCGGTCAGCGAGACATCCAGCATCCGCAGCGCCGAGAGGGAGAGCTGGCTCTCACCCGCCGGTGCGGGCATGAGCGTCACCTGCGCCGATTTACCGTTGGACAGGACGACCCGCCCTTTGGTTTCGGCTTTCACCAGCGAGGTTTTCAGCCAGAACCCACCCTGTGTCGGATCGCCGAGGCTGGCAACCGTTGTGCCGAGCTTGGTGCCACCGCTCGACTGCGCCATGGCTGCCGCACGCTCGTCAGCCGTGGCGGTGTCGAGCGCTTGCGCGGTCTGGGCGGCACCCTGCGGGATCGGGCTCTTGGTCAGGCCGGTGGAGGGGGCTGGACCGGGCTGGACCGCCGAAGGGCCTCCAAGATGCGAACATGCCGAAAGACCCAGCGCGGCCAGCGCCACGACAAGGCCACCCCGCACTCCGCCCCGCATCCCGCTCCGTGCCACTTTACCGGTCCCTTGCGCAACGTTCATTCGCCCGTCCTCTCTGTCTTGCAAATCGTGATCGACTTCGATCTCCGCTTCAAGCTAGCGCAGCCCCCATGCCGGGGCAAATCGCATTCTGTAATTCCTATTGCGCGCTTGCCGAAACCTGCCGTCGACCCTAGATTTCCGCCATGGATAGCGCACCTCTCATCGACCCTTTCGCCCGCCCGATCTCCTACCTCCGTGTCTCCGTGACCGACAGGTGCGATTTCCGCTGCACCTATTGCATGGCCGAACACATGCAGTTCCTGCCCAAAAAGGAGCTTCTGAGCCTCGAGGAACTCGACCGGCTTTGCTCGGCCTTTATCGGGCTGGGGGTGAAAAAGCTGCGCATCACGGGCGGTGAGCCCTTGGTGAGACGCGATATCATGACCTTTTTCCGCTCGGTCTCGCGGCATCTGGACAGCGGACAGCTTGAAGAGCTGACCCTGACCAGTAACGGCTCGCAGCTTGCGCGTTTCGCGCCAGAACTGGCCGCCATCGGTATCCGCCGGATCAATGTCTCGCTGGATACGCTCGACCCTGCGAAGTTTGCGGCCATTACCCGTTGGGGACGGCTCGATCAGGTGCTCGAGGGTCTGAAGGCGGCCAAGGCTGCCGGCCTGCAGGTGAAGATCAATACTGTCGCGCTGAAAGGGTTCAACGAGGACGAACTGTTCGATCTGGTGAGATGGTGTGGCGAGGAAGGGTTCGATTTGACCTTCATCGAGGTGATGCCGATGGGCGAGATGGGCGAGGAGGAACGGCTGGACCAATATTGGCCGCTCAGCCAGCTGCGCGCGCGTCTGGCCGAACGTTTCACGCTGGTCGATCTGGCCCATCGCACAGGCGGCCCTGCCCGCTATGTCTCGGTGGGCGGAACCGGCCAGAAGATCGGCTTCATCACGCCGCTGAGCCATAATTTCTGCGAGAGTTGCAACCGTGTGCGGATCACCTGCACGGGCGAGCTGTATATGTGTCTGGGTCAAGAGGACCGTGCCGATCTACGCGCACCGTTGCGGGCAAGTGCGCAAGATGCGGATCTGGTGCAGGCGATCCGCGAGGCGATCTCGCGCAAGCCCAAGGGCCATGATTTCGACTATTCGCGCCAGAAGGTCGAGGGCCAGATGCCGCGCCATATGAGCCATACCGGCGGCTGAAGGAACCGTGAGGGCATTTCGCGCTTATGTCTTCTGACATAGCAAAGAAAGCCCGACCATGTTGCAGCCCAGCCCGCGTCACGTCCATAGCACGTCCTGTGCGGCCTGCCCTTTACAGAACAATCCCTGTTTCGAGGATTTCAGCGCGCGCGAACTGGCTTTCATGGAGAAGTTCAAAACAGGCGAGATCTCTGTTGCGGCGGGAAGTGCCGTCATAACGGAAGGTGCGGCCAGCCAGCATATGTATACCGTCCTGAGCGGATTGGGTATCCGCTACAAATCGCTGCCTAACGGCAACCGTCAGGTGCTGAACTTTGTCTTTCCGGGGGATTTCATCGGACTGCAGGCCGCTGTCATGGGCGAGATGTGCCACGGTTTCGAGGCCACGACCGAGATGCGCCTATGCGTCTTCGACCGTGCGCGCTACTGGGATTTGCTGCGCAACGAGCCTGAGCGCGCCCATAGCCTGACATGGATCGCCGCGCGCGAGGAGAATTTTCTGGGCGAGAGCTTGGCCACGATAGGTCAGCGTGGCGCAAGCAGCCGGATCGCTTGGGCCCTTTTGCAAATCTATACGCGGCAGGCCGAACTCGGTGCGTCGCGCAGCAAGCATGACGGGCTCTGGGTGCCTATGCCCTGGAAACAGCAGGATCTGGCCAATGCGCTCGGCATGTCGCTTGTGCATACCAACAAGACGCTGGCCAAACTGAAACGCGCGGGACTGGCCGAATGGTCACGCGGCTGGCTGGCCCTGCCCGATCCCGAGCGGCTCGCCCGCGAGCAGGAGATCGTCTTGCCCGGTCAGGCGACCCGGCCACTTCTCTAGCCTCTTGCGCGGAGCATCACGCCGGAAGACGCGCCTCTACCATCTCGACAAACCAGCTTGCCCCATAGGGCAAGGCGCGGTCATCGAAGATGTAGTCCGCACTATGCAGGATCGCGCTATCGCCATTGCCCAGCCAGATATAGGCCCCGGGGCGCGCCTCCAGCATATAGCTGAAATCCTCGGCCCCCATCATTGGCGTCACGTTGGGGTTCACCTTGTCGGTGACCCGCTTTGCGCCCTCGACCGCAAGCGCCGCATATTCGGGGCGGTTCGACGTTACCGGATAGCCGCGATCATACGCGATCTCTGCACGCGCGCCGAATGCCTCGGCGGTGGCAGTGACGATCTGGTTCACGCGCTCCTCGACATAATCACGCAGTTCGGGGCGCATGGTGCGCACAGTGCCGCGCAGCATGACCTCCTGCGCGATGACATTATGGACCGAGCTGTCGGATTTTATCGCGCAGGTCGAAACCACCACCTGATCATGCGGGTTCACATTACGCGAGGCGATGGTCTGCAGCGCCATGATGATCTGCGCCGCGACCACAACGGCATCTACCGCATCATGCGGCGTCGCGGCATGACCGCCACGGCCCACCACGCGGATGTCGAACTGGTCGCAGGCCGCCATGATCGGGCCGTCACAGATCGCGAATTCTCCCACCGGAATGCCGGGCATATTGTGGATCGCATAGACCTCCTCGATGCCGAAACGCTCCATCAGACCGTCACGGCACATCTCCAGACCGCCGCCACCGCCTTCCTCGGCAGGCTGGAAGATCACCACGGCGCGGCCTTTGAAGGCACGCGTCTCGCAGAGATATTTCGCCGCACCAAGGAGCATCGCGGTATGGCCATCATGGCCGCAGGCATGCATTTTTCCGGCCTCTTTCGAGGCATAGGGCACATCAGCCTGCTCACGCACCGGCAGCGCATCCATATCGGCGCGCAGGCCGATGGCGCGGTCCCCGCTTCCCGCCTGACCGCCCCCCGCCTGACCGTGGATCACGCCCACAACTCCCGTGCGCCCGATCCCTTCGATCACCTCGTCGCATCCGAATTCGCGTAGCAGCGCGGCCACCCGCCCGGCAGTGCGTTCGACATCGAACATCAGTTCGGGATGCTGGTGGAAGTCGTGCCGCCATGCGGTAATCTCGGGGAGAATTTCGGCAAAACGGTTCTTGATAGGCATGGTTGCGTCTTTCAGAGGGAAACCGGCCTGCAGATTGCGTGATGCGCAAGTCAGGCACAAGCCCCTGCCCTGCATCATTTTTGCAATAATACGCGCAACGCCCGCTCTCCCAACTCGAAAATCGGCAAATTTATTAAAAAACCGTTGACGATAACCCCGAAGTAATGATCTTCTTAAAGTTGTAAAACAGTCCGTTACGGTTTGCGGCTGTTATTTTATCATCAGAGTTTTCGGCCTCAAAATATCGATGTCACGAGTGCAAACGGTTTTTCATGCACAGGACATTATCCATGCCGCAAAAAACCTGCCCGAAAAATACAGCTTCCAGCCTGTTCAGTATGCCGCTGGACCAGCCTGCTGTCCGCGGCCGCCACAAGCTCCGCGAATTGGAGCTGCGCAATCTCCAGAGCGGCCACACGCGGGACTGTGGCCCAGCCGCGGATGGCAGGCACAGCATCGACATCCCCCCCCGTGCCCATCCCACCAGCGCTCTGATCACCCTGGCAGAATACACCAAGCGGCTGACGGGGGCCGAATACACTTCGATCACACTTCTGGACACCGGCCATCACGAGACCACGACGGAGCGGGCTGGCGATCTGGAAGCGCATGCCCTAGCGGAAAGCATACAAGACAAACACGCCCCCCACGGAACACGCAAGATCTTCCATTCCCTGTCGGGCAACCACAGCTACTACCGCTTGCGGCTTCTGTCGGACGCGGGCCACCCGTTGGGTTTTCTTAATGTGGTTTTCCCCAAATCGACCCCCGACGATAGCGCGCGCAGGAGCTGTCTCGAAACCACGGCAGATCTGCTGGGACAAGTGCTGACGATACATATCGAGAAGCAGGCGCTGGAGGAGAATTACACAGCGTCCCAACTGCGCGAGAAAAAGCTCGAGCGTCAGGCCGAGGTCGATCCGCTCACACAGGTCGAGAACCATTCCGCTTTCGAGCGTAAGGTCCAGGAGCGCTTGACGATCCTGCGCACCAAAGGCAGCCGCGCCGCCTTCATCATGCTCGATATCGACCATTTCAAATCGATCAACGATCTTTACGGCCATAGTTTCGGCGATAAATATCTGCGCGTAATCTCGTCGGCCATCAGCTCGGCCTTTCCGCCGCCCGCCCTGATCGGACGGCTTGGAGGGGACGAATTCGGCGTTCTGGTCGAGACAGGCTACACCTCGGAGATCTATCTCGAGATGCTGCTTTCGCGCTGCCGAGCCGCCGTCCAGCGCGGGGCGGCAATGCTTGGCAAGGGCGATCTGGGACGGGTGAGTATCGGCGCGAGCCTGTTTCCGGAGCAGAGCGAGACCTATGGCGAGCTGTTCGAGCTGGCCGATAGCGCGCTTTATGCGTCCAAACATGCCGGACGTGCAGTCAATACCGTTTTCTCGGAAAGCCATCATGACAAGTTCAATTCGCGCGCTATCGGGCGGCGGTTCGAACGCGCTATCGCGGAGGATCTTCTGGAACCCTATTTCCAGCCGATTATCTCCACCGCGAGCGGCGCCCGGCTGGGCTACGAGATCCTCGCTCGCTGGCGCGACCCCGAACGCGGTATCCTGATGCCTGATGCGTTCGCCTCTGTCTTCAAGGATTACCGGCTGGCCGAGACGCTGACCCGAACCATGATCCAGCGCGCCCTGACAGCCTATGTCTCAGCCGGGCTGGAGCGGGAGCCCGGCCCTCCGGTCACGCTGTCCATCAACCTCACCTCCTTCGATCTGCTGAACCCCGAATTCGTCTTCGACATGCAGTTGATGTTGAACACGCATGGGCTGGAGTGGGATATGATCACGATCGAGGTGACAGAGAAGGTGATGCTGGACGAGCGCTCGGGCCAGATGCTGCGGTCGTTACAGGAGATGCGCACCAGGGGAGCAACGGTGGCACTCGACGATTTCGGCACCGGCTATGCGGGCCTGCGCCATCTGGCGGACTGGCCGGTGGATATCCTCAAGATCGACCGCAGCTTCTGCGCCAAGATCACCGAGACCGCATCCGACAAAGCTATCGCCGAAGGAATATTGCTGATCGCACAGCGCTGCGGCTATCAGGTCGTGGCCGAGGGCGTCGAGACACCGAGCCAGCTGGACGCCTTGCGTGCCCTGGGCTGCCCGAGGGTGCAGGGGTTCCTCTTCGCCCGTCCGATGTCGAGCGCGGATCTGGCCCGCGCGCCCAGCCGATATATCGTGGCTCCGCATACGGTCAACTGAGCCGGCTTACGCGGGAGATCCGGTCGCCTCTGTCGCGGGCGCCAGCATAACTCCCGGCGGGTTGGAGAGCGTCAGCTCGATCGCATTGACCAATCCGTCGAGCGCCAGCGGCTTGCGCAGTAAAAGCCCTTGGACCAGACGCCCCGAGCGGCTGAGCTGGTCGGTATAGCCCGACATATAGAGCACCTTCAGCTCGGGCCACTGGTGGCGGCATTTTGTGGCCAGCCGGTAGCCATCCACCCCTCCGGGCAGGATGATATCGCTGATCAGGATATCGGGCGCCTTTTCCAGACCCGTCGTGCATTTCCCGAGAGCTTCTGCCGCCGAACGGGCGGAGATCACTTCCGCCCCGAGCACCTGCAGGGATTGCGCGAGGATATCGTGGAAATGCGGATCATCCTCGACCACCATGAACAACAGCCCGGACAGGTCGGGCAGCCGCAGCGCGGTTTGCGGCGCGGAGGTCTGCACGTCGGTGACAGTCTCGAAGCTGAGCGTAGCGACCGTGCCCTTGCCTTCTATGGAACTCAGCTCGAAGCTGCCATCCGCCTGACGGGCGAAATTTTCCACCATTGGCAGCCCGAGTCCCGTTCCGCCCAGACTTTCGCGCGTGGTGTAGAACGGCTCGCGGACATGGCGCAGAAGGGCCTGTGACATGCCCGGACCGTTATCGACCACCGCAATCGCGACCTTGCCGCCGGGCATGGTCTGACAGCGCAGGGTGATTTCGCCATGGCCGCTGCCTTCCATGATCGCATGACTGGCATTGAGCACCAGATTGAGGATCGCACTTTCCAGATCGGTCGGAATACAGCGGATATAGACCGGTGTCGGAGACATATCGAGCCGCAGAAGCACTGCGGAGGGGATGGCCTGCCGCGCCAGATCGACGATGGTGACGAGCTTGGCCGTCAACTCGATCGCCTCTTTTTCGCTGGCACGGTCGCGGGTGAGATTGAGGAGCCGCTCCGTCAGATCGGTGCCACGTTCGCAGACCGAACGGACGGCGAGGACCTTGGCGCGCTGCGTCTCGCTCAGCCCCTCCGTCTCCAGCAGGATCGTATCGACCGAAAGCCGCGCAGCGCCGAGGATATTGGCCATTTCATGCGCCACCCCGCCCGCCATCTGGCCGATGGCATCGAGCCGCTCGGTGCGCGAGATATTTTCGCGGAAGATCCAGCTTTCGGTCTGGTCCTCGATCGCCAGAATGCGCAGCGCCTCGGCAAAGCCCTGCCCTTTGCGCGTGAGCGTCGCCGTAATCTTCAGCGCATGTTCGCGCCCTTCAGCGTCGATCCACCCACAATGGAGTTCCCGCGTCGTCGGGCTATTCAGCAAGCGCCGGAACGGGTGCGATGCGCCCAGAAGGGGCTGGCGGTTATCGATGGAATGGAACCGTCCCTCGTGCAGGAAGGCCTCGGGGCTCTCGCCAGCCATCGCTTCGGCAGCAAGGTTCATCATCCGCAATCTGCCCTGCAGGTCGATCACGAAGACCGCCTTGTCGAGACCATCCAGAACATCACGCAGGCGTTTTTCCTCCAGCACCGAGCGGCGTGCGGCGATATTTTGGTAACGCGCCCCCCGCAAGGCTGTGACCGCCGCCAGAAACAACAGACAGATCGCCAGTGCACTCAAGCGCAGATTGGGAGAAATCAGCCCGTGTTCCGTCGTACTGAGCGCCAGATAACATAGGAGGATCGGCCCGATCACCGCGAGCGGAAGAACAAGCCGCGCCATCTGCCCGCCCATGCTATCGGCGAGAAGATCGGGCAACCAGCTGCCCTCGGGGCTGGCACAGAGCGCCGCCATATAAAGGAGGAGAAACCCCGTCGCGGTATGGAAGGCCATATCCGACAGGTAGGTCACCTTGGCCAATGCGGGCGCATCGAACAGATAGGCCACCATCGCCACGAGACAGAGCAGGATACCGGCACTGGCCAATGCCGCGTGCAGATAGCGCGCCCAGCGGCCCCGCACCCCTTGCAGCCCCAGAATGACCACCATCAGGAAGACGCCCGAAATGGTGGCAGGCGCCATCCGGCCGGTCGGCGCGAGCCGCAGCGGATTGATACTGAGCGGCGTGGTATCGGGATCAGGCAGCGGATACATCTGGTCCTGAATCCCGATCACCGCCATTCCGAGCGCACCAAACAGGAATAAAAGCCGCAGACGCCGGTTCCATTGGCCCTCGCCGCGCAACCAGAACGCTTGCGCCAGCGTCAGCGTCACGAGCCCCCATGCCGTTTGCGGAACCATCGCAGGCCATGTGGGGGCCAGCTGCCGCAGAGCCGCGCTCTCGAAGACATACCCGCCAACAAGCACCAGCATGGCCAGCGCGAGACATGCGGCCAGAAGCGCCCAGGCAACAGACACACTCGGCAATATCTGCGCGTCCGCCACATTGCGGTCTTGCGCCTGAAACATTCGTTTCATTTAAAATCCTTCCCCCATCCCGCTTGAAGTTCAGCTCGTTAAGACGCCCGTCCCTGCAGGGGGAGAAACGGATCAGGTACTGGTAGACACCACGAGCTGATCCACCAGCCGCGCCAACTCGGCCAGAGAGGTGGATTTCGGCACCCGCATATTCGCCTCGCGCATGCCCAGTCTGAAAATGGGCGAATCGACCACCTCCGACATCCCCGACAGAACGACGATCGGAAGATCGGGCGCGATCTCGCGGATCTTATGGAGCGCCACGATGGCCCCACCACCGGGCATCACGACATCCAAAAATACGATATCCATGCCACCAAGCTCGATATTGGGAATGAGCCGATCCGATTGTGTAACGCCTACTGTGACGTGACCATACGCATCCATGCCTTGCGAGAAGGCAATCAGGTAGTCTTGGTCGTCATCGGCGATCAGAATTCTAGCCAAACGGGTGTCCTTAAAGTTGCAGCTTGCAGAGTATGTGATAGGTTTTCAATTAACTCAAGAGCGACAAGGACTTCACCCATGCACGATGCGCAGGATGCTCAATTTGCGGAAACCGGTGCATTGCCTCTTGTGGCACTGGGGGCCTCCGCAGGCGGGCTCGAGCCGCTCGAGACGTTCTTCGCGAATTGCGCCGAATATTCCGGCTGGGCCTTTGTCGTCATCCAGCATCTCTCGCCCGATTACCGCTCCATGATGGACGAGATCCTGAGCCGCAGCACAAATCTGCGAATCATCCACATCGAAGACGGCATGAGGATCGAGCCGGACACGATCTATCTCAACAGCCCCAACCAGACGGTCGAACTGAGCGAGGACCGGTTCATCGTCACCGCCTATGGCGCGCGTGGCCTGACACCGCCCATGCCGATCGACTCACTATTCAAATCGCTGGCGACGCGGGATACGGAAAAGACCGTCGCGATCGTGCTGTCGGGTTCGGGAAGCGACGGGACGCGCGGCGCACAGGCATTGCATGCGGCCGAGGCCACCGTACTGGCACAGGTGCCCTCGCAGGCGGCCTTCTCCTCCATGCCGCGCTCGGTGCTGGCCGCCGGGGCGGCCGACCGTGTCCTGTCGGTCGAGGAAATGCCCGAAGCGATCAATATGATCTTCTCGCTGGGAAAATCGGGCCGTAACGCGATACTGGAGATCAAAGGCACCGCATCACAAGCGATCCTGAAGGCGCTGGAACGCAAATACCATATCGATTTCTCGGCCTATAAACCGGTCAATGTGCAACGCCGCATCGACCGCCGTCAGCATCTGCGCGGAATATCCACGGTCGAGGAATACCACGCGCTCCTAACGTCTGATGACAGCGCGCTCGAGGAACTCTATCAAGACCTTCTGATCGGCGTAACCGAGTTCTACCGCGATCAGGAAGCCATTTATGTGCTCCGTAGGGAGGCGCTCGACAAGCTCGTCGAGCGGTCGGATGACGATGCCCCCCTCCGGATCTGGATCCCCGGCTGCGCCAGCGGCGAAGAGGCCTATACGATCGCCATCGAACTGTCCGAGGCGCTGGAACAGGCCAAACTCGAGCGCAAGTTCCGTGTGATCGCCACCGATGTCCACCGCCGTTCCATCGACATCGCCTCGGCGGGGATCTATTCGGCCGAAAGCGTGGCCAAAGTCCCGCCAGCGCTACGCGCCAAATATTTCATCCACCATCGTGACCAGTTCATCGTCGAACCCAAGCTGCGGCAATCCATCATCTTCTCGGTGCATGATGCGCTCAGCGATCCACCTTTCATGAATCTCGACCTGATCTCGTGCCGCAATATGCTGATCTATCTGAACGAGGAGCCGCAGGCGCGGGTGATCTCGATGTTCCTTTTCGGGTTGCAGAAAAACGGCTACCTGCTGCTGGGGCCATCCGAATCCGTCGGTCGCTTTGGCAGCGAGTTCAAACAGGTCCATACCCGCTGGCGCCTGTTCCAGAAAGCTTCGAGCCGCCGTGTTCTCGACCGCACTATGCTGTCGAACCAGCTCGGCAGCGCCAGTCGCCAGAGCGAGCGCAACGACTTGCCCATGGCCCATTCCAGCAAACTCTCCGCCTCGCGTCACGCTCCGCGCAATGTCGCCTATACCAATGGAAGCTTTCTAGACATGACGCATCGCGAGATGCTTGTCGCGGGGTATGACGCGCTTCTCAAACGCTATGCGCCCTCCTCCATTCTGCTGACCTCCGACGGGCAGGTGCTCAGCTGGTTCGGCGCGGCGAGCGCCTTTATCGACACTATGAACAATCTTGCCGAATGGACGGTAGACCAGATCGTGCATCGCGACCTGCAATTCACAATCAAGGTGGGAATAGAACGGCTGCGACAGGGTGTGGTGGACACCTCGAGCCGGGATGTGTCGGTGGATATGGGCAATGGCCGCCAGAGGATGGTAACGCTCCGGCTCGAACCGCTCGATCAGCTGGGCCGTGCGCGGTTGATGCTGGCGAATATCAGCTTCCGCGATGATCCGCAGGACGAGATCCTCGAGCCTGCACCGAGCGAAGCGACGCGGGCCAACGTCCAGCAGAACGAGGATACGCTTTTGCTGACACGCCGCATTCAGGAACTCGAGCGCGATCTGCGTCTGACAGAGGAAACGCTGCAGCATGTGACCGAACGGCTGGAGGCGAGCGGCGAGGAACTTCAGGCCTCCAACGAGGAATTGCAGGCCTCCAATGAGGAGCTTCAGGCCTCCAACGAGGAATTGCAGAGCTCGAACGAGGAACTGCATGCCGTCAACGAGGAACTGGTGACGCTAAGCACCGAGCACGAGATCCAGATCGACAAGCTGTCCGAGCTGAACCAGCAGACCGAAACCGTGCTGCGCAATCTCGGGCTCGGGGTGATCTTCGTAGATACCGACCTGCGCATCCGCCGCTTCAGCGACCTGATCGGAGCGCAGTTCCTGCTGGAGGCGCATGATGTGAACCGCGCGCTGGCGGTGGTCTCGCCCAAACTCTCTTTCGTGGATCTGGCAGAGCTGACGCAGGAAGCGATCCGGACTGGGCAGTCCCAACGGGCCGAGGGCGAGCATGGGCGCAATTTCCTGCGGATCGAGATTTTCCCTATGGTCGATCCTACCTCCTCTGTCGGGGCGCCGGTGACCGATGCGATGTTGATTTTCCACGGGCTCTGAGACCGGAACACTATGCCTCAGGGGCGCCCATAGGCCGCCATGAAAATGCGCACTGCCTCGCGGCAATTGGCCTCGATCTCGTCGTCAGCGGGCGGGGCCGCGCGGAACCCGAACAGGCATTGCCGCCATAGCCCTGCCGTCACCAGTTCGGAAAACCGGTGGGCAGTCATCAACGGATCATCAATGGCAAAGCGCCCCGCGGCGCTTTCCTGACACATCCAGTCCGACAGCACGCCCAGAAAATTCCGTGCGCCGGTCTCGTAGAAACGCTGGCCCAGTTCCGGCATGCGCTCGGCCACCCCGATCACGATACGCTGGCCGCGCACGACATCTTCCGAACACAGTTTGTGCCCCAACAGCCGCGCGGAGTGCAGAAGCTTCTCCTCGGCACTGCCCGGCCCCGCCAGAACCTCGTCGACACCCGCCAAAAAGATCCGCTTGCGCTGTTCGATCAGCCCGACGAACAGATCCTGCTTATCGGCGAAATAGACATAGAGCGTGCCTTTGGACACGCCCGCAGCCTTGCAGATACTGCTCATGGTGGTCGCGTCATAACCGCGCTCGAGAAACATTTTCCATGCGCCTTCCAGGATCTGGTCGCGCTTCTCGGGGTCCTGCCCCGCAGCGTGACGCCGGATCTGGCCGTCACAACAAGAATCTTTTTCGTGCATTACTGCCCCCGAGGATTTCGAGGGAATATAATCGAACCAGACGGTTCGATAAAGCCCTTGATTGGTAAGCGGACTTGCCTTATCCACATCGAACCGAGCGGTTCGATTGATTCCGCCCGCCTGTCATGCCTGCCGTTCCGCCCCGATCATCCGTTCCGAAAGCGCCCATAATGTCCTCCGCTCCCGATACTTCCGTCGAAAATCCCGCCCCCGCCTCCAAACCGGCAGGCCGCAAGAAAAAGATCCTTGCAGGCGTGGCCGTTGTCGCGATCGTGGCCGTTGGCTGGTTCGGCGTCAGCTGGTGGACCCACGGCCGCTTCATGGTGAAAACCGATGATGCCTATGTGCAGGCCGACGTCTCGCTGATGTCCTCCAAGCTGCAGGGCTATGTTTCCGAGATCGAGGTGAAGTCCAACCAGCATGTCGCCAAGGGCGACGTTCTGCTGCGTATCGATGATGGTGACTACAAGATCGCGCTGGAGCTTGCGCAATCCAAACTGCCAACCCTCGAGCGGACATTGGCACGGATCGACGCGCAGATCGCGGCGGCAGAAACCTCGGTGGAACAGGCCAAGGCGCAGCTCGGAGCGTCAGAGGCGGCGCTGACCAATGCCCAGACCAATGCCAAACGTGCCAAGGATCTGGCCGCGCGCCGCGTGACCTCGCAGGCCGATCTCGACACCGCAAACGAGACACTTGCCACGGCTCAGGCCAACAGGACCGCCGCCATTGCTGCCATCGCGGGGGCCGAGGCCGATGTCGAGGTTCTGCGCGCCGAGCGTGCGGAGAGTGAATCGAGCCGCAAGCAGCTGCAGCTGGCCGTCGATCAGGCGCAGCGCGACCTCGAGCACACCGTGATCCGCGCGCCCTATGATGGTGTCGTGGCCAATATCGCAATTGAAGAGGGCGAGCTGGTCAGCATCGGCGCCACCCTTGCCGCCGTCGTGCCCGATCATGGTCTCTATGTGGAGGCCAATCTCAAGGAGACCCAGCTGGCCGGTATCACCCCCGGTGCCAAGGCGACCGTGGTGCTAGATGCCGACAAGGACCATCCGATCGAAGGGACCGTGACCTCCATCGCACCGGCCACGGGGGCGATCTTCTCGCTGATCCCGGCCGATAACGCGACCGGCAACTTCACCAAGATCGTGCAGCGTGTGCCGGTGCGCATCGCCCTGCCCGAGGATCAGGTGCCGCTGCGCGCGGGTCTTTCGGCAGAGATCGAGATCGACCGCCGCACCTCGCCCGCAGAGGGCCAGACCCAGACGGCCTCCTCGAAATGACCGACACGCCGGAGCTGACGCCACGCCGGATCATGGCCTTCATGGTCATGGTCTTCGGCATGTTCATGGCCATTCTCGACATCCAGATCGTCTCCGCTTCGCTCTCCGAAATCCAGGCGGGGCTTGGCGCCTCGCGCGACGAGATCTCATGGGTGCAGACCGCCTATCTGATCGCCGAGGTGATCATGATCCCGCTCTCGGGTCTTCTGGGACGGATGATGTCCACGCGGCTCCTCTTTGCGGCCTCGGCTGCGGGTTTCACGGCGGCCTCCTTCATGTGCGCCACCGCCGGATCGATCAACGAGATGATCCTTTGGCGGGCGCTTCAGGGGTTCTTGGGCGGTGGCATGATCCCTTCGGTCTTTGCCGCGGCCTTCACCATCTTCCCGCCCTCCAAACGCAATATCGTCTCGCCGATCATCGGCCTGATCGCCACACTTGCCCCGACCGTCGGCCCCACGGTGGGCGGTTACCTGTCCCATGCGCTGTCGTGGCACTGGCTGTTCCTGGTCAATGTGCCCGCCGGCATTCTGGTGACCGTTGGCGCGCTCAGCCTGATCGATTTCGACAAGCCGGACTGGAAGCTGTTCCAGACCTTCGACTGGTGGGGCCTTCTGGCGCTGGCCTGTTTCCTTGGCGGGATGGAATATGTGCTGGAGGAAGGTCCAGGCAATGACTGGTTTCAGGACGAGGCCGTGGCCATCCTGTTTATCATTGCCTCAATCGGTTGCGTGACCACCTTCTGGCGGGCCTTCACCCGCGAGAATCCGGTCGTCGATTTCAGTGCTTTCACCGACACCAACTTCTCGCTCGGCTCGCTCTTTTCTTTCGTGATGGGCATCGGCCTTTACGGGATGACCTATCTCTACCCGCTCTACCTGTCCTCCGTGCGTGGCTATGACAGCCTGATGACCGGCGAGACGGTCTTCGTTTCGGGGATCGCGATGTTCATCGCCGCCCCTCTGACCGGCATGCTGGCCTCGAAAGTCGATCTGCGGGTGATGATGGTCGCGGGGTTCTTGGGCTTCGGCCTCTCGACCTATATGCTGACCTATATGACCGACCAGTGGGATTTCTGGGAACTGTTCTGGCCGCAGGTGCTGCGCGGAATGTCGCTGATGATCTGTATGGTCCCGATCAACAATCTGGCGCTCGGCACATTGCCGCCTGCCAAGATCAAGGGCGCCTCGGGGCTGTATAACCTGATGCGGAACCTTGGCGGTGCGGTGGGGCTTGCGGTCATCAACCAGATGCTGACCGACCGCCAGGCGCTGCATGACGCGCGGCTCGCCGAGGCGGTGAATTGGGCCAATCCGGAAGCGCTTCGCCAGCGCGATCTTCTGGCCAATATCTACAGCCAGTCAGGGCTCGACGGCACCACGGCGGCACTGTCGCAACTGGCCGCACGGGTGCAGGGACAGGCCCATGTGATGGCCTTCATCGACACATTCGTGGTGCTGACCTTCCTCTTTGCCAGTCTCGCCCTGATGGCGCTCGCGATGAAACCGCCAAAGGCGCAGGGCAAGCCGCCCGCCCATTGAGGCGGGAGATTGCGTTCAGGCGCTGCGGACGAAAAGTTTGATCTCGGTGCTCGAGACATCTTTCGTGCGCTCGAGATAGATCACCTCGCACAGATCGGACAGGTCATCGAAATGGCCGGCCCAGTCATCGCCCATCGCGAAGATATCGATCTCCAGACGTTCGATATCGCGGCGCTTCTGCTCCCAATGCTCTTCGGGAATGACCTCGTCGACATAGCGGCAGGCCGCCACGATCTCGGCGCGATGTGCATAGGGGATGGAAGAGCGCTTGCCCTTGATCGCGTTGAACTCGTCGGTCGAGACCGCCACCGTCAGATGGTCGCCCAGATCGGCAAGCCGCTGCAACAGCCGCACATGGCCATGATGGAACAGATCGAATGTGCCGAAATAATCACTTTTCGGGTCATTTCAGTTCCTTCTCAAGCAGGCTAAGAAAAGCCGAGAACCTCTTCTTCGCCTTGGTCCAGGGAAATACGAAAAACGGATCGGGCACCCGCCATCCCTCGCCGTAATTGGCGCTCAGGACGGTATCGGGGTCTTTGGGGATCAGGCGGCGCGGATTACCCTGCCACGGCACCAGATCCATCAAGGCCTCGCGCGGGACATCGCCATAGCTATAGGGATAGACAAACAGCCTGCCCTCCTCGCTAATCCATGCGGGGAACAGATCCACCTGCACCGGCCCCACGCGCTTGAGCTTGTGGATACCGGCCGAGACATTGGCCTCGGGATCGATCAGCTCTTCCTCCTCCAGAAGCGTGCGAAGCTGCGAGAAGGCTTCGGCCGCCTCCTCCTCGTTACGCGCATCAAGAAGCACGGCCACATCGATATCATCGTCATGGGGCAGGAAATCGCCATCGCGAACCACGCCCAGAAGCGTGCCGGAATTGAGGAAAACCGTCAGTCCCAGTTCGGCCAGCCGCTCGGCCATCACGTCGAACGCCTCCCAGACGGTCGCGCTTTCCAGCCCGTCGAAGGTCATCCCGCCATGCGGTGCGATGGCCACGCCATGGCTCGTCATATGCTCGGTGAGCGCATCAAAGGCCAGCGGTCGCCCCTGTGTCTCGAACGCCTTGCGGATATGGGTCATATGCATCCGGCCACGCGCCGGACGTCTGTCGAACAGCCCGTAGAGCCAGCGGCGGGCAATCCGGTTGCGCAATATCGTCGGACGGCCATCGATCCGCTTGTAGAGCGTCTTGAACAGGGTATTGCTGCGGGCTTCGGGTTCGCTACGCGCGTAGATCTCCATCAGCGCCACCATCCGCGCATCGCGCAGTTCCGGCAGATCGAAGCTACGGATATAGTCGCTGCGCCGCCCGTCGGGCGTTTCGAGGAACAGATGTAGCGGGAAGCGGTGCAGATCGATGAATTGCGACACGATCCGCGCGCGATCGGCATTACCGCCATCGGTAAAACGGCGCGCGAGCTTGGGGGTGCGCTTGTCGTTGAAGACCACGGGAAGCGTGCCCTCCTCGCCCCGCAAGACCAGAACGGGAGCGTCCTCACCGGCGTTCAACGGGAACGCGTCCGAGACGATGAACGACCCGCTGAGCTTGGCCTTACCACGCGGGACATCGACATCCAGCGTCAGCATATCGCTCACGATCATCTCGCGCAGGGGCGCGCTCTTCGCAATTATGTCGTTGTCTTTCGGAATCGGTCCGGCCCTCGATATATGACAGTTTTGTGACACCGATATTGCTGAACGGGTCGGCATCGCGTCAATCGTTAAAAAACTATTAAGTAAATGCGGTCCAATTGTGACAATCTCCGGTTAAAGGCGCCGACGCGTTGCACCGTTCTGCCCCAAATCGGTGAAACTCATAGCAGAATGAGAACAGTGCAGCGGTTTTCCGAAGTATGTGTCCCATATAATAAACATATCAATTTGGCACTCCAACTCCGGCCCACGCCTTGCACGCACGCCCTGTTTCAGCTCCTACCGGACGGCTTACGCGCTCCGAAACCGCGCAACGGCAATCAACCAACGCGTGTATTGTGACACAATGAAAATCCTCAAAATTGTTCTATAACTTACTGATTCGAGCGAAAAAATCTGAAACTCTTCTGAAATACGTTTCTGAAACACCCACGCACATTTTTTAAACATCTTCGATGGCAGCCCTTAAATGTGATCAGATAGAACGGGTTGCCGCTCTGCGCTTCGTCAATTTCGAGGCTAAAAGTTAATAAGATTTCGTGATTAATATCCGTAAATGGAAAAAGTAAATGACGGCATTTGATCGGATATCGGTCGCGTGTTGTCATTTACTTAACGAAAGGTAAACCGGGATTGTCCGGTTTAGACGATAAAGCAAGATCCTCCACGACTTCTCGCCCCGGCGCACTGCGCGTCGGAGGAGAACCTATTCAGCTCCGACCCTTCGGGTCGGCGCTCGAGACCTCTTTGCCTTACTCCAGACGTTCAACATCGAGAAATGGAGCCCTCCCATGGCCTTTTCCACTGGTCTCGCTGGTATGCGGGTCTTTTCCTATAGTGCTGCCTCGGTATTGGGGCTTCTGATGGTGTCTAATACGCTCGCTCCGGTCCTGACGACCCGATCCGAACGCGCCATTGTCAATGCGCCCTCCTATCTGATCACCGCCCCCATTGACGGGGTCGTGCAGGGTATGACCATGAACACCGGCAGCCGCCTACGCGACGGCGAGACGGTCGCGCGCATCCGCAATGTCTCGGTCGATCAGGCCAAACTGGTCGAATTGCGGCTTCGGGTCAGCGAGATGACACAGGAGATCACACAGCGCAATCTGCGCCTGAAGACCTTCGAGACGCAGGCCGCCCAGCTGTCGGATCAGGTGCTGCGCATGCAGCGCGAGGTGCTTGGTAATCTGGAGAACGAGCTGGCCATAAACCAAACCCGCATCGAGCGCCTCGAGGCGACGCTGGGACTGGCAAAAGGGGCGGCCGCCCGTCAGGCCAAGCTGCAGACGGCCGGTATCGTGTCCAAGACCGTGGCCGAGGACCAACTGGTGACCGCCGATATCGTCCAGAGCCAGCTGGACGAGTTGCAACTGGGCAAACGCCAGCTCGTCGAGCGCCTGAACGCCGCGCGCAAGGGGATCATCGTCGGGATAGATAGCGGGCAGGTGCCCACCCTGCAGGCCGAATGGCGCAGCGCGACACAGGCGATCGCGCTGTTGAAGGGCGAGATCTCGACACAGGAAGACGGTCTGCGCGCGGTGATCGCCATGCGCGATGCCGAGGAGCACCGCGTCTCGCTGCTGAGCGAGACCAGTGTCGAGGTGCAGGGCCAGTCCGAGGTCACGACGCTGGCCATCGAGGACGGGATGGCGGCGCGCGCAGGCGATACCCTTGCCCGTGCAGTGCGTTGTGATCAGCGTGTGATCGTGGCCATTTTCCCCGAACGCACCGCCAGCAAACTCGGCCCTGGCACCGCGATGAAGATCTCCTCCCCCGATTGGCCGGAACCGGTGCCAGCCAAGGTGACCTCGATCCTGCCGCGCACCACGGATACCGAGGATACTCGCTATGTGCTGCCCTTCCCGCCCACCGAACGGCGCGAGTTCTATGTGATGATCCAGCCCGAAGCTGCCCCGCCGCAGACGGGCGGCATGGCCTGCGGCGTTGGCGCATGGGTCACGGCGGAACTTCAGGAGGGCACCCTGCCGCAATTGAGCGCAGGCGTGCGCGGTCTGCTCGATACGGCTCTGGCCGCGATCAAGCCGAATTCGGCGCTGGCCGCCTCTGAGGACACGGCGTTCCCCCGCCATGAGATCGCACATGATGTCGCCTCGGGGCTTTAGATCCCCCCTGCTCGGCGGCATTCTGGGCGTGTTTGTAACAAGTTCCTTTTTTCCCGCTGCCATGGCCTCTCCGCCTGCGGAGCTGGAGGAGACATTATGCACCTCCCTGCGAACGAGCCTTCCTGCCGGGCCTGATCCGGGTTTTCTAACCAGCTGGCCTGAACAGCCCGACCGCGGCGCGGGCGTCTCGCAGCCCGATCCGGCGTTGCGCGATGCGGGCTTTGTCTATGACAACGCCCTTGCGGTGATCGCCCTTCTGGGCTGCGGGGACCTGCCCTCGGCCCAGCGCATCGGCGCAGCCTTCCTGCAGGCGCAGGAGGCGGATCGCAGTTATAGAGATGGCCGCTTGCGCAATGCCTATCGCGCGGGCCTTTCCGCCCGGCCTGCCTTGCCCCCCGGTTACTGGTCGGACAAGGAGGGGCGCTGGATCGAGGATGCCTATCAGGTCGGCACGACGAGCGGCAATATGGCATGGGTGGGGTTGGCCTACCTGCATCTCTCTGCCGCCAGCCATGACCCGAAATGGCGCGCGGCGGCGCTGGGGCTTGCCTACTGGATCGATGACCATATGCGCCCCGATAACGGGACGAAGCGGGGCTATCTGGGCGGCTATTTCGGCTTCGAGCCCGACCCTGCCCGCGCGCCATGGTCCTCAACCGAGCACAATCTCGATATCGTCGCACTATCACGGGCCCTGATGGCCAGCACGCCCCCCCTGCCGCCGGACGATGGCGCGCGGCTCGAACAGATCGAGGCCACCGCCCGCGAGATGGTTCTGAAAATGTGGCGCCCCGCGCGCGGAGCCTTCCTGACCGGCACCACTCCAGAGGGGCAGCCCTCAGAGAACGGCGGCACGATGCTCGATGTGCAGGTCTGGCCCTATCTGGCACTCCCCGAACTGGGCCGGATCAGCGGCCGCCCTGCAACCGTGACCGACATCCTGAAAGCGCTCACTGTCACCCGAAACGGGCGGAACGGATTGGATTTCAACGACGACCGCGACGGCATCTGGGCTGAAGGCACGGCACAGGCAGCCCTCACCCTGAACCGGCTGGGTCTGACCGCACAGGCAACAGAGTTCATGATCACCCTCTCGACGCTCGTCGATCCCGCGACCGGCTACCTTCTCGCCACGGATGGCACCACCCTCTCGACGGGCCTCTCCATCGGGATCGGATCGAGCGGGGAGATCGCCTTCACCTATCCGCCCCGCCCGCATCTCGGGGCCACCGCCTGAGCGCTTCTGGCCCTGCAGGACCGCAATCCCTTCATACCGGCCCCGCTGCCCCTTTCCCAAGACCCCTCTCCGGAGCCTCTCCAATGATCTCTCCTACGCTTGCGGATATGTCCTCGATCCTTGCCTATAATCTCGGGCTGCTGTTCCTGATGCTGGCGCTTGCACTGGGGCTGCCCTCCGACAGGCCCTTTCCACGGCGTCTGATTGGATCGCTCACCGCGCTCTCGGTCATCCTCTACGCGGTCTGGCGCACCACCCAGACCCTGCCCGAGTTCTCGTTCACGCTCAAAGGGCTCTGGCCGTGGATCTTCTGGGCGGCGGAGATGGCGGCCATCGCCTATTCGCTCGCCTCGATCGTCATCCTGTTCAACCATCGCGACAATGGCGAGTTTGCCGATGGGGCCGAAGCGATGCTGGAAGCCAGCGAGGACTGGCCCCGCGTGGATGTCTTCATCTGCACCTATAACGAGCCGATCAATGTGCTGGAGAAATCCATCCTGCCCGCGCTGGCGATGGATTACCCCGATTTCCGTGTGTTTGTCTGTGACGATACCCGCCGTCCCGCCCTGCGGGCCTATTGCGAGGCGGTAGGTGCCAATTACCTGACACGCCCCGACAATGCCCATGCCAAGGCCGGAAATCTCGACAATGCCTACCGGCTGACCGATGATGCGGGCAAAGGCGATCTGATCCTCGTGCTCGATGCCGATTTCGCGCCCCAGCGACAGTTCCTGCGCCGCGTGGTGGGCATGTTCGAGGAACCCAGCGTCGGCCTCGTCCAGACCCCGCAATTCTATTACAACAACGACCCGATCCAGCATGCCTTCGGATTGAGCGACAGTTTCGTCGATGACCAGCGCGTGTTCTTCGATATCTTCCAGCCCGCAAAAGACGCGGTGGGCTGCGCTTTCTGCGTCGGCACATCCTTCGTTGTCCGGCGCAATCTGATCGCCGAGTTGGGCGGGTTCCCCAAGGGCGTTCTCTCGGAGGATATGTGGCTCAGCTACAAGCTGATGGAGCTGGGCTACCAGACCCGCTGGCTGAACGAGAGGCTCTCGGTGGGGCTCTCTGCCGAGGGTGTGGGCGAATATATCACCCAACGCACGCGCTGGTGTCTGGGCACGATCCAGATCGGCTGCATGCCCGACGGGCCGCTCTCGCCCAAAGGCCGGTTCACCCTGCGCCAACGGCTGCATTATGTGCACGGGCTGATGTCATGGCTGTCCAAGCCCTTCATCCCGCTAATGCTGATCGCCCCCGTGCTTTACTGGTATTTCGACCTGCCCGCCTATCACGCGGACGAGCTGGCCTTTCTCAGCTTCGGCCTCCCCGCGCTGATCTGTTTCTGGGTCTACTCGACTTGGGTCTCGGGCGGGCGCACGCTGCCGCTTCTGACCGAGGTCACCCATGCGCTGACCGCCCTTCCCGTGACCATGACCCTCCTTGCCGCGCTCAGAAACCCGTTCGGCAAACCCTTCAAGGTCACCGACAAGGGCGGCGACCATTCATCGGTCAAGGTGAACATTCCGCAAGCCACCTTCTTCGGCGCGATCTCCATGGCTCTGGGGCTGGCCATCGCACTCAATCTGGTGGGGCCGCTCGCGATCACCGAACCTTCGGCCAAAGATCTCTTCAACCTGACATGGGCGGCGGTTGCGATGCTGATCTCGGTCATGGCGCTCGGGATCTGCTATGAGCGCCCCCGCCCTGGCAACGAGGTGGAGATCCGTATGGATCTGGCAGGCCGGCTCCGCTACGGCTCGGAGATACTGGATCTGCGGCTTACAGGGCTGAGCGTCGAACACGCCCGCGCCATTATGGCACAGGGCATCCAGCGGCTGACCGCCAACAGCGTGTGTATTCTGGAACTTGACGGGCTGCCCGAGATCCCTTGCCGGATCGGGACCCTGCGCGCCCATGGTGGACGCCAGAGCCTCAGACTGGAGTTCATGCCCGATACGGCGGCGCGTCAGGCCCTGACCCGCCATCTCTTCTCGCAAGCCCCCGAAAACGTGGCGCGACGCGGGCAGCTGCTGCCCGCAATAGGCCATAGCCTACGCCATCTCCTCTGGGCGTGACCTATCGGAGAGGCCCGACAACGCCTCAGGTTCATGCGGCCCGAGTGGCGACAGACGCACCCCACCTGTCTGGCCCCGCGTGAACCCGATCCAGTCCTACCCAGCTTTCCGATCGGACAAGCGCCCCTTATCTCCGAGGCATCAACGGTTTCAGATGCCTGGCAGGAACTGCCACGACTAACAGACCTTCCATGCGCACTTCGCCCGCCGGAACGAGAAGAAGGAGCGCCAACGAGCAGGGACGAGAGGTTCACCCCGGAAGATGAGTCGGACCAGATCCCGAGCTGGATTCGGCTGACAGGGGTCCAGCGCTACTTTTCGGTCCACCGCCACACGGTCTGCAAGGCCGAGAGGGAAAGTAAGATTAAGATTTTCCGGCAATCTGAAAGCTGCAGAAGGCGTGAATACATTGATAGATGGTGCCCCCAGAGAGACTCGAACTCCCGACCCTCGACTTACAAAATCGCAGCTCTACCAACTGAGCTATGGAGGCACATGCGACCAGATACAAATTTGTCGGGCCGCTGGCAAGCCCCTGATCGGGCTATCTGCGTGAAAGATTGGCGCGTGCCAAAACCACCACAGCGGCAAGCCCCACCGCCATCACCAGAAGCGCTGCGGGTGCTGCATCGCCAAGGTTCTCGAGGCTCGCCTTCTCATGGACGCGGGTGGCAAGGGTCTCGTAGTTGAAGGGCCGCAGCAAGAGCGTGGCCGGCAGTTCCTTCACGCATTCCACAAACACCAGAAGAAGCGCCGAGCCGACAGATCCGCGCATGAGCGGCAGGTAGACCTCGCGCAGGATCTGGCCCAAGCCCCGCCCCAGCGAGCGCGCCGCCATCGGCAAAGAAGGCGGCACCCGCCCGAAGGCGGCATCCGTCGAGGCCTGCGCCACGGCAAAGAAGCGCACCACATAGGCGAGGATGATCGCCACGCCCGTCCCCGTCAGAACAAGCCCCGGATCATGGCCGGTCAGCGCCCAGATCGTATCGGCCTGCCAGTTATCGAACGCGGCTAGCGGAATCAGGATACCCACGGCCAGCACAGCCCCGGGTGCGGCATATCCCAGCGCGGTCAGCGGGATCACCAGCCGTGGCAATCCCTGCCCCGAAAGCCGCATGCCATAGACCATCACCAGCGCCATCGCCACACAGACAAGCGAGGCGACCCCGCCCGTCAGCAGGCTATGCCACGCCGCCAGCAAAAGCCCCGCGCCGATCCAGCCCTCGGGATTGGCCAGCGCATGTGCGCCGATCACCGCGACCGGAAGAACGAACCCGATAGCAAAGGGAACAAAACACAGAGCGAAGGCGAGGCCCCCCGCCCAGCCTTTCAGGTGGATGGGCGTGACGGGGCGGCTCTGGCGGGCGGACTGGTAATAGCGCGAGCGTCTGCGCCCCAAGGCCTCGATCGCAAAAAGCGCGAACACGACACCGAGGATCACAAGCGCGATCTGCGCCGCGCCACCGGCATTTCCGGCCTCGAGCCATGTGGTAAAAATCCCCGTGGTCAGCGTCTGCACACCGAAATAATCGACCACCCCGAAATCGGCCACGGTTTCCATCATGGCGATGGCCGCCCCGGCTACAATGGCGGGACGGGCAAGCGGCAGACCAACCCGCCAGAACAGCGCCAGAGGCCCGGCACCAAGCGCACGGGCAACCTCGTAGCTTGCCCCCGATTGCTCGCGGAAGGCATTGCGCGCCATCAGATAGGCATAGGGATAGAAGCTGGCGGCCAGAACGACCACCGCGGCCCAACGCGAGCGCACCTGCGGAAACCAGTAATCCTGCGCCGATTGCCAGCCGAACATATCCCGCAACAGCCCCTGCAAAGGCCCGGAATAATCCAGAAAATCCACGAGCGCATAGGCCGTCACATAGGCAGGGATCGCCAGCGGAAACAGCAGCGCCCATTCGAGCCAGCGATGGCCCGGAAAGCGATACATCGCCACGATCCACGCAGCCCCTGCGCCCACACAGGCGGTCAGCGCCCCTACCCCCGCAGCAAGCACGGCGGAGTTTTCCAGATAGCGCGGCAGGGTCGTGGCCAGAAGATGTGGCCAGATATTTTCCGTGGGATGGGCCGCAAGCCAGACCACCGCTGCGATGGGTGCCACGATCAGCGCCGCAAACACCACCGCCAGTGCGGACCAGCCGCCGGTGCCGGAGGCCCCGCCGCGGCGCAGGCGCGTTAGGAATGCAGTCATCGCCATGGGCTATATCCGACTTGATCAATCAGGAACACAAGTTCCCGCATAGCCCGAAAGCCGTTTGCCTGTAAAGAAAAGCTGCTCTAATCTAACCCCATAAATCGAGCGGGGAAAAACATGCAGGTCGTCTATCACTTGGGTGCACATGCAACAGATGAAGACAGTCTGGTGCGCTGTCTGGCCCGAAACCCGCGGGTGCTTGAGGAGAACGGCGTGGTCGTGCCCCATCCCCGCCGCTACCGGATGGTGCTGCGCGACACGCTGCTGACGCTGAAAGGCGCCGAGGCCGATATCGAGACCTCGGATGCGGTGCTCGCCGCCGTGACCGACAAGGAAGACATCAACCGCATCATCTTCAGCCATGAATATTTCATGTGCATTCCCGAACGTGTGGTGACCGATAAAGGGTTCTACGCGATGGTGCCGGGCAAGCTGGAGCCTCTGGCCAATATCTTCCCCGATGCCGAGATCGAATTCCATCTGGCGATGATCAATCCCGCCACGCTGATCCCCGCACTGGCCCAACGCGACCCCGAGCGCAGCTACGAGGATCTGATGTGCGGACGCGATCCGCGCGATCTGCGCTGGCGGACGGTGGTGGAAGGCATGGTCGATGCGGCGCAGGGCCATAAGGTCGTGGTCTGGTGCAACGAGGACGCGCCCCTAATCTGGCCCGAGATCATGCATAGCCTGAGCGGGATCGGCGACGATGTGACACTCAATGGCGAGCAGATGATCCTGAAGACGATCATGACCGAGGGCGGATTCCGCCGCTATGCCGATTATATCCTCAATAACCCGCCGAAAACACTCGAGCAGCGCCGCAAGGTGACGATGGCGTTTCTTGACAAATTCGCCAAACCCGAGGAGCTGGAGATGGATGTCGCGCTGCCCGGATGGGACGAGGCGATGATCGACGAGATCACCGCGCTCTACGAGGCCGATATCGATGCGATCGCGCAGATGGCAGGCGTCGATTTCATCGCGCCGTAATCGCCAAGCGTGATGCGGGGCAAGGATGGATCCTTCATAAAAAAGGCCTCCCCGACGGGAGGCCTTCCGGTTGCGACATTCCGGTTGCGACATTCCGGTTGCGACACGGGGGCCGCTCATTCCATGCCAAGCGCCTGCTTGTAGATATCGAGGATTGCTTCCTCCTCGGCCACGTCATTCTTGTCGCGCTTGCGGATCGCGATGATCTTCTTGATCACCTTGGTGTCGTAGCCGCGCGCCTTGGCTTCGGACATGATGTCCTTTTGCTGCTCGGCAATATCTTTTTTCTCGGCTTCGAGGCCTTCGAATTGCTCGATGAACTGGCGCAGCTCGTCGGCGGTCACTTGATAGGCAGCATCATTGGGCATCTTATGTTCCTCATAGTCCACTTGCCCCGTTCCCTAAGCCAGCCGCGCCTGCGTCGCAAGCCTCAAGCGTGGCGGGAGCGGCAGCCAAGGCTTGTCACAGTGGCATGAAATCGCTAAGCGCGGGCCCGACAGTATTTCTCTTAGAAGGGCCTCGGCATGGAATTCCTGATCTGGATCGGCGCGTTCATCGCGGTTTTGGGGCTTGTCGGACTGGGGTGGTGCATCGTCACCGTCGGCAAGGCCAAGCGCGCAGGGCTGGACGAGGACGCAATGCGCGCAAAACTCCAGCGCATCGTCGCCGTCAATCTGGGGGCACTTTTCGTGTCCGTCATCGGGCTGATGATGGTCGTGGTGGGGATCTTCCTGCGCTAAGCGCGATCCAGATCCCCAAAGCTGCGCCCGTTGCGGATCAGCACATCCCAGAGCGTCACGGGCTCTGCGGCGCCGCCCGCCGCCAGCTGCATCAGCTGGTCGCGGCAGGCCTCGAGGCCTCGCTGGTCGGCCATGAACATCGGCCCGCCTTCATGGCGCGGAAACTCGAGCGCATTGACCGCGCTCAGATCCAGATCACCGGGCCGGTCAACAGCCCCCAGCTGCAACAGCTTGGCCCCCTCTGCCGCCATCGCGAGCCAGATCCGCTCGATGATCTGCGCGCCCGTCAGCGGACGCGCTACATAATCCGCCTCGGCCCGCAGCGCCTCGAGAAGCGCGGGCTCCAGCGGATCGGGACGTGCGACGCCGTCGCTATAGAGATAGACCCCGCGCCCCTTGCGCAGACCGCCATAGCCCTCGACCATCAGATAGGTCAGCAAAGGCCCCGGCAGGAAGCCCGCGGCTTTCAGCCGTGCGATGACCACCTCGACCCCCAGCCGGTCGATCTGCGCAAACGGTGCCTGCATGCCGAACCCCTGCAGCGCCTGATCCACCTCTTCGGGTGCAGCGCCGGCCAGAACGCAATATTCGGCCGCCACCCAGATCGCCGCCTGCAGACGCGCGATCAGCCCCGGATCGACCCCCGGCAGCCCGAGCGCCAGATCACCACCCGCACGCAGGAGCGCAGCCACCAGTAGCGTATCCTCGACCGCTGCCCCATGCACCTCGACATGGCGCCCGTAGCGGTCGATCCGCAGGGCGCAATCGGGTTGGGTCGTGGCGACGAGCGCCCCGCGCACGCCCTCGAGCGCATGGGCGATATCGTCGCGCTCCTGCGCGGCGGGTTCTGCCAGAACGATATCGGCCTGCGCGAAAGCCTGCAGCGGATCGGTGGTCGCACTCACCCGATCCCATGCCGCATCGCGCGCCTCCCCGCTCATCCGCCCCAGAAGAACGGCCGCCTCCTGCGCACGGGCAAGGTTCGAGAGACCCTTTTCCAGCCGGTCCTGCATCGCCTCGGCCCAGATCACCCGATGCCCCGCATCGGCCAGCGCATAGACGAGCCCGTCAGGCGGGTTCCAGACGGCCACGATCCGGCATCCCAGCGTCGCGGCATCGATGGGCAGGGCTTCCTGCGCATGGGCGCGCGCGGCAGAGGCCCGCAGATGGCGCAGCGCTTTGGAGGCCGGTGAGGAGAGAAGATCGAGATGCGCGACCGCCTCGAAATCGAGCGCCTCGCCCATCGGCAGCAGAACCGCCGCCTCGGCCACCGCCAGCGCCTTGTCCCAGACGACATGCTGCGGACCGGTCTCGATTGCCTCGCGCAGCGCATCCAGCTCGGTGAAATAGCTCTGCGTCAACCGGCTCGCCCCGTTCGGATCCGGCACCAGACCGACCTCGCCAAAAGCCTGTTCGAGCGTGGCGGAAAGTGCCTGCATCTCGACCGCTTCGGCAGGCACAACGGCATCGCAGACACCCAGCTCGACCGCCTGCAGGGCGGCCACCGGACGCCCCGCCTTGAGGAAGGACAACACCTGACGCGGACCCGAGCGGCGCAGATAGCGGATCAGACAGCCCGCTGCCGGAAGGTAGCCGAGGCTGGGCTCCACCGGATCAAAGCTCGCGGTATCGAGCGCCAGACGCAGTTTTGCCGCCTGCGCCAGTGCCAAGGCCCCCGCGCGGATACGGCCATCAAGCACGACCGCCACCGGACAGGACAGATCGCTCAGGCTCTGCGCCAGCGCCGCAAGTGAAGGCGCCTCCGCATCTTCGTGGAAATCGGCTTCGGGATCCTCGGCACAGGGCCAGCCGGCCGCAGCGCGCATAACGACACCACGCAGATCCGGGTCATGACGGCACATATCGAGGGCCGCGCCCAGAGACCGGCGGAGTTGCGCATCGAAGCCCCGAGCCCCCGCATCGGGCAGGGTCAGGAACGTGACCCCCTCGCATCGCTGTACTCTGATCCGCCTGACCATACCGCCCCGCCTCGCAAAATCCCACGCGGACAGGGCCAATCCAGCCCTGCCTGCCCACCGCTTACGGCAAGCAGTGGTCGTCTCGCAAGTCAGAGCTGCGCAAATTCCTCAAAATCAGGTCCGGATCGCCGCGGGGTCTAGCCGCCGGTGCCGGTCCGCTGGTTCTCGTCCTCCTCGAAGGCGCTGAAATCCATCGCGGGGAAGCCGCCATCGCCTGCATCATCGCCGCCCAGGCCGCCCAGATCCATCGCAGGGAAACCACCCTCGTCCGCGTCACCGCCCATTGCAGGGAAGCCACCCTCCGCTCCGGTCATTCCGCCGAAGGGATTATCGCCCACCGACATCGCGCCCAGATCGGGTCGGGTGGTCAGCTCGTCAAGCTCGTTGATCTCGGTGCTTTCAGCCTCGTTGGCGGTCAGCCGGAGCGCGCGACGCCCGCTATGCTGGCCAAGCTTCGCGGTGCCCATACGGCGGCCGTCCACCCCTTCCACGCGTAGTTTTTCCAACGCCTCACGCGGGATCGGTATCTCGACACCGGGCTTGAAACTCATCACACCCGACAGCGGCATCGACCAGCGATGCAGCACAGCCGTCAGTTCCGCCCGCGTGCCCATCACGGTGCTCTCCATCTGCTGCGCCCAGAGCGCCTCGGCCTCGGGGGCACCCGCATCCTCGGCGGTGGCCGCCAGGACACGCTCGCCCCTGCCCCGCGCAGGCACAGCCCAGAGCATGGAGACCTCGCGGTCCATCGCCTGTCCGATCTGCATGGTGATCGAGAAAACACGGTAGGTGATCTCTTCGAGAATCAGCGACAGTGGCCGCGGATCGTCGAAAAAGGACAGATAGCGGAACCCGCCCGCCCAGATGATGTCGTCACTATCGGCGAGCGCTTCTTCCAGCCCTTCAAGGAGCGAATCGAGCACGCCCTGCACCATGGAAGCATCGACCCGCGTGGGCCGTCGCGGCCCGGGCTGGATCCGCGACAGCACCCCCATCGTCTGCACCTCGATAAGCGAGGAGAACGTGATCGGCGGCAAGGCCACAACGCCAAACGCCTCTTTCGGCCCTTCCAGAACGCAAAGCATCGGCTGCTCGGGAAAAACTTCCATCAATTCGGTCAACGAGACCTGACTCTGTTCGACACGCAACACCTGCAGCGGAAGATCCAGCGTATCTTGCGCAACCTTTGCAAAGACATACCGGATGGCGCGCTCGGGCGACACAGGGCCGCCAGAGGCTGCAGCCTTGGCCGCATCCGTCTTCTTTCGCAAGATTGTTGAAGGCTTCTGATCCACCATGTTATCCCACTTGTACCCGAACCGAGGGTGACACAGGGCAGCCTCGCAGATCAGGGTTTACAAAACCTTTAACGCAGCAATGATTACAAACCATCTTTCACATCAACCACATTTTTTACGCTGCGAAGCGGCGCACGCACCCGGAACGCGGCCCCGCCCTGCCCCGGAAGATAGTCGATAGACCCGCCCAGATTACCCAGAATCTCCTTGCAAATCGCAAGACCCAGCCCGGCCCCGCCTGCTTTAGCTGTATCGGTAAGTCGTGAAAATTTCTCAAAGATCAGATCCTGCTCGGCCTTTGGAATGCCTTGCCCGTTATCGATGAAATCGATCTGGGCAAACTCCCCGTCCCGCCGCACTTCGATTCGCAGAACCGGCTTTGCTGCAGCGCAGTATTTGCGTGCATTGGTGATGAGGTTGATGAAGACCTGCACCAGCCGGTCGCCATCGGTAATAAGCCCGACATGTTCGCTCGGGAAGTCCCGTTCGATGCGCAACTGGCCCGCCTCATGCCCCGCCTCCGGCCCTGCGGCCTGTGTCGCGCGGTCCAGCAGATCATGCAAATTCGTGGCCCCGATATGTAGCTGCACCTTGCGATGTTCAAGCACCGAGAGATCCAGAAGATCATCGAGCAGACGCGTCAGGCGCCGGGCTTCGTCGAGGATGATCTTCGCATAGTCGCGCCGCATCGCCTCGGGGAGATCCGGCTCCATCAGGATCTCGGAGAATGCGCGGATCGAGGTCATCGGCGTGCGCAGCTCATGGCTGATCTGGCCCAGAAACGCGTCTTTTTGCACCGAGATGCGGGTCAGTTTGTCATTGGCCTCGCGCAGCTGGCGCGCGACCTGCGCAAGCTCTTCGGATTTGGTCTCGAGCTGATAGGAATGTTCTTTTATGTCAGCCGCTTCGCTGGCCATATTGATCAGATCCCGGACCGAGATCACCCGCCCGCCCGATAGCTGCGCCAGCATCGCATGGGCCGTGGCCGAGCCCACCGAGCCGGCCAGCCGCCGCTCCAGCGCTGTCAGGAAATCTCGGGTGGGGTCAGGCAGCCAGCCGGTTTTACCCTGCCGTGCGGCCTCTTCCTGAAAGAAACGCTGCGCTACCTGCGCGCCAAGGATACGCTGCGCCATCGAGAGGTAATCCTCAGCCTCGGCCACCGCCATATGCCAGCCCCGCGGCCCCGGCCCCTCCTCGTAGATATTGACGAAGGCCACGCCCTGCAGACGTTCCAGAGGCGGCGGGAAAGACAGCAGCGACAGCGTCACATAGCCCGTCACGTTGAAAAACAGTGACCAGAACAGCGCATGTAACAGAGGGTCCATCCCCTCCAGCCCGAAAAGCGCCTCGGGACGGAGCCAGCCGATCCCCCACGGCCCCTCCGCCAGCATCTGCGCCGACATCAGCCCCCCTTCCCCGAAGGACGGCACAAAGAGCGTATAGACCCAGATTGCGCCCCCCAAGAGCAACCCTGTCAGCGCGCCCTGATGGGTGCCACCGCGCCAGTAGAGCCCACCCAGGAGCGCCGGAAGCGTCTGCGCCGCGCCCACAAAGGCAATGAGCCCGATCTCGGCCAGCGCCCCCTGACCCGACAGCCGGTAGTAGCCAAAGCCCAAGCCCATTACCAAGGCAATCGCCACGCGGCGCGACATCAGCACGATATGGCGCAGATTGCTGTTATGGGCGGGCCACAGCGCCAGCCAGAGCGGCGTCACGATCTGGTTCGAGATCATCGTGGCCAGTGCAATGGCCGCCACGATCACCATCGAGGTCGCAGAAGAGAACCCGCCCAGAAAGGCCAGCAGTGCCAGCCAGTCATGGCCTTGCGACAATGGCACCGTCAGGACGAAAAGATCGGGATTGGCGCCCTCCGGCAGAAGCTCCAGCCCCATTACCGCAATCGGCAGCACGAAGACCGAGATCAGCGCCAGATAGGCCGGAAAGGCCCATGCGGCAAAGGCCAGATGCCGTTCCTCGACATTCTCGACCACCAGCACCTGAAACATCCGCGGCAATGTCAGGATCGCCGCCGCCGACAAAAGCGTCAGTCCCATGAAGCGGCCCGACTGCGGCACCCAGTCCTGCGTCGCGTGCAGATCGATGCGCTCCATGATCGGCCCCCAGCCGCCCCCCAAGACCCAGACGACGAAGCCGCCCACCGCCAGCACCGCGACCAGTTTCACCACCGCCTCGAGCGCAATCGCCATAACGACCCCATGATGGCGCTCCCTCGCATCCAGATTACGGGTGCCGAAAAGGATGGCAAAGGCTGCAAGCCCGATGGCAATCCACATCGCCCAACTCTGTTTGGCATCACTTACCGGGACCATTCCGCCATCGGCCACGGGCACCGCAAAGGCGCTCAGGCTCTCGGTCACAGATTGCAGCTGCAGCGCGATATAGGGGGTGGCGGCCAGCACAGCCAGCAGGGTCACCACCACGCCGAGACTGTTCGATTTGCCATAGCGGGCCGAAATCAGATCGGCCACCGAGGTCACCCTTTGCGCCCGCCCCACCTGCACCAGCTTGCGCAGCAGCCACCACCAACCGCAAAACACAAGGCTCGGACCCAGATAGATGGTCACGAACTCGAGCCCAGAGCGCGCGGCATAGCCCACCGCCCCGTAGAAGGTCCATGCAGTGCAATAGATCGACAACGACAGCGTATAGACCCACGGGCTTTGCAGGATGCCCATATGTCCTCGGCGCGCCCGCCCCTCGGCCCAGAAAGCCACCCCGAACAGGAGGATCACATAGGCCAGACAGACGAGGATCAGCCCATCAAAGCTCATGCCCGTAAGCGTCGCCTGCTCCAGCCCCGTTCCGAAGACGCCCGTCATCCGGGCGCTAGTCATCGCGGTCCTCTGGCTGCGTCCCCGCCTCGGCCAGCACATGCTCCAGCCTGCGCGAGAGGATTGCCGTTACCACGATCAGCCCGGCCCAGACGGCAAACAGATAGAGCCCGAGCACCGCCACATGTGCGGGCCGGAGGACGAAGAACCCGGGCAGCACAAACAGGACCAGCCCCAGAAGCGGCAGGAGCCGCAGCGCATCCATCACCCTCCGCAGCCGATAGGAGCGCCGCGCCAGAAACAGCGGGGCCTTAGCCGGTGCCATGCGAGAGCCCTTGGTTCAGGCCGGTCTCCGTCGTGCCACGCCCCAGGGCCAGAATCCCGTCGATCGCTTCCAGCAGATCGGCATTGGCGAAGGGTTTGGCCAGAAAGGCCGTAGCTCCCGCCTCATCGGCCGCAGCGCGGTCACGCGCCTGTCCCCGTGCGGTCAGCATCAGGACAGGGATCGCCTTCAGACCCGGATCCGCGCGCAGGGCCGCAAGTATCTCGAGCCCCGAGCATCCCGGCAGCATCATATCCAGAATGATCGCATCGGGCCGCGTCTCGGCAATGGCCGCCATCGCCCGCGCACCATCCGCCTCGCTGGACACCGCAAAGCCGCGCCGCGTCAGAATGAACCGCAGCGCTTCGGTGATATTCGGTTCGTCCTCAATCAGAAGAACATGGTCTTTCGGCATGCCCGTCTCCTTCTCCCGCTCCGACTATCCCCCGCGAGGGGAACCATGTCAAATCTTCCCGACACCCCACGCTACCCCAGATCCGAGCGCACGGTGCCGAGGATCGAGGGTTCCCGCCGTGCGGTGCAGGCCGTGCGCGGGCAGATCCGGCAGGTGACCCCGATAGGACGGCGCGGACCGCTGGCCAGCGCGGGAGAAAGCGGCACGATCAGCATATGCGAATGCAGCACCAGCGGCTGGCCAAATCCCTGCCCCGCCGCCTGCGGCACGGCGATGGAATAGGTGGCGAAACTCTGGCTCACCCGTCCCGCGATCTCTACGTCATGGCGCAGCGGCTGCATCGGCTGGCGCAACGCCTCATAGATCGGCCAGAGCCCGCAACCCGCCCCGTAACGCGGCAAGGCAAAGCCTGTGCAGGGCCTGCGGAAGATGATCGCGCCCGACGCATCGCAGATCACGAGACCCAGTTCGGGCGCATGCACATGGCCCGCCGGAAGCTGGGCCAGACGGCGCAGAACCAGACCGGCGGGCACGCCCAGATCCGTCGCAATCGCCCCGGGCGCGAGCCCGTGCCGCGCCAGCGCCGCCTCCAGCGCGGCCATCGGCAGCGCCCTGATATCTTCGCGCATGAGCCCCAGCCAGTTGCGCACCAGCGCGCGCGCCGCCTCGGAGGCAAGACTGCGCGCGCCCGTGACGATGGCATCGATACCGGCAGCGGGGTCGGCCTCCAGTTCGGCCACATGCCAGTCCCGTTCGCGCAACCATGCTTCCATCTGCTCGAAAGGGCCGGACTGGGCGAGATCCGCTCCGCTCTGGCTGTCGAGATAGCCCACCAGCGCCTCCGCCGCGCCCGACAGGCGCAGGCTCTCGCCGGAAATCGTCTGCAGGAACCGCGCCTGCCATTCGGGCTCGATCTGGGGCTCGTCGGTCAGGATGGCCGCCGTAGAGCGCAGGCTGGTGACGGCCGAGATCACCTCATGCAGCCCGTCGATCAGGAACGGATCCTCCGACAGCCGTTCGGAGAGTTGCTCGACCAGCCGGTTGAGCCCCGTAATCTGGCGCTGGCGGTCCGACAGGAGCGCCGCCCATCCCGGAAAACGGCCCACAAATTCCTCGATCCGGTCAAGCTCTGCCACAGGCGCCGCCAAGGGAGAGGACACCGCCCTGGCCGGGCTGGCAGCCTCGGTCGGCAGGGAGGCCGCCGCCTCGCGCAAATTGTCAAACAGCGCCCCCTCCGCCCCCTCGGCCAGCGCCAATGTTTCGATCTCTAGAGCCTCGGCGATCTGGACCAGAAGCGGATCGGCTACCCGCCTGCGGTTATGCTCGATCAGATTGACATAGGCCGCCGACATGCCAATGCGCTGCGCCAGATCCGCCTGTTTCATACCAAGTGCCATCCGCCTTTCGCGGATGCGCGTGCCGGTCAATGCCGCGCGTGCCATACCATTCTCCCCCAAACCCCTTTCGGGGCCTCTTCTCAAAGGGATAGCGCACCAAACCCCATGTTGGAAGCAAAATGCCGCCCATCACAGGCACCTGCCTTGACATCAGCGCGCTGCGCCGCAGCATATAGGCAAACCATCAGCGGAGAAGACTATGGCCACCGACACCACGCCCGAGGCGCTGGACGCGTTACCCGACGGATTGCAGACCCTCGAGACGGCGGTGAGCGATGTGATGGAGACAGCGGTCGATCAGGCCACGCTCTACCTGCCGGACTGGACCGTGTCCGTTATGGTTTTCGTCGTATGTTTTGTTGCTGCGCTCGCGCTGCACCGGATGGTGCGCTCGACACTGGACCGGATGGTGCGCAACAAGGATCTGTTCTGGCGCTCTCTGGTGACGCGTTCGACCAAGCCGCTCCGGCTGTTGCTGATCATCATCGCGCTTGGCGTGGGGGTGAATGCCGCCCCGATCTCCGCCGAGACAGCGCGGCTGTTCAGCCATCTTCTGCTGGTGGCCTTCATCCTCTGTCTGGCATGGATCGGCCATACCGCGCTCTATATCTGGACGACGCTGCATATGCGCCGGTTCAAGCTGGATGCCGAGGACAATCTTCTGGCGCGCAAACATGTGACCCAGACCCGTATCCTGTTGCGGGTGGCCAATGTGGCCATCGTCGTGCTGGCGGTGGCGGCCGCACTCATGACGGTGCCCGCCGTCCGTCAATATGGTGTCTCGCTGCTGGCGGCGGGTGGTGCCGCCGGTATCGTGGTGGGTCTTGCGCTCCAGCCGATCCTGAAAAACCTCATCGCCGGTATCCAGCTGGCCCTGACCCAGCCGATCCGCATCGATGATGCGCTGATTGTCGAGGGGGAATGGGGCTGGGTCGAGGAGATCACCTCGGCCTATGTCGTGCTCAAGCTCTGGGACTGGCGCCGTCTTGTGGTGCCCCTGAGCTATTTCATAGAGCAGCCGTTCCAGAACTGGACCCGCGACAATGCAGAACTGATCGGCACCTGCATGTTCTATCTCGACCATTCCGCAGATGTGGGCAAGCTGCGCAAAGTCGCGCAACAACTGGTCGCACAGAACCGCCTCTGGGATGGCAAGGTCTATGCGATGCAGGTCACGGATTTCCGCGAGCGCGTGATGGAGATCCGTGTGCTGGTCTCGGCGCGCACGGCGCCGCGCGTGTTCGACCTGCGCTGCGAGACCCGCGAGGCGATCATCGACTACATCCAGCGCGAGATGCCCCATGCCCTGCCACGCACCCGCGCAGAGGCCAGCATCAATGCCGAGCCGGGCACAGGACGTAGCCTGCAGGACAATCTGTCCCCCTTGGGCTGATCACTCAAACTCGCGGAATTTCATGCCGTAATTCGTGGCCTTGTGGCTGCATTCGCCGACCGTGAATTCCAGCCATTCCTTCCGCGGATTGGGCCGCTGCACACGGTCGATATCGCGGGTCAGTTGCACCCGCGCCTTCACAAGCGCAGCGCCCATACCGCTCCCACTGATCTCGCGCAGACGCGTCATCCAGAAATTGCGCGCCTCGCTCAGATAGGACCCGGGCGGCACACGGTTGGGATGGACATCCTCCGCCACCACCATGCAATAGGCCGCCTCCACAGCCTCCGAAGGTGTGTTGAACAGATAGGAGGCAGGTGCGGCGAACTGGCTTTGCGACACGGCATAGAACGCCCAGCCAAAGCCCCCCAGCATGGCCGGAAACAGCCCCCATTTGACCCAGGCGGGAAGCCCCTCTTCCTGATACGGTCTCGATCTACTCATCACGCCCTCCTTTGGGCCTCTCTACCTCAGAGTCGCAGAGCGCGATGAAAATACGATTAAAATGTAAAAGACGCGCGGGATTACTCCCGCGCGTCTGGACTTTCCCGATCAAGACCGCCTTATTCGAGCGCCTCGTCGGTGATCTCCAGCGTATAGGCTCCCTCCGGCTTTTTGGTGATGACCGGGTCGGAACCGCCATTCATAAGCACTTCGACCGTGCGATCATAATCTGCCGGATCAAGCGCGCCGTTCGAACCCGCGGTCAGCTTGGCGACCTCGGCCATCATGCGCTTCTGGTGTTCTTCGGTCTGCGCGCCGGTCATGTCGTTATCGAGCACAATCTCGGCCGCCTCGTCGGGATTCTCCTCGGCCCATTTCCAGCCCTTCATCGAGGCCCGGACGAACTTGACCATCTTCTCCTTGAAGGCCGGATCTTTCAGATTATCCTCAAGCACATAGAGACCGTCTTCCAGAGTGGCCACGCCCTCGTCCTCGTATTTGAAGGTCACGAGATCGTCGGGCGAAATCCCCGCATCGATGATCTGCCAGTATTCGTTATAGGTCATGGTCGAGATACAGGCCGCCTGCTTCTGCAGCAGCGGATCGACGTTGAAGCCCTGTTTGAGCACGGTCACGCCTCCCTCCGACCCATCGGTCGGGATACCCAGCGTGCTCATCCAGCTCAGGAACGGGTATTCATTGCCGCCAAACCACACGCCCAGCGTCTTGCCCTTGAAATCCTCGGGCGAGGTGATGCCGCTCTCCTTGAGGCAGGTGAGCATCATACCGGAGGATTTGAACGGCTGCGCGATATTGACAAGCGGGAGCCCCTTCTCGCGTGCGGCCAGCGCCGAGGGCATCCAGTCCACGGTCACATCGGCGCCACCACCGGCCATCACTTGCGTGGGCGAGATATCGGGTCCACCGGCGAGGATATCCACATCGATCCCCTCGTCATCGTAAAAGCCCTTGTCCTTCGCGACATAATAGCCCGCAAACTGCGCCTGCGTGACCCATTTCAGCTGCAGCGTCACATCGGCGGCAAAGGCCGGGCTTGCCGTGGCAAGGGCCGCCAGCGCCGCGCCCATCATCCAGTTCTTCATCTTACTCTCCTGTTGATTATCGTTTATTCCCAATCCCTGAAGCCCCCGCCGCTTATCCCCTTTGCGACGGATGCCAGAAGGTCAGCCCTTTCTCCACAAGCGCGATCAGCCCGTAGAATCCGGTCCCTGCCAGTGCTGCCACGGTAATCTCCGACCAAACGAGCGCCATGTCGAGTTGCCCCACCGCCGTCGAGATCCGAAATCCCATGCCCCGCGTCGGAGAGCCGAAAAATTCAGCAACAATGGCCCCGATCAGTGCCAGCGTGGTGGCAATCTTCAGCCCGTTGAAGAGGAACGGCAGCGCCGCCGGCAGGCGCATCTTCACCAGCGTCTGCATATAGCTTGCCCCATAGGTGCGCATCAGATCGCGCTGCAGCGGATCGGTGGCTTTGAGGCCCGCAACCATATTGACCAGCACCGGAAAGAACACGGTGACAATCACCACCGCTGCCTTGGACTGCCAGTCAAAGCCGAACCACATGACGAAAATCGGCGCGATCCCCACAATCGGCAAGGCGGCCAAGAAGTTCCCGACCGGCATCAGCCCGCGCTCCAGAAACCGCGAGCGGTCCACCAGAACCGCCACCACAAAGGCCGCAGCACAGCCCATGATATAGCCCGAGAGCGCACCCTTGAGGATGGTCTGGCGGAAATCGATCCAGAGCACGCCGGTCGAGGCGGCAAAACGCTCGGCAATCAGGCTCGGAGCCGGCAGGATCACCTGGCTCACGCCAAAGCCCCGCACGATCCCTTCCCAGAGCACCAGAAGCGTCACCCCGAAAAGAGCGGGCACAAAATAGCGCGCCCAACGGCGTTCCGGCCAACGCGCGGCAATGAAGGAATTCAGCGCAATCGCCGCAATCCAGAAGACAATCGCACAGATCAGAACGCTCATCTTGCCAGCCCCATTCTCTTCAACACGATCCTCTCGACGAGCCCGACCAACGCCACCAGCACCGCCGCCAGACAGGCCGCCGCAATCAGCGCCGCCCAGATCTGGATCGTCTGCCCGTAATAGCTGCCCTGCAACAGACGCGCCCCGAGCCCCGCCACAGCGCCCGCAGGCAGCTCGGCCACGATCGTGCCCACAAGAGCCGCCGCCACCCCCACCTTCAGCGAGGCAAAGAAATAGGCCATCGAGGACGGCAGCCGCAGCTTCCAGAACATCGCGGCTTTCGGCGCGCCATAGGTGCGCAACAGATCGATCTGCATCGCATCGGGCGCCCTGAGCCCCTTCACCATGCCCACCAGCACGGGGAAGAAACTTAAGTAAGCCGCAATCAGCGCCTTGGGCAGCAGCCCCTTCACCCCGAGGGAGGCCAGCACCACAATCACCATCGGCGCAATCGCCAGAACGGGGATGGTCTGGCTCGCAATCGCCCAGGGCATGAAACTCATATCCAGCGCTTTGTTATGCACAAGCGCCACCGCCAGCAAAAGCCCCGCCACCGTCCCGATGATAAACCCGAGCCCCGTGGCCTCCAGCGTGATCCAGCCATGATAGACCAGAGACCGTTTAGAGGTGATCTTCTGCCCCGTGATCCCGTCCCATAGCCCTATCACCACCTGATGCGGCGCAGGCAATACAGGGCGGTCGAGCGCCATGGTCTGTCCGACCATCTCGCCAAAGCCCACGCTCTGCCCCGCCCGCTGCGCCTGATCATAGACCCATGCGCTATTGAGCCACACCGCCGCCCCGTACCAGAGAGCGATAATCGCCAGAATGACCGTCAGAACCGGAAAAACCCGCGTCATGCGCGCCCCTCCTTCCCGAAGTCCGCCCTTCCAGCGTCCCTAAATATCCCGGGGGGTTTGGGGGGCAGCGCCCCCCATCGGTTGATCATATCGTCACGCATGGACCCCTCACACATGGGCATGCCCTGCATGCAGACCCTCACGCACACGCTGCGCGATCTCGAGGAATTCGGGCGTATCGCGGATCTCGAGCGGGCGCTCGCGCGGCAAAGGGCTCTCGATCACATCGGTGATCCGCCCCGGACGCGGGCTCATCACCACGATCTTGGTTGACAGGTAAACCGCCTCGGGGATCGAATGGGTGACAAAGCCGATGGTCTTGCCGGTCCGTGCCCAGAGCGCCAGAAGCTCCTCGTTGAGCTTGTCGCGCACGATCTCGTCCAGTGCGCCAAAGGGCTCGTCCATCAGAAGGATATCTGCATCGAACGACAGCGCCCGCGCAATCGAGGCGCGCTGCTGCATACCGCCAGACAGCTGCCACGGGAACTTGCGGCCGAAGCCCTTCAGATCCACCAGCTCCAGCACCTTTTCCACCCGCGCATCCATCTCGGACTTGGGATAGCCCATGATCTCCAGAGGCAGCTTGATATTTCCGGCGATGGTGCGCCACGGATAGAGCCCCGCTGCCTGGAACACATAGCCATAGCTGCGCGCCTTGCGCGCCTCGTCGGGCGAGATCCCACCCACCGTCAGCGCACCCGATGTGGGCGTCTCGAGCGCGGCAATACAGCGCAAAAACGTCGTTTTGCCACAGCCCGATGGCCCGATAAACGACACGAACTCGCCGCGCTCGATGGAGAGGTTCACATCCTTGAGCGCCTGCACCGGCCCGTCATTGGTCTCGAAGACCAGATTGACGCCGCGGGCTTCAATAATCGGTTTCTTCATTTTCCCCGTTCTTCCATCCGACCCGTTTTCCGGGCTCTGTAGGTGAGGATGCCCAAGTTTATGGGCATCCTGCAAGAGATCTCAGACGCCGCTGGCCGGAATACCGGCGCGGACGACCGGCCGCGGTGCGGTCAGCTCTTTCCATGTCGACAGCGCCTTGGACACGGCCGTCCCCGGCGGGCGCGAGACAAACTGCCCATGCCCTTCGGGGGCCTCGACGCGGCCCTCGGTCGCGGCAACAACACCGCGCGAAAGGGTGTAACGCGGCAAGCCCTTCACCTCCTTGCCCTCGAAAACATTGTAATCGATGGAGGATACCTGCGTCTTGGCGGAAACCACCTTGCTGGCCTGCGGGTCCCAGACCACCAGATCCGCATCCGCACCCACAAGGATCGCGCCCTTCTTGGGATAGATATTCATGATCTTGGCGATATTGGTCGAGGTCACGGCCACGAATTCATTCATCGTGATGCGGCCCGTATTCACCCCGTAGGTCCAGAGCATCGGCATCCGGTCCTCGAGCCCGCCGGTGCCATTGGGGATCTTGGTGAAATCCCCCACGCCATAGCGCTTCTGTTCGGTGGTGAAGGCGCAGTGATCGGTCGCCACACAAGACAGCGTGCCGGAGGCCAGCCCCGCCCAAAGGCTATCCTGATGCTGTTTGTTGCGGAAGGGCGGCGACATCACACGGCGTGCCGAATGGTCCCAATCCTTGTCGAAATACTCGCTCTCATCGAGCACCAGATGCTGGATCAGCGGCTCGCCATAGACGCGGCGGCCCAGCATCTTGGCACGGCGGATCGCCTCATGGCTCTCCTCGCAGGAGGTATGGACCACATAAAGCGGCACGCCCGCCATATCGGCAATCATGATCGCGCGATTGGTGGCCTCGCCCTCCACAATCGTCGGGCGCGAATAGGCATGGGCCTCGGGGCCGGTATTGCCCTCGGCCAGCAGACGCGCCGACATCTCGGCCACCACATCGCCATTCTCGGCATGGACCATGGGCAGCGCGCCCAGCTCGGCACAGCGTTTGAACGACGCGAACAGCTCGTCATCATTAACCATCAGGCTGCCCTTATAGGCCATGAAATGCTTGAAGGAATTGATGCCGCGCTCGGTGATGGTCTTCATTTCGTCAAAGACCTGCTCGCTCCACCATGTCACCGCCATATGGAAGCTATAGTCACAATGCGCGCGGGCAGCCTTGTTATCCCATTTACGCAGCGCATCGAGCATGCTCTCGCCCGGATTAGGCAGGGCGAAATCGATCACCATCGTGGTGCCGCCCGAAACCGCCGCCGCCGTGCCTGCGTCGAAATCATCCGACGAATATGTGCCCATGAAGGGCATCTCCAGATGGGTATGCGGGTCGATCCCGCCGGGCATCACATAGCAGCCCTCGGCCTCGAGCACCTTATCGCCCTTGAGGCCAGTGCCGATCTCGATGATCTGGCCGCCCTCGACCAGCACATCGGCCTTATAGGTCAGATCGGCGGTCACGATCGTGCCGCCCTTGATGACGGTTGTCGTCATTGAACTCTCCCTTGGTATCGCGAGACGGGCGGGGAATCCCCGATCCCGTCCCGCGAGGGAGAGATCAGGCCAGTTCGCCCGTCAGGAATTGCGCCTGACCGAAGCCGAAGCTCCAGTCGGCCTTGGTGTTGGACATGACCGACACCATCAGATCCTTGGGATCGAGCCCGATGGCTTTCTCCAGCTTGGTGCTGAGGATGTCGTAGAATTTCTGCTTCATCTCGTCGGTGCGCGGCGACGAGAAGACCTGCACGAGGATCGGGCTGGGGCCGCGTTTGAACCCCAGACCGGTATCCTCCAGAACCATATGGCCCGGCTTGTGCGGCGTCACGATCTGGTAGCGGTCGCCTTCCGGCACCCCGAAGGCTTCCAGAACCGCCTCGTGACCCATATCGAGCATGGCTTTGATCTCGGTCTCGGGGCGGCCCTCGATAACATGAAACTGGATAATCGGCATTTGGTCTCTCCTTCATTGTCGCAATGGCGCAACCGCTCGGGATCGCGTCTTCTTGGCAATGAGATCGGTCCATCAGCCCCATGTTTCAAGCATCCTTATTGCAGGTCTGGCTTTGCGAAAATGCTGGTATGCGTCAGGCGAATGCCATTGGATGCCACATTATCCGCAAAATACGTCAGCTCACGATCTCCGCGGTTTCCAGCACGGCGTGGCACAGCACATCGCAACCGGCCGCGGCCCATTCGGGGCTGATTTCCTCGGCCTCGTTATGCGACAAACCATCCACACAGGGGCACATGATCATCGTGGTCGGCGCCACTTTCGCCGCCCAGCAGGCGTCGTGACCGGCCCCCGAGATAATATCCATATGGCTATAGCCCAGACGTTCGGCCGCATTGCGGACATTGGTCACCAGTTCCGGCGCAAAGGTCACAGGGTCGAAATGGCCCACAGGATCGATAGCGCAGCCAACACCGATCTCGGCGCAGATCTCGGCGGCTCGGGCCTCGATCTCGGCGCGCATCGCATCGAGCTTGGCCTGATCGGGGGTGCGGATATCGACCGTGAACACCACCTTGCCCGGCAGCACATTGCGCGAGTTAGGGGTGAAGGTCACCTGCCCCACGCCACCCACGGCGCCCGGTTGGTTCTTCATGGCTACATCCTGCACCATCTCGAAGATGCGGCTCATGGCAAGGCCCGCATTCACCCGCATATCCATCGGCGTGGAGCCCGTATGCGCATCCTTGCCGGTCAGCGTGAACTCGAGCCACCACAGCCCCTGACAATGGGTCACAACACCAATGGATTTCTCGGCGGCCTCAAGGATCGGGCCCTGTTCGATATGATATTCGTAATAGGCATGCATCTTGCGCGCGCCAACCTCTTCCTCGCCCTTCCAGCCGATACGCTCCAGCTCGGCCCCATAGGTCTTGCCCTCCAGATCCTTGCGCGAATAGGCGTGATCAAGGCTGATTTCTCCGGCAAACACCCCCGAGGCCAGCATGGCAGGCGCAAAGCGCGCGCCCTCCTCATTGGCCCAGTTGGTCACCACGATCGGATGTTTGGTCTTGATATTGAGGTCGTTAAGAGTGCGCACCACCTCGAGCGCGGCCAGCACGCCCAGCACCCCGTCATATTTCCCGCCCGTGGGCTGGGTATCGAGGTGGCTGCCGATATAAACGGGAAGCGCATCGGGGTCCTCCCCCGCACGGGTGGCAAACATCGTCCCCATCTTGTCGACGCCCATCGACATCCCCGCCGCTTCACACCAACTCTGGAACAGGGCGCGTCCTTCGGCATCCTCGTCGGTCAGGGTCTGGCGGTTATTGCCCCCCGCGACGCCCGGCCCGATCTTGGCCATTTCCATAAGACTATCCCAAAGGCGTGCGGAATCGATGCGGAGGTTTTCTCCGGGTGCAGACATATTCAAATACTCCCTGTCACCGGAGCGTCTTGCGGGGGCGCTCTCTTTGTGACGAATTCGTTTCTGACCAAGTGGTCAACTTTATTGAGCACCCCTGCCCGAAACGGGTCAAGGCTTTGCCGGATCTGTCTCGGGATGAACGAAAAAACTGCGAAAAGACGCCTATTTTTTTGGCACCCACCTCCAGCGATATCCCGATGCTAGACGCTAGACCGCAGGGCCAGTCCGTGGCTGCAATGCCGGTCTGCGCCAGACGCAAAAAGTGCAGAGCGATGCGCTATGGACGAGTCGGGCCATGATGTGCCCGCCTAGCTCTGTCTCCGTTTGCAGACAAGCCGGATCGGACGTCCTCACGCACCAATGCGGAAGCCTGCCAAAGGCAGCTCCCGGCGTAAGAGATATTCTTGCGGCGCAGAAACAGGTTTATGCGGACCATGCGTCATCATTCGGGCCTGGCACCGCCCAGCGCGGGAAGCCACGATAGTTCCGCAGTCGCGCCCTAGCGGGTTACATCCAACACGGTCATCGCCGTAGCTCTCTCGGCTGCATGAGGCGACGCGCCGCCTACCCTATCTGCGGGCCCCGAAACCACGTCCACGGAAGGGTCTACAGACACGGACCAGCCCGTCTCTGTCTGGAAGAGTTCATGGGTTAAACTGGAATAGGCGGCACCAAATCCAGTTTCCATCTCGGCAGAGGACTGACTCGGGAAGGTGCTCGCCCGCACCCGTGCCGCCTGCTGCTCGAGCAGGGACACGCGAAAGGCGGGGCTAGGCCCCGCAGGCAGGGACAGGATCTCGTTATCCGCCACATTCGTCTCGACGTCTTCTTCCGACAGGCTATCGGAGAGCGTGTCGCGCGCCGCAACGGTCTTTGCCAGAGCCTCGGCCCTGCCAGAACCGGATTGACCCGATTGCGTGTCTACATTTGCCCCTTGCCCGCTATTGGTTGATGACGCCCCAACCATGGCTTCGACCGTCGTCGCAGGAGCGACTTTCGGCAGAGACGACATCAATAGCGGCGACCAACCAACCGGGGGCAGAAAACCCGATATGCGATCCATCACCATGGCCCTTTCCCAAGAGCCCCCACGTTCAAAGCGTGACTCGGAGTTGTTACCGAAACCTTAAGTGTTGCAGAAAGACGGGGTTATAGTGAATCGTCCCGAGCGTCCTTGCAGGGATCAACCGAAAGCAACCGGTTGAATAGGAACTCCAGAAATACCTCCGCCTCGGCGAAAGGATCGCGCTCCTGCCCCAGAACGGTGCGAACCTGCACATCGAAATCCGCATAATGCTGCGTCAGTGACCAGATGGAGAATATCAGATGATGCGGATCAAGGCGGGCGAGCTTTCCCTGATCGATCCATGTTTGAATGATACCTGCCTTCTCATCCACCAAAGTCTTAAGCTGTCCTGCCAGCCCCTCGTGGAAACGTGGCGCGCCTTGCAGAACCTCATTGGCGAACAGCCGTGATTCGCGCGGCATTTCGCGCGACATTTCCAGCTTGCGGCGCATATAGGTCATGATTTCGGTCTTCGGATCACCTTCGGCTGTCATCTCGTTCAGCGGCGCCAGCCACAGATCCAGGAGCCCCGACAGAAGCTCCACATGGATCGCCTCTTTCGAAGGGTAGTAATATAGAAGATTTGGCTTCGACAGCCCCGCCTCGGTGGCGATCTGGTCCAGCGTCGCGCCACGGAATCCATGTGCCGAAAATACCTCCAGCGCCGCCTCGAGAATTGTCTGGCGATTGCGTTTCTGGATACGGGTCAGGGGTTTTCCACTGCTTTTGCCCGCAGCAGCCTGCACCGCCGTCGAGACAGGCCCTTTTGCTCCGGTGGTCTTGCTTTGCTTGGCGGCAGACAAATTCTTATCGGTCACTCATTTCCTCCGGGCTTCCCTTCCGGCATAGCCAGCAATACAGATTTCATCAAGTTTCCATCTCGAAAAATGCCCTTACATGACACCGGAAATGCCCCTCCGCGCGAAACTGTCATTGGCTGGAGCACAAAGAGGCTGATATGATGCTTGGCGCAATTCTTTTTCGGTGCATATGATGAGATCACGCTCCCTGCCCTACCTGCTGACCGGTGCATTGGTGGCAGCCTTCCCTGCAACAGTTCTGCCCCTGCCCGCCCATGCGGCCTTGCAGAGCTGCGAAACCTCGATCCGCGGCAAGACGAGCCAGTTCGCCTATGACGACAGCAACCCGCGCGTGGAAGAAAGCCTCAGCCTGCGCGAGAAGATCTTCGGCTCGCGCGGCAAGGTCACCTGCCCCGGCATCGTGACCCTGCGTGCAATGACGCCCGAACTGGACGATACGGGCCGCGCGCCGTTCTGCCTGCAATGGGACAAGGATGCCGATACCTATATTGGCTATGCGCAGGGCGCGCGTGACGGGTTCGGCCATTGCGAGCAACCCTCGCGTAGCTTCTGCGAGAGGGTCAACGGCTCTGGCGATGCCGCCAAGCAGATGACCGAGAATACCAACGGTTTTGCCAAAGATGTTGCAGGTAATGTCGCAGGCGACAAGATCGGCTCCATCGTGGTCAAGACCACGGGCGACAAGCTGAAGGGGCGGCTGAAGGATGCGGGCGTGGCGGCCGTTGCGGCGGCTTCTCCGGTCGGCCTTGCCGCCGTGGCCGTGACGGCGGTGGCCGTGGGCGGCACGATGTATGTCTGCTCCGAGAAAGGCGCCAAGGGCGCGGATGTCGAGGGCACCACCGAGCAGATGCCCGATGGCACCAATGTCGACGCAGCGCTCGCCAATCCCGATGACGGGGCCGAGCTGCTGGGCTCGGAACTGCCGATGATGACCGATACCAAGGCCATTACCCCTTCCGTCACGCAGCCCGTGCAAGAAGGTCCGCTCAACGCCATCAATCCCGATACGGGGATCGGCGTGACCGAGCCCGATGCCGATATCTCCAACAAGAACAAGCACTGAGCCCCTCCACCCTGTGACACGATATCCCTACAATGGAAAAGGGCCGGATCGCTCCGGCCCTTTCGTTCATTCCGCTGCCTGCGAGGCCGGATTATTGGGATGGGTCGTCCAGTTCGCATAGGGCGCGACCTCGCGCCCCGTGCGCGGATCCATCTCGCCCAGTTCCAGCTCGCGCATTGTGATGCACTCCACCGGGCAAACATCGACACACAGATTGCACGCCACGCATTCCTCATCCTTCACCGAATAGACACGATCTTCGCTGACGGCGATGGCCTGATGGCTGGTATCCTCGCAGACCGCATAGCAACGCCCGCATTTGATACAGTCATCCTGATTGATCTCGGCCTTGGTCACATAGTTGAGGTTGAGATACTGCCAGTCGGTGGTATTGGGCACCGCGCGGCCCACCAGCTCGTCGATCGAGGTGAAGCCCTTCTCGTCCATATATTGCGACAGACCCGAGATCATCTCCTGCACCACCTTGAACCCGTAGGTCATGGCCGCCGTGCAGACCTGCACATTACCCGCCCCGAGCGCCATGAACTCGGCGGCATCGCGCCACGTCGTCACACCACCGATCCCCGAGATGGGCAGACCTGCGGTTTCGGGCGAGCGGGCGATCTCGGCCACCATATTCAGCGCAATAGGCTTCACCGCAGGGCCGCAATAGCCGCCATGCGACCCCTTGCCATCAATCGTCGGCTGCGGCGCGAAACTGTCCAGATCCACGCTGGTGATGGAGTTGATCGTGTTGATCAGGCTCACCGCATCGGCGCCACCGCGCTTGGCGGCCTCGGCGGGCTTGCGGATATCGGTGATATTGGGCGTCAGCTTCACGATCACCGGCTTATCGTAATACTGTTTGCACCAGCGGGTGACCATCTCGATATATTCCGGCACCTGCCCCACCGCAGAGCCCATGCCGCGCTCGGCCATGCCATGCGGGCAGCCGAAATTCAGCTCGATCCCGTCGGCGCCGGTTTCCATGACGCGCGGCAGGATCGCCTTCCATGCCTCCTCCTCGCAAGGCACCATGATCGAGGCGATCAGCGCGCGGTCGGGATAGTCCTTCTTGACGCGGGTCATCTCGTCGAGATTGGTCTGCAGGTCGCGGTCGGTGATCAGCTCGATATTGTTGATCCCCAACACGCGGCGGTCGGCCCCATAGACCACGCCATAACGCGGCCCCGAGACATTGACGACCGGCGGGCCTTCCATCCCGAGGGTCTTCCAGACCACCCCACCCCAACCGGCCTCATAGGCGCGGCGGACGTTATATTCCTTATCGGTCGGCGGCGCGGAGGCCAGCCAGAACGGATTGGGAGATTTGATACCGAGGAAATTGCTCGACAGATCGGCCATGTCTCAGCCCTCCATCAGGAAAGAGTGGATATCTTCAGCCGCATCGCGCCCCTGCGCGACCGCCGTCACGGTCAGATCTTCGCCGGCATGGGTGCAATCTCCCCCCGCCCAGACGCGGGCCATGCTGGTGCGCCCGATCCCGTCGGTGATGATCTTGCCACCCGCGATCTTGATCTCCTCGGGCGTGTCACCCAGCGTCTGACCGATGGCCTTGAAGCACTGGTCCGCCTTCAGACGGAAGGTCTCGTCGGTCATCTCCAGCCCGTTTGGACCAGCTTTGGTATAGGCAAACTCGATCTCGCGGACCGCACCATTCCCGATGATCCCCGCAGGCGCCGCATGTTCGATGATCCGCACGCCCTTGGACAGCGCCAGATCCTGCTCGAAGCTTGATGCCGGCATCTCGGCGCGCGAGCGGCGATAGACGATAGTGACGTTGAGCGCGCCGAGAAGTTTGGCCTGCACCGCCGCATCCACCGCCGTCATGCCGCCCCCGATCACCACCACATCGCGCCCGATCGGCAACGCGGCCAGATCGGAGGCCTGACGCAGATCGGCGATGAAATCCGTCGCCGGAAGGATGCCGTCCTTCTCCTCGCCCTCGAGGCGCAGCGCATTCACCCCCGACAACCCCATACCAAGGAAGACCGCATCATACTCGGCCAGCAGCTCGGCCAGATCGCCGTCCCCCTTCCGGCCAAGCATCCAGTTCTCGACCATCGTGATGCCACCGATCTGCATCAGCCACGCCACCTCTTTTTGCGCGAAATCATCGGGCGCCTTATAGGAGGCGATCCCATATTCGTTCAGACCACCGGGCTTGCGGCGGGCATCATAGATGGTGACCTCATGGCCTTTCAAAGCCAGACGGTGCGCCGCCGACAGGCCCGCAGGCCCTGCGCCAACCACGGCCACCGAGCGCCCCGTCAGCGCCGCGCGGGTATAGGGATGGCTCTGTTTTGCCATCAGCGTATCGGTCGCATGGCGCTGCAGCAGGCCGATCTCCACCGGCTTGCCTTCGGCCGTCTCGCGCACACAGGAACCTTCACAAAGGTTTTCCGTCGGACAGACGCGCGCGCACATGCCCCCCAGAATATTACTGTCAAAGATGGTCCTTGCGGCAGCCTCGGGCGTGCCGGTCGAGATCTGCCGGATGAACAGCGGAATATCGATGGAGGTCGGGCAGGCCGTGACGCAGGGCGCGTCATGGCAGAAATAGCACCGGTCCGCGGCCACCCGCGCCTCGTGGTTATCCAGAGGCGGATGGAGATCGCTGAAATTCGAGGCCAGAGCCTCCGCGTCGGTCCGCCCCGCCACTATTCCGGCTGTGAGCTGGCTGTTGGACATGATGCCCTCCCTGCTTGCAACTTTTTCCCAGCTTGCGCACCTTTTATTTTTTATCAAATGGTAAAATAACAAATGCGGCAAAAATTTCGATCATTGCCAAAGAACTGGTCGATGACCCTCTCACTGCCGTGATTTTCAGCAGCGCCGAGATGGCTCTTGGCGCTTTTCACCGCGCCATGCTTGGCGTATAAGCCCCCCAGAACGCCTGTGGACAAAGGATCATTGGCATTCCACACAGGCTATAACACGCACCTTTCGAGGACCTCATGAGCAACAATATCCGTGAAACCGACGTCGCCTTCATCCAGGCGCTAGCCGAGCTTCTGAATACGAATGATCTGGCAGAGATCTCCGTCACCCGCGAATATGGCGAGGATGACAGCCTGAAGGTGCGCGTCTCGAAACAGTCGACTGTTGTGACCCAGGTCGCAGCTGCGGCACCTGTTGCGACGCCCGCACCTGCCGCAGCTCCCGCTGCCGCCCCTGCTGCTGCCGCTCCCGCCGCCGAAGATCTCAGCGCCCATCCGGGTGCGGTGACCTCGCCCATGGTCGGCACCGCCTATCTGTCGCCCGAGCCGGGGGCTGCCGCCTTCGTGACCGTCGGCGCGCAGGTCAAGGAAGGCCAGACCGTGCTGATCATCGAAGCGATGAAAACCATGAACCACATTCCGGCGCCGAAATCGGGCACCGTGAAGCGCATCCTCATCGATGACGCATCGCCCGTCGAGTTCGGCTCGCCCCTGATGATCATCGAATAAGGCAGAGCCAATGTTTGACAAGATCCTTATCGCGAACCGGGGGGAGATCGCGCTGCGCGTGATCCGCGCCTGCCGCGAAATGGGCATCGCCTCGGTCGCTGTCCACTCGACCGCCGATGCCGATGCCATGCATGTCCGCATGGCGGACGAGTCGGTCTGTATCGGTCCGAACTCGTCCTCCGAGAGCTACCTGAAAGTCAGCCAGATCATCGCGGCCTGCGAGGTCACCGGCGCGCAGGCGATCCACCCGGGCTATGGCTTCCTGTCCGAAAACGCCGCCTTCGTGCAGGCGCTCGAAGATCACGGCATCACCTTCATCGGCCCCTCGGCGGAACATATCCGCATGATGGGCGACAAGATCACCGCCAAGGAAACCGCAAAACGTCTGGGCATTCCGGTCGTTCCGGGCTCTGCCGGTGGTGTGCCCGATATCGAGACCGCGCGTGAGGTCGCCGAGGGTATGGGCTTCCCCGTTATCATCAAGGCCACCGCAGGCGGCGGCGGGCGCGGCATGAAGGTCGCGACCTCGCTCGAGGATCTCGAAGTAGCCTTCCGCACCGCGCGTTCGGAAGCCAAGGCCGCCTTCGGCAATGACGAGGTCTATATCGAGAAATACCTCCAGAAGCCGCGCCATATCGAGATCCAGGTCTTCGGTGATGGCAAGGGCCGTGGCGTCCATCTCGGCGAGCGTGATTGCTCGCTGCAGCGCCGCCACCAGAAGGTGCTCGAAGAAGCCCCCGGCCCCTGCATCACCCCCGAGGAACGCGCGCGTATCGGCAAGATCTGCGCCGACGCGATCGGCGAGCTGGGCTATGCCGGCGCCGGCACGATCGAGTTCCTCTACGAGGATGGCGAGTTCTACTTCATCGAGATGAACACCCGCCTGCAGGTCGAACATCCCGTCACCGAAGCGATCTTCGGCGTCGATCTTGTACGCCAGCAGATCCGTGTGGCGGCAGGTCTCGGCATGGAGTTCACGCAGGACGACCTCAAGATCAACGGCCATGCTATCGAAGTCCGGATCAATGCCGAGCGCATCCCGAACTTCGCGCCCTGCCCCGGTAAGGTCACGGCCTTCCACGCACCGGGCGGTCTGGGTGTGCGGGTCGATAGCGCGCTCTATGCGGGCTACAAGATCCCCCCCTATTACGACAGCCTGATCGGCAAGCTGATCGTGCATGGTGCCAACCGTCAGGAAGCGCTTGCCCGCCTCCACCGCGCGCTTGGCGAGATGATCATCGACGGGATCGACACCACGATCCCGCTATTTGATGCGCTTCTGCAGGAGCCCGATATCCAGTCCGGAAATTACTCGATCCACTGGCTCGAGAAATGGCTGAAAGCGAAATACGAGTAACGGTTTCGCGTCCTGTCCGGACGGTGCCACAGGCGCCAGAATAGCAACAAGGCCGCCCGTTCAGGGCGGCCTTTCCGTTTGGTTTGCGGCGCTACAGATCCTTCGGGCGCAGCAGGCAGGTATAGCGCCGTTTCTCGCCTGCACGGTAGTAATCCCCCACAAAATCGCGCTGGCCTTCAGGCAGTTCCGCCCAATCGACCCATTCGATATCGAAGCCCTGCACCTCGGCGATCAGGTCCATTGCCTTGCGCGAGGGGATCCCGATCGCCGTCACCTCCTGCCCCGCGAACTGGGCAATCGCATTCAGGTCCTTATGCGTCCGCTCGCGCTGCAGCGCGATCACGGCACCCGGTCGGTCAAGAAACTCGCTATCGACCACCACCAGCTTCGGCCCCAGCTGACGCACCAGATCGAAGAGCCGCATATGGTCCATGACATGATAGAGAATGCCCAACACACCCACGACATCATAGCGCTGGCCCGCATCGATCTCGGCCTGCATACCCGCAAAAATATCGCCGCATTTGAGCGTGACCTTTTTCTTCAGATGCTCGCGCGGAAACTCGGCAAAGCGGTCGATCAATGGCTGGCGGCCTTCGATCCCCACCACCTCCTCCGCCCCCGCCGCCGCAAAGGCATAGGCCCAGCGGCCATCATGCGCGGCCAGATCCAGCACACGCTTACCCGCAATCTCGGCCTCGAGCGGCTTGATGACCATGCGATGGTGGGCATTCATCCGCGCCACCGTTCCCGGATCTTCGGAATACCGGTCGATCTCCGGCAGAAAGTCAAAAAAACCCATTATTTGCGCTCGCTCTCAATTCGGTCCATCCTCACAATAGCACGACCCTAAAACGATAATGCAGGCAATAAAATGGCAGAATCGCTGACCGCAGAGCTCCTGCTTGCAGGCTATGCCAATGGCATTTTCCCCATGGCCGAAAGCCGCGACGACCCACGCCTCTACTGGTTCGAGCCGAAGCTGCGCGGAGTGATCCCCCTTGAGGGTTTCCACCTATCGCGCTCGCTGGCCCGCGAGATCCGGCGCATGCCCTATCGGATCCGCGTCAATCACGCGTTCCGCGCCACGGTCGAGGGCTGCGCCGCGCGCGACGAGACATGGATCAATGAGGCGCTCTTCTCGCTTTATGACCAGCTCCACATGCATGGGTTTGCCCATTCGATGGAGGTCTGGGACGGCGATGCGCTTGTAGGCGGGCTTTTTGGGGTGACCCTTGGCGGCGCATTCTTTGGCGAATCGATGTTCTCGCGGCGCAAGAATGCGTCGAAAATCGCGATTACCTATGTGGTGGACAGGCTCAAAACCTGCGGCTTCACGCTATTTGATACGCAGTATCTGACACCGCACCTCGCCAGCCTCGGCGGGATCGAGATCCCCCGCGCGCAGTATCGTGCACAGCTGGAACAGGCTCTGGAGGTCAAGGGCGACTTCGCGCGCCGCCATCTCCCATCAGCTCAGGAGTTGGTGCAGCGGATGACCCAGACGTCGTAACGCTGGTTATCCAGCGCCGAGAGCGCAGGGCTCGACGCGATCATCCAGCCGGAAAAGGCTGTCTTGTCGGTCTGGCTGTCATGGATGGTCAGATGGGCGAAAGCGTTGGAGCTGGGGTCGTCGGACGGATAGCGGCACTGGTCCAGCGTCACTTCCAACGTGCCATAGGTCACCGATTGCCCCGTTTTCAGGGCAATATCGGAGGCGATGCCATTGATCTTGTCGAGCCCGCGCAGTTGCGCGCCCGACGCATCGGCCAACCCCGTCATCACGCCGGTCTCCTGTGCCATGGCAGCAAAAGGAGAAAGGCCGAGAACGGCCACACAAAGAGACGTCAGAATACGCATTCTTTTACTCGGGCTGCCAGGCTTCGTAATCACGGCGCTCGACCGGCATTACGCGGCGCAGCGATCCCGCCGGCGCATAGGCTGCGGGCGTGCCGGTGAGGTTTTCCTCATGCGGCTTTTCCCATGTCTTATGGACCATAGGGCGCTCGGTCGGCGGCTCGGCGAAGGTATGGTGCAGCCAGCCATGCCAGTCTGGCGACACGCGGCTTGCCTGGCTCTCGCCATTATAGATCACCCAGCGACGCTTGCCGTCCTTGGTCTGGTAGAAGATGTTGCCTTGCTCGTCCTCGCCGACTTTCTTGCCATTGCGCGACGACCAGATCCGCGTGTTAAGCGTCTGGCCATTCCACCAAGTCAGAATTTGAAGCAGGGTTTTCATCTTGTTCCTCCGCAGGCTTTCCCGAAGCCCCTTATATCGCAGCGCGGGATAACGTCCAGTGCGCAGATATCCTCAAGCAACCGGAAGCCGGTCACAAAAACGCCGCCCCAATCCCTTGGAGCGGCGTATGATCTCAGCTGGCAGAACTGCCTTCTTTCTTGGCATCCGCATAGATCAGCAGCGGCTTGGCGCTGGTCTGGGTGACAGCCTCTTCATTGACCACCACCTCGTTGACGCTGTCCATGCCCGGCAGTTCGAACATCGTATCCAGAAGGATATCCTCGAGGATCGAGCGCAAACCACGCGCACCGGTTTTCCGCTCGATCGCACGTTTGGCAATCGCCGACAGCGCATCCTCGGTGAAGGTAAGATCCACGCCCTCGATCTCGAACAGACGCTGGTATTGCTTGACCAACGCGTTCTTCGGTTGGGTCAGGATGATGACAAGCGCCTCTTCATCCAGATCGGTCAGCGTCGCGATGACCGGCAGACGCCCCACGAATTCGGGGATCAACCCGAATTTCAGCAGATCTTCCGGCTCGAGTTCGCTGAACAGCTCGCCCACACCGCGGTCATCATTGTTCTTCACATCGGCGCCGAAGCCCATGGCCGAACCCTTGCCGCGCTGTGCGATGATCCGGTCGAGCCCCGCGAAGGCACCGCCGCAGATGAAGAGGATATTCGTGGTATCCACCTGCAGGAATTCCTGCTGCGGATGTTTGCGGCCCCCTTGCGGCGGAACGCTGGCCACGGTGCCTTCCATGATCTTCAGAAGCGCCTGCTGCACGCCCTCGCCCGACACGTCGCGGGTGATCGAGGGGTTGTCAGACTTGCGCGTGATTTTGTCGACCTCGTCGATATAAACAATGCCGCGCTGCGCGCGCTCGACGTTATATTCCGACGCCTGCAGAAGCTTCAGGATGATATTCTCGACATCCTCGCCCACATAGCCCGCTTCGGTCAGCGTGGTCGCGTCGGCCATCGTGAAGGGCACATCGAGAATGCGCGCCAGTGTCTGGGCCAGAAGCGTTTTACCGCAGCCGGTCGGGCCGATCAGCAGGATGTTCGACTTCGCAAGCTCGATATCCTGTTTCGTACCGTGATTGAGACGTTTGTAATGGTTATGCACCGCGACCGAGAGAACGCGCTTGGCCTTCTCCTGACCGATCACATAATCATCCAGCACGTTGCAGATATCCCGCGGGGTCGGCACGCCTTCGGAGGATTTCAGCCCTGCCGATTTCGTTTCCTCGCGGATGATGTCCATGCAAAGTTCAACGCATTCATCGCAGATGAATACAGTCGGCCCGGCAATCAGCTTTCGGACCTCGTGCTGGCTTTTGCCGCAGAAGGAACAGTAAAGGGTGTTCTTGCTGTCGGAGCCTGTAGTGTTCGCCATGATATCCCTCTGCAGTAACGGCCGGGCGGGTCCGGACCTTCTGGGCGGCGGGCCACCCGCTGCCAAAGTCTAGGGCAGCCCGACCGTCATGCCAATGTCAAATTACCTCTCCCGGTTAAGGGAGGGTCACTTCTTCTCTTCAGATTTCCCGCGATTTTCGAGAATATCGTCGATCAGACCCCAGTCTTTGGCCTGCTCTGCCGACATGAAGTTATCGCGCTCGAGTGCGGCTTCAACGGTCTCGTAGTCATTGCCGGTATGCTTGACATAGATCTCGTTGAGGCGGCGTTTCAGTTTTGCCGTCTCCTGTGCGTGGATCATGATATCGGTCGCCTGACCCTGATACCCGCCAGACGGCTGGTGGACCATGACACGCGAGTTAGGCAGCGAGAAACGCATGTCTTTTTCGCCTGCGGTCAGCAGAAGCGAGCCCATCGAGGCTGCCTGACCGATGACCAGCGTCGACACCTTCGGCTTGATGTATTGCATGGTGTCATAAATCGACAGACCTGCCGTCACCACACCGCCGGGGCTGTTGATATACATCGAAATCTCTTTCGACGGATTCTCGGCCTCGAGGAACAGAAGCTGCGCGCAGATCAGCGTCGACATGCCATCATGCACGGGGCCGGACAGGAAAATGATGCGCTCTTTCAGCAGGCGCGAATAAATGTCGTAGGAACGCTCACCGCGCGAGGTCTGTTCGACCACCATCGGCACGAGCGTGTTCATGTAGGTATCCATCGGGTCTTTCATGGAAATCTGCCCTTCCCTGTCATTAGTCAGACATGTCTAACGCCAAAATCGTTACTTGAGTCTTATGATCGCGCACCGCCCTTCGCAAGGGACGTTCACGGTTTGCTCAACGCTTTCGTATTAAAACCTCTCGATTTTTCCTGTGACTGCAAGCTCAGCCCAAACCGCTTTGGACCGTTCCGCATCGAAGGCGTCAAAATTTTCATCTGTCACCGTATAAATTTCGGTCATCGCCTCAACTGCCTCGATAGGTCGACATACCGAAGGCCGAAAGCAGCAGCGGCACATGGTAATGCGCCTGCGCATCGCTGATACCGAACCGGATCGGCACCTGATCGAGAAAGAGCGGCTCGGGCCCGCCTTGTCCGCTCTCGCGCAGATACTCGCCCGCCTCGAACAGCAGTTCATAGGTTCCCACCTCGAAACCCTCCGCTGGAAGAATCGGCTGATCCGTTCGTCCGTCGGAATTGGTGCGCATCACGGCAAGCTTTTCACGGGCCTCGCCCTTCAGCCGGTAAAGCGTCACCTGCAGGCCTGCCGCCGGACATCCCCGCGCGGTGTCCAGAACATGTGTGGTCAGATAGCCGCTCATCGGGAGCCTCCTCGTTTTGTCACAGCTTGGCGCGGGCGCGGGGAAGGTGCAACCCGTTCTCTGCCGCTTTGTCGCGCCCGTTTCCGTAAGCGGGCTCTTGAAACCCCGCGCATTTGGACGTTTGATCACCCCAAGACAGGAGAGCGAAATGACCCGATATCCCAGAAACATGCGTGGCTATGGCCGCAACGCCCCCGATGCCGCCTGGCCCGGCGGCGCGAAGATCGCGATATCGCTGGTCCTGAACTACGAGGAAGGTGGCGAGAACAGCATCCTGCATGGTGATGCCGCCTCCGAGGCCTTCCTTTCCGACATCGCAGGTGCGGCCCAATGGCCCGGCCAGCGGCACTGGAATATGGAATCGATCTACGAATATGGCGCACGCGCGGGCTTCTGGCGGCTGCACCGCCTGTTCACCCGTATGAACCTTCCGGTCACCATCTACGGCGTCGCCACAGCGCTGGCACGCAGCCCCGAACAGGTCGATGCCATGAGAGAGGCCGGATGGGAGATCGCCAGTCACGGGCTCAAATGGGTCGAACACAAGGATATGCCCGCCGAGGAGGAGACGCGCCAGATTGCCGAGGCGATCCGCCTGCATACCGAGGTCGTGGGCACCCCGCCCAAGGGCTGGTATACGGGCCGCTGCTCTGCCAATACCGTGGCGCTTACTGCAAAAACCCACGCGTTCGACTGGATCTCGGACACCTATGATGACGATCTGCCCTATTGGCTGACGCTCGATGGGCGTGATCAACTGGTGATCCCCTACACGCTCGAAGCCAATGACATGCGCTTTGCCACGGCGCCCGGCTACATCGAGGGCGAACAGTTCTTCCGCTATCTCAAGGACAGCTTCGACACGCTTTATGCCGAAGGCGTGGCAGGGCAGGCCAAGATGTTCTCGATCGGCCTGCATAACCGCCTGATCGGGCGTCCGGGCAAAATCGCGGGACTCAGGCGCTTTCTCGATTATGCACGCGCCCATGAGGGTGTCTGGTTTGCCACCCGTGGCCAGATCGCAGCCCATTGGGCCGAGGCGCATCCGCCAGTCCATAAACCGCGCCCGAGCGAGATGGACCAACAGACCTTTGCCAAGACCTTCGCCCATATTTTCGAGCATTCCGAATGGATTGCCTCGCGCGCATGGGAGCTGGAGCTGGGCCCCGCCCACGATTGTGCCGCAGGCGTCGCCAATGCGCTCTCGCGGATCTTCCGCAGCGCGGGCCATGAGGCACAGCTGGCCGTGCTGCGGGCCCACCCCGATCTCGCGGGCAAGCTGGCCCAAGCCAAGCGCCTGACCGCCGAGAGCACCTCCGAACAGGCGAGCGCAGGGCTTGACGCGCTCACCGATGACGAGCGCAGCCTCTTCGAGGAGCTCAACGCCGCCTATGTCGAGAAATTCGGCTTCCCCTTCATCATCGCCGTGCGCGACCATGACAAGGCCTCGATCCTCGAGGCCTTCCGCACCCGCCTCACCCATGACGCCGATACCGAATTCAAGGCCGCCTGCCAGCAGGTCGAACGGATCGCGCGTCACCGTCTGAATGATATGGATATCTGATGAGTTCTCTTTACTACGCCCCACCGGGCGGCCTGCGCGACCAGAATTCGCGCACCGTCGATCGTGCCGTATTCACCGAGGCCTACGCCTTCCTGCCCGCCCATACGCTGTCGGATATCACCACCTCCTACCTGCCGGGATGGGAGAAATCCCGCGCATGGGTGCTGGCGCGCCCGATGTCGGGCTTTGCCGAGACCTTCGCCCAGATCAGCGTCGAGATCGCCCCGGGCGGCGGCGCGAAAAAGCCCGAGCCTGACGCGCAGGCCGAAGGGGTGATCTTCGTGCTCAAGGGCGCACTGGAGCTGACCCTCAAGGGCGAGACACACCAGATGAGCGATGGCGGCTATGCCTTCCTCGCACCGGGCGAGGACTGGTCACTGGCCAATACTTCCGATGCGCCCGTCTCGCTGATGTGGATCCGCAAGATCTGGGAGCCTGCCGAGGGCATCGAGAAACCCGAAAGCTTCGTCACCTCCGATCAGGTAACCGCCGCCCGCCCGATGGAGGGCACCGAGGGCAAATGGGCCACCACCCGCTTTGTCGAGCCCGATGACATGCGCCACGACATGCATGTGAATATCGTCACCATCCAGCCCGGCGCCACGATCCCCTTCGCAGAGACCCATGTGATGGAACACGGGCTCTATGTGCTGCACGGGCGCGGGGTCTATCTACTCAACAAGGACTGGGTCGAGGTCGAGGGCGGCGATTTCATGTGGCTGCGCGCCTTCTGCCCGCAGGCCTGCTATGCGGGCGGCACCGGACCGTTCCGTTACCTGCTTTATAAGGACGTAAACCGCCATATGCCCCTGCGCGGGATGCTGGGCCGATGATCCGGACCGAACCGCTGACCGCCGAGGCCTTCGCGCCCTTCGGCGATGTGCTCGAGGCCACCGGCGCGCCCGACAAGATCATCAATGCGGGCAAATGCGGACGCTATCACGACCGCGCCAATCTGAGTTTCTTCGAGGGCCGCGCGGGTGTGTCGATCTTCAAAGCCGAGATCCGCGCCCTGCCCTATCACTGCGACCTGCTGGAACGTCATCCCGATGGCAGCCAGTGTTTCATTCCGATGTCGGAACACCCGTTCCTGATTATCGTGGCCCCTGATGCGGGCGGCACACCGGGCGCACCGCGTGCCTTCCTGTCGGATGGCGCACAGGCGATCAACTTCCATCGTGGCACATGGCATGGCGTGCTGACGCCGCTCGACGGGCCAGGCCTCTTTGCCGTGGTCGACCGTATCGGCGCGGGCGCCAATCTGGAGGAGGTCCCCTGCGATCCGCCCTTCACGGTGGTGGCTGGCTAGCCCTGCCGCCGGCCCTCGGGCACCAATAAAAAGGGGGGCCTGCGCCCCCCTTTTCCGTCAGCTCTCCCGGACCCGGCTCACAGATCCGGATCGATCAGCCGGTGGTATTCCTGAATGGCGAAACGGTCGGTCATGCCTGCCACATAATCGAGCACCACCCGCGCCAGCAGGATCTCGGCATCACCACCCGAGGCCAAGGCCTTGCCCACATCGCCCTGCCAATCGGAAGGCAGATGCTGAGGATTCTCCATGAAATAGGGGAAGAGCCCGTTAACCATCGTGGTCACGCGCTTGCGCTCCACGATCACCGAGGGCGCGCGATACATACGGGTGAACAGGAAGCGCTTGATCGCCTTGAGATTCTGGTAGAGCGGCTTCGAGAAGCGGATGATCGGCCCGTCCATCGAGCGGATGTCATCGACCGTCTCGGGGCGCAGCGATTCCAGCCGGTTCTGCGCCACCGCGATCACATCCTCGACCATCACGCCGAAGACGCGTCGCAACGCCTCATGCTGGCGGCGCGAACGGTCGAGCCCCGGATAGAGCTTGTCGACCGCCTCGAAACACTCGCCAATGACCGGCAGCTCGCACAGATCATCCTCGGTGAAGAGCCCCGCGCGCAACCCGTCATGCAGATCATGGTGGTTATAGGCGCAATCATCGGCCACCGCCGCCACCTGCGCCTCGGCGCTGGCATTGGACGCCAGTTCCATATCCCACATCGCATCCACCTCGGCCAAGGCGTAAGGCAGATCCTCGCGGCGTGCGACGGTGTGGCTTCCGCCTTTGTCGGAAATCACCGGACCATTATGTTTGGCAATGCCCTCAAGGGCTTCCCATGTCAGGTTCAGCCCGTCGAACTCGGCATAGTGGCGTTCCAGCTTGGTCACGATACGCAGGGCCTGCGCGTTATGGTCAAAGCCGCCATAGGGCGCCATCAGCTCGTGCAGCGCATCCTCGCCGGTATGGCCGAAGGGCGGATGGCCCAGATCATGCGCCAGCGCCACGGTCTCCGCCAGATCGGTATTGAGCCCCAGATGGTTGGCAATCGTGCGCGCCACCTGCGCCACCTCGATCGTATGGGTCAGGCGCGTGCGGTAGTAATCGCCCTCATGTTCGACAAACACCTGCGTCTTGTGTTTGAGCCGTCGGAAGGCCGAGGAATGGATGATCCGGTCGCGGTCCCGTTGAAACGCGGTGCGGAACGTGGAATAACTTTCCGGAATAAGTCGGCCCCGAGTCTTTTCGGGGTGACAGGCATAAGGCTTGAGCACGGCAACCTCTTCTTGTCGCGGCATATGAGACTACCTATATCCCCCACCCTAGGGAAGAACTAGGGAAGAACAGGCCCATCGGGGCAGAAAGCGTGTGAAAATGCTGCAGATTCCGCCAAAAGTGACCGAGCGCGCCTTCGCGCGGCTCGCCGAGATCAACGAAGATGCCGATACACCGCGCGCGCTGCGCGTGGCCGTCGAGGGCGGCGGCTGTTCGGGCTTCCAGTATGACATCAAACTCGAGGAGCAATCCGCAGAGGACGACCTGATCCTGCAGGGTGCAGGCCAGAAGGTCCTGATCGACCCTGTCTCGCTGCCGTTTCTGGAAAACGCGGTGATCGATTTCACTGACGAGCTGATCGGCGCGCGCTTCGTGGTCAACAACCCCAATGCGGTGTCATCCTGCGGCTGCGGGATCTCCTTCTCGATGTGATAACAAGGGGGCCTCCAGTATTCCGGAGGTCCGCTCTTTTTGAAGGCCGCCCATGCGGATACCGTTTATTCTTCTTGTCGGGTCGGTGATTGGCGCAATTACAGCCTTTACCCTGAACCAGCCCGACCTTGCGCTTGTTCTTGTTTTTGCCGCGATTGCCGCCCTGATCCTCGCCCTGCGCGGGATCTCTGCGCGCGATTTTTTCCGGGGCGCGTTCTCGCGACCTAGACGTGCGGCAAGGCCCCGTCCGGTCAAGCCCCCCGTTCGCAGACGCAAACCCGTCGTCATCGACGGATCGAACGTCATCCACTGGCGCAGGAACCTGCCCGAGCTCCTGCCCCTCCAGCGCGTCATTGCCCGTGCCAAGGCTGCCCATTACACGCCTCTCGTGATTTTCGACGCGAATATCGGCTACAAGATCTCCGATCACTATATGTCGGAGGCCGAACTTGCGCCGCTGCTGGGCCTCGAGCCCGACCAGATACAGGTTGTCGATCGTGGCGCCCCCGCCGATCCCGAGATCCTGCGCCATGCCACCCGCCTCGGCGCGCCTGTCATCACCAATGACCGCTATCGCGACTGGCTCGATCAGTTCGCCCGTCACAAACGCGGCATCAAACTGATCCGTGGCCATTACAAAGGCCAGAGGCTTGTCCTCGATCTCTAAGCCAATCTGCTGAGATCAATTCAGCAGGAAATCCTGTTTCTCAGCACGGTTCATGGTTGTTACGTCAGCGCCTCTTGCCTATCACGGGGAAAAGAACGGGAGAGCCGCATGAAGATCGCGACATTCAACATCAACGGTATCAAGGCGCGTATCAATGCGCTGGTCGACTGGCTCAAGGAAGCCGATCCCGATGTGGCCCTTCTACAGGAAATCAAATCCGTCGATGAGGCTTTCCCCCGCGAGATCATCGAAGATCTGGGTTACCGTGTCGAAACCCATGGCCAGAAAAGCTTCAACGGTGTGGCGATCCTGTCGAAACTTCCGCTCGAAGACATCATCCGCGGTCTGCCCGGAGATGAGAGCGACGAACAGGCCCGCTGGATCGAGGCCACCGTGATCGGGGATCGCGCGGTGCGCGTTTGCGGGCTCTACCTGCCCAATGGAAATCCCGTCGAATTCGATGCCGATGGCACGCCGATTGCGGAGGGAAAATACGGCTATAAACTCGGCTGGATGGAGCGTATGCACGCCCGCGCCACCGAACTTCTGGCGCTGGAAGAGCCGCTGGTTCTTGCAGGGGATTACAATATTATCCCGCAAGACGAGGATGCCGCCAAGCCCGAGAGCTGGCAGAAGGATGCCCTCGCTCTCCCCGAAAGCCGCGCCGCCTTCCGCCGCATCCTGAACCTCGGCTTCACCGAAGCCTTCCGTGCCCGCACCTTCGGCCCCGGTCATTATTCTTTCTGGGATTATCAGGCAGGCGCATGGGCGCGCAATAACGGCATCCGCATCGACCATCTGCTGCTCAGCCCGCAGGCCGCCGATCTGATGACCGATTGCCAGATCGACCGCGAGATCCGCGGCCGCGATAAGCCCTCGGACCATGTGCCCGTCTGGATCACCCTTAACGCCTGACCGCTTTCAAGATTAGCCTCTTTTCCATAAGGACCCCGATCATGGCCACCAGCCTCGAACAGCTCAAAGCCACAAAGCTGTTGGACAAAACCATAGGGGTCATGCTCGGGCTGATCATCGTCTTCACCATTCTGTCGAATTGGGACGTGTTTTTCTTTGCCGGGCCTGCCGCCAAAGTGCTGACCGTGCTCTCGGTGCTGGCGCTGGTGCCGAGCGTAAAGGGATCGCGCCGTGTCTTCGTGGTGGTGGCCTTCGCACTGGTGGTCTATGCCTTCGTATTCTACAGCGCGCCTTGGACCGTAATTTCCGAGGGGCTTGCGCGGGCCAGCTTCATCGTTGCCTTTTTCTGCGCATTGGCCACGCTGCGCCACGTCGCGGGCATTTCCGACAAGATCACCCGCGCTGCGGTTTTTCTGGCCAGCCAGCCCCCCGGACGGCGCTATAGCGCGCTCACGCTCGGGGTGCAGGCCTTTGCACCGATGCTGAATTACGGCGCGATCTCGGTTCTGGGCGGGATGTCACGGGCCTCCTCGGACCGCGAGCCCGACCCCGAAATCCGCAAGATCCGCATCCGCCGTATGCTGCAGGCTGTCCATCGTGGTTTTGCCGCGAGCCTGTGCTGGTCGCCACTCGGCTTTGCCATGGTCATCTCCACCTCCATCGTCGATGGCGCCGAGATCAACCATATCATCCTACCCGCACTGGTCTCCTCCGCGATCCTGATCGGGGTGGGCTGGACGATGGACCAGATCTTCAAACCCACCATTCCCGCAGGCCATCACGCCACGCCTCTTTCGGCCACTCTGCCCACCACTGCCCGCGACCTCCTGCCTGTCCTGTGGCTGATCATCCTGATCGCCATTCCGGTGATCGTGCTCGATCTGGTGGCGGGGCTTTCGGCGGCAATGTCGGTGCTGCTGATCATCCCGCTTCTTTCGGCAGGCTGGCTGCTGGTGGGTGCGCCCCCCAAGGAGCGCGGCCACCATTTTGCGCTCCATGCCTGCGAATTCGGCTTTATCGAGCTGCCGTCCTTCCGCAACGAGATCGTGCTTTTGTCGATGGCCGGCTTCATCGGCTCGACCGCAGGCACCATGCTGGCACCGATCGTCGCGGCCAGCGGCCTTGATCTGGCGGCGCTGCCGGTCTGGCTCCTCCTGATCCTGCCGATCCTGCTGATCCCGCTGGGCGGGCAGCTGGGGATGAACCCGATCCTCTTTGTCTCGCTGTTCGGGCCGCTGTTGCCGAGTGCAGCAGAGCTGGGCATCTCGCCCACCGCCATCGTGCTCTCGATCACCGCGGGCTGGGCGCTGTCGGGGGTAACCTCGCCGTTTACCGCCTCGGTCATGCTGGTGGCGCGGCTCGGAGATGTAACCCCGGCTACGGTCAGCTGGCGCTGGAACGGCCTCTATACCGCCACCTGCGCCGTGGCGCTGGCCGTCTGGCTGATGTTCTGGGCCTGACATGACAAAAGGCGCGCGGATCGCTCCACGCGCCTTTTCAATCCGTTGATCCGGTTCAGGTCAGCGAGACCATGTCATCACGATGGATCAGCGCCGCCCGTCCCGGATAGGTCAGGATCTCGGCGATCTCCTGCGACTGGTGGCCCGCAATCGCGCGCGCCTCTTCGGACGTATAGCGGGTCAGACCCTTGGCCACGATCTGCCCGTCAGGCGCGATCACCGTCACCGGCTCGCCACGACCGAACTGCCCCGACACGCGGATCACACCGGCCGGCAGAAGCGATTTGCCCCGTGCAAGCGCCTGCACCGCGCCCTGGTCCACATGGATCTGGCCCTGTGGTTTCATCCCCGAAATCCAGCGTTTGCGCGCGGTTCTCGGGTCGCCCTCGGGCAGGAACCAACTGGTGCGCGCGCCCTCTTCGAGCGCCTTGAGCGGGTGCTGCACGAACCCATCGGCAATCGCCATCGCGCAACCGCCTGCCACCGCCACCTTGGCCGCCAGCAGCTTGGTCTTCATGCCCCCCTTGGAGACGCCGGAGATCGGATCGCCCGCCATCGCCTCGATCTCGGGGGTGATATGCGGCACGATCGGGAAATGCTGCGCCGAGGGGTCGGTTTTCGGATTGGCCGAATAGAGCCCGTCCACATCCGACAGGAGCACCAGCTGATCGGCCCCGATGGTCACCGCGATCGAGGCGGCCAGACGGTCGTTATCGCCGAAGCGGATCTCGTCGGTGGCCACGGTGTCGTTCTCGTTGACGATCGGCACGACACCGAGCCCCAAAAGGGTTTCGAGCGTCGCGCGCGAGTTCAGATAGCGACGGCGATTGGCCGTGTCATCGAGCGTCATCAGCACCTGCGCGGTGGTCACCCCATGCGGCGCCAGCATCTCCTGATAGCCCTGTGCCAGCCGGATCTGGCCTACGGCTGCGGCTGCCTGCGACTGCTCCAGCGCGAGATCGCCCGAGGCAAGCTTCAGGATCCGGCGTCCAAGCGCGATGGAGCCCGAAGACACCAGCACCACATCGGTCCCCTGCCCTCTGAGCCACGCCACATCCTCGGCCAGCGCCTGTAGCCAGGCAGTCCTGAGCCCGGCCTGATCGACCAGAAGGGCCGATCCGATCTTGATCACTACCCGTTTGGCTTGCGACAGGCGCGGTGCCTGCCCTGCCGTGATGCCCGCAGTTAGGGTTGCCACGATCCGCCCTCATCCTCGCCATTGCCGCCGCGGTCTTCCACAATCTGCGCCCAGAGCGCGCGCAGCACCCCCTGAACATTCTGTTGCGCGACGCTCGACATCAGATAGACCTTGCCGCCCACGGCCTCTTCCAGCTCGGCCTTGCGTTCGGCCAAGGTATCCTCATCCAGCGCGTCGATCTTGTTGAGAACGGTCACGCGGGGCTTGTCGAAGAGCGCCTCGGAATAGGCTTCCAGTTCGCCCACGATGGTCTCCCAATCCTCGGCCACCGTCTCGGAGGTGCCATCGACCAGATGCAGCAGCACCGAGCAGCGCTCGACATGGCCCAAGAACTGGTCGCCCAGCCCACGGCCCTCGGAGGCGCCCTCGATCAGACCCGGAATATCGGCCATGACGAATTCGCGCCCATCCACACCCACAACGCCGAGGTTAGGCACGAGCGTCGTGAACGGGTAATCCGCGATTTTCGGGCGGGCATTGGAGACCGTCGCGAGGAAGGTCGATTTGCCCGCATTGGGCATGCCCAGAAGCCCCGCATCCGCGATCAGCTTCAGGCGCAGCCAGATGGTGCGCTCGACGCCTTCCTGACCGGGATTGGCCTTGGAGGGCGAGCGGTTGGTGGAGGATTTGAAGCGCAGGTTGCCCCAGCCGCCATTCCCGCCTTTGGCCAGCAGGATGCGCTGCCCGACCTCGGTCAGATCGGCGATGACGGTTTCCTCGTCTTCCTCGATGATCTCGGTGCCCACCGGAACCTTCAGTACGATATCGTCGCCATCCTTGCCGGTGCGCTGGCTGCCCATGCCGTGCTGACCGGTTTTCGCGAAGAAGTGCTGCTGGTAGCGGAAATCGATGAGCGTGTTCAGCCCCTCAACCGCCTCGACATAGACCGAGCCGCCCTTACCACCATCCCCGCCATCGGGACCGCCGAATTCGATGAATTTTTCGCGCCGGAAGGAGACACAACCGGCACCGCCGCCGCCGGAACGGATATAGACTTTGGCGAGGTCGAGAAATTTCATCGGATAGGTCCCTTCGGGGTTCGGCTTGGATTTGGGGCGTGATGTGGCGTTGATACCAAGCGCGCTGGATACGCTGCCTGCGCGCGCGGATCAAGGTCGGAAGTGGGGGCCAGCCCCCACACCCCCGGGATATTTATGGACAGTGGAAGACCGGATCGGGAGCAGTGTAGCACATTTCCCAATCAGAGGCGGACCGGTCCCGCTGCGCAGATTGGCCGCGACCGGAGCCCGTATGTCGGAAACCCGCCTTTTCGAGAAGGTGGCGGGAGGCGGGGTTATCGGTGAAGACGCGCGCTTGCAATTGGCGAAGCCCCCAGAAGCTTTCGAGCCACGCGATGAAGCTTGCGAGGGCTTCGCCCATCAGGCCCTGCCCCGAATGGGCGGGGTCGAGGAAATAGAAAAGATGCGGGCAGTCCCCGAGGCCGATCCCGATGGAGCCTATGAGCCGTCCCTCTCGCCGCAGCGCCAGACGACAGGGCCGCGCTGCCTGCCAGGCAGCGCGCGCAACGAAGCCTTGCGCCTCGGGAAGCGCCCAGTCGGCAGGAAATATCTGCAACATACGCCCGACCTCCGGCAGGGTGACCAGCCGGTGGAAGGCGCCTGCATCGCTGCTCTTGAGGGGCGTGATCTCCAGACGGTCGGTTATCAGGCGCGGGACGGCGCGTGCCGCCCAATCGCTGCGGGACAGGCGGAGCGGCTGATGCGGACGAAGACTGCCCCATGCGACGCTGAGCCGTTTGTCGGGGGCGCCATCGGGCTGAAAGCCCAGCCGGTGCAGGATGCGGGCCGAGGCTCCATTGCCGATGAAATAACCCGCAGCAAGGTCAAGAACCCGCGGATCTGCGAAATGACGCGCCACCAAAAGATGCGCGGCCTCAAAGACATAGCCATAGCCGCGCGCATGCGGGCTGATCCAGTATCCCAGCTCGCCCACCATACCGATCATGCCGGCAAAGCCTCGCGCATCCTCGATCGCCCAGACCAGATCACTGGTCATACTCCGCTCGAGAAAGGCCATGGCATCGGACATCCGGTAGGGATGCGGCGCACGGCCCAACCAGCGCGTGGTCTCGAAATCCGAAAGACCTGCGACAATATCGGGGGCATCCTCGGGCCGGAAAGCCCGAAGGTTCAGGCGCGAGGTATAAAGGGAACGCGCCATGGTATCCTGGCGCGTCCCGATCATGGGTCAGGCCATTTTCCGCAGATAGGTCCAGGTCGGCACCGAGGCATTACGCGCCACCGACCAGCTTTCGGCATCACCCAGATATTCGAAGCCCGCATTTGTTACGACGCGACCCGAGCCGGGATTGTCCTGGAACACCTCGGCCAGAAGGGTGCGTGCGCCATGCGGATTCGCATCGACGATGGCCTGCACCGCTTCGGAAGCATAGCCCGCATTCCAGAAGCCCGCGCCGAGCCAGAAGCCCACTTCGGATTGCGTCTCGGAGATGCGGGTCAGCGAGACCACGCCCAGCAATTCGCTGGAGCCCTGTGCCGAACCGTCGATGGCCCAGACATCCTCGTCGCCCTGTTTGCCAAGGATCCGCGCGATGAACTGCTCGGAGGCGCCCGGTGGCAGCGGATGCGGAATGGCGCGGGTGCCAGAGGCGACACGTTTGTCCGAAGTATACATGGTCATGAGGCCCGCGTCGGATTTGCGCAGCGGGCGCAGGATGAACCTTCCGGCTTCGATTACAGGTTGGTCAGGGATCGCTTCCTGATACATGTCGTCCTCCGTGATGCCCCTGAGTTTAATCCATTTTCGGGGCGAGAGATGGCAATTAGTATGCCAAGGTAAAAATCATATGAAGACCTTACGTCACCCCGTCGGACAAACCGACTTGCGCAAGAGTATTCGGCAGGTTTTCCCGCATTGCTCCTCCACAATGCAGAAAAGAAAAAGGGGACCGGCAGATGCCGATCCCCTTTCGATGTTCCGTATGACGGAAAGGTCGGCTTACTCGGCCGCCTCCGCAACAGGAAGAACCGAGACGAAGGTGCGGCCCTTGAGGCCCTTCTTGAACTCGATCTTGCCTTCGGCAACGGCGAAGAGGGTGTGGTCTTTGCCCATCATGACGTTCTCGCCGGCCCAGACTTTGGTGCCGCGCTGACGCACGATGATGTTGCCCGGGATAGCTGCCTGACCGCCATAGAGCTTGACGCCAAGACGACGACCTGCGGAATCGCGACCGTTACGGGACGAACCGCCTGCTTTCTTGTGTGCCATGGGTGGTTAACTCCCCTGATTACTTGGTTTCGTGAGCCGCACGACGTGCGACGGCGGTGCCAACAGCTTCTTTGACCGAAGCATCTGCGCCCGAGGCGACGATGTCGGTGACGCGCAGCAGCGTCAGCTTCTGGCGGTGACCACGGGTACGCTGCGAGGAGTGCTTCCGGCGGCGCTTGTGGTAGGTGATGACCTTGTCGGCTTTGATCGAATCGATCACTTCGGCCTGAACGGCTGCACCTTCGACGAAGGGCGCGCCGACGACCAGATTGTCGCCGCCAACCATCAGAATTTCATTGAACTGGACTTTGTCGCCAGCTTCGGCTGCAATCAGTTCCACGCGGAGCACGTCGCCCGCCTGAACCTTGTATTGCTTGCCGCCAGTCTTGAGGACCGCAAACATCGCGTCTTCCTTTACGTTTCCGCGTCCTATGGCCCCTTGCGGAGTTCTTTGGCCGTGAGGCCGCCTTCGGACAGCGCGCCCCTCTCGGAGCGATGACAATGATAAACCCGGCAGACAGAATCATGCCGGGTTGGCGCCTTATGCAAGATCACAGACCGTAAGTCAACCGTAGCGCGACAGAGCGCGCCCGACAGGCGGTCAGACCGGATCGCGGGTCTCGCGCGGCCGGAAGCGGACCGCCACCGCAAAGCCCGCCGCGACCGGCACGATCTCGTAGGTTCCGGCAGCCTGCGCCGCGGAGGCCTCCATGATCTGCAGCCCCAATCCTTTGCGTTTCACGCCCCCCTCCGGCAACCCGACCCCGTCATCGGACAGCTCGAGAGAAGCATCCTCGGGGCCAAGCATACGCAGAACCACACGGATATTGCCGCGACGCCCGTCAGGATAGCCATGTTTGATGGAATTGGCGACGAACTCGTTGACCAGCGTGCCCAAGGCCGCTGATTGCTCGGCCACCACAGCCAGATCGCAGGTTTCGCAGGCGATACTTACGCGGTCGGGCGTCTGCCCTTCAAGATAGCGCGCCACATCCGTCAGATAGACCCCCAGATTGACCGCCGCACCGCTGTCGGAACGATAGAGCTGTTCGTGCAGCATCGCGACCGTCTGGATCCGGCGCTGGATCGCGCGCAAAGCCTCCCGCCCTTCGTCGGAGGCTACGTTACGCGCCTTGATCGACGCCAGCGCCGCCAGCGATTGCAGCGAGTTCTTCACGCGGTGATCCACCTCGCCGCGCAACTCGCGCGCAAGCCGCAGCGTGCGGCGCAATTCCAGCTGGGCCATCACCTGACGCGCCATCACCCGCAGGGTCTGGCGCTGCAGATCGCTCAGCACACGCGGACGGTGATCGAGCGCGCAAAGGCTGCCGATAGCCAGACCGTCCTTGGTGATCAATGGCATCCCCGCATAGAACCGCAGATCGGGATCATCGGTGCACAGACAATTGGTCTGTGTCCGCGGATCTGCCAGCGTATCCTCGATCTCGAGGATGTCGTCCTGCAGCACGGTATAAGCGCAGATCGCCTGCTCGCGCGGCGTCTCGGCAGCTTCCAGCCCGCGTTTTGCCTTGAACCATTGCCGATCCTCTTCCACGAGAGAGATCAGCACCACAGGCACATCACAGACTTCGCGCACGAAATCGACAACTTCCTCGAATTCCGCCTCGAATTCGGTATCGACGATATCATAAGAACGCAGCGCCTTCAGGCGCTCGGCTTCACGCGGGTGCAGCGGGGCTTGCATGGTCGTCTCGTTCACTCACTCGGGGCAAAGGTCACAGGCTCAACAGTTTGTGAAAGCTAGTCGCCGGACCCGCATCTGACAAGGCGACAATTCCCGCCCTGTCATCACTTTTCCGGGCCATGCTCTGTCAGGCTCCCCCGTTTGCGGTCCGTTCAGCCCTGAGCCTTCTCTTCCAGCTCCATCCATTCCTCCTCGGCACTGGACAAGGCCTCCTGCCGCTCGACCAACGCATCGGTGGCTTTCTGGAATTTCACCGGTTCCTTGGCAAAGAGATCGGGCGCCGAGAGAAATTCCTCCAGCTTGGCGATCTCGGCCTCGAGCCGTTCAATGACTTTCGGCAATTCTTCCAGCCGGTGCTTCTCGGTGAAACTCAGCTTGGCCTCCGGTTTCGCGGCGGATACGGCGGCAGACCCGGAGGCGGTCGCAGCTGGCTTGGTCGAGGATGCCGAAGGCTTGGTGCCGGCCTTTTCCTCCGCCGCGGTCAGCGAGCGCTGGTGGCGGTAATCGCTCCAGCCACCGGCATAGACCACCGCACGACCATTGCCCTCCATCGCGATCGTGGTCGAGGCCACCCGGTCGATGAAATCACGATCGTGGCTCACCAGCAAAACGGTGCCGTCATAATCGCCCAGAATATCCTGCAGAAGATCAAGCGTCTCCACATCGAGATCGTTGGTCGGCTCGTCGAGCACCAGCACATTCGAGGCCTTGGCCATAATCCGTGCCAGCAAAAGCCGCGCCCGCTCGCCGCCCGAAAGCGATTTGATCGGCGCGCGCGCCTGGGCCTCGTCAAAGAGGAAGTCCTTGAGATAGGCCACCACATGTTTGGGTGTGCCGCGCACCATCACCTGATCCGATGCCCCGCGCACCGCCATATCGGGGTCATTCACCAGCCCCTCCCACAGCGTCTGCTCGGGATCGAGCGCCGCACGGGTCTGGTCGAAAATCGCGATCTCCAGATTGGTGCCCAGCGCGATCGTGCCGGCATCAGGCTCAAGCTGCCCCATCAGCATTTTCAGAAGCGTGGTCTTGCCCACCCCGTTCGGGCCGACAAAGGCGATCCGGTCGCCACGCAGCACCCGCAGGTCGAAATCCTCCACGATGGTCTTGCCGCCAAAGACCTTGGTCAGGCCCTTGGCCTCGATCACGCGCTTGCCCGAGGCCTTGCCCGAATCGATCTCCATCGCGGCCACGCCCTGCCGCTTGATCTGGCTCGAGCGCTCGGCGCGCATATCCTGCAATGCCCGAAGACGCCCCTGATTGCGCTTGCGCCGTGCGGAAATCCCCTCCACGGCCCATTTCGCCTCGACCTTGATCTTCTTGTCCAGCTTGGCACGTGCCTCGTCCTCGGCCGCCCAAACCTCTTCGCGCCATTCCTCGAAATGCTCGAAGCCGCGCTCCAGGCGCCGCACTTTCCCGCGATCGATCCACAGGGTCGCCCGCGTCAGCGCCTTCAGGAAGGCCCGGTCATGCGAGATTACCACATAAGCGGCTCTGGTGGATTTCAGCTCCTCTTCCAGCCAGCCGATCGCCTCGATATCAAGATGGTTGGTCGGCTCGTCCAGAAGCATCAACTCGGGCGCCTCGGCCAACAGTTTCGCCAGAGCGGCACGGCGGCGCTCGCCGCCAGAGGCCGTCTCGGGCGAGGCCTCCATGTTCAGCTTCAGCCCCTCGGCCACCATTTCGACCCGGTAACTCTCGGCCGGATCGAGCCCCGAGGCCGCATATTCGCCCAATGTCGCATAGCCCGACAGATCGGGCTCCTGCTCCATATAGCCGACCGAGATCCCCGGCGGGATCACCACATCGCCATGATCGGCTTCGACAAGCTTCGCCATGACCTTCATGAGCGTCGACTTGCCGGTGCCGTTGCGGCCCACAAGCGCCACACGGTCGCCCTGCTGGACAACAAGATCGAGACCGTCGAACACGGGATCGCCGCCATGGGCCAGCGAAATATCGGAAAGCTGTAAAATAGGTGCACGTGCCATAAGGCGCAGCTAATCACGCGTCGCGCAAAGGTCAATCACCCTTCGCACGGCGGCCCTCTTCCAATGTCCATAAATATCCCGGGGTGAATTGGGGCAAAGCCCCAAGAGGGGCAGCGCCCCTCCCCCTCAGCCCGCCACAGCCCGCAAGGCCCGGGCACGGGCTGCCGGAATGGCCGCGATCTCGAGACCGGTAAACACATGCAGCGTGCCCAGATCGGGATCGATCACCGCATGATCGGACACCCATCCCCCCATCGCCAGATAGCTGCGCAGCAGCGCCGGCATGCGCAGCAGGGCCTGTTTCCGGTCCCCTGCCACACCCGAGAGCGCGCGGGCATAGGGCACCACTGCACCAGCCTTGACCTGCGGCAGCCAGCGCGCCGGCGCCAGATACCCCTGCGCCAGATGCGCGAGACTATCGGCATGGGCGCGCCAGTCGGTCCCCTTGAACGACGAGCATCCAAACAGCATCCCCACCTGCGCCTCGTCCACAAAATGGGTAACCGCCCCCCATGCCACACGCAGGATATCGGCGTCATGATGCTCGGGATGGATACAGAACCGCCCCATCTCGACCATCGGCGCAGGATAGGCCCGCAAAGGATCCAGCCCGTAGAACTGCGCCGAATAACTCCGCCCGATCTGCGCGCCGGAGGCGAGCTGCAAAAGCCGCAGACAGCACACAAGCTGCCCCGAGCCGCTCTCCTCGATCATCACATGCTGGCAGATCGCATCATAGGCATCGGCATCCACCGCCCCTGCCCCCCGGAAACACAGCCCCCTGAGCGCCTGCACAGCCGCCAGATCCTCCGCCGAGCCTGCCAGCCGCGCCAGATAGCGCCCCCTCATCAGCGAATAGCTCATCCATGCCTCCGATACCGCCTCACGGCCCTGACCGTCCTGCGTCCATACTACTCCAAGACTAGCTTTCGCGCGTGAAGAAAACGCGTCATATACCCCGCCACTCCGCCCCGCGTCGCTTTTCGCGCCACACTACAGGCGAAAATGCAAAACGCGCCGCAGATGCGACGCGTTTCGTAAAACCCGCAACCGGAGAGCAGATCAGTTGCTCGGGCTATTATCCCCGAGGAGCGACCCCGCATCCATGCGGCCCACCGAGCCCAGAAGCTGGCGGATCAGGCCGATGCCCTTCACATTCGCTTCGGTCACACGATGGGTCGGCGAGACCACATGACCGTCTTTGAGCGAGTAGCGCTCGATATCGGAAACAACGCCCGACTGGGTGAAGCTGACAGCCAGCACCTGACGGTCGATCTCTTTCGACGCGCTCCAGCCCATCCGCTTCCAGCGCGAGCCCACATAATACCAGTCGGATCCTTCCAGCACGCCCGAAGAGCTGGGACGCCCGACAAGTGTATCGAGCTCTTCCTTGGTCGTCTGGCCGACTTTCACCTGCGACAGGTCCTCGTCGGTCGGCACATAGCCGTGATTGCGATAGATAGGCGAACACGCGCCAAGCCCGATCACTGCACAAAGGGCTGCCCCCTGTATCAGGCGGCGCGGTGCGAAACCAATGCTCACTGTATCCCCCTTGCCTCGCGGCCATTGGCCTTTTATCTCGATTACAATACCTGCACACGGCCCTCAAGACCGTAACCGCAAGGTTATAGGATGCTTGGTGCCGGAAATTGCCGGAGAAAACAACCCGCCTTTGCGGCGCTCGGGGGGCGTTCCCTCCGCCGCACACGGCCGATAACAGACCCGAAAGGCCGCCCGACCCTGCCGGACAGCCCCCATAGAAGGACACGCGTCATGACAGACGGCACGCCACTCGAAATGCCTTGGTCCCATCCGGTGACGGTAAAAGACCTTAATGCACGCAAGCCCCTGCGCTTCGAAATCTCGCCGGACAAGGCGCAGCGCAAGGCCATCGCCGACTGGGCGGATATCGTCTCGGTCGGGACGCTGATGTTCAAGGGCGAGCTTGCTCCCGCCGGCAAGCATGATTTCATCCTGACCGGCAAACTGATCGCCCAGATCACGCAATCTTGCGTCATCACGCTCGAGCCGGTGCCGGGCGAGGTGCGGGAATCGGTCAGCCGCCGCTACCTGCGTGACTGGGTCGAACCCACGGCAGAAGAATCGGAGATCCCCGAGGATGACAGTGCCGAAGCCCTGCCTGCTGTGATCGATCTGGCGCATGTGGCCCTCGAGGCCTTCGAGCTGGGCCTGCCGCTCTATCCGCGCAAGGAAGGTGTGGAACTGGGCGAGACCGTCGTTACCAAGCCCGGCGAGGCACCTTTACGCGACGCGGATCTCAAACCTTTCGCAAACCTGAAGGCTTTGATGGACAAAAAGGGCGGAAACGCGTAAGCGGGCGGTGAACGCGCGAATCCCGGCCCTTCCACAAGGCCGAACGGCAGGGGCCAAGCCCCCGAAGGACGGAACATCGCACGATCATTCTGCCCTCTCTATGGGCAGGCCGGACCTTGCCGCGAATTTTCTGCGTCACCGCCTCAATAAAGGGCTTGCACGCTGGGAAAATCGCAGTATGTTCCCGGCCTCATTCGAGTTTTGGGTTCACACCAGAGTCGTCCCTTGTGGAGACCCCGTGAAACCTAGGAAAATCAAGGCCATATGGCCAATCACCGCGGGCGATGCGCCCCCTAACATCCGAGGTTGAGACATGGCTGTCCCTCAGAATAAAGTCACGCGCTCCCGCCGCAACATGCGCCGCGCGCATGACGCACTTGTCGCTGCAAATCCGGCTGAATGCCCGAACTGCGGCGAGCTGAAGCGCCCGCACCACGTTTGTGGCGCTTGCGGCCACTACGACGACCGTGAAGTCGTCGCAGCTGCTGACGAAGTCGATCTTGACGACGACGCGGCATAAGCCGCGTTGCCCGACGATACAGCTATCGGCATGCTTAACCGGCAAGACCAGTCGCTGGACGCAGGGCAGGATACGACTGCTGTGACGCAGGGTCGCGATGCGACCGCAGCGCCGGAGCAATCCGGCGCTATCGTCATTTCTGTCGACGCGATGGGGGGCGATCATGGCCCCTCTGTCGTGGTCGACGGTATCGCGCGCGCCGCGAAGAAGTCTCCTGATCTGCGCTTCCTGCTCAATGGCCCCGAAGCGGAGCTTCGCAGCCTCGTTGCGGCACGCGGTCTGGAGAATATTGTGACCATCCGCCACGCGAAAGACGTGGTGCGGATGGAGGACAAGCCTTCCCAGGTCATGCGTAATGGCAAGGACAGCTCCATGTGGGCCTCCGTCGATGCCGTGCGCGAGAAATCTGCACAGGTTGCCGTGAGCTGCGGCAATACCGGCGCGCTGATGGCGCTGTCGATGTTGCGTCTGCGCAAACTCCCGGGGGTCAACCGTCCGGCCATCGCAAGCTTCTGGCCCTCGCAGAATACGGCGGGCTGGTGCGTCATGCTCGATATGGGCGCCGACATCAAAGCCGATGCGCCCGACCTTCTGACCTATGCGCTGATGGGCAGCTCCTATTGCCGCAACGCGCTCAATATCGAGCGTCCGCGTGTGGGCCTGCTGAATGTCGGCACCGAGGAACATAAGGGCCGCGCCGAGATCCGCGAGGCCTATGGCCTGTGCCGTGATGCCCAAGAGCGCGGTGATTTCGAATTCGTAGGCTTTGTTGAGGGCAGTGATCTGTCGTCGAACAAGGCTGACGTGATCGTGACCGACGGGTTTACCGGCAATATCGCCCTGAAAACCGGCGAGGGCACCGCCAAGCTTGCGGGGCGTCTTCTGAAGGAGGCGCTGACCTCTTCAGTGATGTCCAAACTCGGCGCGATGCTTGCCATGAAATCGCTCAAACGCCTGTCCGAAAGGATCGATCCACGTCGTGCCAATGGCGGGGTCTTCCTCGGCCTGAACGGCACAGTGGTGAAATCGCATGGCTCGGCCGATGCGCTGGGGGTGGCAGCCGCCATCGATCTGGCGGCACGTCTGGCCGCTTCGGGCTTTGCTGAAAGACTCGCGGCGCGGGTTGCAAGTGACCTCCCCCTTGGGCAGGATGCCGCAACTACCGACGCTGCCACTTATAAAAACGAGTAACCCTATGACGATCAGAGCCGTGGTCCGTGGTGTCGGGCATTACCTGCCCGAACGCATTGTTGAGAATGCAGAATTCGAGGCCACGCTCGAGACGTCCGATGAATGGATCCGCTCGCGGACTGGCATCGAGCGGCGCCATTTCGCCGCCGAAGGGGAAACCACCTCGCAACTGGCGGTCAAGGCCGCCGAGGCCGCGCTGAAAAGTGCCGGGATGGAAGCCAACGAGATCGATGCGATCGTCGTGGCAACATCCACTCCCGATTTCACCTTCCCTTCTGTTGCCACCATGGTGCAGGCCGGTCTCGGTTCGACCAACGGCTTTGCCTATGATGTGCAGGCTGTCTGCGCAGGCTTCATCTTCGCGCTGACCAATGCCAATGGGCTGATCGTGTCGGGTCAGGCCGAGCGCGTGCTGGTGATCGGCGCCGAGACCTTCTCGCGGATCATGGATTGGGAAGACCGTTCTACCTGCGTGCTCTTTGGAGATGGCGCGGGCGCGCTGATCCTCGAAGCCGCCGATGGCACCGGCACCTCCGATGACCGCGGCATCCTCGCCTCGGATCTGCATTCGGACGGGCGCTACCGCGAACTCCTTTATGTCGATGGCGGTGTGTCGAGCACCGGCCAGTCGGGCCATCTGCGCATGCAGGGCAATCAGGTCTTCCGCCATGCGGTGACCAAGCTCGCCCAGACCGCGCATACCGCCTTGGGCAAGCTGGGCATGACCGGTGAGAATGTCGACTGGATCGTGCCGCATCAGGCCAATGCCCGGATCATCTCGGCCACCGCCGAGAAGATGGGCGTGCCGATGGAGCGCGTGATCGTCACCGTGCAGGACCATGGCAACACCTCGGCTGCCTCGATCCCACTGGCCCTCTCGGTCGGTGCCTCCGAGGGCAAGCTGAAGACCGGCGATGTGGTCGTGGTCGAGGCGATCGGTGGTGGATTGGCATGGGGTTCGGCCGTCCTTCGCTGGTAATCGGGCGGATTTTGCGGGACAATTGCGCGAAATATCGCAATAATCCCTGCCAAGCCACTGGCGATATTGACTTTGCTGGCTGACATGCCCATCCTTGAATGAAAATTCTCTTCAGGGGGCACCATGTCCAAGACACTGACGCGTATGGATCTCAGCGAGGCCGTCTTCCGTGAAGTCGGTCTCTCCCGCAATGAATCGGCCCAGCTGGTCGAAGATGTGCTGCAGCATGTCTCCGATGCGCTCGTCGCGGGCGAAACCGTGAAGATCTCCTCTTTCGGCACCTTCTCGATCCGCGACAAGGCCTCGCGTATGGGTCGCAATCCCAAGACCGGCGAGGAAGTTCCGATCAGCCCGCGCCGCGTGCTCAGCTTCCGCCCCTCGCATCTGATGAAGGATCGCGTGGCCGAAGGTAACTCGAAATAATCCATAACCGATGATCAGCGCCCCGCAAGGGGCGCATCATGCTATATAGGCCCGGGAATATCCGATTTTCGGGAAAGGAATTCACAAGTCATGGCAAAATCTGCCGATGCCTTCCGGACGATCTCCGAGACCTCCGAGATTGTGGGCGTGCCCTCGCATGTCCTGCGCTTCTGGGAGGGGAAATTCCCGCAAATCAAGCCGACCAAGCGCGCGGGCAACCGCCGCTATTATCGTCCGGACGACATTGCCCTGCTCTGTGGTATCCGCCAGCTTCTCCACGAGGACGGTCTGACCATCCGCGGCGCGCAGAAAGTGCTGAAGGAACAGGGCATCCGGCATGTGAGCGATTTGGGTCGGGAACGGCTTGAGGTGGCAGAGCCGCTGATGGAGCCGTCCGAAAACCTCTTGGCAGAGCGCGAGGCCACAGAGGCCGATGCGGTTTCCGACAGCATGCCGGTGCTGTCCGCAGACGATGAAGTGCCACAAACTGCTCCGGTCGAAGACGGCGCCCCGCATCAGCCCCATAGTTTCCTGCCGGAATTTGACCCCCTTCCCGGCGAAGAGGTCATGGACAGCGTCCCCGAAGACACGGCCGAAGCCGCCCCTGGGATGCACGACGCCGACTCCCCTTCAGACCTGCCGCCAAGCTTTGACGATGTCTGGGCGCAGACACCGCTTTTCGACGATGAGCCGGAGGAGGAAGACTTCTCCCCGCTGATCGAGGACGAGACCGACGCGCCGGAAACAGAAGCCGCTGCCGGGGACGACGCCGCGCGGGGAGCGGAAACAGCCCCGGTCGAAGCCTCAGTCGATGCGCCTGTGCCGCAGGCAGAGGCCGTGGTGCCGCCCGCCCCCCGCCCGAGCCCCGAGCAGAGCGCCGCAGCCCTTGCCGAGATCTCGGCGCCGCAGGCCAGCGCCGAGGAACCCGACCATCTGCCGCCCACCCGAATCTCGGTGGTCGTCGCGCGAATCTCCACGATCCGCCCCGAGCAGATGACGCGCACCGAACAGGTTGCCCTGCGCCGCGCCGCCGACAAACTGCATGCGCTGCGCCGTGAACTGTCGCGCGAAATCCGTCCCTGACGTGTTTTTAGGGGGCGCGGGAAAGCAGATGAAAAAAGACGAAAAAATCTTCGTTTTCGCTCTTGCACCCCGCGCCGCTTTCCCTCTATATGCGCCTCATGTCGGGCCATGGCGCAGCCTGGTTAGCGCGTCCGTCTGGGGGACGGAAGGCCGTGAGTTCGAATCTCGCTGGCCCGACCATCAGAACAGCCCACCCTTCGGGGTGGGCTTTCCTGTATCTAACCGACAGTTTTCGAAAGACATTTCCCGAAGGAGATCCGCCCCGTGACGATTGGTGTTCTTTCCGACAGCGCCATCGAGGCGATGATCTCCAAGGGCGAGATCTCCGCCGATATTGCGGTAACTCCCGAGCAGATACAGCCTGCCAGCCTCGACCTACGGCTGGGCCTTGTGGCCTATCGGGTGCGCGCCTCCTTCCTTGCGGGACGTGGCATCTGTGTGACCGACAAACTTGCCGATTTCGAGATGCACCGGATGGATCTCTCCAATGGGGCGGTGCTCGAAAAGGGGTGTGTCTATCTTGTGCCTTTGATGGAATCGCTTGCGCTGCCGCAGGGCATCAGCGCGGTGGCTAATGCCAAATCCTCCACCGGTCGTCTGGATCTGCTGACCCGCGTCATCACCGATCACGGCACCGAATTCGACCGTATCCCCGAAGGCTATAGCGGCCCGCTTTTTGCCGAGATCTGCCCGCGCAGTTTTTCGGTTCTGGTGCGACCGGGAATGCGGCTTAATCAGATCCGTTTCTCGGGCGGTCAGGCGGCGCTCTCGGATGACGAGCTGCGCGCCCTGCATATGCTGGAGCCGCTTGTCAGCGGTCAGGCGGTGATTGACCACGGTCTGGGCTTTTCGGTCGATCTACGCCCCGAGACGGGCGATCTGGTGGGCTACCGCGCCAAACCCCATACCGGCGTGATCGATCTGGACCGGATCGGTGAATACAATCCGACCGAGTTCTGGGAAGAGCTGCGCACGACCGAGGGCCGGATCATCCTCGATCCCGGCGCGTTCTATATCCTTGTCTCGCGTGAGGCGGTGACCATTCCGCCCGATTTCGCGGCCGAGATGGCACCCTATCTGGCGATGGTGGGCGAATTCCGCGTGCATTACGCGGGCTTCTTCGATCCGGGATTCGGGCATGGGGCGGCGGGTGGCCAAGGCTCGCGCGGCGTGCTGGAAGTGCGCTGTCACGAGGCGCCCTTCGTTCTGGAACATGGCCAGATCGTGGGCCGGCTGGTCTACGAGCACATGGCGGAGCGCCCCAAGCGTCTCTATGGCGCCGACCTCAAGTCGAACTATCAGGGACAGGGCCTGAAGCTCGCCAAACATTTCCGGGCGAGCTGAGCAGCCTCAGAGGCGCCGCCCCATCTTGGTCATGCGCGAGAACTTCTTCGCGCCCCCCGCCATCTTCTGCAGCTTTTTCTGGCGCGCGCGTTCCTCGGGTGTCATCGGAGTGTCGTCGCCCGCATTGCGGCCACGTTTGGAGGCCATCTTGATCCCCCGATTGACGCCGTAATTGACCCCTTTGCGGATCAGCTGATTCATAATCATTCGCAGGATCTGGTTCATTTCTAAGGCTCCTATTCCTCGAACATCTCGCTTTGCCCTGCCCCGTTATCCGAGACCTCGTCATCGTCATCCTCGGGCTCATCTTCACCGGGCATGCGTCTACTATCAAGCAATCCGGCGCTGCGAAGTTCCGCAAGCTGCGGAAGATCGCGGGCGGATTCGAGGCTGAAATGGTCAAGGAATCCTTGGGTCACCACAAATGTGACCGGACGACCCGGCGTCATACGGCGGCGACCGAACCGGATCCAGTCCAGCTCCAGCAGCAGATCGATCGTCCCGCGCGAGACGGCCACGCCACGGATCTCCTCGATCTCGGCGCGGGTGACCGGCTGGTGATAGGCGATGATCGCCAGCGTCTCGGTGGCCGCGCGCGAGAGTTTGCGGCTCTCGACCGTTTCTTTCTGCAACAGGAAGGACAGATCGGGCGCGGTGCGCATGGCCCAGCCTTCGCCCACCCGCACCACATGCACGCCGCGCCCCTCGTAGCGGGCACGAACGCGCTCCAGAGCCTCGCGCGGGTCCGCGCCCACGGGCATACGCGTCTGCATCTCGCGTGTGGTGATCGGCTCGGGCGAGGCAAAGAGCATCGCCTCGACCATCCGCTCCTGCGCCTCCATCGGCGGGGCCGAGAAGAGCTGCGGTTCGCGGTCTTCGACCATGGTCTCTACGGGATCGCTCATGATGTCTTCCGGATTGAGATGGGAGAGAAGGTATCGCTCTGGCGGATCTCGATGGCGCCCTGTTTGGCCAGTTCCAGCGAGGCGGCAAAAGTGGCCGCTGTCGCAGACCGCCTGCGCGCGGGATCGACCCGCCAGCTCTCGGGCAGATAGCTCGACAGATCCATCCACTCGCCCGAGAAGCCGATCAGATCGCGCAGCTGGTCGAGCGCCTGTTCGAGGCTGAAAATATTACGCCGGTCAAACGCATAGGGGCGGAACTCGTCGCGTGTGCGCACGCGCGAATAGGCGCGCATCAGATCCATCAGCGTGGCCGAATAGGTGATCTTCTTCACCCGCACCACTTCTTCGGAGATCCCGCGCGGGAAGATATCGCGCCCCAGCTGGTCGCGCGCCATCAGTTGCGCGGCTGCATCCCGCATCGCCTCCAGCCGTTCCAGCTGGAAGGCAAGATGGGCGGCCATATCTTCGGCGGAGGGGCCCTCGGCATCGGGCTCGGGCGGCAGCAGCAGGCGTGATTTCAGATAGGCCAGCCACGCTGCCATCACCAGATAATCGGCGGCCAGCTCGATACGCAGTTCGCGCGCATGATCGACAAAGGCCAGATATTGCTCGGCCAGAGCCAGCACCGAGATCTTGCGAAGATCGACCTTCTGGCTGCGCGAAAGCGTCAGCAGGAGATCGAGCGGGCCCTCGAACCCGTTCACATCGATGATCAGCGCCTCGGCGGCCAGACGCTCGGCCACGCGCATATCCTGGGGTTTGGGGGGCGTGGCCATCAGACCCCGCTTGCCTGCAAGAGGTCTGCAAGCTCCCGCTCCAGCACCGCGATATCCACGGCCTCGCGCATCGCGCGGCGCGCGATGGCCGCTGCGGCACGGGTCTTGGCGGCATCGCTCAATGTCCCTGCTCCCACCACGGCCTCTTCCATCTCGGACCGTTCGCCATTGCAGTGGAGCGTGATATCGCAGCCCGCAGCCATCGTGGCCTCGGCGCGCTGGCGGATGCTGCCCGAGAGCGCCTGCATCGAGAGATCATCGGACATCAGCAGACCGTCAAACCCGATCACCTGCCGGATCAAATCGACCATCACCGGCGACTGGGTCGCAGGGGCATCATCGAAAGCGGCAAAGCGGATATGGGCGGTCATTGCCATCGGCATATCATGGAGCGGCTGGAAAGCCGCGAAATCCTGTGCGATCAGATCCTCGGCGCAGGCCTCGACCAGCGGCAGATCCTTATGGCTGTCGGCCGTGGCCCGACCGTGGCCCGGAATATGTTTGATCACCGGCAGCACACCGCCTGCCAGAAAGCCCATCGCGCTTGCACGGGCATTGCGGGCCACGGTGGCGGCATCCTCGCCCATACAGCGGTTGCGCAGGAACGGATGCGTCTGCGGTCCCGCAATATCGCAGCAGGGCGCACAATTGCTATCGACACCCACGGCGCGCAGCTCGTCCGCCATGATCCGCGCCCGCAGCCAGAAGCTGCGCTCGGGATCAAGGAATGCAGCCTGTTCGAGCGGCGGCAGCCATTCGCGCCAATGGGGCGCACGCATCCGCTGAACGCGCCCGCCCTCCTGATCGATCAGCACCGGCGCATCCCGGCCCACGGCCTCGCGCAGATCGGAGGTCAGGCGCAGCACCTGATCGGGCGTATCGATATTGCGCGCAAACAGAATGAACCCCCAAGGCTGCGCCTCGCGGAAAAATGCGCGCTCGGTCTCGGTCAGGGTCAGGCCCGACAGTCCAAGGATCGTGGCTGAAGTCATTATCGCACCGTTGCCGGAATACAGGTTGCGCCCTCGGCGACAAGTGCCGCGCAGAACTGGCGCGCCTGCGCCAGATCATCGAAGCCCTGCACCCTGAGGCGGAAGAAGGTCCGGCCACCCGCGGTGGCCTCCTGCACCACGCGCTTCTTGCCTTCCATCAGGGGGCCGAAACGGGTGGCGGTCTGGTCCCAGGCGCTGCGCGCCTGATCGATATTGTCGAAGGCCCCGATCTGCACGAGCCGCGTGCCTGCCGGAAGGCTGCCCGCATCGATCTCGACGGGACCGGAGCTTTCGGAGGGTGAGGCAGACGCCCCGCCACCGCCCAGCGAGGCGGCCACCGCCTCGGCCACCAGATCATGATCGGGGCGGGCCAAGGGACGCGGCGAACGGATCACACCGGGAATGGTGTCGGCGATCGCATCGGCCGAGGGCGGCGCCACCGCCTCCTGCGTGCCCTCTTCGGCATCATCGACCACCAGAGCGGTGCTATCGGTCATATCGGCATCTTCTGCCGCATCCTCATCGATCGCATTGGGCACGGCCAGCGAGCGGGTCGCGCTCTGCATTTCGGGCGTGGGCGCGGCATCGCTATCGGGGACCGGCACGATGACCTGATCGGGCGAGTCCTCGGCTTCCATCGGAGCGGTCGCCGCATCGATCGGCTTCAGGTCGGACATCGCCTTGTCGCCTTCGGCCAGCACGGCCTCGGGCGGGGCGAGCGTTACGCGCTCGGGCGCGGGAGCGGCCACACCGGTGCCCGCCACGCCATTGACCGACAGGCCCACATGCTCGGCCAGCTCGCCACCCGGATCCTCGGGGGCCACGCGCGCGGGGCCGTCCATCGCCTTGATCACCGGCACGCCCTGAATGTCGCGCATCGCGAGCTTGTAGCCCCAGACCACCACACCGAGGATCAGCGCGACCGAGGTCAGTGCCCCTGCCACATTGACCCAGCGCTGCAGCGGGCGTGCGCGAGCGGGCAACTCCTCGTCCTCGAACACCTCCGCGCCATAGCGGGGATCGAAGGCAGGCGCTTGCGAGGGATGCGGCTGGTTGCTGTAATTGGGGGTAAAGCTGCGCGCAGGTGCCGTGCGCGCCTCGCTGTGCGCTGTTACGGGTTCTTGCGGCTCTGCCCCCTGTTCGGACTGCTCCCACGGATCGTAATCATCATCCGCCGTGATGAATTCGTGATCGTCGGGCTGGCGGTTGGGACGGTAGGCGCCGAATTCCAGCGCCTCGTCATCCACATCGTAATCGTCGCGTGGCCGGAACGCCTGAGACGGCATGAAGAAGCTCGACTCGCCACCAGCGCCCACAGAATCGCGCCGCATACGCCCTGCCGACGGCATGGAATAGCCGGAAGCGCGCCGCCGTGGCCGCGCGCTCTCGTTTCCGGATGCTTCCTCCTCATAGGAGGCATCATCCCCCTCGAAGGGTCTGTGAAAGACTGCCATATTCCGCCTCGCCGCCGGTTTCCCGGTCCACTACCTTCTCATCCAGCGGCGTGCGTTTTAGCGCATCTCTTCAGCCGGAGTGACACCAAGGATACCAAGTCCGGCAGAAATCACAACCGCCGTGGCGCGGGCCAGAGCGATTCGTGAGGTGGTCGCAGCCTCGTCACCTTCCTGGAAGAAGCGCAGTTCGGGCTTGTCATTGCCGCGATTCCACAGGCTGTGGAGGTCGGAGGCCAGCTCGTAGAGGAAGAAGGCCACGCGGTGCGGCTCATTGGCACGGGCGGCGATTTCCACCAGACGCGGCCATTCGGCGATCTTGCGTGCAAGCGTGGCCTGTGCGGCATCCTCGAGCATGATATCGGCCTGCGAGAGCTTGGCATCATTGAGATCCCAGCCCGCTTCCGCCGCCTTGCGCATGACCGAACAGACCCGCGCATGCGCATATTGCACATAGAAAACGGGGTTATCCTTGGACTGCTCGAGCACTTTGTCGAAATCGAAATCGAGGGCTGCGTCATTCTTGCGGGTCAGCATATGGAAGCGGGTCACATCGGCGCCCGCCTGCTCGACCACATCGCGCAGGGTCACAAAGGTGCCTGCACGTTTGGACATCTTGAAGGGCTCGCCATTCTTGAACAGCTTCACCAGCTGGATCAGCTTGATGTCGAGCGGAACGCGACGGTCCGAAAGTGCCGCCACGGCCGCCTTCATCCGCTTCACATAGCCACCGTGATCGGCGCCGAAGACGTCGATCAGCATGTCATAACCGCGTTCGACCTTCGTCCAGTGATAGGCGATATCGGGGGCGAAATAGGTCCAGCTGCCGTCGGATTTTTTCACCGGACGGTCGACATCATCCCCGAACTGGGTCGATTTGAACAGCGTCTGCTCGCGCTCTTCCCAATCCTCGGGCAGCTTGCCCTTCGGCGGCTCAAGCACACCCTCATAGATCAGACCCATATCTTCTAGGCGCTTGAGCGCCGCCTCGATTTGGCCCGTGCCATAGAGCGATTTCTCGGAATAGAAGACATCCATCTTCACACCTAGCGACGCCAGATCGCCGCGGATCATCTCCATCATTGCTTCGGTGGCGAACTCGCGGATATCCTCAAGCCAGAACTGCTCGCCTTTTTCCAGCAGGCTGTCGCCATATTTATCCTTGAGCGCCTGCCCCACCGGAATCAGGTAATCGCCCGGATAGAGACCCTCGCGGATCTCGGGTTCGAGGCCGCAGGCCTCCCGGTAGCGCTCATAGGCAGAGCGCGCCAGCACATCGACCTGCGCGCCACCATCGTTGATGTAATATTCGCGCGTGACATCATAGCCCGCGAAATCCAGCAGGCTCGAGAGCGCATCGCCGAAGATCGCGCCACGGGTGTGCCCGACATGCATCGGACCGGTCGGATTGGCCGAGACATATTCGACATTGACCTTCAGACCCCTGCCCAGATCGGCACGGCCGAAATCAGGGCCTGCGGCGAGCGCCGCACGGGCCACATCGCCCCAAACGGACGCATCGAGACGCAGGTTCAGGAAACCGGGCCCTGCCACCTCGGCGGAGGTCACACGCGGCTCTTCGCGCAGCTTGGCAGCCAGCGCCTCGGCCAGATCGCGGGGCTTGGCGCCTGCGGGCTTGGCCAGCACCATCGCGGCATTGGTCGCCATATCGCCATGCAGCGCGTCTCGCGGCGGCTCGACGGTTACGTTGCTCAGGTCCAGCCCCTCGGGGAGCGTGCCGTCCTTCGTCATCTCGTTCAGCGCGTTGATCACGACCGCGCGGATATTGGCAAACAGGTTCATCTGGGTCTTCCTCTGGTTGCCTCTCCACTGCCAGAGGCGGCGGTCAAGGTCAACTGTTGCGGCACGGACCGCGGGGTTTTGCGTGGGTCACTGCCCCGTATCGCGCCACATCAGGGCAGCGGCGCGACCGGACCGGGGGCGGTGTCGGGTTTCTCGTCCACCTCGGTCACCGCCACGCTGGCCGCCTCGTCGGAGCCTGCATCGGGCGGCAGGAGCGACAGGATCCGCACCCCCGCATCGGCCTTAAGCTCCTCGGGCTTGTCGATGAAACCGATCTCCCCTTTTGGAGAAATCCGCAGGAGCGGCACGGCCATCGGGCGCAGCGCGCGCCATTGTGCCAGCGTGAACTCCTCGGTCAGGCGGGTCACGCGGAAGCTCCAGCCCTCGCGTACCATATCGCGGAACATATCGAAGGTCCGCCCCGCCCCGAAGGGCTGTCCGCCCAGCTGCGCAGGCAGCGCATGACGGCGCTGGTCCTCGCGCTGACGGGCGACCTGCCAGACGTTGGCACGGCCCAGCTCTGCGCCGAGATCGGTGCAGACCAGCGTGTTGTAGGCGTCGTTATCGGTGACCGCCAGAACATTGGAATATGAGAGCCGCTCGATCGTATCCTCGGCGGCCTCCCCCAGAATATCGCCATAGAAGGTCTTCAGCCCCGCCGCCCGTGGCCGGATCAGGTGCTGGTGGTTGGAATCGGCGATCAGCACCGGCACATCGGCCTTTTGCAACGCCTCGCCCAGACGGGTGGAAAACCGCGAGCCGCCCACGATCAGCACGCCCGGCTTCTCGGTATCGGCCAGTCCCAACGCCCGCGCCAGAGGTGCCAGTGTGAACCCGTGCAGCACCACCGTGACCGTCACCAGCAGGAAGGCCAGCGGCGCGATCATCGCACCATCGGCCACGCCAGCGTCGGCCAGACGCTGCCCGAAGAGCCCCGCCACCGCCACCAGAACCACCCCGCGCGGGCCGGTCATGGCGATAAAGGCGCGCTCTTTCCACGGGATTTTGGTGCCCAGAAGCGACAAAAGCACCGTAGCAGGGCGCGCGATGGCGATCACCGCCACTAGGAAGCCCAGTGCCTTCCAGTTCAGGAGCCGCAGCTGCGAGATATCGAGGCTCGCTGCCAGCAGGATGAACACCCCCGACACCAGCAGAACAGTGGCATGCTCCTTGAACCGGCGCAGTTCGGTATAGGAGGGGAGATCGGCATTGCCGATCACCAGCCCCATCATGGTCACTGCCAGAAGCCCGCTTTCATGCAGCACCGCATCACTCAGCGCGAAGGTAAACAGCAGCGCCACGAACAGCACCGGCACCTTCATGAATTCCGGCACCCGCCCGCCCTGGAACGCCCAGACCATCGCCCGCCCGCTGGCAAGGCCGAAGACCAGCGCGAAGAGAATGCCGAGCCCTGTCTCGAGCGCGGCCTCGCCCAGCCCCAGATCGGCATGGAACACCAACACGACCCCATAGGCCAGCACGGCAGCCAGCGCGCCGATCGGGTCATTGACGATGGCCTCCCATTGCAGAAGCTGTGCCGGTCGCCGTGCCAGACGCGCGGAGCGCAGAAGTGGTGCGATCACCGTCGGGCCGGTGACGATCATGATGCCACCGAAGACGGCGGAGCTTTCCCATGAGAGATTGGCTGCCAGCCGCAGGGCAAGCGTCGACATCAGCCAGCCCAGAGGCGCACCGATCAGCACGAGCCGCATCACACCGGCCCGCGCATCGCCCAGTCGGTGGAGGTCAAGCGACATGCCCCCCTCGAACAGGATCACCGCCACCGCCAGACTGATCAACGGGCCGGTCAGGTCACCGAAATCGCGCATCGGGTCGATGAGCCCCGTCACCGGCCCGACGATAACGCCCGCGATCAGCATGAAGACGATGGCCGGAAGGCGGAGCCGCCATGCCAGCCACTGGGCACCGACGCCGACCGCGCCCACCGTGGCGAAGGCCATGACAGGACCGAGGCCTGCAGCATGCGTGACGATCTCTGAAGTCATTCCAAGTCCTCGCTTTCGGGGGGACGCCAAGCTTTGTCACCTTGGGTCATGGCTGTCAAAACCAAAGCAAGGAGATAGCGCTCCCGGACGGCGCAGGCAATTGCGCTGATCGGTCGCACGGGTCCGCCGGGCTGCATTGCAGGCATAATGGCCACCATTATGGCGAAACAATCGCTACATCCGCCGCTGCATGGCCCTTTACATTGACCTTTTGCTGAAATTCGGCTAGTGCACACGCCATCCCATAATCCGGTGGGAGCTAGCCGGGGCGCCTGAACCGTCGCGTCCCTTATTTTCTGCAGACATTGCTCTGCTGTTATCAGGACGCGTATGACCAAGTTTTCCGAGCTGAAACTCGACCCCAAGGTTCTTCTTGCCATCGAAGAGGCGGGATACACTTCGCCCACTCCGATTCAGGAAAAAGCGATTCCCCCTGCCCTCGAGGGCAAGGATGTTCTGGGGATCGCCCAGACCGGGACCGGCAAGACCGCGTCCTTCACCCTGCCGATGCTGACCCGCCTGCGCCGTGGCCGTGCCCGCGCGCGGATGCCGCGGTCGCTGGTGCTCGCACCGACGCGCGAACTGGCCGCGCAGGTCGCCGAGAATTTCGACCTCTATGCCAAACATACCAAACTGACCCGCGCCCTGCTGATCGGTGGCGTGGCCTTTGGCGAGCAGGACAAGCTGATCGACAAGGGTGTGGATGTGCTTATTGCCACTCCGGGCCGCCTTCTGGACCATTTCGAGCGCGGCAAGCTGATCCTGACCGATGTGAAGGTGATGGTGGTCGACGAGGCTGACCGGATGCTGGATATGGGCTTCATCCCCGATATCGAGCGCATCTTCCAGCTGACGCCTTTCACCCGTCAGACGCTGTTCTTCTCGGCAACGATGGCTCCCGAGATCGAACGTATCACCAATACCTTCCTGCAGGCGCCGGTGCGCGTGGAAGTGGCCCGTCAGGCCACCACCTCGCAGACCATCACTCAAAAGCTCATCGAGATCACCCCGCCCCGCAAGGATCAGGCCGCCAAGACCAAGCGCGAACTGCTGCGCGCGGTGATCACCGCCGAGGGCGAGAAGCTCGATAACGGGATCGTCTTCTGCAACCGCAAGACGGATGTGGATATCGTTTCGAAATCGCTGCAAAAATACGGTTTTGATGCGCAGCCGATCCATGGCGATCTGGACCAGTCGCAGCGGACCCGCACGCTGGAAAGCTTCCGCGATGGCAAGCTTAAAATCCTTGTGGCCTCCGATGTGGCGGCCCGCGGTCTGGATGTGCCCAGCGTCAGCCACGTCTTCAACTACGATCTGCCAATGCATGCCGAAGACTATGTGCACCGCATCGGGCGAACCGGTCGTGCGGGCCGTCTTGGCACCGCGATCTCGCTGGCAACGCCTTATGACGAGAAATTCCTCGGCCAGATCGAGGATCTGGTCAAGACGACCCTGCCCCGCGCGGAAATTCCCGAAGGGTTCGAGCTGTCCGACGCCGCAAGCCAGGCTCCGCGCCCGCGCACCGAACGTGGTGGCCGCTCGTCCTCCTCGCGCGGCGAACGCGGCGGGCGCAATGGACGTGACCACAAACGTCCCGTCCCCGATCACGGTCAGGAAGCGTCAAAGGAGCCGCTGAACGTGGCTGTCCCCGAGGCAAAACCCGTCGAGGCTAAAGCCGCCGAACGCCGCTACGAGGACCGCCGCGACAGCGAGCGCCGCGAAGAATCTCCGCGCGCCGAAGCCGAGACCCCGCGCAGCCCCCGCCATGATCATGGAAAATCCTACGAACACGGCCGTGCGCAGCCGGAGCGTCATGGCTCCGACCGCTACCGCCGCAATCGTCGTGATGATGGCCCTGATGTGGTCGGCATGGGCGACCATGTGCCGGAATTCCTGCTGCGCGAATTCGTGATCTCGCGTCCGAAGGATGACGAGCATGACGAGGACAGCGTAGTCGAAACGACGGCCGAGGTAACAGTCGAGGCCGCGGCTCCGGCAGCCCCGGTCGAGGCGAAGGCCGATATTCAGGCCGAGGCTCAAACGCAGGTGCAGGAAGAGGCAGAAGCGCCGAAACCCACCCGTTCGCGTCGCCGCAAGGCTGCTCCGAAAAAGGCCGAAGAGACCAGCGCCGAGGCGGCAGTCGAAGCGTCGACCGACGCGGCTGCTCCGGTCGCAACGCCCGAGGCGGACGTAGCCTCCGAAGCCGTCCCCGCGGAACCGGTTGCAGCCGAGCCTGCAGGAGAGGTAGCGGCATCTGCCGAAGCCGCGGCAGAGGAACCCGCTGCAAAGCCCAAGCGCACGCGCACCCGCTCGACAACGGCAAAGCCCAAAACGCCCAAGGCCAAAACCACGACCACCAAGGCCGCGGCCAAGCCCAAGGCGACCACCACGCGCAGCCGCAAGAAGAAGACCGATGAACCGGTCGAGGCCGCAGGGGACGCCACCGCCGCTCCGGCAGCGGAAACGCCGAGCGATAGCAGCGAAAGCTGATCGATCAATCCAGATGCAAGAAAGGCGGCCCCGCGGGCCGCCTTTTTTATGTCTGCTCTATCGTCACGCGCCGCAATGGGCGGACATAAAAATACCCGCCGCGTGCCAGGCACGGGCGGGTATCAATGGCAGGTATTGGGTGCTTATTCGTCCATCAGACGCGAGACGACGACGGTCACTTCCGGCTTCTTGCCGATCTCCTCGAGCGAGCAGGTGCGGGCTTGGCGGCGCAGCACATCCTCGATCTTGTCGTCATCCTTCATCACCTTGCCCGGTGCGCGATCGAGTGCCTCGGAGAGTTCCTGTTCGAGAACCTCCTCGAGCGCGATGCCAGAACGGCCCTTGACCGGCAGGCCCATCGTCTCGACCCACGGATCGCCCAATGGCGCCCCGTCTTCGTCGATGATCACATTCACCATGATATGGCCGTTCAGTGCCATGCGGATACGCTCGCGCACCACACCGTCCAGCGCGCCGATAAGCACGGTGCCATCCAGATAGAGACGGCCCGTCTCGATATATTCCACGACCTTCGGCTGGTCGCCGGTCAGATCAAGCATGGTCCCGTTGGTTGCGATTTCCGAGGCGATACCTTTGGACTGCGCGAGTTTCATATGCTCGCGCAGATGACGGTGCTCGCCATGCATCGGGATCAGCACCTTGGGCTTGAGAAGGTCATGCACCGCCTCCAGATCGGGGCGGTTGGCATGGCCCGAAACGTGATAGAGCCCGCCGCGATCCCCGATCACCTCGACCCCCATCTCGGAGAAGGCGTTCATGATCTTGATGACGCCGATCTCGTTGCCGGGGATGGTTTTCGAGGAGAAGAGGAACGCATCGCCCTCTTTCATCTCGAGGCCCAGATATTTGCCGCGCGAGAGCGCCGCCGACGCCGCGCGCCGCTCGCCCTGCGAGCCGGTCACGATGAGCATCAGGTTTTCGCGCGGGATATCGGCGGCCTCTTCGGGCTGCACCACCGAGGGGAAGTCCTTCAGCACGCCGGTTTCCTTGGCGGTCTGCACCATGCGCTTCATCGAGCGGCCCATAAGGCAGATCGACCGGCCCGCAGCGACCCCCGCATCGGCCAGCGTTTTCAACCGCGCGACGTTCGAGGCGAAGGTGGTCGCAACGATCATGCCATCCTGCATCTGGATGAGCTTCGTCAGCGGCTCGATCAGCGTCGCCTCCGACTTGCCCGGCAGATGGCTGAAGATATTGGTGGAATCGCAGGTCAACACCTTGATACCGCCCGTTTCCTGCGCGATCTCGTGCCACATCTGCACGTCGAAGGGTTCGCCGACGATCGGATTTGCGTCGAGCTTGAAATCCCCCGAGTGGACGATCCGGCCTTCGGGCGTGTCGATGATCAGCGCCGAGCTTTCGGGGATCGAATGCGAGATCGGCGCGAATTGCACCTTGAACGGACCCGCCTCGATCACCTGCGGACGCGGCTCGACCACGTTGATCTGCGTGTTCACGCCGTTCTCGTTGAGTTTCTGCTGGCCAAGGCTCGCCGTAAAGGCACGCGCATAGACCGGCTTGCGCAATTTGGGCCACAGGAAGGGCAGCGCCCCGATATGGTCCTCATGCGCGTGGGTAATGAAGATCGCCTCGATGCGCTCGGCATTCTGTTCCAGCCATGCCGCATCGGCCATGATCAGATCGACACCCGGCGATCCGTCCATATCCGGAAATGTCACGCCCAGATCGACGACGATCAGCCGTTCGGACCCTTCGGGACCATAGCCATAGACATAGGCATTCATCCCGATTTCGCCTGCCCCGCCTAGCGGGAGATAGATCAGCCTGTCGCTCATGCGCTTGCCAGCCCCTTGTTATAATCATGGATCAATCGCAGACCATGGATGGTTAGGTCGTACTCGACACTGTCAAAGAGATCAAACCCTTGCTCGAAAAGTTCTGCAAGCCCGCCGGTGGCAATCACCTTCATCGGGCGCGCACGTTCCAGCCGGATCTGGCGCACAATGCCTTCGACAAGACCGATATAGCCCCAAAAGACGCCGGATTGAATACAGGCGACGGTATTTGTGCCCACAGCCTTCTCCGGCATGGTCACATCCACATGCGGCAGGGCCGCCGCCGAGGCATGCAGCGCCTCCAGCGACAGATTGACGCCCGGAGCAATGACACCGCCGATATAGGCCCCGTCCGGCGCCACCACATCGAAGGTAGTTGCCGTACCGAAATCGACGACGATCAGATCACCGCCATGCCGGTCGAAACCTGCCACCGTATTCACCAGCCGGTCCGGACCAACGGTGGTGCCGATATCGACACGCGGCGCCACAGGGAGCTGGCATTCAGGCTTACCCACCACCAGCGGCCGGCAGTCGAAATAGCGGTTGGCCAGAACCCTCAGGTTGAACACCACACGCGGCACAGTCGAGGAAATCACCACCGCCCCTATCCGCACCTTCATATCGTGCAGCATCATCAGCGAGGTCAGCCAGACATAATATTCATCGGCCGTGCGTTTGTGATTGGTCTCGATGCGCCAGGTGCTCAGAAACTCGGAACCGTTCCAGATGGAGAAGACCGTATTGGTATTCCCGCAATCGATACAGAGAAGCATCGCGCCCCCCTTTCAGAAAAAGATATCAGCGGCAGAGATTGCCAGCCGTCCCTCGGGACGGTTCAGGATCATCGCACCGCTCTCGTCGATGGTTTCAAAAATGCCGTCATGGCTCTGGGTGCCCGTCCGTGCGCGGATAGGCTGGCCAATACGCGCGGCACGTGCCAGCCAAGCCGTGCGGATCGGCGCAAAACCATAGGTCTGGTAATCTGTGGCAAAGCGGTCGAAAGCGGGGGCGAGATAGGCCAGAAACTCGTCCGGCGTCGGCGCATATCCCAAGGCCTGTGCCACGCTTACCGGCGCCACGGCGCCCGCTTCCACGAGCCCCGCCTCGGGCGCCTGTGCCAGATTGACGCCGATACCGATGCAGAGCCATGCCTCCGGCCCCTGTCCGATGGTCTCGAGCAGGATGCCCGACACCTTGCCACCGTTCAGAAGCACGTCATTGGGCCATTTGATCGCCAGTTGCGCCTGAGGCCCACAGATCTGGCCGAGCGCCTCGTCGAGCGCCAGCGCCGCGACAAAGGAATATAGCGCCGCCCGGGCGGGCTCCATGCGGGGCCGGAACAGATAGCTCGCGGAGAAATTCCCCGCGGGCTGCACCCATGCACGTCCGCGCCGCCCGTGACCTGCAGTCTGCTCATGCGCCAGAATCCAGATAGGCCCCGCTTGCTGCGGAGCCATTCTGGCCGCTTCGGCCATCGTACTATCGACCCGGGGCAGCACCTTACGCGCCACTGCCTCGGGCCATTGGGGTAGATCAATTGACAAGTGCTGCTGCTGCCGCCTGTGCGACACCCTCGATACCGAAGAGGTTGATCGAACCGGCGACCATGAGGATGCCGGACCCGATCAGAAGGACACGCTGCGGCGTGGCGATGCGTTTGTCGATGCCCAGCTCTTCCTCATCACCGAAATACATGTAGTAGACGATGCGCAGGTAATAGAAGGCGGCAATTGCCGAGCCGATTACGGCGAAGACCGCGGGCCAGACATAGCCCGCCTCAACTGCCGCGACCAGCACCGAGAACTTGGCCCAGAAGCCCATCATCGGCGGCACACCGGCCAGCGCAAACAGCAGGATCAGCAGCGCCCATGCCCGCATCGGACCACGGCGCGCCAGCATGCTGAGCGCCTTGATATCGGTGACCGGCTGGCCGTCGCGCTCCATCGACAGGATGAAGGAGAACATACCGATATTCATCGCGACATAGACCGCCATGTAAATCAGCATCGCCGCCACACCCTGCTCGGTGCCAGCCATCAGCCCCAGAAGCGCGAAGCCCATATGGGTGATCGAGGAATAGGCCATCAGACGTTTGATATTGGTCTGCCCGATCGCGCCGATCGACCCCAGGAGGATCGAGGCCACCGACAGGAGTGCCACGACCTGGCCCCATTGATCGGTCACACCACCGAAGGCGTCAAACAGCAGCCGCGCAAACAGTGCCATTGCCGCCACTTTGGGTGCGGTGGCAAAGAAGGCGGTGATCGAGGAGGGCGAGCCCTCATAGACATCCGGCGTCCACATATGGAACGGCACGGCGGAGACCTTGAAGGCCAGCCCGATCATCATGAAGACAAGGCCGAAGAGCACGCCCACGGGGATCTGCCCCTCTTTGACCACCGACAGGATACCGGCGAAATCGGTCGTGCCGGCGAAGCCATAGGTGAGCGAGGCACCGTAGAGCATGATCCCCGAGGAGAGCGCACCGAGGACGAAGTATTTCAGACCGGCTTCCGAAGAACGGGTGCTGTCGCGACGCAGTGCCGCTACCACATAGAGCGAGAGCGATTGCAGCTCGAGCCCGATATAGAGCGACATCAGGTTGCCCGCCGAGACCATCATCATCATACCCACCACGGCCAGCGTGATGAGGATGGGATATTCGAACCGCATCAACCCGCGACGTTCCTGATAATCCACACCCATTGCCAGCACAGCTGCCGCCGAGAGCAGGATCAGCACCTTCGCGAAGCGCGAGAAGTTGTCCTCGATGAAGAGCCCGTCGAAGGCCACATTCGTGAGATTGTTGAGACCGATCAGCGCCGCGAAGAGCACAAGGATCGCGACCGTCAGCCACAGGATGAACCCCGCGACCTTGTCCTTGCCAAGCCAGACACCACCCAGCAGAGCCACCATCGCGTAAAGCGACAGCAGGAACTCCGGCATCACCGTGGCGAAATCCGTAGAAGTCATTGTTGGCTCTCCTTACTGCACGGCCACGCCAGCGGCGGCGAGATCGGCATGGTAGTTATTGACCAGATTGGCAACCGTCGGGCCGATGATATCGGTCAGGAAGGCAGGATAGACACCGAGCAGCAGCACGATCGCGACCAGCGGGATCATCATGCACATCTCGCGACCATCGAGATCCTTCACGCTTTTCAGGCTTTCCTTCAGCAACTCTCCGAAGAAGATCCGGCGATACATCCACAAGCCATAGGCCGCCGACAGGATCACACCTAGCGTCGCCAGCGTCGCCGCAATGGTGTGCGCCTTGAAGGCACCGGTCAGGGCGAGGAACTCACCCACGAAGCTCCCCGTTCCCGGAAGGCCAAGATTGGCCATCGTGAAGAACATATAGAAGAGCGCATAGACCGGCATCCGCTTGACGAGGCCGCCGAAGGCCGACAGCTCGCGGGTATGCAGGCGTTCGTAAATGATCCCGACGCCCAGGAACATCGCGCCCGACACGAAACCGTGGCTGAGCATGATATAGACCGCGCCGTCGATCCCCTGCTTGTTGAAGGAGAAGATACCGAGCGTGACAAAACCCATATGGGCGACCGAGGAATAGGCGATGACCTTTTTCATATCGGTCTGCGCCAGCGCCACGAGCGAGGTGTAGATGATCGCGATGACCGAGAGCCACATGATGAAATCGGACATCAGGTCGGCGGCCACGGGGAACATCGGCAGCGAGAAGCGCAGGAAGCCGTAGCCCCCCATCTTCAGCAGGATCGCCGCAAGGTCGACCGAGCCCGCAGTCGGTGCCTGAACGTGCGCATCGGGCAGCCAGGTATGGACCGGCCACATCGGGATCTTCACCGCGAAGGAGGCGAAGAAGGCAAGGAAGAGGAGCGTCTGCACACCGCCCGGAATGTTGATCCCCAGCACCGAGAAGGCCTCGGAGGAGAAATCATAGCTCATCAGGGTCGGGATATCGGTGGTTCCCGTGATGGCGAACATCCACGCGATCCCCACCAGCATGAAGACCGAGCCCACGAAGGTGTAAAGGAAGAACTTGAAGGTCGCATAGACGCGGCGCCGCCCGCCCCAGACACCGATGATCAGGAACATCGGGATCAGCGAGGCCTCGAAGAAGAGGTAGAACAGCACGATATCGAGGGCGGTGAACACGCCCAGCATGAAGGTTTCCAGCACGAGGAAGGCGATCATATATTCCTTCACGCGGCGGTCATTGACCCATGCGGAGAGAATGGTGATCGGCATCATGATGGTGATCAACATGACGAAGACGAGCGAGATCCCGTCGATCCCGACCTTGTAGTTCATGCCGAGGATCCATTCCGCCTGTTCGACGAACTGGAAATCGGGGTTGGAGGGATCGTAGCCTGCCAGCAGGAAGAGCGAGGCCAGAAGCGTCACCAGCGTGGCGGTCAGCGCAAACCATTTCGCGTTACGGTCTGCCGCCTCGGTGCCCCCGCGCATGACCACCGCAAGGATGATCGCCGACAGCGCGGGGATGAAGGTGACGATGGAAAGCAGGTTCTGCATTACTGCGACCCTCCGGCCAGAACGACCCAGAACATGAGCACCACGATGCCGATGACCATGGTGAATGCGTAGTGGAAGAGGTAGCCGGACTGCATCCGGCCAGCGAGACGGGTGAGCGCGGGAATGACCTTGAACGCGAGCCCGTTGATGGCACCGTCGATGGTGGCCTCGTCGATCTTCTTCCAGAAGAAGCGCGCAAGGCCGACCGCGGGACGGCGGAAGATGTATTCATAAAGCTCGTCGAAATACCACTTGTTGAGCAGGAATTTGTAGAGCGGATAGAAGGTCGAGGCCATTTTCGCCGGAAGCTTGGGCTGCGCGATATACATCACCCATGCCACGGCAAAGCCGATGACCATCGCGATGAAGGGCGAGACCTTCACCCAAGCAGGGGCCTCATGTGCATCGTGGATCACATGGTTATCGGGCGCGATGAACACAGCCCCCTCACCCGTCGGACCCATCGCAGGCATCTCGTGCGCGCTCTCGGCGGCCTCACCTGCCTCCGTTGCCTCGGCACCGGTCGCCACAATCGCGCCAGCCCCTTCGGCAGCTTCGGGAGCCTCGACCGCGGCCACTTCATGCGTCGGCATGTTGAAGAACTTGGCCATTTTCTCTTCGTTGCCGAAGAACGGACCATACCAGATCATACCGGCCAGCACGGCCCCCAGACCAAGAATGCCCAGCGGCACGGTCATCACGGGCTTGCTCTCATGGGCATGCTCATGCTTGTGCTTGTCGCCGCGCGCGGTGCCGAAGAAGGTCATGAACATCAGGCGCCACGAGTAGAAGGAGGTAAACAGCGCCGCAATGACCAGCATCCAGAAGGCATAGCCGCCTGCGGTGCCCGCCCATGCGCTCTCCACGATCGCATCTTTCGACAGGAAGCCTGCAAAACCGATATGGGTCAGCGGGATACCGACGCCGGTAATGGCCAGCGTCCCCACCATCATCGCCCAGAAGGTCAGCGGCAGTTTCTTACGCAGGCCGCCATAGTTGCGCATGTCCTGCTCGTGATGCATCGCGGTGATCACCGAACCTGCAGAGAGGAACAGCATCGCCTTGAAAAACGCATGGGTCAGCAGGTGGAACATGGCAACCGGATAGACCCCCACACCAGCGGCCACGAACATATAGCCCAGCTGCGAGCAGGTCGAATAGGCGATCACGCGTTTGATGTCGTTCTGCACGAGGCCGACGGTCGCGGCGAAGAAGGCCGTGGTCGCACCAAGGAAGACGATGAAGGATTTGGTCTCGGGCGCGAACTCGAAGAGCGGCGACATCCGGCACAGCAGGAACACACCTGCGGTGACCATGGTCGCTGCGTGGATCAGTGCGGAGACGGGCGTCGGGCCTTCCATTGCGTCGGGCAGCCAGGTGTGCAGCAGAAGCTGCGCCGATTTGCCCATCGCACCGATGAAGAGGAAGATCGCGCAAAGCTCGACCGCATTCACCGAGAAGCCCCAGAAATCGATGCTGCGCTCGGCAAGCTGCGGCACCATCTGGAAGATCGTGTCGAAATCGACCGAGGAGGTCAGGAAGAACAGCGCGAAGATCCCGATCAGGAAGCCGAAATCGCCCACACGGTTGACGATGAAGGCCTTCATGGCCGCCGCCCCCGCCGAGGGTTTCTTGTAATAGAAGCCGATCAGCAGATAGGAGGCCAGGCCCACACCTTCCCAGCCGAAGAAGATCTGGATCAGGTTATCGGCGGTGACCAGCGTCAGCATCATGAAGGTGAAGAGCGAGAGATAGGCGAAGAAGCGCGCTTTATACTGCTCGCCCTCACCGAAATTCTCGTCATGCGCCATGTAGCCGATAGAATAGACATGAACGAGTGCGGAGACGGTGTTGATCACCACCAGCATGATCGTGGTCAGACGGTCCAGACGGATTGCCCAGGAACTGTCGATATCACCCGACTCAATGAAGCGGAACAGCTCGATATGCTGGGTCGGACCATCGAAGGACAGGAACACCACCCAGCTGAGAAAGGCCGCCAGCACCAGAAGCGCGGAGGAGACATACATCGCCCCCTTCTCGGTGATGATCCGCCAGCCAAAGCCCGCGATAAGCGCGCCCAAGAGCGGCGCGAACAGAATGATCGTCGGCATCGCTTATCCCTTCATCACGTTGACATCGGAGACGTCGATCGAGCCACGGTTGCGGAAGAACACCACCAGGATCGCCAGACCGATCGCGGCCTCGGCCGCAGCCACGGTGAGCACGAACATGGTGAAGACCTGCCCCACCAGATCGCCCATATGGGTCGAGAAGGCGACAAGGTTGATATTCACCGCAAGAAGCATGAGTTCGATCGACATCAGGATGACGATGACGTTCTTCCGGTTCACGAAAATTCCGAAAATACCGATGACGAACAGGATCGCCGCCACCCCAAGATAATGCTCAAGTCCGATCATCGTTGTCCCTCCGGGTCATCGCCCCGTACTCCGTCTTTGGCAGGCATCCTGCCGAATTCTTTGGGGCGCGAGGTTCCGCGCCCGATCTGTGTCACGGCAGGCTTAGAGCCCCTGCCCCGGCTTCACATCGATCAGCTTCAGCTGTTCTTTCGGGTCGCGCTGCATCTGCATCATCGGATCCTGACGCTTGATATCCACACGGTGGCGCATGGTCAGCATGATCGCCCCGATCATCGCGACCAGAAGCACAAGGCTCGAGGCCTCGAAGAGATAGAGATACTGGTCATAGAGGATCAGACCGAGCGCACGGGTGTTATCCACTCCCTCGGGCGCCACGGCGGCCCGCAGGCTGGTTGCGCCATCGGCCATCTTCCACGTCCCGATCGCCCAGCCCAGCTGCACGAGGATCACGATCCCGATCAGCACGGCGATGGGCAGATATTTGACCATCCCGCTCTTGAGCGCCGTGAAGTCCACATCGAGCATCATCACCACGAAGAGGAACAGCACCGCGACCGCGCCGACATAGACGATGACCATCAGCATCGCGACGAATTCAGCGCCCATCAGGATGAACAGCCCCGCCGCCGAGAAGAAGGCCAGGATCAGCCAGAGCACCGAGTGCACGGGGTTGCGCGCCAGCACAACCATCAACCCCGACACCACCACGAGGATGGCGAAGAGATAAAACGAAAATACCATCATGCGTCATCTCCCGCAGATTCTTCTGCCTGCTCCGCAAAGACCGCCTTGGCGATCTCGAAGGCACGGCTCATGGCGGGCACCCCGCCAAACATGCTCATCTGGAAGATCGTCTCGGCGATCTCCCGCTGTGTTGCACCGGCTTCCATAGCGTGGCGGATCGTCAGCCGGATCTGGCCGTCGGCCTGCGCGCCCATGGCGGTCAGTGCCGCGAGGGTCAGCAGAAGACGCGTCTTCGCATCCAGACCATCGCGATTGAATGTATTGCCAAACCACATCTCCATCATGTCGCGCGACATGGTGGGGAAATAGCTATCGAAAGCCGCAGGATTGAAGCTCTCCAATGCGGGATTGAAGCGGCGGGCCATCTCGGCCCCCTGCTCCATCATCGTCTGGAAAAGTTTGGTGAAATCCTGCGTCATGGCACCTTACCTGTAGGGGGCGTCGATTTCGATATTGCGGGCGATCTCGGCTTCCCAACGGGCGCCGTTATCGAGAAGCTTGGCCTTGTCGTAGAAGAGTTCCTCGCGGGTCTCGGTCGAGAACTCGAAATTCGGGCCTTCGACGATGGCATCCACAGGGCAGGCTTCCTGACAGAAGCCGCAATAGATGCATTTCGTCATGTCGATATCGTAGCGCGTGGTGCGGCGCGAGCCATCGGCGCGGGGTTCGGCATCGATGGTGATCGCTTGCGCGGGGCACACGGCCTCGCACAGTTTGCACGCGATGCAGCGCTCCTCACCATTGGGATAGCGACGCAGCGCATGTTCGCCACGGAACCGCGGCGAGAGCGGCCCCTTCTCATGCGGGTAGTTCAGCGTGGGCTTCGGGCTAAAGAAATACCGCATACCAATGCCGAAGCCTTTGATGAAATCGACAAGCAGGAAGTATTTCGCGGCGCGGGCATAATCGAATGCCATATCAGCCTCCAATCGCGAAGCGGGCCCAGAAGGCACCGAGGATTTCGAATTTCGCCAGGAACGAGATCACCACGACCCAGCCCAGCGAGAGCGGAAGGAACACCTTCCAGCCGATGCGCATCAGCTGGTCGTAGCGATAGCGCGGCGTGATGGCTTTCACCATGGCGAACATGAAGAACCAGAAGACCATCTTCAGGAACATCCACAAGACGCCATCGGGCAGACCAGGGATCGGCGAGAGCCAGCCACCGAAGAACAGGATCGAGATCAGCGCACACATCAGCCAGATCGCGATATATTCGCCCGCCATGAAGAGCAGATAGGGGGTGGAGCTATATTCCACCATGAAGCCCGCAACCAGTTCGGATTCCGCTTCCGGCAGGTCGAAGGGCGGGCGGTTCGTCTCGGCCAGTGCCGAGATGAAGAACAGCGCGACCATCGGCAGATGCGGCAGCCAGTACCAGTTAAAGAGGCCGAACGAGCCATCCTGCGCGCGCACGATATCGGACAGGTTCATCGAGCCGGTCGAGATGATCACCCCGATGATGATCAGACCGATCGAGACCTCGTAGGAGATCATCTGTGCCGCCGAGCGCAGCGAGCCCAAGAACGGATATTTCGAGTTCGACGCCCAGCCGCCCATGATCACGCCGTAAACCTCGAGCGAGGAGATCGCGAAGACGAAGAGGATCGCCACATTGATATCGGCCAGCACCCAGCCATCGGCCATCGGCACCACGGCCCATGCCAGAACGGCCAGCACCATCGACATCAAGGGCGCAAGGAAGAACACGAATTTATCGGCACCGGCGGGAACCACGATCTCCTTGAGAACGTATTTCCCCGCATCGGCGAAGGTCTGGAACAGACCCCACGGACCGACAACGTTCGGACCGCGGCGCATCTGCACCGCTGCCCAGATCTTGCGGTCGCCATAGACCAGAAAGATCAATGCAACCATCACGAAGGCGATCAACGCGACCGCCTGCAGGAGGATGATCACGAATGTGCCAAAGGGTGTAGCGATAAACTCGGCCATGGTGTTCCTCAGATCGCCTTCTCTTAAACCGTCGGGATGCCGCGATCCGCGCAATCGGAGACCGTTACTTCGGCATCGATGGTGCGCAGGCCCCGCGGCAATGCGGGTGAAATGGTGTATACGGCATCTGCCCGCCAGAAACCGTCTTTGTCATCAAGGGTCGTGCGGATATGCCGCGCGAACCCGAAGCCCCTGATCAGGGAATATTGTGCCGCCGCACAGGCCGCGAATTCGGTCGCAGCCTCCGCATCGGCGCCCGGACCGCCAACCGATGCACGGAATTCCACAAGATCATCCTGCAGAAGCCGCGTCTCTACCGGCTGATAGGTCACCCCCTTGCGCGCCGCCTTGGCCGAGGCACAGCCCGACAGTCCGGCGCTAAGGCCGGCGGTCAGGAGCGCGATCTGGCTAAGGCTGGAGCGCATCGGATGTCCTTATTCCGCCGCGAGCGGCGCGTTGGCGCGGGCCTTGGCACTGGCGGACAGCTCCGCCATCAGCACCGAAGCCCGTGCGATCGGGTTGGTCAGGTAATAGTCGCGGAACGCCGGACGGAAGGTCGCTCGGCCCATGTCGCGGGTCTCGAGGGCCGTCCATTCGCTCTCGACGATTTCGTCGACGCGCGCCAGATGCGGCACGGCCGACACCATCGCGCGGCGAAGCCCCGCCAATGTGTCCCACTCCTGCTTGGCGTTCAGCTCGGCTGAAAGCGCCCGCAGGATCGCCCAGTTCTCCTTCGCCTCACCCGGCGGGTAAGCGGCGCGGAAGGCAAGCTGCGGACGGCCTTCGGTATTCACGAAGAGACCGTTTTCCTCGGTATAGCAGGCCGAGGGCAGGATGATATCGGCGCGGTTGGCGCCACGGTCGCCATGGCTGCCCTGATAGATGACCAGCGGGCCACCCTCGGAACGCGGCGCGATCTCGATCTCGTCGGCCCCGAGGTTATAGATCACCTCGGCGCCCTCGATCGCGACCGGCAGACCGCCTTCCGTGACCGCGCCCACATCCATTGCGCCCACGCGACCAGCCGCAGTGTGCAACACCAGCATCTTCGCGCCCGTGGCCATGACAGCGGCGATCACCGCCTCGCCATCGGCCTCGTTCACGGCGCCCTGCCCCACGATCACCAGCGCGCCCTCGCCCACCGACAATTCGGCCAGCGCGGCACGGTCGGTGCCGAGATGCGTATAATCATAGGTCAGATCCGACGCTTCGCCGATCACCCTGATCTTCGCGCCGTTCAGCCAGGCCTTGCGGATTCGGGCATTGAGCACCGGCGCCTCGATACGCGGATTGGACCCGAGTATCACGATGTCCTTGGCGCCATCGATATCGGCAATCGCGGCATTGCCGATATAGGCCGAGCGGTTGCCCACGGGCAGACGCGCACCATCGGTGCGGCATTCCACGCGGCCACCTTGCGCCTCGATCAGCTGTTTCAGCGAGAAAGCGGCTTCCGTCGAGGCCAGATCACCGACCAGACCGGCAACTTTCTTGCCCCTGATCGCCTCGGCCGCCGCCGAAAGCGCCTCGCCCCAGCTTGCAGGGGTCAGCTTGCCGTCTTTACGGATATAGGGTTTGTCCAGACGCTGGCGTTTCAGACCGTCCCAGACATAGCGCGATTTATCGCCCAGCCATTCCTCGTTCACCGCATCATTGTTGCGCGGCAGGATGCGCATGACCTGACGGCCCTTGGTATCCACGCGGATGTTCGAGCCAAGCGCATCCATCACGTCGATGGACTCGGTCTTGGTCAACTCCCACGGACGGGCGGTAAAGGCATAGGGCTTCGAAACCAGCGCGCCCACGGGGCAGAGATCGACGATATTGCCCTGAAGATTGCTGTCGAGCGTCTGATCGAGATAGGAGGAAATCTCGCTATCCTCGCCACGGCCCGTCTGGCCCATCTGGGAAATGCCCGCAACCTCGGTCGTGAAGCGCACACACCGGGTGCAGGAGATGCAGCGGGTCATATGGGTTTCGACCAGCGGCCCGAGGTTCAGCTCGGTCGCGGCGCGTTTGGGCTCGCGGTAGCGCGAGAAATCAACGCCGTAAGCCACGGCCTGATCCTGCAAGTCGCATTCGCCGCCCTGATCGCAGATCGGGCAATCGAGCGGGTGGTTGATGAGCAGGAACTCCATCACCCCTTCGCGCGCCTTCTTCACCATGGGCGATTTGGTCTTCATGACCGGCGGCTGGCCCTCGGGGCCGGGACGCAAATCACGCACCTGCATCGCGCAGGAGGCGGTGGGTTTAGGCGGACCGCCCACGACTTCTACCAGACACATCCGGCAGTTACCGGCAATCGACAGGCGCTCGTGATAACAGAACCGCGGCACTTCGATGCCTGCTTCCTCGCAGGCCTGTAGAAGTGTCAGGCCGCCATCCACCTCGTAATCGGTGCCGTCGATATTGATCTTTCTGAGGTCTGCCATGTCACAATCCGTCAGTCTGCTCGGGCGCGGTCATCCGCGCGGTGATATCTGTGCGAAGGGCCATCACTTACAGCCCCCCGGGAAGATCCAGGACCCGTCCTCGAACCGGTCATCCAGACCCGAATTCACGCCATTCGGGCCGCACCAGCCATTGACCGTCCGCTTGGCCTCGATGCCCTCATCGGCGCGGAAGGGCGTGGCCACCCGCTGCACGATCAGCCCCGAAGGCGATTGGGCGATCTGGTAGCCCTGCGGCACCCCGCGCGACACCGGAACCGGTGTCTCGGGGGCCACGAGCGGCTTGGTGTCACAGGCGGCAAGCGCCAGAAGCGCTGCCCCCAATGCCATACCGCGGGCCATATGTCCGGTCGTCACATTCATTCGGCTGCAAACGCCCCCATGCGGCCGGTCTTGCGAGCCTTGATCCGGTCCTCAATCTCCTCGCGGAAATTGCGGATGAGACCCTGGATCGGCCATGCGGAAGCGTCGCCAAGCGCGCAGATCGTGTGGCCTTCGACCTGTTTGGTCACCGATTGCAGCATGTCGATCTCTTCGATCTCGGCATCGCCGGTCACCAGACGGTCCATCAGGCGGCTCATCCAGCCGGTGCCCTCACGGCAGGGCGTGCACTGGCCACAGCTTTCGTGATGGAAGAATTTCGACAGGCGCGCCACGGCTTTGATGACATCGGTATTCTGATCCATGACGATCATGCAGCCGGTGCCGAACACGGTCTGTTTCTCGCGCATGCCGTCGAAATCCATGATCGCGTCCTCGCACATGGAGGCCGGCAGGATCGGACAGGACGCCCCGCCCGGAATAACCGCCTTGAGGTTCTTCCAGCCGCCGCGCACGCCGCCGCCATGTTTCTCGATCATCTCGCGCATCGACAGGCCCAGGGTCTCCTCGACGACACAGGGCGTGTTGATATGGCCCGAGAAACCGAAGAGCTTCACGCCCACATTGTTGGGGCGGCCGAAGGACGCGAACCACTCGGGGCCACGACGCAGGATGGTGGGGGTCACGGCGATGGATTCGACGTTATTGACGGTGGTGGGGCAACCATAGAGACCCGCGCCTGCGGGGAATGGCGGCTTCATGCGGGGCATGCCCTTCTTGCCTTCGAGGCTTTCCAGAAGCGCCGTTTCCTCGCCGCAGATATAGGCGCCGGCCCCGTGATGCAGGAACACATCGAACTGGTAGCCCGAACCGCAGGCATTCGGCCCGAGGAAGCCCGCATCATAGGCCTCATCGATCGCGCGCTGCAGCGCCTCTTTCTCACGGGTATATTCCCCGCGCTGGTAGATATAGGCCGCGCGCGCGCCCATTGCGTAACCGGCAACCAGCGCCCCCTCGACCAGCGTATGCGGGTCATGACGCATGATCTCGCGGTCCTTGCAGGTCGCGGGTTCAGATTCATCTGCATTGATCACGAGGAAGGACGGACGCCCGTCGGTTTCCTTGGGCATGAAGGACCATTTCAGACCCGTCGGGAAGCCCGCGCCGCCACGGCCACGCAGGCCCGATGCCTTGATCTGGTCCACGATCCACTCGCGACCATTGGCCAGAAGACCGGCGGTATTGTCCCAATGCCCACGCTTCATCGCGCCAGCAAGCGACTGGTCATACATCCCGTAGAGGTTGGTAAAGATCCGATCCTGATCTTTCAGCATGTCACTTTCCTCACTTCCGCGGCCCTCATGGCCGGATATTGCCGGACTTCCGGCGGCAGATGCGCCGATCCGACCAGCGCGGTATACTCGTCGAGCTTGCGCTCAGTAATCATTCGTCTTTGCGCGTTCCAGAAAGGCATCCTTGCCCTCCTGCGCGATCACTTTGGCCTGTTCGACCCATTTGTCCCGCGTGCAGCGCCCTTTGAAACGCGGCACATTGGCATCGGCATAGGCCACCTCGTCGGGGCCCCATCCGGCGATCTGGTCGTAATGCCAGATGCCCCATGCGTTCAGCCGCTCTTCCAGTTTCGGGCCGATCCCCTCGATCAGCTTCAGATCGTCGGCCTGTCCTCCGCGCGGCGCCTCGAGCCCCACAGGGGCGACACCTTCGCCGCTGGCCTCCTCGGCCTCCGCATCTTCCTCGTCGGGATCATGCCAACCGGGCTGGTCCTTCTGGTGACGGATGCGGCTTTCGGCCTCGGCGGCCGTGATATCGACCTTGTCCATATGCACCTTGGCCTGCCCCTCGGCCGCCTCGAGATCCGCATCCAGCGTCTCCTTCAGTTCGGCTGCCGGCTCGCTTTTATGCGTATAAGCGAGGACCGCATCATGACCAACCGAATGGGCAGGCGGCACCGCACGCGCGGCCAGCCCCACCTCGATCTCCGCTTCCTGAAGATCGAGCGTTCCATCCACAAAAGCCCATTTCAGGAAACCACGGAACAGGAAGAACCCGATCAACCCGATAAACAGCGCCGCCAGAAATCCCGTGCCAAGATTGAACAGAAACAGGACAACGCCCAGAACAGCGCCCCAGAGAGTCACTGTTTGTCGCGCTTGGCTCTTCATTTCGTTCAGCATCTCATTAGGCCTTTCAGGCTGCGGCATGCCCTATCGCGGGCGGTTAAAGCGGCTTGGAATCTTCGGTCGGTTTTCCTTTGGACGTGGCCTCGGCCTCTTGTTCGGTGATGCCGGTGCTATCTGCGGGTATGCCTTTGGCGGGGCGCGGACCACGGGCAGCGGCCTGCTGGGCGGCGGTCTTGGGGCGCGGTTCCGCCCCCATCAGACCCACCGGCCCGATCTGGCCATTCACCTTCCAAGGCGCGGTCAGCTCGACCTCGGTCCCGTCGATCTTTTTCAGATAGGTGCCGTATTTCAGGGCGATGGAGGTCGTCGCATTATGCTCTTCCCTATCGCCTTCAACCTCGACACAGGCGTTCGGCCCCGAAAGCGGCTCGGAGGAGAACCGCCCCTTGCGCGAGCCGGGCACCGGGCGCTCCCCCGCTTTCAGCTGGTCGATCAGCTCACCGATGCTCTCTTCCGAGAGATCCTCGTAGTAATCGCGGCCGATCTGGGCCATCGGCGCATTGGCGCAGGCACCAAGGCACTCGACCTCTTCCCAGGACAGCGTGCCATCCGCCGACAGCTCGTGCGGATTGGGCGCGATCTTTTCCTTGCAGACCTTCATCAGGTCCTCGGACCCGCAGATCATGCACGACGTGGTGCCGCAGATCTGGATATGCGCGACCGAGCCCACAGGGGCCAGATGGAACATGAAGTAGAAGGTCGCAACCTCGAGCGCGCGCATGTAAGGCATCTCGAGCATATCGGCGACATATTCGATAGCCGGACGGCTCAGCCAGCCCTCCTGCTCCTGCGCGCGGAACAGCAGAGGAATGATGGCCGATGCCTGACGCCCGACCGGATATTTGGTCATCTGCGCCAACGCCCATTCATGGTTGGCAGGCGTGAACTCGAAGCTCTCGGGCTGTTCGTGATGTAGACGGCGAAGCATTAGCGGTCGACCTCCCCGAACACGATATCCATCGTGCCGATGATTGCGGCCAGATCGGCGAGCATGTGCCCCCGTCCGACATAGTCCATGGATTGCAGGTGCAGATAGCCTGGTGCGCGGATCTTGGCGCGGTAGGGCTTGTTGGTGCCGTCGGATTTGAGGAACACGCCGAATTCGCCCTTGGGCGCCTCGACGGCGGCATAGACCTCGCCCGCCGGCACCTTGAAGCCTTCGGTATAGAGCTTGAAGTGGTGGATCAGACTCTCCATCGAGGTCTTCATATCGCCGCGCTTGGGCGGCGTGATCTTGCCACGCGCCAGAATATCACCCTTTTCCACGCGCAGCTTGTCGAGCGCCTGACGGATGATCTTCACCGACTCGCGCATCTCGGCCATGCGGACGAGATAGCGGTCATAGCAATCGCCGTTCTTGCCCACCGCCACGTCGAAATCGAATTCGTCATAGCATTCATAGGGCTGGCTGCGACGCAGATCCCATGCAAGCCCCGAGCCGCGCACCATCACGCCGGAATAGCTCCAGTCGATAATGTCCTGCTCGGTGACGATGGCGATATCCACATTGCGCTGCTTGAACACGCGGTTCTCGGTGATCAGCGTGTCGATATCGTCCAGCTTGGCGGGGAATTCCTTCGCCCATGTGTCGATATCCTCGATCAGCTCGGGCGGCAGATCCTGATGCACGCCGCCGGGCCGGAAATAGGCCGAGTGCAGACGCGCGCCACAGGCCCGCTCGTAGAAAATCATCAGCTTCTCGCGTTCCTCGAAGCCCCAGAGCGGCGGCGTCAGTGCGCCCACATCCATGGCTTGGGTCGTCACGTTCAGCAGGTGGTTGAGCACACGCCCGATCTCGCAGAAGAGCACACGGATCAGCGAGGCGCGGCGCGGCACCTCGGTGCCGGTCAGCTTCTCGATCGCGAGGCACCACGCATGTTCCTGATTCATCGGCGCAACATAATCGAGCCGGTCGAAATAGGGCAGGTTCTGCAGATAGGTGCGGCTTTCCATCAGCTTCTCGGTGCCGCGATGCAGCAGGCCGATATGCGGGTCCACACGTTCCACAATCTCGCCGTCAAGCTCGACCACCATCCGCAGAACGCCGTGCGCGGCAGGGTGCTGGGGACCGAAATTGAGGTTGAAGTTCCGGATACGCTGCTCGCCGGTCAGGGCGTCCTGCGTGCCGTCATCATAATGGTTCTGCCGGATATCGCCGTCCATCATGCGCCCATCTCCATGCAAATCTTGGCCATTACTTCGCCCCCTTCTCGTCGCCCGGAAGGATGTATTTCGCCCCTTCCCACGGGCTGAGGAAGTCGAACTGGCGGTATTCCTGAACAAGCTTCACAGGCTCGTAGACTACGCGCTTTTGCACCTCGTCCCAACGCACCTCGACATAGCCGGTGGTGGGGAAGTCCTTGCGCAGCGGGTGGCCACGGAAGCCGTAATCGGTCAGCAGGCGGCGCAGGTCGGGATGGCCCGAGAACAGGATCCCGAACATGTCGAAGACCTCGCGCTCGAACCAGTTGGCGCATCTATGCACCTCGGTGATCGAGGGGACCATCTCGTCGGCGCGGACCTCGGCCTTCACGCGGATGCGCTGGTTGCGATACATCGACAGGAACTGCCAGACGATATCGAAACGCTTGGCGCGCTGCGGGTAATCCACCGCCGTCAGATCGGTGAGCGAGGAGAACATGCAATTGGGGTCTTCCTTGAGGAAGGCCACGAAATTCGCGATCCCCGAAAGCGTCACATTCACCGTCAGCTCGCCAAAGGCGATTTCGGTCGAGAGCACGTCATCGGGACGGCGCATCTCGATATGCGCGGCCAGCTCGGCCAGCGCATCGGTTTTGGTATCGGTTGCGTCAGTGGTCATCTGCGTCCCTCCTCAGCGCACCAGCGTGCCGGTGCGGCGGATCTTGCGTTGCAGCTGCAGCAGCCCGTAGAGCAGCGCCTCCGCCGTGGGCGGGCAGCCCGGCACATAGATATCCACGGGCACGATGCGGTCACAGCCGCGCACGACCGAATAGCTATAGTGATAATAGCCACCACCATTCGCGCAGGAGCCCATCGAGATCACATAGCGCGGCTCGGGCATCTGGTCATAGACCTTGCGCAAAGCGGGCGCCATCTTGTTGGTCAGGGTGCCTGCCACGATCATCAGGTCCGACTGGCGCGGGCTGGCGCGTGGCGCCATCCCGAAACGTTCCACGTCATAGCGCGGCATCGATACCTGCATCATCTCGACGGCGCAGCAGGCCAGTCCGAAGGTCATCCAGTGCAGCGAGCCATTGCGTGCCCAGTTGATCACATCCTCGGTGGAGGTCAGCAGGAAGCCTTTGTCCTGCAACTCCTTGTTGATCGCTTGCGTGGCGAATTCCTTGTCCACGGCGGCGGTATTGGCAGAGGTCATCACGCCCATTCCAGCGCCCCTTTCTTCCATTCATAGGCAAAGCCCACGGTCAGCACGGCCAAGAAGACCATCATCGACCAGAACCCCGTCATCGACAGATCAGCAAAGGACACAGCCCAAGGGAAGAGGAAGGCCACTTCCAGATCGAAGATGATGAAGAGGATCGAGACGAGGTAGAAGCGCACGTCGAATTTCATGCGCGCATCGTCAAATGCATTGAAGCCGCATTCGTAGGCCGACACTTTCTCGGGGTCGGGATTGCGGATCGCGATGACCGCAGCAGCCCCCAGAAGCAGAAGCGCCAACGCAATGGCAACGCACAAAAAGATGAGGATGGGAAGATATTCGCGCAGGTAGTCGTGCACTGTCTGGCTCCCTAGACTCGCGACGTATCGTCGCGCCGGTTCAAGCTGCGGTGAGCAATAGACGTGTGTCGCACCGGGGTCAACAGATGTCGGGGTAATTTCGTATCTTTCGAGGCATCCGGCCCTCCGGCCCGGTCACGAAAAAACGAATATCGACAATAAGATCCGGTTTATACCTCGCCGTCCAACTCCCCTTTCAGGATATGATATGACAGCTAGCGGGCAAGCGTGAATCGACCGTTTATGACGAAATCTTTTCGTGAAAAAGATGTATCGATTAACCCTGTTTCTGCCAAACAACTCGTTTCGCTTGAAAAAATGCCTCTTGAACTTTTTATAAAGCCGTCCCATCTCAGGCGGTTTTTTACAAAATTACTGAGCATCGCTAGGATTTTATGCACAATCTTGGGTTATATCACCGGCGTTTTTAACAACTCCGCGCGAATGATCCGCGAAATCAGCGAGATATCCTCGGGATCGAAGCTCAATGGCAGGCGCATATCGACCAGGGTATCGAGCACCGCCCCTGCCCGCGGCAGATCTGCCTCGGGCACATAGCGCCAACTCTCATGGCGGGAGGTAAAGCCCATCGGCTCGCGCGCGCCGAACCATTTCAGCTCCACGCCGCGCGCAAGGCAGCGGGTGATGAAATCCACCACCATCGCGGCAGAGAACCCCGGCAGCCGGAACTGGAAAGACGATCCCACAAAGGATTCGGCCTCGGGCCGCGCGACGAGTTGCAGCCGCTCGAGATCTGCAAGCCCCGCTTCCATCCGCCGGTAAAGCACATTCCAGCGTGCGATCTGCGCGGGCAGATCGGCCAGCTGCGGGCGCAGGATTGCGGCGCGCAGGTTGTCCATCCGCCCCGACACATTGGGCGTGTCATATTTCAGATGCTCGAAATATCCGTTTGCCGGAGCGGCACGATGGCGGGGATAGAGCATATAGCTTCCCGACAGCAGGATCGCCCGCGCCATCAACATCGGATCGTCGCTGACGATCAGCCCGCCCTCCCCCGAATTCATATGCTTGTAGGTCTGGGTCGAATAGCAGCCGATCAGCCCATGCCGCCCGGAGGGCGTGCCCTTCCACGCCGCGCCCATCGTATGCGCGCAATCCTCGATCACCGTCAGCCCGTGGCGCCCGGCAATCGCCATCAGCCGGTCCATGTCACAGATATGGCCGCGCATATGGCTGAGCATCAAGACCCGCGCCTGATCCGCCTTGGCCTCCAGATCGTCGAGATCGATCACCAGATCCTCGGTCACCTCCACCAGCACCGGCACGCCGCCAACACTCGCAATCGCACCCGGCACTGGGGCGAGTGTGAAAGCATTTGTCAGCACCTTCTCGCCGTGTTTCAGCTCGATCGCGCGTAACGCACAGGCCAGCGCATAGCCCCCCGAGGCCACAGCCAGCGCAAAGCGCGCCCCGGTAAAATCGGCAAACTCGACTTCCAGATCGGCCACCTCACCATGCTCGCCCGGCAATGTGTTGTAGCGGTGGAGCCGCCCGTGCCGCATCACCTCCACCGCGCGGGCGATCGCCGCCTCCGGCAGGGGCTCCTGCTGGGTGAAGGGCTTTCGGAAGATCTCGTCGCTCATATGCGCGTCCTCTGGCGATGCGGTTCTGGCCTTGCGAATATCAATGCAGCATTTGCACCCTCAGGCAAGTTTCGGCAGCAACTGCGCCACAAGATTGGGTAGGATCGCATAGCTGGCCATCGACGCCTCGGGCTTGAGCCGCAGGATCTCCTCTCCCTCGGGGCCGAAGGTCACCAGCACACAGGGCACGCCCACGGCCTCGGCCGTCTTGCGGTCGGTCACCGTATCGCCGATCAGGATCGAGCGCCCCACATCGCCGCCCGCCTGCACGACAGAGGCGATATAGGGTGCGGGGTCGGGCTTGCGGGTAGGCAGCGTATCGGCACCGATCAGCGCATCGAAGAGCGGCGCGATGCCTAGCTCCGCCACCAGCTTCACGGCCAGTGCCTCGGGTTTATTGGTGCAGATCGCGGTCTTGTAGCCCGCCGCGCGGAGTGCCTCGATGGCTGCGCGCGCGCCCGGATAGAGCTGCGTATGAACGCAGATATGCTGGTCGTAATGGCCAAGGAGAGCTTCGAAGTCCTCCTCGATCGCGGCCTCGATATCGGCAATCCCCGCCCGTTCGAACCCCTCGCGCAGCATCGCACGCCCGCCATGGAAGGCGATGAGCGCATCCGCCTCCGGATCGAGCCGCGCCTCCAGACCGCGTTCGGCAAAGCAGGCATTGGCCGCCGCCAGAAGATCGGCCGAGGTATCGGCGAGCGTTCCATCCAGATCGAAGACTACGGTTTCCATCTTGTCCTTCCTGCCCCGCTACCGAGGGCCAATTGAAACACGGCGAAAGACGACGTGATGATCAGGCACCTTGCGGCGCGTCCGACTATGGGTAAAACGGGGATGAGCAGAAGAAAAGGCCAGAAGAAAAGGCAGACCCATGGCGAACGCGCTGATCATCCTTGCCGCAGGGCAAGGCACCCGCATGAATTCCGACCTGCCCAAAGTGCTGCATCAGGTGGGCCGCGCGCCGCTGGTGGCCCATGCGCTGGCCGCAGGGCGCGCCCTCGATCCCGAGCGCGTGGTGACCGTCACCGGCCACGGGGCCGAGCTGGTCGAAAAGGCCGTAGCGGAATGGGCGCCCGAGGCACAATGCGTGCGTCAGGACGAACAGCTGGGCACCGGCCATGCCGTGGCGCAGGCCCTGCCCCATCTTGATGGCTATCATGGCCGGGTGATCGTGCTCTATGGCGACACCCCCTTCATCCGCCCCGAAACGCTGGAAGCGATGGCCGAGTCGGATGCCGCCGTTACCGTGCTGGGGTTCGAGGCCGAGGATCCGGGCCGCTACGGGCGGCTGGTAACCCATGGCCATGCCCTCGAGCGGATCGTCGAATACAAGGACGCCACCGAGGAAGAACGCGAGATCACCCTGTGCAATTCGGGTGTCATCGCCTGCGATGCGGTGCTGCTGACCGAGCTGGTGCAGGGGCTGGGTAATGACAATGCGGCGGGCGAATATTATCTCACAGATATCGTGGGCATGGCGCGGGCGCGCGGGCTGACCACCGAGGTGGTGACCTGCGACGAGGAAGAGACGCTGGGCATCAATACCCGCTTCGAGCTTTCCGTAGCCGAGGATCTGTTCCAGGACCGCCAGCGCGCCGACGCGCTCGAGAACGGCGTGAGCATGGTCGACCCCTCCACCGTCTATTTCGCGCTCGACACCTATCTGGGGCGCGATGTCACCGTGGGGCCGAATGTCGTCTTCGGCACCGGCGTCACCGTGGAATCGGGAGCCGCCATCGAGGCCTTCTGCCATCTGGAAGGCTGCCATATCTCGCGTGGCGCGACGGTCGGGCCCTTCGCCCGCCTGCGTCCCGGCGCGGAACTGGCCGAAAACGTCCATGTCGGCAATTTCGTCGAGGTGAAGAACTCCTCGCTCGCCGAGGGCGTGAAGGTGGGCCACTTGACCTATCTGGGCGATGCCGAGATCGGCGCGCGCAGCAATATCGGCGCGGGCACCATCACCTGCAACTATGACGGCGTCTTCAAGCATCGCACCGTGATCGGTCAGGATGCGTTCATCGGATCGTCGACAATGCTGGTCGCCCCCGTCACCGTCGGCAATCAGGCGCTGACCGGCTCGGGCTCGGTCATCACCGAGAACGTCCCCGACGAGGCGCTGGCCATCGCCCGCGGCCAGCAGGTCAACAAGCCCGGTCTTGCAGCAAAACTCATGGCGAAGCTGCGCGCCGCCAAAGCGAAAGGCTGAGATATGTGCGGAATCATCGGCGTCCTCGGCACGCATGAAGTCTCCCCCCTACTGGTCGAAAGCCTCAAGCGGCTGGAATATCGCGGCTATGACAGCGCAGGCATTGCCACGATCAACGAGGGCCGCCTCGACCGTCGCCGCGCGGTGGGCAAACTGTGGAACCTCTCGGATCTTCTGGTCCACGAACCGCTGCCGGGCAAATCGGGCATCGGCCATACCCGCTGGGCCACCCATGGCGCGGCCACAGTGGCCAACGCGCATCCGCATCGTTCGGGTCCGGTGGCGGTGGTCCATAACGGCATCATCGAGAATTTCCGCGAGCTGCGGGCCGAGCTGGCTGAAGCCGGCATCACCCCCGAGACCGAAACCGATACCGAAACCGTCGCCCAGCTGACCCGCCTGATGATGGATCGCGGCATGGCGCCGCGCGAGGCCGCTGTCGCCACGCTGAAAAAGCTCGAGGGTGCCTTCGCGCTTCTGTGGCTCTTTGACGGTGAGGCCGATCTGATGATCGCCGCCCGCAAGGGCTCGCCTCTTGCCATCGGTCATGGCGATGGCGAGATGTTCGTGGGCTCGGATGCCATCGCGCTTTCGCCGATGACCGACCGTATCACCTATCTCGAAGAGGGCGATTACGCCTTCATCACCCGTGCGGGCGCCGAGATCTTCGATCACGAGGGCCGCCGCGCCAATCGTGACGAGGCCCGCATCGATCTGGGCCAGACCCGCGTCGAGAAAGGCGGTTACAAGCATTTCATGGCCAAGGAGATCGCCGAACAGCCGGTGGTTCTGGCCGATGCGCTGACCCATTATCTGCAGGGCGATACGATCAACCTGCCGGAAACGGTCGATTTTACGGGGATCGAACGGCTGACCCTTGTGGCCTGTGGCACCGCCTTCTATGCCTGCCAGACCGCGAAATACTGGTTCGAGAAACTCGCGGGCATTCCCTGCGAGATCGATGTGGCCTCGGAGTTCCGCTACCGCGAACCGCCGATGCCTGCCCGTTCGGTCGCGCTGTTTGTCAGCCAGTCGGGCGAGACCGCCGATACGCTGGCCGCCCTGCGCTATTGCAACGAGAAGGTCGAGAAGACCATCGCCGTCATCAATGTGCCGACCTCGACCATGGCGCGCGAGGCCGATATCGCCCTGCCGATTCATGCCGGTATCGAGGTGGGCGTGGCCTCGACCAAGGCCTTTACCTGCCAATTGCTGACGCTGGCCGTGCTGGCACTGAAGGCGGGGCTCGACCGCGGCCATCTCAGCCCCGAGGCGGCCCGTAAACATATGGAGGCGCTGCGCGCCCTGCCCGGCCTGATGAATGCGGGCCTCGGTATCGGGGAGCGCATCGCCGAGCTGTCGAACCAGCTGGCCGAAGCGCAGGATATCCTCTTCCTCGGGCGCGGTCCGCTTTATCCGCTGGCCATGGAAGGTGCACTGAAACTCAAGGAAATCAGCTATATCCACGCCGAAGGCTATGCCAGCGGCGAGCTGAAACACGGGCCTATCGCTTTGATCGAGCGCACCGTGCCGGTGATCGTCTTCGCCCCCCATGACGGGCTCTTCGACAAGACCGTGTCGAACATGCAGGAGGTCATGGCGCGCCATGGCAAGGTGCTGCTGGTGTCCGATGCCCAAGGTCTGACCGAGGCCTCCGAGGGCACATGGGCCACGCTGCAACTGCCGGAAGTGCTTGAACCATGGGCGCCGATCCTCTATGCGCTACCAGCTCAGCTTCTGGCCTATCACACCGCCATCGCCAAAGGCACGGATGTGGACCAGCCCCGCAACCTTGCAAAATCGGTGACTGTCGAATGAGCCGCAAACGTGGGGGCCGCAAAGGCCCCAAACCCGAGATCCTTCAGGATGATGGCACCCGCTTGCCCCCCGAGGAAGCCGCAAAACTCAGCGCCGAGGCCGCGGCTTACGCCGCCTCCGACGCCGATTACGAATATTTCGAGGAAGAGGCAGAGGCGGAGGATGCCCTGCCTCCGCCCACGATCGAGGACGCGCTCTATGCGCTCGAGGCATGGACGGATGCCGATCGCGCCGCCCAGATAAAGGCCCAGACCGGCACCAGCTGCCGCGTGATCGGCGTCACGGCGACCGGCATCACCGATATGGCCGCCATGTGGCGCGAGGCGCTCGACAATGAGGGCCGCGTGAGCCTGGCCCACGAGCTCTGGCAATCAGGCATCTTTGAGGCCCGCATCGCTGCCGCCAAGTTGCTGACTCAGGCGCGGATGCGCCCTGACGATATGGCATGGCAACTCCTGACCCAATGGATCGAGGAGGCCGATTGCTTCGCGCTGATCGATGCGCTGTGCAAACCGGCTGCCAAACGCCTGCAGGGCAATCTGGCGCGCCTGAGCCAGCTCGATGCCTGGGCCGCCGACGGCCAGCCGACCCTCTCCGGCGATCTCGAAGAAGACGAGCTCGATGATGACGCAATCGAACCACGCCAAGGCCCTGTCGGTCCGAAGATCGCGATCTTCCTGATGACGCGCCCCTATACCAAGCTGCGCAATCCCAAGCCCGAAGACCACCGCGTGCAGGACCATCTGCTGACGCTGGCGGCACGGCTTGCCCCCGGCGCTCCGGTCGAGCTGTCGCGTGCCATCGGGCGCTGGTTGGCGGATCTGGCCAAATTCGAACGGGCCCGTGTGGAACATTTTCTCGCCACGCAGGAACATCTGCCGCGCACGCTGCGCCGCGAGGCCCAGAACGGTCTCTGAGCATTCCAGCGTCTCTAAATATCCTCGGGGGATGAATTTCATAGTCCCCGACTATGAAAGAAGGGGGCGAGATCGCCCCCTTTTCCACATCAGCCGGTTCCGCATCGGCAGCCGGATCACGCGACTTTTGCCGCACCCCGCCGCGCCATGGCCCAGGACCGCACCGCATGGCCGAAGGCCTCGAAAAGCGGCCGAGAGACCGGATCTTGCGCCGCGCGATGTTCGGGATGCCATTGCACCGCCATCGTGAAGCCCGGCGCGTCCTTCACATAGATCGCTTCCATCGTGCCGTCCTCGGTGCGGCCCTCGACCACGATCCGCGGACCGGGGATCATGATCCCCTGCCCGTGCAGCGAGTTGGTCTCGACCTCCTCTGCCCCGAAGATCCGCGCAAACCGCCCGCCCGGCGTCAGCTGCACCAGATGACGGTTGGAGAATCCCTCATCGAGCGGCACATCCACCGGCATCCGGTGATTGCGCCGGCCCGGCAGCTCACGGATCTCGGGATGCAGCGTCGAGCCCATCGCCACCGCGATCTCCTGAAACCCGCGGCAGATACCGAAGACCGGCTGGCCGGTGGCCACACAGGCGCGCACCAGCTCCAGCGCGATGGCGTCGCGCTTGCGATCGAAGGTGCCATGCGCCTCGGTCTCCTCATCGCCATATTCTGACGGGTGCACATTGGGCCGCCCGCCCGGCAACAGGAACCCGTCACAGGTCTCCATCAGCTCGGCCACGGTCATCCAGCAGGGATCGGGCGGGATGATCATCGGGATACATCCCGAAACCTCCGCCACCGCATCGCAGACCATCGTGCCCACCTCATGGACGGGATAGCGATCATTGATCAGTCCGGTATTTCCGATGATGCCTACGATGGGTCTGGTCATGCCTGCTCTCCTTTGACGGACAAGCTAGGCAGTCCGGCTACGCAGGAAAAGGCCTCAAATGCGCAGCAAATGTGCGCAATGGCGAAGAGACCTCACGATCTGCGCACCTTAGGCCATATTTCACAGCCCTGCCCGATAAAAGAGCACATAAAACTGGATCTGCCCGCCACGCAGGCAGATCCGGAACGGCGCCGAGATCAGCGGGCCGCCTTCCATTGCAGCCGGCGGTGATGCAGGACCGGCTCGGTATAGCCCGAGGGCTGGTTGCGGCCCTGGAAGATCAGATCGCAGGCCGCCTGAAACGCCACACCATTATAATCGGGCGCCATCGGCACATAGGACGGATCCCCCGCATTCTGGCGGTCCACCACTTCCGCCATCTCGCGCAAGCCATGCATCACAGCCTCTTCCGAGACCACACCATGATGGAGCCAGTTCGAGAGCGCCTGCGCCGAGATCCGGCAGGTCGCGCGGTCTTCCATCAACCCGACATCATGGATATCTGGCACTTTGGAGCAGCCCACCCCCTGATCGACCCAACGCACCACATAGCCCAGAATACCCTGCGCATTGTTGCGCACCTCGCGGGCGATCTCTTCCTCGGAGAAATTGCGCCCCACGGCCACCGGAATGCTCAGCAGATCATCGAGCCGCGCGGGCCGGTTGAGGGCCGCAATCTCGCGCTGGCGGGCCAGCACATCGACTGCGTGGTAATGCGTGGCATGGAGCGTGGCCGCGGTGGGCGACGGCACCCAGGCGCAATTGGCGCCCGCTTTCGGATGGCCGATCTTCTGCTCGAGCATCGCCACCATCAGATCGGGCATGGCCCACATGCCCTTGCCGATCTGCGCGCGCCCCGACAGCCCGCAGCGCAACCCGATATCCACATTGCGATCTTCATAGGCGGCAATCCATGCCTGCCCCTTCATCTCGCCCTTGGGAAGCATCGGACCTGCTTCCATCGAGGTATGGATCTCGTCACCGGTGCGGTCGAGGAAGCCCGTATTGATGAAGGCCACCCGATGTTTGGCCGCGCGGATACATTCCTTCAGGTTGACCGAGGTGCGGCGCTCCTCATCCATGATGCCAAGCTTAACGGTATAGCGCGGCAGGCCCAGCACCTCCTCGACATGGTCGAACACCGCGCAGGCAAAGGCGACCTCCTCCGGCCCGTGCATCTTGGGCTTCACTACATAGACCGAGCCCGTTTCCGAGTTGCGCGGACCAGCCGTCTTGGCCAGATCGGGCATGGCGCAAAGCACGGTCACCAGCGCATCCATCAGCCCTTCGGGGATCTCGCGCCCGTCCGCATCAAGGATGGCAGGGTTGGTCATCAGATGTCCGACATTGCGCACCAGCATCATCGAGCGGCCCTTGAGCATACCCTCGCCGCCTTCAGGCAAGGTGATCTCCAGATCGGGGTTCAGAGCACGGGTGAAGGTCCGGCCCTCCTTCTCGACGCTCTCGGTCAGATCGCCCGCCATCAACCCCAGCCAGTTGCCATAGGCCAGAACCTTATCCTCGGCATCGACAGCGGCGACCGAATCCTCGCAATCCATGATCGCCGAGATCGCGGCTTCCATCACCACATCCGAGATATGCGCCGGATCGGTGCGCCCGATGGAATGGCTCGCATCGATCTTCACGATCACATGCAGCCCGTTATTCTTCAGGACCAATGCGGTCGGCGCATCCTGCGCCCCCTGATAGCCCGCGAATTGCGCGGGGTTCATCAGGCCTGTCATGTCATCGGTGGTCACGAACAGCCCGCCATTCTCCACCGAGATGGCACGGACATCGGCCCATTTGCCCGACACAAGCGGGAAGGTTCTATCCAGAAACGCCTTGGCCGCCGCGACAACGCGCGCGCCCCGTGCGGCATCGAACCCCTTGCCCGCGGGAAGGTCGCCAAGCGCATCGGTGCCATAATAGGCGTCATACAAGGAGCCCCAGCGGGCATTGGCCGCGTTGAGCGCGTAGCGCGCATTCATGATCGGCACCACCAACTGCGGCCCGCAGATCTGCGCGAATTCCGGATCGGTCGCGGGGGTTTCCACGGTGAAATCCTCGCCCTCGGGCAGGAGGTATCCGATCTCCTCCAGATAGGCCTTATAGGCCGCCGCGTCATGGGGCTGGCCGCGCCGCTCCAGATGCCACGCATCCAGTCGGGACTGCATTTTCTCGCGCGTTTCCAGCAGATCACGGTTCTTCGGCGCGAACTCGGCCATCAGAACCGACATCCCCGCCCAGAATCGCGCGGGGACGACCCCGCTTTGCGGCAAGGCCCGCCCCTCGATGAACTCGGCCAGTTCCCTGGCAACCTGCAATCCTGCGCGTTCGATCCGTTCGACCATCGCGACCTCCTTATATCTGTAACTTGGCTTACAACCTGACGATAGATAGCCGCCCTGTCCAGAGACACAAACGCCCCCCCCACAAACACATGACCCTGTCTTGAACCTCCCCGCGCCCGCGCCTACCCTGTGCCGCCAGACAATACGTCACGAGACGAAGCAAAGGAGCCACCCCGATGGACGGCACGATCTACCTGAAAGACTATACGCCCTATCCGTTCGATCTTGATCAGGTTCATCTGACCTTCCGACTGGCCCCGTCGGCGACCCGCGTCCTTGCGCGGCTGCACCTGACCCCCAAAGGCGAGGGGGCCTCGCTGCATCTCGATGGTGAGGAACTGAAACTGATCTCGCTCGGGATCGATGGCACTGCACTGCAGCCCGCCGATTATCTGCTGACCGAGACGGGGCTGACCGTGCATGCCGCTGCCCTCCCCGAAGGCGCCTTTACGCTGGAGACCGAGGTCGAGATCGCGCCCAATGCCAATACCGCCCTCGAAGGGCTCTATATGTCGAACGGCATGTATTGCACCCAATGCGAGGCCGAGGGGTTCCGCAAGATCACCTTCTATCCCGATCGCCCCGATGTGATGGCGCGCTTCCATGTGCGCATCGAGGGCGACCTGCCGGTGCTTTTGTCCAATGGCAATGCGGGGGCTTCGGGCGAGGGATGGGCCGAATGGGATGACCCATGGCCGAAACCGGCCTATCTGTTTGCGCTCGTGGCGGGCGATCTCGTAGCAACCTCGGGCACATTCACCACGAAATCCGGCCTCGAGGTCGATCTGAACATCTGGGTCCGTCCGGGCGATGAAGACCGGTGCGATTTCGCGCTCGAGAGCCTGAAACGCTCCATGGTCTGGGACGAGGAAGCCTATGGGCGCGAATATGACCTCTCGGTCTTCAATCTCGTGGCGGTCGATGATTTCAACATGGGCGCGATGGAGAACAAGGGGCTGAATATCTTCAACTCCAAACTCGTGCTCGCCTCCCCCGAAACCGCGACCGATACCGATTATGTGCGCATCGAGGCGGTGATCGGACACGAGTATTTCCACAACTGGACCGGCGACCGGATCACCTGCCGCGACTGGTTCCAGCTCTGCCTCAAGGAGGGCCTGACCGTCTTCCGCGACCAGAGTTTCACCCGTGATGTGCGCCTCGGGCCGGTTAAGCGGATCGAGGATGCCGCTACGCTGCGCACCCGCCAGTTCCGCGAGGACCAAGGCCCGCTCGCCCATCCGCCCCGCCCCAATCACTACCGCGAGATCAACAACTTCTACACGGTCACCGTCTATGAAAAAGGCGCCGAGATCGTGGGGATGCTCAAACGGCTCGCGGGCGACGAGGCCTATCGCCAGGCGCTCGATCTCTATTTCGAGCGCCATGACGGGCAGGCCTGCACGATCGAGGACTGGCTGAAGGTTTTCGAGGATGTGACGGGACGTGATCTCACGCAATTCGCGCTGTGGTATACCTCCGCAGGCACGCCGCATCTGAAGGTGACCGATGCCTATGCCGATGGCCGCTACACGCTGACCTTCCGCCAATCGACGCCCCCCACTCCGGGCGAGCCCGAGAAAGCCCCGCGCCATATCCCGATTGCCGTGGGTCTTCTGGACCTGCAGGGCCGCGAGGTCCTGTCCACGCAACTGCTGGAGATGACCGAAGAAGAGCAGAGCTTCAGCTTCGATGTGGCCGAAAGACCCGTGCCGTCGATCCTGCGCGATTTCTCGGCGCCCGTCGTGCTGCAACGCGAACAGAGCCCCGAGGAACAGGCCTTCCTGCTGGCCCATGACACAGATGGCTTCAACCGGTGGGAGGCAGGGCGCAGCCTTGCCCAACGCACCCTGATCGCGATGACCAAGGGCGCGCGCCCGGCGCAGGGATATATCGACGCGATCGGCAACCTGTTGGCAGATGACACGCTGGAGCCTGCCTTCACCGCGCATTGCCTTGCCCTTCCGGGCGAGGATGAACTGGCACAGGCACTCTTTGCCGCAGGCGAGACCCCCGACCCCGATGCCATCCACAGCGCACGCAGCGCCCTCTCCAGGGCCATCGCCACCGCACATGAGGCCCGCCTGAGCGCGCTCTATGATGCGCTGGAGGTCAAAGGTCCCTACTCGCCCGATGCAGAACCCGCCGGCAAACGCGGCCTGCGTCTGGCCTGCCTGAGCCTGCTGACCAAACTCGATAACGGTGCCCGCGCCAAGGCCCTGTTCGATGCGGCCGATAACATGACCGAAAGCTTCGGCGCATTGTCGATTCTGATCCGCGCAGGTCTGGGCGATGAGGCCTCCGAAACCTTCCGCGCCCGCTGGCAGGACAACCGTCTTGTCATGGACAAATGGTTCATGGTGCAGGTCGCCGCCTGCCCGCCCGAAGACGCCGTGGCAAAGGCCGAGGCGCTGTCGCAAGACCAGGCCTTTGACTGGAAAAACCCCAACCGCTTCCGGTCGCTCATTGGCGGCCTAACCGCCAATCACGCAGGTTTCCATGCCAAGGACGGATCGGGCTATGCCTTCCTTGCGGATTGGCTCATCAAACTCGACCCGATGAACCCGCAGACAGCCGCGCGTATGTCCACCAGTTTCGAGACATGGCGCCGCTATGACAGCGCCCGCCAGAACCTCATCCGCGAGGAACTCACCCGCATTTCCCAGACCCGCGGCCTCTCGCGCGATCTCTCCGAGATGTCCCAGCGTCTCTTGGGCTGACCCCGAGCATCGGGGGGCGCTCGCGCCCCCTCTTGGACTTTGTCCAATTCACCCCCGAGGATATTTAGAGACGCTGGAATGCAGTTTTCCAGCGTCCCTAAATATCCCGGGGGAGCGCCTGCAAGGCGCGGGGGCAGAGCCCCCTCGCGCGATCCGGCCAAAGCAGGCACTTGCCCCCGCATCGCCCCTGTCCTAGAAGGCGGATAGCACGTTGGGGCGCAAAGCCCGGCCAAAGACACGAGGAATGCGGATATGCTCGACCATCTCGCTTATGAAGCGCCCAAACCGAAAGTCATCGCAGGGGCCAAGTCGGACTGGGAACTGGTGATCGGTCTCGAGGTCCATGCGCAGGTCCATTCGAATGCCAAACTGTTTTCGGGTGCCTCTACCACCTTCGGTGCCGAGCCGAACTCGAATGTGGCCTTTGTCGATGCCGCCATGCCGGGGATGCTGCCTGTTATCAACGACTATTGCGTCGCGCAGGCCGTACGCACCGGTCTGGGTCTGAAGGCAAAGATCAATCTCTTCTCGGCCTTCGACCGCAAGAACTACTTCTATCCTGACCTGCCTCAGGGCTATCAGATCAGCCAGCTTTACCATCCCATTGTGGGCGAGGGCGAGATCCTCGTCGACATGGGGCCGGGTGTGGGCCGCAAGGTCCGTATCGAACGCATCCATCTCGAGCAGGATGCCGGCAAATCGATCCACGATATGGACCCGCATATGTCCTTCGTCGATCTCAACCGGACAGGTGTGGCGCTGATGGAGATCGTCTCGCGCCCCGATATCCGTGGCCCCGAAGAGGCCGCCGCCTATGTTGGCAAGCTGCGCCAGATCCTGCGTTACCTGGGCACCTGTGACGGCAATATGCAGAACGGCAATATGCGGGCCGATGTGAACGTGTCGATCTGCAAGCCGGGAGATTACGAGAAATTCATCGAGACCGGTGATTTCGGGATTTTGGGCACGCGCTGCGAGATCAAGAACATGAACTCGATGCGCTTCATCCAGGCCGCGATCGAGGTCGAGGCCCGCCGCCAGATCGCCATCGTCGAAGATGGCGGCAAGGTCGTGCAGGAAACCCGCCTCTATGATCCGGACAAGAACGAGACGCGTTCGATGCGCTCGAAGGAAGAAGCGCATGATTACCGCTACTTCCCCTGCCCCGATCTGCTGCCGCTGGAGATCGAGCAGGCTTGGGTCGATGATATCGCAGCCTCCATGCCCGAACTGCCCGATGCCAAGAAGGCGCGGTTCGTGAAGGAATTCGGCCTGTCGGAATATGACGCCTCGGTTTTGACCGCCGATGTCGAGAATGCCGATTACTTCGAGGCGGTGCTGGCTGTGGGCGGTGATGGCAAGCTTTCGGCCAACTGGGTGATCAACGAACTCTTCGGCCGTCTGAAGAAAGACGACCGTGATGTGACCACCTCGCCGGTTTCGGCAGAGCAGCTGGGTAAGATCGTCAAGCTGATCAAATCGGGCGATATTTCGGGCAAGATCGGCAAGGATCTGTTCGAGATCGTCTATACCGAAGGTGGCGATCCGGAAGCGCTGGTCGAGGAGCGCGGCATGAAACAGGTCACCGATATGGGGGCCATCGAGACCGCCGTGGACGAGGTGATTGCCGCCAATCCGGCGCAGGTCGAGAAGGCCAAGGCCAACCCCAAACTCGCAGGCTGGTTCGTCGGTCAGGTAATGAAATCCACCGGCGGCAAGGCCAACCCCGCTGCTGTGAACGAACTTGTTGTGAAGAAGCTGGGCCTTTGAGCACAGCGCTTCATCCGCAGGCAAAGGGCGCTCCGGCGCCCTTTTTCATGCGCATGTTGTGGCGGAACTCCACCGATCCTCACCCTTGTGTCACTTGACCCAAGGGCCCGAATGCACGACAAGTCTGCCCCGAAGCATGGCGAAAGCCAGAGGTGTGGGCCAGAGGGTGTGAGGCAGAGATGCAAGAGTACGAGTATAAGGTAATCCCCGCGCCCGTGCGCGGCGAGCGAGACCGTGGCATGAAGACGCCCGAGGACCGGTTTGCCAACACGCTGACCGCAACGCTCAATGCGATGGCCGTCGATGGTTGGGACTATCTGCGCGCCGAGACCCTGCCCGCCGAGGAGCGCAGCGGGCTGCGTGGCAAGGCCACTGTGTATCACAACATGCTGGTGTTCCGCCGTGCGAAACCGGCAGCCGCCCCGAAAGCACCGGCCTCTTCGGAAGAGACCCAAGCGGCCAAGCCCGCAGCCAAAGCCCCGCTTGTGGCCGAGCCCAGATCCATGAGCAGCGTCTCCGACGGGATCAGGCAGGAGGCGCCGCGCGCCGAGCCGGTTCTGGCGCCCCGCAAGAGCCCTGATCCGATGCTTGATCCGGCCAATCAGGGCGATCCTTCGGGCAGCCCGCAGCCGCTGCGCATCCCCAGTGCCATCGAGCGCCGTGCCCGCGCGCTCTCGGCCAAGGTGCAGGAAGGCACAACGCCGAAGCTTGGCGCGGCCACGCCCGGCACTTCCGGCTGAGGCCGCGCGCGGGGTCGGAATTGCGCTTCCGGGAAGCGATCAATTTTTGGCATCCGGGGCTTTCACCCGCCTGAAAATAACATAGAATGCGTGACCCGAGTCGGAGGGGCCCCGGGGCCTCGCCGAATGCTGTCAGATACCCCGAGCCGTCAGATTACGGAGACCCACCCCTTATGGAAAAGAACGACCCGTTTGGTTTTAATATCTCGGCGAAGGCAGATAAGAAACGCCGCCAGAAGGGCCGCCGTGGCATGTCGGGGGCATTCGAGACCTCGACCCGCGTCTGTGACAAGGCAGGCTGTGAGGAGCAGGCCCAATATCGCGCACCCAAGAGCCCCAAGGTTCTGGACGAGTATTTCTGGTTCTGCAAAGAGCATATCCGCGAATACAATCTGAACTGGAACTATTTCCAGGGCCAATCGGAGGAGGAATTCCAGGCCTTCCTCGACAATGCCACCGTCTGGGAGCGCCCGACCAAGCCCTTCAACCGCGCCAATGACGAGAAGCTGGGCCTCGCCCGCCATGGCGTGACCGACCCGCACGAGATCCTGGGCGATAATGCCACACAGAACCCGGGCCGCCGGTCCGTGGGACGAAAGCTACCGCCGACCGAACGCAAGGCCGCCGAGATCCTCGAGGTGACCAATGCCGAGACCAAGGCCGAGGTGCGCAAAGCCTATAAGGCGCTGATCAAGGTGCTTCACCCCGACATGAATGGCGGCGACCGCAGCCAGGAAGAGATGCTGCAGGAAGTCGTCTGGGCATGGGACCAGCTTAAAGACAGCCGTTTCTTCAAGTAAACCGGCGCGAGAGGGCTCTGCCCCCCTTGGGGCCTGACGGCCCCAATTCCCCCCGGGATATTTGACGACAATGGAAGCAGGAGCGGGCGCCGGTATGGCGCCCGTTTTTACAGGTTCAGGTCACGGATCAGGCGCCCATGCTTGCGCGCGGCGATGATGAGGTCCGCCAGCCGGTGCAGACCTTTGGACTTGAGGGCAGGCAGCATGCGCAGGAAGGCGCGCGCGGTGGCATCGGTATCGCCCATCGCGCTGTGGCGGGCCTCGGGCGGGATCAGGATGCCGAGCCTGTCGCAGAGCGCATCGAGCGTGTGTGACTGGCTCTGGCCGAACAGGATGGCCGAGAGAAGGACCGTATCGAGCACGGGATGCTCGAAGGTCAGCGGTTGCGGATGGCGGCGGAGTGCGGCGCGGAGCAGGCCGATATCGAAGGGGGCGTTATGGGCAACCAGCACCGCATCGCGTGCGAAATGATGGAACCTCCCGATTGCTATGGCGGCGGTCGGGGCGGTAGCGACCATCTCGTCACTGATCCCGTGGATGGCCTGTGCCGAGGCGGGGATCGGACGGTCGGGGTTGACCAGTATCTCGAAGGTTTCGCAGACGCGGCCATTGACGATCCGCTGTGCCGCGATCTGCACGATAGCATCGGTTTCGGGATCGAGCCCCGTGGTCTCGGTGTCAAAGACCACATAGGTCAGTTGCTCCAGCGGCGTCAGGCGGATATCGCCCGGGGGCTGGCGGTCGAGAAGGTCGAAATCATAGGTGACGCGGCGGGGGTAGCGGTCGGGCCGGTCCGCAGCCGGCGCCAGATCGCGTAGCGGCAGACAGAGCCGCGCCCGCCCGTCATGCAGGGTTTCGGGCCAGATATCGCTGCGATGGCGGTCGAGCACCTGCCGTTCGGACGGGCCCAGGAGCGCGTCGAGCTGTGCGAATGGCAATGGCGCTCCCTGCCATTCGAGCGCCATGAGCGCCCCCGCCCCCTCGGCCGTGATTTCCAGCCGGAACTCCCCGCGCCCTTCGCGATCCACGGCGGGAACAATCCGGCCCCAGAGATCGAGCAGCGCCTCGGCATCGGCGCGCAGGATCAGCGAGCTGGTGGCGAGCGTCAGCGGGCGGCCGGTCCGCGCGCGCACGGCCTCGGCCAGATCGGAGGCACGGATCTCGGCCATCGTCCAGTCGGGGATCCGCTCGGCCTGCTGGCCCAGCCGGTGCAGATCGCGCGTCAGGCTGCGGACCTGCGCCTGCGCCGCCATGCGCACGCGGCTGCGGTCCTCGCCCTGCGGCCCCTGCGGATCGGTCAGGGTATCGAGCAGCGAATGCAGGGCCGCAATCGCGGGCGTGATCGTTGCAAGGATCTCGGCATTGAGGGCCATTGCAGCACGGCTGGCCGAACTCTGGGCCGAGACATCCTGCAGGGTCAGCACATGACCGCCCTCCGCACCGCTTCCCGGCAGACAGCGCAGATGGCCTGTCAGGACCTGCCCCCCATGGGTAGTGCAGAGAAGATCCGAGCGCGCCTCCGGATCCTCTTCGTGCGACAGGCGGTCTATGGCATGCAGAATCGGCGCGAGTTCCACGAAATCGGCCAGATTGCGCCCCAGTCCGGGTCTGGCCTCCCCCGCCACCAGCAAGGCCGCTGCCTGCGGATTATAGAGCACGACGCGCAGATCCCGTGACAACAAAAGCACCGCCACCGGCATATCGGCGAGCAGCACTTCGAGCCGCGCCTGCGAGGTAGCGGCCTGGGCAAGCGCCTGTTCGACCTCGCGGGCCATGCGCGTGTTCTGCGCCGACATCGCCTCGCCCAATGCGGCGCCCGCAGGCCCAAGATCGCCCAGATAGGGCGCGTCAAAGGCGGCGCTATCGCCCCATCCGGCCAGACGCATCGCGCCTGCAAGAGCCTCGATCGGACGGGCCACATGTTCATCGAATAACAGCCACAGCCCCGCGACCAACGTGACCCCCAAAAGCCCCGAGACCAGCGCCATGACCACCAGCCGCTCCTGCCCCTGCCGCCCGCCCAGCCATGCTCCGGCCAGCAGTGCCAGCACCAGACCGACAGCCAGAGCCGCAAAAAGCAGAAAGACCCGCAAACGCAACCCCAGCCGCGCCCCCCAAGCCTCCATCAGGCGGCCTCATCGAGCAGGCGATGCAGCTCGGCGCGCAGCTCCTTGAGCTCGAAGGGTTTCGCGATGAACCCGTCCGCCCCGAGCGCCAGCCCCTTGCGACGCTCCACCGAGGAGCCCCGCGCGGTCATCATCAGGATTTTCACCGCCCGCAGATCGGGATCGAGGCGCATGGCCTCGCAGATCTCGTAGCCCGACACCTCGGGCAGCATGATATCGAGAAGCACCAGATCGGGGCGCATGTCGCGGATCAAGTCGATAGCACCTGCCCCCGTCGAGATCCGCGCATGCTCGAACCCCTCGCGCCCCATCAGGAAATCGAGCGCCATGGCGATATTGTCCTCGTCCTCGACGATCAGTATCCGCCGCGCCATGCCATCGTCGCCCCGTTCAGCCATGGCCCACCCCCCCGCAGATCGCGGCCATCGCCGGGTCATCAGGCGCGATATCGCGCCAGTCACCGCCCGCCAGATCGTTCCCCGACAGCTGCGCGCCGCCGATCAGATCGGCGCGGCGATGGCCTGCGCAATCATAGGCCACCGGCACCGCCTGAACAGGCTGCCAGCGCGAGACCAGCAATAGCCGCCCTTCGCGCAGGCCGGGGGCGGGGTCACTCACCTGCGCCAGATCCACCGCCATGAACCGTGTGGTGACCGGTTTGGCATAGGTCCACGGGCGCCACCAATTGCTATCCTCGACGGTCATCACCACGCTCATATCGCCCCCGAGCCCCGCCTTCAGATCGGGATACCAGCGATATTCGGCATGGACCGTGTAGCCCAGCATGGCGAGACCGGCCATCGCGGGCATCACCCATTTGGGCAAAGTCACACCGGCCCATTTGCGCAACCCGTGGCGCGCCGCGAAGACCACCAGCACCGCCAGTGCCGCCGCCGAGAACATTGCGATAAAATCTATGATCATGAAGGGTCTCCTTTAGCTGACGCTTGCTACTGGCCGAGATTGGCCTTGCCATAGCCCATGGCCGATTGCAGAGAGCGCACCACCACGAAGGCGTCACGCAGATGCGAGCGTTCGAAATCGGGAAGCGCCGAGGGCGCAAGGTAATTATCGGGGGCCTGCCCCTGACGGATCTGGCGGGCCTGGGTCTCGAGCCGCGTCTGGGCGATCAGATCATAGGCCGCCAGCAGGTCCTGCCCGCCACTGACCGAGAGCGTGCCCGCCTCGCGCGCCGCCATCAGCCGCGCGCGGGTATTGACCGCAACAAGCCGGCCGCGCAGCGCATGGACACGGGCCAGATCGGCCACGGGCACCACGCCGTTATGTTTGAGATCAATATGGTTGCGATGCTCGCCGGAGCGGATCGTGGCAAAGCCGCGGATCAGCCCCAGAGGCGGCGTATGTTTGAGGCTATTGGCGATCATATGCGCCACGAAGATCGAGTTTTTGGCAGCATTGACCAGTGTCTGGGCCTGTAATGCCTCAAACAACGCGGGCGCCGTGCCGCCGATCACCCGCAGGTCGAACATCACCGAGGCCAGCATCTGCGCCTCCGGATTGGGCGTGGCGATCCAGCTACGGAAGTAGCGCGCCCAGACTTCGGTCCGCTGGCACCATCGCGGGTTGGTGGCCATCATATCGCCCGGGCAATAGACATAGCCGCAGGCCTGCAACCCGTCCGAGACGATATGGGCGAATTTGCGAAAATACTCCATATCCGCATCCGATGCGCTGTCATCCACGATCAGGCAGTTATCCTGATCCGATACGCCCGTCTGTTCCTGCCGCCCCTGGCTGCCGCACGCCGCCCAGACCCAGGGCGCGGGCGCGGGACCCAGCTGCGCCTCGGCCATCCCCAACAGGCGGCGCGTGACGGCATCGGCGATATCGGTGATAAGCCGTGTAGTGACCTCATGGGCGTGATGCGCCCCCACCAGCTGCACCAGAAGCTGCGGGATGCGGGCGGTGATCGCGGCCATCTGCGCCACATCCTGCGCGCGCGCGATCTCGTGGATCAGCCCCGCCGAGCTGACCGCCTGAAAACGCGTCAGATCGGTCTGGGTGATCATGCCGATCAGTCGCCCGCCCTCGGTCACCGGCAGATGGCCGATGCCATGCTCGAACATCCGGTGCAGGATATCCGATCCCAGCGCCTCGGGACCGAGGCTCACCGGATCGGGGGTCATCACGCGGCCTACCTCGGCCGAGGTCGGGAAGTTGCCGGCCAGAACCTTATTCGACATATCACGTTGCGTAACGATACCCAGAAGCCTTCCTTCCGCATCTGTTACGCCCAGCGAGGACACATGATGGGCGCGCATCAGCCGCGCAGCCTCCACCACATTGGTCTCGGGGCGGCAGGCCACAACCTTGCCCGATAGCAGGTCCGCCACCCGCATACCCGCCAGATCCGCCCCTGACCGCGCGCGCGCCGATAGCGAGGCCGCCGGCGAGCGGTCGAAAAACCGGTGGAAGCTTTCGACGGCCGCGCATAATGCCGTGAATTCGGCAACAGGCAGCATCAGGAGCAAACCGGCCTCCTCCATCCGCGCCGTGGTGGCCGCCCGCCCGTCGCGCATCAGCCCGCGCTCGCCGAAACTGTTGCGCGGCCCCAGATGCGAGACGAGCCCGCCATTGGCATCGCGGATCTCGACGGCACCGGAGCAGACCAGATAGAGCCCCTCCAGCGGCACGCCATGATGATAGATCTCGGTGCCCTCGGACAGTTCCCTGCGGACAAAGGATCGGGCCACGCGGACCAGATCGTTACGCGGCAGGGTATCGTAGGGGTGGACCCCTTCGAGAAAAGTCACGACTGAGGCAAGATCGTCACGCATGATCTTATCCGTTCTTTGGTCATGATTGCGGATCGGAATGGGCGCCGGAAACCGAATGGGCCTTCGGCCTCCGGCGCTCTACGGGCGGCGAGGCCGCCCGTAGGTCTTTTCCCGTTCAGTGATCGACGGCCTGACCCGCCCCTTTGGGGATACGGATCGACTCGACCAGATCCTGGATCTCTTCCGGCGGCTCTTCGGTGGCCGAGGACACCAGATAGGCAACCACGAAGTTGATCACGGCCCCCACCGCCCCGAAGGAGGTGGATTTGATCGACAGCAGCAGCGGATCGGTATCATCGAAGCTGTTCGTGCCCGGAACGAAGAACCAGCCCTTATGCAGGAAGATATAGATGATGGTCACGATCAGACCGGTCAGCATCCCGGCCACGGCACCCTTGTTGTTGATGCGCTTCGAGAAGATGCCCATCATCAGCGCGGGGAAGATCGAGGAGGCTGCAAGGCCGAAGGCCAGTGCCACGGTCTGCGCCGCAAATCCGGGCGGGTTGAGACCCAACCAGGTTGCCACCGCAATCGCCACCGCCATCGCGATCCGCGCCGATAGCAGTTCGCCCTTCTCCGAGATCCCCGGATTGATCTGGCTCTTGATCAGATCATGGCTCACCGCCGAGGAGATCGCCATCAAGAGGCCTGCCGCCGTGGACAGTGCCGCTGCCAGACCACCCGCCGCGATCAGCGCGACCACCCAGCCCGGAAGATTGGCGATTTCGGGATTGGCCAGCACGATGATGTCGTTATTGACCGACAGTTCATTGGCCGAGGCCGGATCTTCGGCTTTGCCATTGACGTAGTTGATCAGGCCATCGCCATTCTTATCCTCGAACTTCAGAAGACCGGTCTGCTCCCAGTTTTTCATCCAGTCAGGACGCGCCTCATAGGAGAGCGGAGCCGATTGGGTGCCTTCGGGATAGACCGTGTTGATCAGGTTCAGACGGGCCATCGCACCCACCGCAGGCGCGGTCAGGTAAAGCAGTGCGATGAACACCAGCGCCCAACCTGCGGAGGACCGGGCATCCGAGACCTTCGGCACGGTGAAGAAGCGCACGATCACATGGGGCAGACCCGCGGTCCCGATCATCAGCGACATGGTGAACAGGAACATGTTCAGCATCGTGTCCGATTGCGCGGTATAGCTCGCAAAGCCCAGATCGGCGAGCAACCCGTTGAGTTCCTGCAGGATCGGCTGGCCGGTCGCGGTGCTCTCGGAGAACAGGCCCAGACCCGGGATCGGGTTACCGGTGAGTTGCAGCGAGATGAAGACCGCCGGAATGGTATAGGCGATGATCAGCACGACATATTGCGCCACCTGCGTATAGGTGATGCCCTTCATGCCCCCAAGCACGGCATACATGAACACGATCGCCGCGCCGATATAGAGGCCGGTCTCGTTCGACACTTCGAGGAAGCGCGAGAAGGCCACGCCCACACCGGTCATCTGGCCGATGACATAGGTGACGGAGGCGATGATCAGGCAGATCACGGCCACGGTGCGCGCGGTCTGGCTGTAGAAGCGGTCACCGATGAATTCCGGCACGGTGAACTTGCCGAACTTGCGCAGGTATGGCGCCAGCAGCATAGCCAGAAGCACATAGCCGCCGGTCCAGCCCATCAGATAGGCCGAGGTATTGAACCCACCGAAGGCGATGATCCCCGCCATCGAGATGAAGGAGGCCGCCGACATCCAGTCCGCGCCGGTGGCCATGCCGTTGAGCACGGGATGCACGCCGCGCCCTGCGGCATAGAATTCCGAGGTCGAACCCGCGCGGGCCCAGATCGCGATGCCGATATAAAGCGCGAAAGTCGCGCCGACGAACAGCAGGTTGAGGGTAAACTGATCCATCTGTCGCCCCCCCCTTATTCTTCGACGCCGTGTTCGCGGTCGAGCTTGTTCATCTTTGCCGCATAGGAAAAGATGAGCACGAGGAACACGAGGATCGAGCCCTGCTGGGCAAACCAGAAGCCCAGATCGGTTCCGCCGACGGGGATGCCCGCCAAAAGCGGACGCAGCAGGATGCCGAAGCCGAAGGAACAGACGAACCAGATCACCAGATAGATCTTGATCGTGCGGATATTGGCCTTCCAATAGGCATTGGATGATGATTGATCAGCCATTTTTGGTGTCTCCCTTTGGATTTTCTCCATAAGCCAGCCGCGCACGGACAGATGCCGCGCGAGGCCAACCCCTCCCTAAAACCGGATCGGGCGGCCGGTCGGTCAACCGGCCCTTCGATCCGTCAGACGCCTGTGGTCACGCCCTTCTCCTCCATGACCACCTGCAGTTCCGAGGCGACAGATTCGATACTCCCCATCGCATCCACCACCTCGAGTTTGCCCAAGGCGCGATAATGCGCGATGAGCGGTGCCGTCTGTGCGTGATAGGCCTCCAACCTATGGCGCGCAGTCTCGGCATTATCGTCGGCCCGACGTTTGAACTCGGTGCCGCCGCATTTGTCACAGCATCCCGCCACCCCGGGCTGCTTGAAGCTGTCGTGATATCCTTCGCCACATTTGGCGCAGGTATAGCGACCAGAGACGCGGGCGATCATCGCCTCGTCATCGACCGCCATGGAGATCGCCGCCGTGACCTCCTGATGGGTGTAATGCAGCAGGTCATCGAGCGCCGCCGCCTGCCCCGCCGTGCGGGGGAAGCCATCAAGGATCACCCCCGAACGGGTATCTGGGTTGGAGAGCCGGTCGCGCAGGATCGCCAGAACGATCTCGTCGCTCACGAGCCCACCAGCCTCCATCACCGATTTCGCGGCCAGACCCGCCGGCGTGCCCTTGGCCACCGCCTCGCGCAGCATGTCACCGGTCGAAAGCTGCACCAGCCCGAATTTCTCCTCCAGCATCCGGGCTTGCGTGCCTTTGCCGGCCCCCGGAGGGCCAAGCAGGATCAGAACGGCAGGTGTCGTTGCGGTCTCGGCCATAGGCTCACCCTTTGTTTGCACGGTTGGCGATCAGATCGTCGACCACGGACGGGTCGGCCAGCGTCGAGATATCGCCCAAAGCGCCGGTATCGTTCTCGGCGATCTTGCGCAGGATACGGCGCATGATCTTGCCCGAGCGGGTCTTGGGCAGACCGGGCGCCCACTGGATGACATCGGGCTTGGCAATCGGGCCGATCTCGGTGCGCACCCAGCGCTCTAGATCCTTGCGCAGATCATCCGAAGGCTCCACATCGTTCATCAGGGTGACATAGGCGTAGATGCCCTGCCCCTTCAGCTCATGCGGGAAGCCCACCACCGCGGCCTCGGCCACAGCCTGGTGCGCCACCAGCGCCGATTCCACCTCGGCCGTGCCCATCCGGTGGCCCGAGACGTTGATCACATCATCCACACGACCGGTGATCCAGTAATAGCCATCGCTATCACGGCGACAGCCGTCACCGGTGAAGTAATAGCCCTTATACTGGCTGAAATAGGTCTCCTGGAAGCGCTCGTGATCGCCCCAGACGGTGCGCATCTGACCGGGCCAGCTATCGGCGATACACAGCACGCCCTCGGCTGCGGTCTCGTCCTGTTTGACCGCCGTGGTCGGGTCGAGGATCACCGGCTTCACCCCGAAGAAGGGCCGCGTGGCCGAGCCGGGCTTGGTGGGTGTGGCCCCCGGAAGCGGCGTGATCATATGGCCGCCGGTCTCGGTCTGCCACCAGGTATCCACGATCGGGCATTTGCCGCGCCCGACATATTTGTCATACCATGCCCAGGCTTCGGGGTTGATGGGCTCGCCCACCGTGCCCAGCACCTTCAGCGAGGACAGGTCGTATTTCTCCACATATTGCGGCCCCTGCCCCATCAGCGCGCGGATCGCGGTGGGCGCGGTGTAGAACTGGTTGACCTTGTGCTTCTCGCAGACCTCCCAGAACCGTCCTGCATCCGGATAGGTCGGCGTGCCCTCGAACATCAGCGTGGTCGCACCATTGGCCAGCGGACCATAGACGATATAGCTGTGGCCGGTGACCCAGCCTACATCCGCCGAGCACCAGTAGACATCGCCATCATGGTAATCGAAGACATATTCCTGCGTCATCGCGGCATAGACCAGATAGCCGCCGGTGGAATGCACCACCCCCTTCGGCTTGCCGGTCGAGCCGGAGGTATAGAGGATGAACAGCGGATCCTCGGCATTCATCGGACGCGGCGGGCATTCGGGCGAGACCTCTTCCATCATCGCCTTCACATCCACATCGCGGCCCGAGATCCAGGTGATCTGGTCGCCGGTATGTTTGATCACCAGACAGCGCACCTTGTCCGAGCAATGCAGGAGCGCCGCATCGGCGTTGGATTTCAGCGGCGTGCGACGCCCGCCCCGCGGGGCGGTATCGGCGGTGATCACCAGCTTCGCGCCGCAATCATTGATCCGGTTGGCCAGCGCATCGGGCGAGAAGCCCGCAAAGACGATCGAATGGATCGCCCCGATCCGTGCACAGGCGAGCATCGCATAGGCGGCTTCGGGGATCATCGGCAGATAGATCACCACACGGTCGCCGCGCATCACCCCCTGGGACAGCAGCACATTCGCCATCCGGTTCACCTTGTCGCTGAGCTCGCGATAGGTGATGTGCTGGGCAGGATCTTTCGGGTCATCGGGCTCGAAGATGATCGCGGTCTGGTCACCACGCTTGGCCAGATGGCGGTCGACACAGTTCACCGAGGCGTTGATCACCCCGTCATGGAACCATTTGATCGAGACATTGCCGAAGGTGAAATCGGTGTCCTTCACCTTGGTATAGGGGGTGATCCAGTCCAGACGCTTCCCCTCGCGGCCCCAGAAGGCCTCCGGATTCTCCACCGACTCGCTATACATCTCGCGGTATTTCGCGGCATCCACATGCGCCGGCCCGAAATGGCTGGGCACCTCGCGCATATCCGGCGCCTCGAGCACCTGTTCCTGAGCAGCCATAAGCTTTCCTCCCTCAGCTATGTCATGCGGCCCATCTGGACCACGCGGCGCCTCCGACCTCCATCAGAGCCGCCATTCCCCAAGGACAAGTGTAAACATGAGTTTCTATTTTTGATAACCCCCTTTTTTGGCTAGTTTTTTCTGTCAAATATTTGACGCCACAAAACCGGTATCTGTAAACTTTATCATCCTTGCCGCGAAATTCCCCGCAAGTTCCGTCTCTTGCCTGTATATCAAAATGACATATTTACCGATGCCATCGCGCGCATAGATGAGTCGTAAAAACACGTTAGGCGTGTGATGCGTGAAAGCCTGCCAGAAGTGATTCGTTTTATGGGGTCGCGCGGGCACAGCCCTGTCACCGCCCGGTTCTGTCCCGCATTGGGGGCGCCATCACGCTCTTGCCAAGCGGGTCTCCCGCACCTACCATTTTACCCCAAGGCCTTAGCGGAGCGGATCTCGATGCCCACACCAATCGACTTGCCCAAGGACCAGATCCCCCTTTCCGGTGCCCGCCAACCCGTCGATCCGGTGCATGAGGCGGATGCGGACTCGCGCGCCCTTGCCCGCAAGCTGATCGCCCAGTCGCAATTCGCCGCCATCGGCACCCTCGATCCGCAGACCGGCTTTCCCCATGTCTCGCGTATTGCCATCGGCACGGGGCCACAGGGCGGGCTCTGGTCGCTGGTCTCGGGAATTTCCGTCCATGCCCGCGCGCTCGAGGCCGATCCGCGCGCCGGTATCCTGATCGGCATTCCGGGTGCCAAGGGCGATCCGCTGACCCATCCGCGCCTCAGCCTGCAGGTCGAGGCGATCCCGCTCGACCGGCTCGACCCGCGTCATCCCAGCCTTCGCGACCGCTGGCTGGCCGATCACCCCAAATCGAAACTCTATATCGATCTGGGGGATTTCCATTTTATCGAATTCCGCATTCTCGCCGCCCAGCTCAATGGCGGTTTTGCCCGCAGCTACCGGCTCACCCCCGCGGATCTCGTCGAAAACTGAAGGCCGCCTCCCGAAGGAAGCGGCCCGCCCATGTCATACCGGTGTGTCCATCCTGAGCCGCACCTGCACGCGGCCCTGTGTCGCCTGTGACCAGTTCAACCAGACCTGCTGGCTACCCGTGCCCTGCTCGACCTGCACATAGGGCATCTCGGTCACGCGGGCCGAGCTGCCATTGCGCACCATGCCCTCGGCCACCAGCCCCTCCACATTGCGCGCCCATCCGCCAAACGGCAGATAAGCCGAGGCATCGAGCACCCATGTCTGCGCCGCGGTGGACTGGTTCATCTCCAGCGTGACCGGCGAGCAGGTGAACTTGGTCACCCCGTTATACATATTGCCCTCGATCATCACATTGCGGATGCGCGAGTAATCCAGATCGGCGAAAGTCGTATCGACCTTCTCGATCTTGTCGATGGTGCCGTTGAGCGATTTGAACACATTGTTCGAGATATTCAGCCCCTGAATGAAATGACCAGTTCCGTAGGGCTTGATCGAGAACCAGGTGAACCACGCCGCCGTGTTGATGCACACACAGGTATTGCCAGTCACCGTCAGCCCGCCAAAGCTGTATTCATTGGAGAAATCCGGCGTGGCATCATGCTCGTTGGTCCATTCGATGATATTCTTGTCGATATAATTACCGGTGACCGCGGATTGCACATTGGTCTGGGTAAAGACGAGCCCCGCCACCCGCGTGGCCGAGGTCTCGTTATCGCCTTGGAACCAGTGATTGCCCACAATCAGATGCCCCGAGCCATTGAGCACAAAGGTGGTGCCGAACCGGACAAACCGGCTATCGCGGATCTTCACATCATTGGCGTTTACATTCAGCACCACGGATTTGCGGTCCTGGGCGGGGGTGGACTGCTCATCGGAGAGGAACTGGCAGCCGTCGATCAGGAAATCCTGACACCCCCGCCCGATCGAGGTGAAGACCCGATCCTTGGGTCGCACCACATAGCTGTCGCGGATCTGGTTCATCTGGCCATCGGGCGCGAACATCCACGCACTTGCGAGCCCGTTACACAGGAATTCCAGATTGGCGATATTGAACCGGTCGAGCTTCTCCATCCCCGAGAAATCCAGCACATACTGGTAACGGGTAAAAGTATAGGTCCGCGTGCCCGCCCCGCCGTAAAGCGGCTGGCTCAGCGTGACGGTCTGCGCACCCACATTCTTGGACCGCACATAGACCTCGCGCCCGACTCCGGTGCCGGTCACATGCGCGCCCACGGGGATATTGGCCACATTGGCAACACCGGTCAGCGTGGTCGGCTGGGCGATGGCATAGGTTGCCTGCGAGGTTACCTTCACATCGTCCCACGCGGTGCCGTCAATCACATTCAGCTGCCCGTTTTGCAGCACACGGCGGTTGGAAAAGCTGGTTACATCAGGAGCATATTCCTCGATCCGCAAAGGCTTCGTGATCTCGACGCGCCGCCCCTTCAGATCGAGCACATTGTGATCCACATAGCCGAACAGCGCCTGCAGCGCCTTGCGCAGCCCCAGTTCCTCATCGCCAAAAGCCGCCGCATAAGTCGGGAAATCATAGCTCGTCATCAGCGCGAGCCGTGCCGCATCGGGCATCACCAGCGTGCCGATAAACCGCATGGGCGATTGCAGCGAAAGCGTCGAACCGATGTAGAAACTGCCCGCAGGCACCAGAATGCTGCGCCCGCCCGCATCGTTATCGGCCGCCGAGAAGGCTGCCCTGTCATCGGTCGTGCCATCGCCCACCGCGCCATAATCGCGCACATCGACCATCCCGATCAGATCGCGGAAGAAGTAATCACTCACATCCTCGATCACCAGATCGTCGATCCGCACCACTCCGCCGGTCTGGCCCGTCAGATCGATCCCGAAATGCCCATAGGCGGGGTCCATCCCCCAACCCATATCGACCCCCTCGCGGGTGGCCACCGACACGATTGCCCGCACCGTGACCACCTCGCCATAGGTCTCGAGCGCGGTCGCCGTGCCGACCTCGGTCAACCCGCTCACATGGGACGAGCCGCTCATCGCATAGCCCGCAATCCGCACGCTCGGCAGATTGCCACTCACCGCCTTCACCCGTGCCGTGATCTGCAGGTAAAGACCGGGCCGGATCGGCACCTGCCCCATCCAGCGCAGCTTTTGCGTGGCCTGCGTCTTCTGCAGCTCCAGACAGCCCCCGAAATCGGCATCGGAGGGCACATAGGCCGCCGTCGCCGAGCCATCATATGTCGCCGACCCGCTGGTGCCGTTCTCCGACGACCAGACATCCAGCCCTTCCGAAAATGCGGGGGGCATCAGATCCAGCCCCTCGGTTATCGCGACATTCATAGCAGCCTCCTCATGGATCATCCGGCATCACCCGCTTTGCGTGCTCCGGATCGCTCCGGCCAACGCGACTGCGTGGATCTTCTGCCGCCTGATCACAGGCTGCGCGTGAGGCATGAACATTGTCCGACGCCACCGTGCGCCCGCAACAGCGCGCGCAACGCGGTCCTAGAATGCAAATCCCAGCGAGAAGGCCATGAACGGAATGACCGGCAGATCATCAAGCTCGTCATTGATCCGCGCGCGTTCGGCCTCGACCGCCGCGCGATCCTCGGGTGACAGCCCCTCCAACCCGTCGAGCCGCAACCTGTGCGCAGCAATCTTGCCCCCCAGCTCGACCCCTGCCACCAGCCCGCCATCCGACAGGTAGCGGTAGCCCATGGACACCACCGGTGCCACATCCCGAGGCTGCATGAACTCGAAGCCGAACGGGCCGTCGACGGGGCCACTCTCCGTCTCGATCCGCTCCAGATCGCCCGACAGATCATACCCCCCCGCCATTACCCCGCCCGAGAAATAGACCCCGTTGTCCCACGGCTCATACTCCAGCATGACACCGCCCTGCACCGAGCCCAGATCGCCCCTGAACGCCGTGCCATCTTGGTTAACAGAAACGCCGCCCATCTGCGCCAGATAGAGCGGCACCCTGAGCGAGAGGTTCGGCGTCAGTTCCAGCCTCGGCGCGACATAGGCCCCCAAGCTCGATACACCCGTTTCGAGAAAGAATTCACGTTCCAGATCAGTCGCGTAAGCGAAAGACGCGCTGATTATCAGAAAGGTCAGGCAAAGCGGAAGGATCATGGCAGCACCTCTGGCAGGAGATCGGCCAATTCTCGCTCATAGATCTCAACCTATGGTTAACAAAAACGCCCCGAGCCAGAGGCCCGGGGCGTTTTGCATCACCTGTCATGGCGTTCAGCCAACCAGCTCGCCCTTCAGCGCGCGCTCGATCAGCACCACCGTCTCATCGGCACCGTAAAGCGCGATGAACCCGCCAAAACGCGGACCCTGCGACTGGCCCAGAAGCACCTCGTAAAGGGCCTGGAACCACGCGCGCAGGTTGTCAAACCCGTGGTTCTTGCCGATTGCGAAGACCAGCGTCTGCAGGAAGTCGTCCGAGGTCATATCAGCTTCCGGCGCCGGCTCGTCCTTGCCATCCGCCTCGTTCTTCTTGACGATCTCGGCCACCGCACGCGCGGGATCCTTCAGGCAGGCCACCAGATCTTCCAGCGCCGCACGTTCCTGATCGGAGGGCAGGCGGAACTCGAGCGTGGGCTTCACGAAATCGTCGAAATAGCGCAGCGCGAAGCCCGCCGCCTGATCCAGATCGGGATGGGTTTCGGGCGTCGCTTCCGGCGCATAGCGGCGGATGAAGCCCCACAGACCTTCCTTATCGGCCGCCCCCGCCACCGAAGCCAGATTGAGCAGCATAGAGAAGGGCACCACCATCTTGCTCTCCGGCGGCTGGCCGCCATGGATGTGCCAGACGGGGTTCGCCACCTGCTGCTCCAGCGTCTGCTCGGGATAGGCGCGCAGCTGCTGGTGATATTCATCCATCATCTTCGGGATGACATCGAAATGCAGCCGCTTCGCGGTCTTGGGCTTGAGGAACATGAAGTAACCCAAGCTCTCGGTCGAGGCATAGGTCAGCCATTCATCGATGGAAATACCGTTGCCCTTGGATTTCGAGATCTTCTCGCCATTGGCATCGAGGAACAGCTCATAGGTAAAATGCTCGGGCTTCTTGCCGCCGAGGATCTCGCAGATGCGGTCATAGATCGGGGTGTTGGTGGAATGGTCCTTGCCATACATCTCGAAATCGACGCCAAGCGCCGCCCAACGGGCCCCGAAATCCGGCTTCCATTGCAGCTTCACATTGCCGCCCGTCACCGGCAGCGTCCATTCACGGCCATCCTCGTCATCGAAGGTGATCGTGTAATCCGCGACATTCACCGATTTCATCGGGACATAGAGCACGCGGCCCGTCTCGGGATGGATCGGCAGGAAGATCGAATAGGTGGACGCCCGCTCGTCACGCAGCGATTTCAGCATCACCTTCATTACGGCATCATAATTCTCGACGGCGCGCTTGAGCACCTCGTCGAACTGGCCGGATTTATAGAATTCCGTCGCCGAGTAGAACTCGTAATCGAACCCGAATGTATCGAGGAAACGACGCAGCATGGCGTTGTTATGATGGCCGAAGCTCTCGAATTCCTCGAAGGGGTCGGGCACCGAGGTCAGCGGCTTTTGCGCATTCTCGTGCAGCATCTCCTGGTTCGGCACGTTCGAGGGCACCTTGCGCATACCATCCATGTCATCCGAGAAGCAGATCAGACGCGTCGGAATATCCGAGATCGCCTCGAACGCGCGACGGATCATGGTCGTGCGCGCAACCTCGCCAAAGGTGCCGATATGCGGCAGCCCCGAAGGCCCGTAGCCGGTCTCGAACAGCACCGATCCGCTGGCCGGCGGCTCTTTCTCATAGCGTTTGAGGATATTGCGCGCTTCCTCAAAGGGCCATGCTTTGGACTTCATTGCGGCGTCGCGCAGAGTGCTCATGCTATACCTCGACAGAGTGGAAATGGGCGAAAACCCGCCCCGTTGCCCTTCCCCTATTGAACGCGGGCAGGGTCGTCAATAACTCAGCAGGTATAACCCTGTTGCAAAGGACCAAAGACAATGCCGGATGCCCTTCCCCCGCTTTCGCCGCAAGATGCCCTTGTGGCGGTCATGGTGGCGGTTTCCGCCTCCGATGAAGAGATCCGCACCTCGGAGCTGCTCGCCATCGAGCGGATCGTGAACAACCTGCCCGCCTTTGGCGGCTATGACGCGGACCGTATCGGCACGATCGCCCGCACGGTCTATGCGCTGTTCGAGGAAGAGGACGGGCTGGAGGCGCTGTTCGGCCTCGTGCGCGAGGCGCTGCCCGAGGCCGCATTCGAGACGGCCTATGCGCTGGCCTGCGATGTGGCCGCAGCCGATGGCACGCTCAACCAGCCCGAGCTGCGGATGCTGGAGGAGACCCGCATCGAGCTGGGCCTCGACCGGCTGCATGCGGCGGCCATCGAACGCGGTGCCCGCGCCCGCCACATGCCCCTGCCCGCCTGAGGCTAGCCGTAAACGGCACCCCAGCGCATAAGTAGCTGCGATTGAAGGATCTTTGAGCGCTTGACCCATTGCACGGAACCGGCAGGACGATCCTCGTCCTGGGTCCGGCGGCGGCGCTCCACGTCGCCGGTCAGGATCGAGAAGACCAGCTCGCGCCCGTTGGGGGCCGTCATATAACCCGCCAGCGTGGAGACGAAATTCAGCGTGCCGGTCTTGGCATCCACCCGGAACGGCTGGCTGGCATAGGTCTTGCCCGAAGCATCGCGCATCTTGAACGGCTTCACCAGATTGCGCAGCCCCACCGGCTGACCTGCGGCCATCACCCGCACCATGTCGAGGGGCGTGACCCGCGAATTGCCGCCCAGCCCCGAATGATCGACCAGATCGATGGCCTGCGTGCCCGCGCGTGCGGCAATCCATTGGCTCATCGACGCACCCGACCGCCCGACCGAGGCCGGAAGCCCGCGCACGGTCGAAGAAGTCATACCCACAGCCTCCGCCGTGAGATTGGTCGAATATTTCAGCATATCCTCCAGAATATCGGGCAGGCGATGCGAGGCATGGGTCACCAGAACCGTGCCTGCAGGCTGCGATCTGGCCTCTTCGGCTGCGGGCAGCGGACAGCCCTGAGACCGTGCCAGCGTCTGGAACACATCGCCCGCATAGGCCACCGGATGGCGCACGGGCAACCAGCGCGAGCCCGAGCGCCCCAGCGCCGAGGCCGCAACCGACCATTGCTCCTTGCCACCGCGGTCCGAATAGGAAAACAGCGGTGCCTGCCGCGCGGCGACCGTCATCGAGGCGGTATAGGCGCGGGGTTTATACGCATCGCCCGGCGCATCCATCATCACCTGATAGCCGTTGCCCGCCCGCTTCCACGCGAAATAGACACGGTTGAAGTTGAGGATCAGGCCCGACACGGCGGGGTTGTAGCTCACATAGACCGGCTGGTCGCGCGCGATCTCCTCGGCATAGGGAATCGCCCCGCCCCAGACCAGGAAGCGTCCGGTGATCCCGCGCACGCCGATGCGCGACAGTTCCGCCGCCATCGCCCCCAGATCATCGGTGGACAATGTCGGATCGGCCCCGCCCGAAAGCACCAGATCGCCCTGGATGACCCCGCCCACAACCGGACCCGTCGCGATCAGACGCGTGCCGAAGCGGTAATCGGTGCCAAGGGTTTCAAGGGCATAGAGGGTGGTGACCGTCTTGGCGGTGGAGGCGGGAGGCATATGCAGATCGGGGTGACGCTGCTCCAGCACCTGCCCGCTGCGCGCATCCATAACCACAAATCCCACATCGCCGCCAAGCTGGGCGGCCTGCACATAGGCCTCGGAAGACGACACCTGCGCCTGAGCAATAGAGGGTGGCGCCGCTAGCCCCAAGCCTGTCGCTGCCAAACCCGTGACGAAACCGCGCCGAGATACCTGCATAATGCCTAACTGCCCTTTCGTGGAATGGCCACAAGGGTAGCGCGGGCTGGGCTATGGTTCAAGCGCCGCGCGCGGGACTTTTCCACTCGCCTGCGGCACGGATACGGGTCGAGGATTCCGCCGACATCGGCATATTGATGAAGCACCATTGGGGTGCGCCACTCCCGGCCAGCTCGCGCGAACGCCACCCCGGCAGCTTCGCATTGGCAAAAACCCGCGCAGCCTTGGAATAGCGCGCCCGCATCAACAGGCCCGGACGCGCCAGCACCCCGACCGGCATCCGTTGGAAGATATCGCGCCAGTGATCCCAGCGGTCGATCTGGATCAGGTTATCCGCGCCCATCAGCCACACGAAATTCACGCCGCGATAATGCGATTGCAGCGCATTCAACGTATCGGCGGTGAAATGTGTCCCCAAACGCTGTTCGAGATCGGTGATCTTTACGCGCGGGTCGGGCATGACCTCGCGGGCCCGCGCCATCCGGTCGGCAAGCGCCGCCGGTCCCTGCGGCTTCAACGGATTGCCCGGACTGACCAGCCACCAGACCTCATCCAGCGCGAACCGGCGTAGCGCGATCCGGCTGATATGCGCATGGCCGGCATGAGCCGGATCGAAAGACCCGCCCAACAAACCGATACGCATGCCCGGACGGGCTATGGGAAAATTCTGGCTCATGCGCGAAGACCTAGCCAAAGCGCATGGGGTTGGAAAGCCCTAATGCGACAAATTGCCACCCGCGGGCATGCAAATCGGCAGTGTTCTCAGAGGGCAAGCCCCATGCCCGGCGTCGAGAGAGTGCAGCGTGCACGCCCCTCGCGCTTGGATTTGTAAAGGGCCGCATCCGCATCCGCCATCATCTCCTCGGCCAGCGGGTCGGCGTAATCCTTCGACATGGCCACACCGATGGAGCCCGAGATGCGGCATTCATGCCCCTCGAAGGGGATCGGCACCTCGAGCCGCGCGATGATGCGCTCGCCCATATGCTGCAGACGGCTGGGCTCCAGCGAATCCCGCAGAAGCATTACGAATTCATCGCCCCCCACGCGCGAGACGACATCCATCTCGCGGGTCTCCTCGCGCAGGATCTTGGCAACCTCGGCCAGCACATGATCGCCCGCCGCATGACCCAGAGTATCATTGACCGCCTTGAAATGATCGAGATCGAGTTGCGCCAGCGCAAATGGTGCGCCGCCGCGGCGCGATGCCTCGAGTGTGGCCTCCAGCGCGATATCGAAGGCGCGGCGGTTGGACAGCCCCGTCAGCGGATCGGTGCGCGCGGCATCCTCGGCCGAACGGCGCGCCCGCTCCAACCGGCTGTTCAGCGCGCGCAGCTCTCCCAGCACGGCAGTTTTGGCCTCCTGCAGATAGAGAAGCTCCATCGTCAGGTCGGAGGTGGTGAAATCAGCCTCGGTCAGGCGGAAGGCGCGGATGGCCTTGTTGAGATGGACCCCGAAGGTGAGGTTGAGCATCAGCCCCTCCTCGACCAGTGGCACGGCCACACCGCGCAGCGACACGTCGGGCCAGCTACGCGGTGTCAGATGCAGCCGGTGCGAGGGCGACAGATCGAACGCCGCCTGCCGCATCCGTCCCCGCCCCATCTGGAAGCAATCGGTCACCGAATGACCGATGGCCGATGGCCCGCCCACAACTTTCGAGAGTGTCGGGCCCATCCCGAGGATCGTCCCTTCGGCATCGAGCCAGAGGAACATTGGCATCAGCTCCCCCAGCGCCTTGATCGAAAGGCGCGGCAGAGAGGGTTTGCGCGCGGTATCACTGGAATTTACCAACATCATGACTGACCTATCGCCAGATCGAAACTGCGTCCTTCGGCAAAGCTTTCCTCGAGCAGGGTTACCAGAACCGATTCCCGTAGCAAACCTTCGGCCCGGATCTCCTCGTCCGTCAGGGCTTCCGGATCGTGCTCCTGATCAAGATATTCGATAAAGGCCAGCGCGCCGTAATCATCGGCCATCGCCCGCACGAGACCGGTAATCGCCGCGCCCCAGCCCAGAACCGGACTGTGCACACGCAGCCGGTAGACACCGGATTGCTCCAGAGAGCAGGTGATCTCGGGCATCTCCAGATCGGGGAGCGCCATCTGGGCGCGCCCCTGCAACTCGCTGAGAGAGGACAGGAATTCCCGGTAGTTCGGGCCACTGAACCGCAGAAGTCTGCGCACAGGCTCGATCATGGCGACATAAGCACCGAGATCCTCGAGAAAAACGAGGGGCGGCTTGTTCAGCCGTGCGGAGGCTGCGGCCAGAAGCGCATCGGTATGCGCATTGTCATAGGTCAACATCGCCTCGTAACCCTCGGGGGAAATCCCCAGATCGGAGGCAACATCAAGCCAGACCGACGGACCATAATTTCCCGTCAGAAACGTCTGGATAGAGGTGTTTATAAGACCATGCATGATAATCGGACCCGTATTGAACGTAATCTCCGTCCAGCATTAGGCTCCGACTGTTAAAATACCCTCAACCCGTCACAGGACACAGATCACAATCCTGCCGTGCAAGCCATTGCGGCAGCTCGCCAATGTCACCGAGCACCGCGCGGGCATGGGGCGCAAGATCCTCCGCACTTGCAGGGCCTGTCAGGACCCCGACCGGCACCATCCCCGCCGCCTTCGCCGCCTGCAGGTCATGCAGGCTGTCACCCAGCATCACGCAATGCGCAGGCGCCACCCCGAGCCTGTGCGCCAGCGCCAGAAGCGGAGCCGGATCGGGCTTGGCCCCGTGCCCGCTATCCGCCCCGAAGACACAGTCGAAATAGTCGAGCGCCGCCTCGCGGGTCAGGTGCACCTTGGCCGAGGCCTCGGAATCATTGGTCATGACCCCCAGCTTTAGCCCCATCCCGCGCAATTGCGGCAAGAGCACATCCAGCGGGGCTGCGGCCACCTGCGGCGCCTCCTGCGCCATCAGATGCATCTCCCGCGCCAGATCGGTGGCCGTGCGTCCCGGCAGATGGGCCAGCATCGCCTCTACGATCTCGTCCATCGTTCCGGCAATGGCCACGGAGGTAGGGCGGAAGCGCGATGCCGCCAGATCATAATCGATCGCCCCTGCCAGATCGGCCCTGAGGACCGTATCCCCCGCCGAAAGATGGTCCAGAAGCCGCGCGGCCCAGACCCCCCATGTGGCGTGGAAGTCGAACAGCGTGCCGTCCTTGTCAAATAGCAGGGCCTTGATATCCATACTGTCTCCCTCAGGTCCAGTGCATCTGGTCGCCGCCGCCCAATACGGCCCGCGCCATCACCAGCTCCTCCGGACGGTGCCCCATATCCTGCGCGCAGCCAAGAACCCATTCATCCTGCGTCAGGATAAAATCGAGGATCGCGGTCTGGAAACCCGCATCCTGCGCGATGGTGCGGATCTGGCTGGCATCGGCGCCGCTGACATTGAGAAAGGCCTCAAGCAGACTTTCCTGCCCCGCAAGCCACCCCAAAGCGCCGAGCGCGATTTCTTCGGCATATTCTTGCCGCATTCCGGCCCCCTTTCCGACAAGTCGAAACATTTTATTAACCTAATCCCAAGCAATATGCACAAGAGAATTAACGCCGAGGGAGAACAAGGCGTCATGGCAGGCAAGATCCTCATTGCAGACCAGATCGCGACCCATCGCATCATGCTCAAGGCAAAGCTTTCGGGTGCACGCTACGATGTCGCACTGGCCAGTGACGGGCGGGGCGCGCTGGAATGCGCGATCCGTGAGCGGCCCGAACTGATCCTCATCGATCAGGCGCTGCCCGATATGACCGGCGTCGATCTGTGTCGCCGGATAAAGACCGACCCTCTTCTGAGCGAAATACCGGTGATCTTCCTGCATCAGGCGCAGGACATCGCCCAACGTCTGGCGGCGCTGCGGGCGGGCGCGGATGTGTGCCTGTCCAAACCCTATGACGAGATCCTGCTTCTGGCGCGGCTGCGCAGCCTGCTGCGGGCGCGCTCGACCGATGCCGAGATGCGCCTGCGCGAGAGCACCTTCCGCGATTTGGGCTTTGCCGAGGGGCCGACCACCTTTGCCGCCCCCTCGCGGATCGGGCTGATCGCGCCCACCCGTGCACAGGCATCGGTGTGGAAACAGGCGCTGGGACGGCATCTTCCGGCGAATTACCTCACAGTGCTGGACCGCTCGGAGGCATTGAGCCTTGCGACCGAGGCGCAATCGCCTTTCGATGCGCTGATCATCTCGGCCGATCTGTCGCGCCGCGACGAGGGGCTGCGGCTGATGGCGGAGCTGCGCGCCCGGGCGGGCTCGAAAGCGGCCGTGATCTGCATCGCCGCCGAGGATGCCGCGCGCGAGACGGCCGTAATGGCGCTGGATCTGGGGGCGGATGACGTGCTGCCTGCAGACATGAGTGCACGCGAGACCACCGAGGACATCACCCTGCGCCTGCGCCGCCATCTGGCGCGCAAACGCCGCCTCGACCAGAGCCGCAAGAACCTGACCGAGGGGCTCCGTCTGGCGACGATCGATCCGCTGACCGGCCTCTATAACCGTCGCTATGCCATGCCGCAGCTCGAACGCATCGCCGAGCATGCCCGCCGCAGCTCCAAGGAATTTGCGGTGATGTTGCTGGATCTCGACCGGTTCAAGAAGATCAACGACACCTATGGCCACGCGGTGGGCGATATGGTGCTGACCGAGGTCGCACGCCGCCTGAGCACCGTGCTGGGCGGCAATGACCTCCTGGCGCGTATCGGCGGCGAGGAGTTTCTGATAGCCCTCCCCGACTGTCCTGCCCGCGAGGCGCGTCTGGCCGCGGATCTGCTGTGCCGCGTCATCAACGAACGCCCGTTCCAGCGCGCCGATGGCAGCGCGTTGCATGTGACCATTTCCATCGGTCTGGTGCTGGGGGACAACCGTCTGCACTCGATCGACCATCTGGTCGAGGCGGCCGATCAGGCGATGATGATGTCCAAACATAACGGCCGCAATCAGGTCCAGGTCTATCACTGCCCCTCGGCCGCCTGATCCTCGCGAAAGGATATCGACAGAAAAACCGCCTGCCGTGACACACGGACAGGCGGTTTATCGTTCTGACGTCGTATGATGACACGCGTCCCGCGGTTATTGCGGCGGCGGGGGCGGCGGGCCGTCATTCTCGCGCACACGTTTGACAAAGGCATCGCGTGCCTCGGGCGTCAGCGTGCCCAGCCACTCCACCATCAGATTCTCACCCAGCTGGATCCGCGAGACGATCTGCGTGCGATGCGCGCTTAGCGCCGCCCGCACCGCATTCTCATCAAACGGTTCCGCGGCCACTTGGGTCAGGATCTCGTCGAGCCAGCGCTCCATATCCTGCGGCATGGCGGCCAGACCTACGCCCTCTTTCTCGGCCATGGAGGTCAGCGTCTTGCGATCCGCCTCCGTCAGACCACGGTCGAAGGGACCGAGCCCCACCTGCGGCGGCGGGGGCGGCGGCATGTGGCGCGGCGCGAAGAACCCGCCGATAAAGACCCCTGCCACCAATAGATTGAGCGTCAGCGAGGCAATAAGCCCCCAACGGGTCTTGCGACCGCTTCCGCTACGCGCCTGCGTCATTCAGTTCACTCCCGAAAGGCTTATGCCATAGCCGGAGACCGAGAACAGATCCCCCGTCGGCAGGAGTTCGATGGTAGTGGCCTGCGCGCTCGACACGGCGCCATTGCCCCAAAACGCGAGCGGGTTGCCGCTACTGAAGCCGATTGCCACACCGGTGCAGGCCGCAGCCACCATGCCGCCCATGGGTAGCCAGTTGCGTGCGAGATCCTGCATGAACCCGCCCAGACGCGTCATCACGCCCGCCTTGCGCGGGACGCCGAAGCCCTGCTGGACCTCCAGCGCATCGCCCATGATCCGCGCCAGAAAATCAGGCGAGGCCTCGGGCGCATGATCGCGCGCTGCCTGCCAGAACGGCTCGAGTTTTTGTTCGTCCACCATGGTCACACCCTCCATAACGGCCCGCTTCCTGCCCTGCACCCTACACCAGAACAGACGGGTTTGCTAATCCTTGCCATAGCCGAGGCTGTCCTTGCGCTGGCCCAGCAAAGTGGCCAGAGCGCGTTTGCCGCGTGCTGTCAGGCTTTCTACGGCCTCCACGCCGGTTTCCATCGCTTCCGCGATCTCCGGATTCGACAATCCTTCGATATGGCGCAAAATAACAGCCTGTTTCTGGCGTTCGGGCAGCTGGTCGAGCGCCCATTCGAGCGCCTGCGCCCGCTGCGCCTCAAGCATCTGCTCGTCGACGGAAGGCCGGCCATCCTCGGGCTCGCCCGCCTCGTCGAGCGATGCCGTGCGCCGTTTGCGCAGACGGTCGGTCGCCAGATTGGCGGTCACACGATAGAGCCATGTCGAGACCTTGGCCTCGCCCTCGCGCCAGTCGGGCGCCACCTTCCACAGCCGGAGCATGGCTTCCTGCGCCACATCCTCGGCCTCGGTCTCGTCGCGCAGCATCCGGCAGGCAAGGCGGAAACTCAATGGCGCAAGGCGCACTGTCAGCGCTTGCGCTGCAGCACGGTCACCCCGGCCATAAGCCAGAAGCAAAGCCTCGTCGGACTTGTCTGCTTCCATATCGAATGCCATTCCTTTCACCCTTCCCCTAGCAGATACGGCATCTTACGCAAGGCGGGTCGGCAAAAGACCGGCCCGCATATGCGCGCCGGTCAATCCTGTCTCGCAGGGCCTTAGTTGGCCTCGGTCTCGGGGGCATCGCCGGCCGGCGGCATCGGCGGACGGCCATCCATATCGCCTTGCGGGCCGCGGTCACCCTTGGGGCCGTGATCGCCACCCTTGCCCATACGCGGGCCATGATCGCCACCCGGACCACGCTTGCCGTCATGCTGACCGCGCATCTCGGCACGACGCTCCTGCATCATCTTCTTGGCCGCCTCCAGCTCGGACGCCTCGAGCTTGCCATCGCCATTGGTATCGGCCTTCTCGAAGAAGCGCAGACCCGGCTCGGGCTTCTCGGCCAGTTCGGCCGCGCTCAGCTTGCCATCGCCATCGGCATCCATCATCTTGAAGCGCTCTTTCACATGCTTCTCGATGCGGGCCTGCGCATCGGCCATCTCGGCGGCGACCATTTCTTCCTCGGAGATGAAGCCATCGCCATTGGCATCGAGCTTCTTGGCCTTCTCGACGCGGGGGGCCTGCATCTCTTCCAGCGTGATGACGCCGTCCTTGTTGGTGTCAAAGCGCGAGAAATCCATGGCCGGACCGCCTTTGGGACCTTTGCCCATCGGACCTTCCGCGCGGACCTGCTGGCTCTGGGCGGGTTTGGTCTGCGCGGATTGGGTCTGGGCGTCCTGCGCGATGGCAGCACCCGCCACGACAAGACTGCTGGTTGCCAGAAGAACTGCACCGATGGATTTCTTGAACGTCGTTTTCATCTCGAACTCCTCACCGATCCTGTTACGGACCTATCTCGTTCTACGGTCGCAAGCTGCCTTTCCGTTGCAGATCCGGCGCCGTATGATTGCGTTTCCAACTCTTCCGAAGGTCCTTCATGTCCTTCGACAAGACCTGTTCTGACGCCCGATCCTGAAGTGAGCCTGAAGCCAGCTTAAGCTTCGATCACATTGCCATCACGAGAAGCGGAGATCCGCATGCAGACGCCCCCCATCCATGATGCCTGTTCGATTATCCTGTGGAAGAAAACCGCGCGCGGGAGTGCCGTGCTGATGGGCCAGCGGGGCGCGGGGGCGAGCTTCATGCCCCATAAATTCGTCTTTCCCGGCGGGAGGTTGGATGACACGGATCATGACGCCCCCTTCCAGTCACTCGATGCGCAATGCCAGCGCAGGCTCGGGCCGCAGGCAGGGGCGCTGATCCGCTGCGGGCTGCGCGAGCTGACCGAGGAAACGGGGCTGGAGCTGGATCGCGCGCAGGATCTGCGATTCATCTTCCGTGCGATCACCCCGCCCCGACGCTCCAGACGCTTCGATGCGCGGTTCCTGATGGGACCGGCCTCGGCGTTGAGGCAGACAGCTCAGCCCCTGCCGCCCGATGGGGAGCTGTCACATCTGACATGGGTGCCGCTGGCCGAGGCGCGCCGCCTTGACCTGCCATTTGTCACCGAGTTGGTTCTGGCCGAGGTCGCAGCCCTTCTCACAGGCACGCCGCAGGACGGCGTGCCGTTTTTCGAGACGCGCGGGCCGCGGGCGCGGTTCGAACGGATCCTCTAGGCGGCCATCACCACCGCCAGCACCGAGACCAGCACAAGGGCGATGCCCACCATCTCGCGCCGGTGCAGGCGTTCGTGGAAGATCAGGATCGAGGCGCCCAGCGTGAAGACCATCTCCACCTGCCCCAGCGCCCGCACATAGGCGGCGTTCTGGAGGGCAAAGGCCATGAACCAGCCAGCAGAGCCCGCAGCCCCGAGGATACCGACCCAGATCGTGCGCGACCATGCGCCCATCACACGGGTCAGCTCGCCCTTCTCGCGCAGGCGCAGATAAAGCCCCATGCCGAGCGTCTGCACCGTCGTCACACAGGCCAGCGTCGCCAAGGCGCGGTCGAAGAAGGCGAAGGGCATGAGCTCCAGCGTGGCGCCGCGATAGGCGATGGCCGACAGGCCGAAGAGCCCGCCCGCGATGATGCCGTAGAATGCGGGCTTTCCTGCCGCGCCCCCTTGCGGCGGGCGCGAGAGGCACAGCACCCCTACAAGCCCCAGCACGATCCCCGCCCAGCCCAGAGGCGCCACATGATCGCCCAGAAACACCAGCGACATCAGCGCGACCTGCACCACCTCGGTCTTGGTGAAGGCCACCCCCACCGCGAAATTGCGCAGCTGGAACAGCCGCACCAGCAGCAGCGTGGCGGATGCCTGCGCCGCCCCGCCGATGATGACATAGGCCCAGAACACCCCGCCCATCTTGGAAAACAGATCCAGCGGGGCCGCCATCTGCGGCACAAGCGCCAGCGTGCCCGCGATCGCCAGAGGCGCGCCGAAAACAAAGCGGGAAAACGTGGCGCCACCTGCCGATAGCCCCGAACCCGCCAGCTTTTTCTGGAGCACGAACCGGCCCGTTTGCAGGGCTGCGGCCAGAAGGGTCAGGAGGATCCACATATGCGTAACTTTCTGATTTGCATAAAGAAAAATAGCCCGCGCAGGGACCCCGCGCAGGCTGGTGGTTACGATCCCGCGAAAACGGGATCAGTTGGTGATAAGGTTGAGGTGGTAGCCGTTGAACGCCATGACTTCACGCGCCGCCGTCATCAGGTCCGAACGCGGCCCGACCGAGGGGCGCACCATGATCTGGCCCCAGCGCCCCGAGGGCGTGCCCAGCGCGACGATCCGGTAATCCTGATCGACCCACAGCACCCAGACCGGCTCGCGGCCATAGCTGTCGGTGGTGGTGATCCGCCCGCCCGGACCGGTGACAAAGGCATTGCCGTGCAACACGCGCGGTGCTTTGCCATCGGTGCAATCGGTGCCCGACAGACGGTAGCTATCCTTGCCGAACGGGGCCCAGACCTGTTTCGCACCCGCGCAATTGGGCGTGTTCGAGGCCATGACCAGCCATTCCCCGCCAAAACGTTTGGGGTCAAACAGCGAGGCCGAGGAGATGCCCGATTTCGGGTCGCGCACCAGAGGCTCGGGCGCGTGACCGCATCCGGCCAGCGCCAGAGCGGCGAGACCGCCCGCAAGAACCAGTTTCCGGCCTATCCCAGACATTGGGTGACACTCATCCCGTTTTCAGTGCGGATGTCGTTGCAGCCCATCAGGGGCTTCAACGGCGCACAGGTGTTCGACCGGGCGAGACATTCGCCCTCGCAATCGGACGCCTTGGAACAGGACTTACCCGCATCTTTCGGCGTCGTCACGCAAATTGCGCCATCGGAACGCTGTTTCCACACACCGCCACGCTTTGTGCAGGCTTCCTGCAACAGGGTGGCGCGGGCCTTGCCAACGGCGGGGAGCGGCTCTGCCGCAGACCTGCCCGGTTTCGGCAGGTCGAACTGGCAGGAGGCGGCACCCAGCAGCGCCACCCCCAGAAGGAGCACCTTAATAGGGCATCGGGTAATCATGATGCACCTTGGCAATCGCCGCCTTCACCTCATCCGAAAGCACCATTCCCGCCGCGTCGATCGATTTTTCGATCTGCGCAACCGAGCGTCCACCGATGATCGGCAGGCAGGGGAAGGGACGGTCGAGCGTGAAAGCAATCGCCATGGTGATCGGGTCAAGCCCGTGATCGCGGGCGATCTTCACATACATGTCGGCGATATCGAAAGCGCGCGGATTGGCACGCCCGCCCAGATCGCCATTGACCGACATGCGCGAGCCCGCAGGCACAGCACCTTTGGAATACTGGCCGGAAAGAGCCCCTGCCGCGAGCGGCGAATAGGCCAGAAGGGTCACATCCTCATGCACGCCCAGTTCGGCCAGATCGAGGTCGTAATAGCGGCACATGAGCGAATATTCGTTCTGGATCGAGGCGACACGCGGACCATGGCCCGCCTCGGCCAGCTCGAGGAACTGCGCGGTGCCCCACGCGCTCTCGTTGGACAGGCCGAAGGCGCGCAGCTTGCCTTCCTTCACCAGCGCATCGAGGGTCTCGAGGCATTCGACCATATTGGCGCGGATCGCTTCTTTGGAAGGCTGCTTGTCGGGAGCGAAACTCCATGTCTTGCGGAAGTGGTAGCTGCCGCGATTGGGCCAGTGGAACTGGTAGAGGTCGATATAGTCGGTCTGCAGGCGGCGCAGGCTGTCCTCGACGCAGCCACGGATGGATTTGGCGTTGATCTCCTCGCCATCACGCACCGCACCGCCCTCGCCCGCGATCTTGGTGGCCAGCACCAGATCATCGCGCTTGCCACGTTTGGCCAGCCAGTTCCCGATGATCTCCTCGGTGCGGCCTGCGGTTTCCTTTTTCACGGGATTGACCGGATACATCTCGGCGGTGTCGATGAAATCCACGCCGCGATCGAGGGCGTAATCCAGCTGGGCGTGGCCATTCTCCTCGCTGTCTTGCGAGCCCCAAGTCATGGAGCCGAGGCAGATTTCGGTGACCTCGATATCGGTCCGGCCGAGTTTCACTTTCCGCATGGTGGTTTGTCCTTGTTCTTGGCTGTTTTACACAGCTTCGGGGAGGTTCGGGCGCGACCCTGCCATAGGGTCCGGCCAGACAAAAGGCCCCGTAACAGGGCCTTTTGTGCAGTCATTCACAGGCTTGCCTGCATGTCACTCGACATGGTCGATCAGATCGCCATAGCCTTCGGCTTCCATTTCCTCCACCGGCACAAAGCGGAGCGAGGCGGAGTTGATGCAATAGCGCAAGCCCCCCTGATCGCGCGGTCCGTCAGGGAAGACATGGCCCAGATGGCTGTCGCCATGGGTCGAGCGCACCTCGGTGCGGACCATCCCGTGGGAAGTATCGTTGATCTCGACGATATGCTCGTCCAGAAGCGGTCGGGTGAAGCTCGGCCAGCCGCAGCCGCTCTCGTATTTTGCCGAAGAGGCAAAGAGCGGCTCGCCCGAGACGATGTCCACATAGATCCCCTTGCGTTTCTCATCGAGATATTCGCCCGTCCCAGGACGCTCGGTCCCCGATTGCTGGGTCACGCGGAACTGCTCGGGGCTCAGACGCTCGATGGCTTCGGCGGTCTTGGCATAGGTCTTTTCGATGCTCATGGATATCTCCTTTGCTTGCCCTCAAACATATGTAGCCCGCGCGAAAAGCAAAGGGGCAAACGGCAGCAGGCTGCGGGAATTGGGGCACGGGGCCTGTCCCGCGGCGGTGTCCCGCCATGCCAAATCGGGCGCTGACCCTTGAATTACCGCCCGTTCATGGCAACATATCACTGTGGCGCCGCGCTCTTACGCGCCCGGTTTGCAAGACCTGTTCCCCCATATGCCTATCCCCCAGCCCTGCCCCTATGATGGAGCCGCCCTTGGCCGATACGCCTCTCTCCCCCGCCCCACATTCCGATAGCGAGGCCCATCGCTATGCGCATGAGCTGTCGCGCCATCTGCGCTGGCTCGACAGTTTCACCGGTGCCGCGCTGGGGGTGCTGGCGGCGGCCTCGGGGATCTATACCTATCTCGGTGTGCGCTCGCTGCTCGATGATAGCGGCGCATGGACCACCTTCGCGGCGCTGAGCTATTCGCTGGCCGTCTCGGTCGGGATCTTTGTCTTCTGGTCCTATATGATGCGGCTGCTGCCCGCGATGCGCACGGCGGCCTCGCGTCTGGGCCTGCTTATGAGCATGGCGCTCGGGTCGCTTGCCATCATCGCGATGTCGAGCTGGCTCAATGCGGCAGCCCTTGCAGGCGCGGCCGCCGTCGAGCAGCATCTGGCCCATACCGTGCAGGAATACCAGACAGCCCTCGAACGCACCCATGCCAATACCATCGCCGGTCAGGCGCTCCAGCGTGATGTGGCGCGTGTGCGTGACACATTCGACGGGCTCTCCGAGCAGGAGGCCACGGGCGATCTGTCGGGCCTTGCGGGGCGTGGCGCGGTGTTCCGTGTCCTCACCCAGAAATCCAACGAGTTGCAGGGGCTCGAGGCGCAGATTGCCGCCCAAGACAAAGCGGTGGAGGAAGCCTTTGCCAATGGCAATGCCATCCTGTCGCGGATGCGGGCGCTCTCGGTCGAGCCCGGAGCGGTCGAGGGCCGTTCGGTGCGTTTTTCCGAAGAGGCCGTGCGGCTTTCGGCCATTATCGCAGGACTGCGCCAGCTGAACGTGGCGCCGCTGGTGATGCGGGCCGCCGCCGATCTGCGGGATTCGGTGGTGCTGCCCGATCTTGATGCCAGCACTGATGCAGGGCGCAATTCGCAGCAGAGCACGATTGCCTCGGTGCTGACGCTTCTGGGGGATCGTGCCAGCACACTGGAGAGCGCGGCCCAAGAGGTGCAGGCTTTGCCCGAACCCGCCGAGATCGAATATACCGCGCTCTCGGCTGCGGATGCCGTCATCCGCTATGCGGGCAATTTCGTGCCCTCATGGGCAGGGGCGATTGCCATCGACCTGCTGCCTGCGGTGCTGGTCTTCATCCTGATGGTGGTGCAATCGGCCATCCGTCAGGCGCAGGGTGCGCATGCGCCAGAGGAGCATATGACGGTGGCCGAGCTGCGCGCCGCGCTGGCGGCGGCCCGCGACCTGAATATCGGACCGGATCCGGTGCCGAGCAGGCCCGCGATGCCCGTCTCGGCCACCGATCCCCCCGCGCCTGTCCATGCCGCGTCCATTCGGCCCGTGGAGCGCGCGCATGAGTGAGGTGGCCCACCCGAGCAACCCGTCGCCAGAGCCCCCCCGCAACCGCATCCGCAGCGTGATCGTGGCACTAGTGGGGACGCAGGTGGCGATAGGCGCGGCATTGATGGCCATTGATCTGAGCCAGAACTGGGGCGCGCGCGATCCGCTGACATCGCCGCTGCCCGCAGGCCCTGCAACCCGCCCCTATTCGCCCGACCGCCGTCCGGGCATCGTCCCCGGCGTGCCTGCGCCGCAAGGCCCGATGCCCGAGCGGCTCGAACTGGGGGGCGAAGGGGCCGATCTGACCCTGACCGGGCAGATTGCCGTGGGCGATGCCGCGCGCATTACCGAAGAATTGCGCCGCCGCGCCGCCACCGGCCAGAGCATCGAGACGGTCGCGCTCGATTCCACCGGCGGCTCGGTCTCGGATGCGCTGGAGATCGGGCAGGTGCTGCGCGATAGCGGCATCGCCACCCGCGTGGGTGACGGGGCCATCTGCCTTTCGGCCTGTCCCTATCTCTTTGCGGGCGGCACCGCGCGCGAGGTGAGTGCCAATGGCAAATTGGGGGTGCACCAGCACAGTTTCGGCACGAGCGCCATTCTGCCCGCCTTCATGGCAGTCGAAAGCGTGCAGCGCGGACAGGCGCAGGTGATGGCCTATCTGATCGCGATGGGCATCGATCCGGCGGTGATGGAGCCTGCCATGCGCACCCCGCCGGACGAGATCTATCTGCTCTCGCAAGACGAGCTGAAGAGCTTCGGGTTCGTCCAGGAATAAGTCGGCCCGATCCGGCGGATACCGGTCAGGCCGGAACCGGTGCCCCCTGACGGATGAGCTGGCGCACCCAGTCGAGTTTCTCCGAGACTTTCGGGGTGAGCACGAACGGGTAGAAACTCGGATGGCCCAGACTGTCATTGAGCGCGTTGAGCGCCAAGGACAGTGCAACCCATGTCGAGACCAGATCCGCCATCGGGATCTCCAGAAGCCATGGCAGGACCTGACGCTGATCGGACGGGGCATCAAGCCGGTGATCCTCGGGCATCAGACCATGGCCCAGGGCCGTTTCCAGCCCGTCGAGAATATGCAGCAGATTGGCCCAGCTTTCGGCAAAGTCCTCATAGGCATGCGCTGTGGCATATTCGGAGACGAACTCCTGCTCCCAGCCCTCTGGTGCGGGATTGGCGTAATGGCGCTCGAGGGCTGCGCCATAATCCTCGCGATCATCGCCGAACAGCGCACGGCACGAAGCCAGCCGGTCCTCGTATGGGCGCACCATCACCTCCCAGAAGGCATGGCCGCTCTCGTGGCGCAGATGGCCGATCAGGGTGCGGTAGGGCTCGCCCATCTCCGCGCGGGTGGCCGCGCGCAGATCGTCATCGGCTTCCGAGAGGTTGAGGGTGATATCGCCATCGGCATGGCCCATGATCACCTTCTCCCCCGCATCGGGCGATTTGAACAGGAAGCGCGGGCGTGGTGTCTGGCCGTCGGTATCGGTCAGCGGCAGGCCCAGCAGCACCGCCATCCGCATCAGGTTGCGCTTGGCGGCCTCGAACTCGGCCCAACGGGTGACATCCTCCTCGGTCGACAGATCGGGGATCACCGTCGTATGGCGGCACGAGAGACACAGCCCTCCCTCTTCCTCGGCCGCCCAGTTGCACCCGATAATCGCGCGGTTGGCACAGGCAGGCAAGGCCGCCGATCCCATCGCCCCGAACCCCTGACCGGGCACGAATTCGAGCGCCGTATTACAGGACAGACAGGTCTGGTTGTTGAAATACACTTCCGCCCCGCAGGACGGACACCGGTAGCGCATCATGATCAGGGCTCCTCTGGCCTGCAGTGCGCAGGCGGTCCAATGATGCCACACAGATGGCGCGGCGGAGACTGCGGACAATATCGGCTGCACAATAAGTTTATTTGCCAAGCGACGGAACTTTTCGCGCGGCGGCCCGTTCATGACCATGGCCGATCAGGACCAAGCAGCGACGCTGGGGAAAAATGCGAGATGAGGGAGAAAAAGAGGTGCCAGATATGTCTTTTGACATAGCATAAAGCCAGCCACCATGCCATCTGTTGATGAAACTTCCCAGAGGCCAAGCCGACAGCAGGCCGTCACTTCTTCGGCCCGTGCCATGCCATTCCCCATTTCTTGTCAAACAAAGGCCAGACCAGACTTGCTACACTCTCCCGCCGCGCCACGCGAGGCATCCAATCTGCGAGATGCCCTGCGCCTGCGGCTTGCTCCGGCGCATGCCTCCATCGACACCGCCTTCTCAACCCTCGATCTGACAGAAGACGGGGATTACCGGATTTTCCTGCGCGCCCATCATGACGCCCTGATGCAAATGGCACGGGCCATGCAGGGTCAGCCGCCCAGCGCAGGCACAGCGCTGCTTGCCGATCTTCTGACCGCGATCGGAACCGATCTGCGGGAACTGGACGGCCCGCCCGCATCGCCGACTGCGCCTCCACCAACCGCTCCCCTGCATCCTTTGGCCTTCGATTACATCCTCTTCGGCTCACGGCTCGGCAATCAGGTGCTGGCCAAACGCCGCGTCAAGGCATTGGCTGCCAAGGGTCGCACCGAGAGCGCCAATCGCTATCTGTGCCATCCGTTCGATCCTCGGCTCTGGCAGAGTTTTCTTCACCAAGCCACCAATATTCCTGTAGAAAACCGCCAGACTGATTGTATTATCGCGGATGCCGAGCGATGCTTTGGATGGTTTTCCATGGCGCTTTCGCAACATGTTACGCCCCCTACTGACCCGCAGCACCACCCGCGGGCACAGAAAGCGCCTTTATGACACAGAACCAGAGCATGACCGTCGAGACGGATCTGACCAATTGTGATCGCGAGCCGATCCACCAGCTGGGCCGCGTGCAAAGCTGGGCCTGCCTGATCGCGCTCAGCCATGACTGGATCGTGCAGCACCATTCGGAAAATACCAGCCGGATGCTGGGGCTCAAACAGGACGACCTGCTGGGGCTGCCGATCTCGGACCTGCTGCCGGTGCAGACCCAGCAGTTGATCCGCGCCCATATCACGCGGCTGAGCCTCGACCAGACGAGTGTACGTCTCTTCGGGCTCGAGATCGGACGGCGCGGGGTGCATTTCGATGTGGCGGCCCATGCCTACAAGCACGGGTTCATTCTCGAATTCGAGGTCAAAAGATCCGTCAACCATATCAGCGATCTGGCCGTAGTGCAGCCACTGGTGCAGAAACTTGCCACGATGCGCGACATTACCCGCATGTCGGCCTCGGCTGCCGAGAGCGTGCGCCGGCTGACGGGGTTTGCACGGGTGATGGTCTATCAGTTCGGCGCGGATGGCTCGGGCAAGGTGATCGCCGAGGCGCTGGCCCCCGGAATGGAGGGCTATCTGGGCCTGCGCTTTCCGGGATCGGACATCCCCAAACAGGCGCGCGCGCTCTATATGCGCTCGCTCCTGCGGTTGATCGGTGATGTGGATGATGCGGGCTCTGCTATCGTTCCCGCCCAGAACCCGTTAGGCGAGCCGCTGGACCTGTCGCTTTCAGTGGCCCGTTCGGTCTCGCCGATCCATCTGGAATATCTGCGCAATATGGGTGTGCAGGCCTCAATGTCGGTATCGATCCTCAATCGCGGCGAGCTTTGGGGGCTGATCGCCTGCCACCATCCCGAACCGCTGATCATGGATTACGAGAAGCGCACGGCCATCGAGCTGTTCGGCCAGCTGTTCTCCTACGAGCTGGCCCGCGCCGAAACGCAGGCGGAAAACGAATCCGCCCTACGCGCGCAGGATACCCACAACCGGATCATGGCGCTGGTGTCCAACACCAGCGAATGGGCCGAGAATTTCAACGACATTACCCGCCAGATCGAGGATCTTATCCAGTTTGACGGTGTCGCACTCTATAGTGATGGCAAGCTGATAACCCGTGGCACGGTGCCGAGCGAAGACCAGTTCTACCGGCTCGCGCGCTATCTCAATACGGCCTCGGGGGCGCATGTCTTCTCCACCGACAACCTGTCGAAGAACTTCCCTGCCGCCTCCGAGTATCAGAGCAGCTGCGCGGGTCTCTTGGCCCTGCCGATCTCGCGCCGCCCGCGGGACTATCTGGTGCTCTTCCGCCGCGAGATCGCGCAATCGGTCACATGGGCGGGCAATCCCGAGAAGCCTGTGGAGCACGGGCCCTATGGCGACCGCCTGACACCCCGCAAAAGCTTCGAGGCATGGCGCGAGGTGGTGCATGGTCACTCCGCCCCTTGGGCCACGAGCGAGTTGCGCGCCGCCGAGGCGCTGCGTGGCACGCTTCTGGAGGTGGTGCTCAAACTCACCGATCAGGCCGAAAAAGAGCGCAAGCAGGCGCAGGAGCGGCAGGCGCTCCTAATTTCCGAGCTGAACCACCGCGTGCGCAATATTCTCAACCTGATCCGCTCGATCATGAAACAATCGAGCAACGGGGCCGAGACGCTGGGGCAGTTCACCGAGGCTCTGGACGGGCGGATCAGTGCGCTCTCGCGCGCCCATGACCAGCTGACCCGCGACCAGTTCTCGCCGATCCCGCTGGCCGAGCTGATCGAGGTGGAGGCCAATGCCTTCGGCTCGGGCAATACCAGCCGTCTGGAGTTCAAGGGTCAGGATATCATCATCAGCCCCGATGCCTTCACCCCGATGGCGCTGGTTTTCCATGAACTGGTGACCAATTCGGTCAAATACGGCGCGCTGCACGCCCCCAATGGCCGCGTTCAGATCACCATGAGCGAGGAGCGTGATGGCACATGGACCATCGCCTGGGTCGAGCGCGGCGGGCCCGTGGTGCGCGCGCCCACGCGGCGCGGCTTCGGTTCGACCGTGATCGAGAAAACCATTCCGCATGAGCTGAAAGGCGCCGCCGAGGTGCGTTACAACTCCGCGGGTGTCGAAGCCACCTTCTCATTGCCCGCCACTACCGTTATCGATCATCGCCCGTTTGAAGGTAATCCGGATATCACAATGCAAGATCAAAATTCCCCTGCAAGTGGCGAGCCCTGGGTCGGTGGACCGGCGCTGGTGCTGGAAGATACGATGATCGTGGCGCTGGATCTGGCAGGCATGCTGGAAGATATGGGCGCAGATACGGTGCGCACTTCCGCCTCCGTGGCCGAAGCGCTGGCGATCCTGAATGAGGGGTTCCGTCCGAAGATTGCCGTGCTCGATGTCAATTTGGGCGAGGAAACCTCGCTGCCAGTGGCCGAGCATCTGGCGCGGATGGGAATCCCGATCGTGCTGGCCTCGGGCTATGACGCCAATGAGGCGGGGATCGAGGATTACCCGGCAGCCGAGCTGATGCGCAAACCCTATACCACCGGCGATCTGTCGGAAGTGCTGGGGCGTATGGGCTTCGTGCGCAACTGATCAAACCACGTCGAAACGCCTGCGCTGGATCCCTTGCGCAGGCGTTTTTCTGTCCTATCTCGGGGGCATGATGCCCTCGCTCCCCCCCGCTTTGCAAAACTGGTTCTCGGCCCAAGGCTGGACCCCGCATCCGCATCAGCTGGAGGTGCTCTGCCATCAGGGCGATGCGCTCCTGATCGCGCCGACGGGCGGGGGCAAGACACTGGCGGGGTTCCTGCCGAGCCTCGCCGATCTGCTGCATGGGCGGCAAGGCGGGATACACACGCTCTATGTCTCGCCGCTCAAGGCGCTGAGTGCGGATATCGCGCGGTCCCTGAACGCCCCGATTGACGGGCTGGGCCTCGATATCCGCGTGGAGGATCGCACGGGCGACACAAGCGCCACGACCCGTAGGCGCCAGCGGGTGGACCCGCCCGATATCCTGCTGACGACGCCCGAATCGCTGGCGCTGCTGCTGTCCTATCCCGAAGCGCCAAAGATCTTTGCGGGGCTGAAACGGGTGGTTCTCGACGAGATCCACGCGCTGGCCGAAAGCCGCCGCGGAGACCAGCTGATGCTGGGCCTTGCGCGGTTGCGCAGCCTTGCGCCCGATCTTACCGTCACCGGCCTTTCGGCGACCGTCGAGGACCCGCAGGGGCTTGCAGCGTTCATGGGCGGCGCACGCATTATTCAGGCCGACCCCGGCCCCGCCCCCGATATCGCGATGCTGGCCACCACTGACCCGCCGCCATGGTCGGGCGGTGGCGGGCGCTATGCCGTGCGCGATGTGATGGCAGCGATCCGCGAGGCGAAATTGACACTGGTATTCCTGAATACCCGTGCGCAGGCCGAGCTGTTCTTCCAGGCGCTCTGGGAAGTCAATGACACGAACGAACCTATCGGCCTCCATCACGGCTCGCTTGCCCGCGAGGCCCGACAGAAGGTCGAGGCGGCGATGGTGGCGGGCAGCCTGCGGGCGGTGGTCTGCACCGGCTCGCTGGATCTGGGGCTCGACTGGGGCGATGTCGATCTGGTCATTCAGGTGGGCGCGCCGAAAAACGTCAAGCGCCTCGTGCAGCGGATCGGGCGGGCCAACCACCGCTATGACACGCCCTCGAAGGCGCGGATCGTGGCGGCCAACCGGTTCGAGGAAATCGAATGTGCCGCCGCCCTGCAAGCCGTGCGGGAGAATGACCTGGATGGCGATCCGCGCGGGGACGGACCTCTGGATGTGCTCTGCCAGCATATCCTGCTGACGGCCTGCGCGGCCCCCTTCGATGCCGATACGCTCTACACCGAGGTGTGCCGCGCGGGCCCCTATGCCGCGCTCACGCGGGCCGTGTTTGACGATTGTCTGGAGTATTGCGCGACGGGTGGCTACGCACTCAGGGCCTATGACCGCTGGCAGCGGCTGATGCAGCGCCATGGGCTCTGGCAGCTGCGCGATCCGCGGAGTGCACGCGATCTGCGGATGAATATCGGCACGATCGTGGATAGCGAGACACTGAAGGTCCGCCTGAAATCGCGGCGCGGCGGGGGGCCTCTGGGCGAAATCGAGGAAGCCTTTGCCGCCACTCTGGCGCCGGGGGATACGTTCCTGATCGGCGGTCAGGTGGTGCGCTACGAGGGATTGCGGGATCTGGTGGTCGAGGTGACCCCCGCCCGCGGCCGCGAGCCCAAGATCGCCGTCTATTCCGGCACCAAACTTGCCACCTCGACCCAGCTCTCGCGGCGGGTGGAGGCGCTGATTGCCGACCGGAGCGCATGGCGCGCCCTGCCGCCCCATTGCCGCGACTGGCTGGAGCTGCAGGCAGAGGTATCGGCCCTGCCCCAACCCGATCACCTGCTGGTGGAAAGCTTCCCGCGCAAAGACCGCCACTATACCTGCCTCTACGGCTTTGCGGGGCGCAACGCCCATCAGACGCTGGGACTTCTGGTGACAAAGCGGATGGAGGATCTGGGCCTCGGGCCTCTGGGCTTTACCGCCACCGATTATGCGCTCCTCATATGGTCGGTCGATCCGGTCACCGACCCGCAGCCGCTTCTGGAGGCGCAGGACCTGCGCGAGGGGTTCGAGCACTGGCTGGGCCGGAATACGGTGATGAAGCGCGCCTTCCGCACCGTGGCCACCATCGCGGGGCTGATCCAGCGCAACCTGCCGGGCGGGCGGCGCTCTGGCAAACAGGCGACGTTTTCCTCGGACATCCTCTATGACACGCTGCGCCGCTATGACCCCGACCACCTGATGCTGCGCATGACGCAGGCCGAGGCGCAGCGCGGGCTGGTGGATTTCGGGCGTATCGAAGAGATGTTGCGCAGACACCGGTCCGTCACGCATACTACCGCCACTCGCGTGACACCGCTTGCCGCCCCACTCCTTCTTGAAGCGGGACGGGTTGCGATCCGTGGTGGAACGGGCGAAATGCGTCTGATGGAACAAGAAGCGGAACGGCTGATGGCCGAGGCAGGACTGACATGACAGATGGGGTATCGAGCATTCTGCCCGATTTCGACGAGAAGCTGGTCACTGCCCCCGTGCGCTTTGCGGGTCATAGTTTCATGGTGCTATCCACCGGCGCGCTCTACTGGCCCGAGCGGCGCACGCTGATTTTGGGCGATCTGCATTTCGGCAAGGCCGAGCGGGTGGCGCGGCGCGGCGGCGCCCTTCTGCCACCTTTTGGCGATCTCGATACTCTGGCCCGCCTTGATGCGACGCTGTTTTTCACCAAGCCTGCCTGTGTCATCTCGCTGGGTGACGCCTTTGATGACGACGAGGCGGGGCGGTCACTGGCGCGCTCGGTCAAAGCGCGGCTGGCGGCGATCGCCAAGGTGACCGACTGGATCTGGATCACCGGAAACCATGACCCGGGCAAGCACGACCTGCCTGGCGATATCATGCCCGAACTCCGCTTCGGCAATCTGGCCTTCCGCCATCAGGCGGGCGGCCCATCGGGACGGGGCCCCGATATCTCGGCCCATTTCCACCCCAAGACCCGTATCGCGGGGCGCACGGCGCGGGCGCTGCTGGTGGGCGAGGAGCACATGATCCTGCCCGCGTTCGGCACCTTTACCGGCGGGCTCGAGATGGACCATCCCGAGCTTGCGCGGCTGACGGGCGGCGGTATCGCCTATGCGATGGGCCGCAAGATCCTGCGGGTGCCGATCCCGGCCCTGCCCGAAGCTGTGGCCGTCTCCGAGGCCGAACCGGACACCGAAGCCACCACGGAAGATGTAGCGGACGCGCCAATGGCTGCGCCCGAGAGCAAGGCCCAACCGTAACGCCCGCGTCTTACTCCTCCATCATCGCCAGATCGGTGATGCCGGAATTGACGCCCGCCATCGACAGCATCGCATGGATCTGTCCACGATGGTGGGTCTGGTGGTTGAAGATATGGCCGATCACCTGCGCGCGGGGCTTGACCATATCGCGCCCGACCGCGCCCGAATACCATGCCAGCTCGCCCGCGAACCAACTCTCGTCCAGCCCCTCGACCCAATCGTAAAGCTGCTGGTCCAGCGCCTTGCGATCGGTCTGGAAGCGGTCCCAATCGGTGATCAGCCCCGTGCTTTCGGGGATCCCCAGCTTGATCGGCTCCACCACGCCAAAGCGCGAGAGCCAGATCTGGTCGGCCCAGAAGATATGCGAGAAGGTTGCCTCGATGGATTTGAAGAACGTGCCGAAATCGCGCTGACGTTCGGGCGCGGGCAGCTGGTTGGCCGCCCCGATCATCGCGTTATTCTGCCAGCTGTTATAGCGCGCCATGCGCAGGGCGTTGGATTTCTCGGACATAGTCGCCTCCCTTGGTTGGCCAGAACGCTACCCTTCGGGCGGCAATTGATCCAGCAGAGAGTTCAGCTGGTCGGCCTCCTCGGCGGGCTTGTCCCAGCGGATACGGCTGATGCGCGGAAAGCGCATCGCCACTCCCGATTTGTGACGCGAAGACCGGTTAAGCCCCTCGAAGGCCACCTCCACGACCAGCTTCGGCTCGAGCGAGCGCACCGGCCCGAAGCGTTCGCGCGTATGGCTGCGCACAAAGCGGTCGAGGCGGCGCAGTTCCTCATCGGTGAAGCCCGAATAGGCCTTGCCCACCGGCACCAGAGGCGCCTCGGGCGCCGCACCATCCCAGAGCGCGAAGGTGAAATCCGAGTAAAACCCCGAGCGTTTGCCATGCCCGCGCTGCCCATAAAGGAGCACCGCATCCACCAGCCGCGCCTCGCGCTTCCATTTGAACCACGGGCCACGCGGACGCCCTGCCTGATAGGCACTGTCATGGCGCTTGAGCATGACCCCCTCGATCACGACCTCGGGCGGATCGGCGCGCAGGGCGGCCAGCGCCCCCCAATCGGCAAAGGGCAGCAGCGGCGAGGCATCGATCCGCGGATCAAGCCCCGCCACCGCCCTCTCGAGCCGCGCGCGGCGCGCATCGAAGGCAAGGCCGCGCAGATCCTCCCCCTCCCATGTGAGGATATCATAGGCCCGCAGCGCGGCAGGCGCTTCGGCCATCATCTTCTGGCTGGGCTTCTTGCGGCCAAGGCGCTTTTGCAGATCGGCAAAAGGCGCCACCTGATCGCCGCGTCTGATCAGCAACTCGCCATCGAGCGCGCCCTCGAACGCCATTGCCTCCACCAGATCGGGGAAACTGCCCGAGATGTCATCGCCCGTGCGCGAATAGATCCTGCGCGTGCCGCTCTCGGAGACGGCCTGCACGCGGATCCCGTCCCATTTCCATTCCGCCACATAATCGGCGGGGGCGAGTTTCGGCAGATCGGCATCGGTCACCGGCGTCGAGAGCATCACGGGGCGGAAGGGCGCAAAGGCTGCTTGGGCGGGACGCGCGCCGCCCTCGATCCATGCGAAAAGTTCGGTATAGGGCGGGGCCAACCCGTGCCAGAGCTCTTCGATCTCCTCGACCGTAGGCCCACCCATCTGGGCCCCCATCTGAGCGAGCGCCACCCGTGCCAGCCGCGCCGAGACACCCACCCGCAGCCCACCCGTGGCGAGTTTCAGGAGCGCCAGCCGCTCCGGCGCGGACAACTGGTCGAGCCAATGGGCGATCTGGCGGGCGGCTTGGGGCTTTGACATCGGCAGGAGCGTCTCGACCACCCGCCCGAGTGGCAGATCGATCGTTGCGGCAGGTTCGGGCCAGATCAGCGCGATCGTCTCGGCCAGATCGCCCACGAAATCATAGGACAGCGTGAAAAGCTCGGCATCCACCCTCTGGGCCACCATGGCCCGCAAGAGCGCGGGCTGCACACGGCCCAAGGACAGATCGCCGGTGAGGGCCGCCAGCGCATAGCCGCGATCGGGGTCCGGGCTGGCGGCAAAATACTCGGCCAGATAGGCGAGTTTCGCATTGCGCCCGCCAGTATAGGCCAGATGTTCCAGAAGTCCTGCAAAGGCGCGCATCATTCGGGCTCCTCTTCATAGCCCATCAGATGCAAGGGCTGCGCACGGCGCTGGGTGAGCGCCGCCCAACGCATCAGCGCCTCCTCGCGGCCATGGGTGATCCAGAATTCCTCCGGATCGATTTCCTCGATGGTGCGGGTAACATCGGGCCAGTCCACATGATCGGAGATCACGAGCGGCAGTTCGACCCCGCGCCTGCGGGCATGGGCGCGGATCTGCATCCAGCCGCTGGCAAAGGAGATCACCGGATCGGCAAAGCGCTGCACCCATGCCGCGCCAAAGGCCGAGGGCGGCGCGATCAGCACCGCCTCGCGCAACTCTCTCGCCTGCGCCTTGTCCATCGTGGCGGGCCGCAGATCCCCCAAGGGGATACCCTGCGCGATGTGGTAGTCGCACAACGCCTGCAGCGCACCGTGTATGTAGATCGGTGCATCATATCCTGCCTGCCGCAGGAGCATGATCACCCGCTGCGCCTTACCAAGCGCATAGGCGCCGATGATGTGCGGGCGCTCGGGAAAACGGCGCACCGAGGCCAGAAAACGGTTAATCTCGTTAACCGGATCAGGGTGGCGAAACACCGGCAAAGCAAAGGTCGCCTCGGTCACGAAGAGGTCACAGGGCACCGGCTCGAAGGGCGCACAGGCCGGATTGGCCACCCGCGAGTAATCGCCCGAAATTACATCACGCCGCCCGCCCTTCTCGATAACCACCTGCGCGGAGCCCAGCACATGACCCGCTGGCCGCAGGCTGACATTGACATCACCGACCCGAATCGCGCCCTTGATAGCCTGGGTCGCGCCAGCAAAATTCTCACCATAGCGAATCTTCATGATATCAAGGGTTTCCCGCGTAGCGAGAACAGCACCATGTCCCGCTCGCGCATGATCTGCATGGCCATGGGTGACCACTGCACGGGCAACGGGGCGATGGGGGTCGATATAGAAATCCCCTGCCTCGCAGTATATTCCCAAATCTGCCTTATAAATAAGCGGCTTAATCATTTCCCCAAGGTAAACCTGCAAGATTCTTGCATGTTACGATCACATATCCTGTCTATATTTTCCATGTATATCAATCACATGCTCATGGTTGTTGCGTAGTTCATTAATCAATTCACCTTAGTTTAGGTTCCGTAACGATTACGGAGCATCTCCCTGTGTTTACTCTGAAGAAAAAACGGCTTGGGCCGAACGATACCGTGTTGCCCGTCGCATGGGCGGTCGATCAATCACAGGCCGTGATCTGTTTCGACCCTGACGGAACAATCCGTCAGGTCAATGCGAATTTCTGCACCCTGACCGGCTATGCGGCGGAAGAGCTGGTGGGCAAACCCCATAGCCTGTTCATGCCCGACGGACAGGCAGAGCAGACCGAGTATCGTCTCTTCTGGGAGGCACTGCGCAATGGCAAAGCCCAGACCGCGATTTTCGAACGCCGCACCCGCAGCGGCGCGAGCCTTTATCTCAGCGCCAGCTACACGCCGTGGAAAACCGCCGAAGGCCGCATCGGCGGCATCATCAAAACCGCGAGCGATGTGACCAAGCAGGAAACGGCGCGACGGGCGATGATGGCCAAGCTGGAGGCGCTCGACCGCTCGAACGCGGTGATCGACTTCGATCCGCAGGGAAACATCCTCTTCGCCAACCCCGTCTTCTGCAAGGCGATGGGCTATACGCTGGCCGATCTGCAAGGCACCCATCATGCTCGGTTCATGCCCGAAGGCGAGGCGCATACGCCTGCCTATTCGCAGTTCTGGGCCGAGCTGCGTGCAGGCAAGTTCCAGTCGGGCGAGTTCAAGCGCCGGACCAAAGCGGGCCGCGACATCTGGCTGAATGCAAGCTATAACCCGGTCACCGACAGCCGCGGCACGGTGATCGGCGTGACCAATATCGCCAATGACATCACGGAGGACAAGCAGAAGACGATGGATGCCGAAGGGCAGATCGCCGCGCTTGGCCGCTCGCAGGCGGTGATCGAATTCACCCCCGAGGGCAAGATCCTGACCGCCAACGCCCTCTTCCTCGAGGCGCTCGGCTATTCCCTGCCCGAGATCAGGGGCCAGCATCACCGTATTTTTGTGGCCGAGGCCGAACGCGCCAGCAGCGCCTACACGCTCTTCTGGCAGAAGCTGGCCGAGGGCACCTTCCAGCAGGCCGAATACCGGCGCATCCGCAAGGATGGCCGCGATATCTGGATCCAGGCCAGCTACAACCCGATCCTCGACGAGGCCGGTAACGTGGTAAAGGTGGTGAAATTTGCCACCGACATCACCCTGCGCAAGGCCGCCATCGCGGATTTCCAGCAGGTGGTGACGGCGTTGAACCAGGGGGATCTGACCCAGCGTATCACGGTGGAGGTGCCGCGCGACCTCGAAGGGCTGCGCGACGATATGAACAGCTCGCTCGACCAGATCGCGACGCTGATCGGCGGCATCGTGGACAGCGCGAACTCCCTGCGCGCCGAGACCGGAAATCTGGCGGAGGCAGGCACCAAGCTGGGCCAGCGCACCGAGGCACAGGCGGCCTCGCTCGAGGAATCGGCGGCTGCTATCAACCAGCTGGCAGCCTCGGTCAAAAGCTCGGCCGACGGGGCGAAAGCGGCCGAACAATCGGTCGGCGGGGCGCGGGTGCGTGCCGAGAACGGGCGCCAGATCGTGGAAGACACAATCGTTGCGATGAATGCCATCGCCCAGAGTTCGCAGGCGATCTCGCGCATCACCTCGGTGATCGAGGATATCGCTTTCCAGACCAATCTTCTAGCGCTCAATGCCGGTGTGGAGGCCGCGCGGGCGGGCGAGACAGGACGCGGATTTGCCGTGGTGGCCTCGGAAGTGCGGGCATTGGCGCAGCGCTCCTCGGATGCGGCACAGGAAATCGCCGATCTGATCTCGACCTCCGAGCGCCATGTGAATTCCGGTGTGTCACTGGTCAACCAGTCGGGGCAGTCGCTGCAGGAAATCCAGGATGTCGTGATCTCCCTCGATCAGGTGGTGCGCGACATCGCAAACTCTGCCGTCGAGCAATCGACCGGCCTGCACGAGATCCAGACGGCGGTGAACCAGCTCGATCAGGTGACCCAGCAGAACGCGGCCATGTTCGAGGAAGCTTCGGCCACCACGGCCGCGCTGCAGACGCTGGCCGAGACGCTCGCAAGCGAGAGCGCCAAATTCACGCTCGAGGCAGAGCACGCCGCCTGCGCGATGCCGCAGCGTCTGGCGGGCTGACCCCCGCCTCCGTCGTCCGAATACAGACAGGGGAAAATGCCCGAAAACGGGGGCGCGGACCATAGCGGGTCCGCGCCCTCACGTTTTTCTGAGGCATCGCCAGCAATCTGCCGCCAATCGCATGTGCCGAGGTGCTTTCCTTGAACGGAATTGACCGTTACACTCACGTCAAACGATCCGTCCGAAAGAGACGGGCAACCGAGGCATAATAATCACGACCCCGCAGGGCGTGCATGTTTGGGCAGACGGGATCTCCTTGTCTTGCCTTGCGAATGGGAAGGGCAGAATGCACAGACGACTATCTCCGGTGATCCTCATGTTCGGCGCGGGTCTCTCGCTTGCGGCCTGCCAGACCACGGGTCTGCCCTTCGGCAAGAAGGACCCCGATGAGGGCGCGGTCACCGAGCAGACCTCGGCCCGTCTGGTCGAGCGCGATGTCGAAGCGCCCCAGGTCTTTTCCGTTACCGAAGACGGCCTCTGGGATGGCCGCCCCTCGCTGGGCGGTGTCTGGGTCGCGCATCCGAGCGTGAAAGATCCCGAGCGGGTCATCATCCGTAACACCGCCAACGGAAAATTCGTGATCGGCGCGCTCTTCCGCCGCGAACGCGAGAATCCGGGCCCCAAGCTTCAGGTCTCCTCGGATGCGGCCGATGCGCTGGGAATGCTGGCAGGCGCCCCTGCCAAACTCTCGGTCGTGGCCCTGCGCCGTCAGGAAGCGGCACCCGAGGGCGCCGAACCCGCCCCCGAGGCAGAGGTCGTGGCCGCCTCCGACGCGATGGCGCCCGAGAAGATCGCCACCGGTGCCCTGCCTGCCGCGGCGCCCGCAGCAAAGGCACCCGCGCAGGCATCTGCGGCCGCAACAGCGGAGCCCAAGAAACCCGCAGCGAAACCCGCTCCCAAGGCTCCGGCCCCTGCCCTGCAGCCCTCTGCGGCCAAACCCACCGGCCTGTTGGTCCAGATCGGGATCTTCTCGGTAAAAGCCAATGCCGAGCAGGTCACCCAGACCCTGTCCAAATCCGGTGTGGTTGCGCAGACCATCGAGGAAAACTGGCAAGGCAAGAAATTCTGGCGAGTGGTGGCGGGCCCTGCTGCCTCGCAATCCGACCGCAACACGTTGCTGACGAAAATCAAGGGGCTGGGCTTCAAAGACGCCTTTGCCGTCTCGAAATAAGGAAGAAAGATGAAACGTCTCGCCCACCGGATCGCGGCCCTGTGCCTGACCATCGCTGCGGCTGTGCCGTTTGCGGCCCACAAGGCCCATGCGTTTGACACCTCAGCCTCGGCGGCTTGGGTCTATGATGTCACCACCAAGACGGTGTTGATGTCGAAAAATGCGGATATCCCTCTGCCGCCCGCCTCCATGTCGAAGCTGATGACGCTGGATCTGCTGTTCGAGGCGCTGCGCGACGGGCGGGTGACGATGGACACCACCTTCAGCGTCTCGGCCCATGCGCAATCGATGGGCGGCTCGACGATGTTTCTCAACACGATGGACCGCCCGACCGTGGGCGAGCTGATCCACGGGATTATCATCAACTCGGGCAATGATGCCTGCGTGGTGGTGGCCGAGGGGCTCGCCGGATCGGAGCGGGCCTTTGCCGAGCAGATGACCGAGCGTGCCCATCAGCTGGGCATGAAAAACTCGATGTTTGCCAATGCCTCGGGCTGGCCCGATCCGGGACAGCGCATGTCCACCCATGATCTGGGCATTCTGGCGACGCGCATCATCACCGAATTCCCCGAATATTATAAGTTCTTCGGCATGACGAACTTCAACTACAAGGACCGCGCTCCGGCCAATGCCGAGAACCGCAACCCGCTTCTGGATATCAAGGCCGCCGACTGGACGGCGGATGGCATGAAGACCGGCCATACGCAGGAAGCGGGCTACGGGCTGGTGGGCTCGGCCCATATGGGCGACCGCCGGATCGTCTTCGTGCTGGCGGGCATGGATTCCGAAGCCGCCCGCCGTCAGGAGGCGGAGGCGGTTGCCAACTGGGCCTTTCGCCAGTTCGTTATGAAAAAGGTCGTCACCAGCGGCACGCAAATTGCATCGGCCCCCGTCTGGCTGGGCTCGAAATCGCAGGTGTCCATGGTGCCCGCCGAGGATCTCGACCTGCTGGTGCCCGCCACCTCGCAGGACACGATCACCGCCGTGGCCAATTATACCGGCCCGCTCGAGGCGCCGATTGCCAAGGGCGACAAGCTGGGCGATCTGGTCATCACCATCCCCGGCATCGACAAGCCCAAGACCGTCGATCTGGTCGCGGGCGAAGATATTGCCGAGGGGGGTTTCATGATCCGCGTAAAAACGGCATTGTCGCGGCTGACCGCAAAGGCCCTAGAGGCCGCAAACAGCTAAGGGATTCTGATGTTCATCAGTTTCGAGGGTATCGACGGGTCGGGCAAATCGACCCAGGCCCGACTTCTGGCAGAGGCTCTTCGCAAGGAGGGCCTCGATGTCGTTCTGACGCGCGAGCCGGGGGGCTCGACGGGCGCCGAGGAGATCCGCGCGCTCGTGCTTCAGGGCGAGCCTGACCGCTGGTCGGCCCATACCGAATTGCTGTTATTCACCGCAGCGCGTCGCGACCACATGGAGCGTGTGATCACCCCCGCCCTCGAGGCCGGAAAAGTGGTGATCTGCGACCGTTTCGCCGATAGCACCCGCATGTATCAGGGCCTCTCGCGCGGTGATATCCGTGGCCTTGTGGACCGGCTGCATGACATGATGATCGGGCGCGAACCCGACCTGACCTTCCTCATCGATATCGACCCCGCCGTCGGACTGGCGCGCGCCAAGGGACGGCAGGGCATCGAGGAACGCTTCGAGGATTTCGGGCTCGATCTGCAAAAGAAAATGCGCGCGGGGTTCATCGACCTCTCGCATGACTATCCCGACCGGTTCCGCACGATCAATGGCGGGCGCGACCCCGAACTGGTGGCCGCCGACGTGCTACGTTACACCCGCGAGATGGCCGCCGAGCTGCAGAAAGGCGCCTGATGGCTCCGCGTTCCGTCAAGACCGAACCGGGCCTGCCCGATCCCTCCTGCATCGACGGGGCGCCCCATCCACGCGTGGCCGAGAGCGTGTTCGGGCAAACCCGCGCCGAGGCCGAGTTTCTGGAAGCCTTCCGCGCAGGGCGTCTGCATCACGGCTGGCTGCTGACCGGCCCCCGCGGCATCGGCAAGGCGTCTTTCGCATGGCGGATCGCCAAATTCCTGATGTCGCAGCCCGCGCCCGGCGGCATGTTCGCCCCCGAGCCGCCGCAAACGCTGGACACCGATCCCGACCATCCCGTGGTGCGGCGGATCATGGCGGGCTCGGAACCCGGTGTATTCGAGCTGAAGCGTGGCCCCAATGCCACCGGCTCGGCGCTCAGCCAGGATATCCGCGTGGACCGTGTGCGCGAGATGCGCAGTTTCCTGCATCTGTCGGCCAGCGATGGCGGACCGCGCGTGGTGATCGTCGATTGCGCCGACGAGATGAACACGCAGGCCGCCAATGCGCTTCTGAAACTTCTGGAAGAGCCGCCCGAGCGGGTGACCTTCCTCATGGTCTCCCACCAGCCTGCGGGGCTTTTGCCCACTATCCGCTCGCGCTGCCGCGAGCTACGGCTCCATGCGCTGGACCCCGAGGCCATGGCGCAGGCGCTCGGTCAGGCCGAGGCGATGGATCCCGATGTGGATATGATGGCGCTCTCGGCGCTATCGGCGGGCTCCGTGGGTGAGGCGATCCGGTTGATAAACCTGGGCGGCCTCGAGACCTATGCCCAGATCGTGGATCTCATGGCCACCCTGCCCCGCCTCGACCGGCCCAAGGCGCTGGCACTGGCCGAGAGCTTTGCGGGCAAACAGAATGCCGAGCGGTTCGAGCTGGCGCTGGGGCTTGTGGATCTGTTCATGGCACGGCTGGCCCGCGCCGGTGTCATGGGGCCCCCTCATCCCGAAGGGGCGGCGGGCGAGGCCAAGCTGATGGCGCGACTATCGCCCGATCCGCTGGCAGCGATGAAATGGGCAGCACTGCACCAAGAACTTGGCACCCGTGCACGCCATGGGCGGGCGGTGAACCTTGACCCTGCCGCGCTGGTGGTCGATATGGTTCTTAAATTGACAGCGGCGGCCGCCTAAGCCGTCCGGAAAGAGAGGCAAAGTGGCCCGCGAGACCGATATTCCGCAAATTACCGACAGCCACTGCCATCTGGATTTCGACAGTTTCGACGAGGATCGCGATCAGGTCATTGCCCGCGCGATCGAGGCAGGCGTCAGCCGGATGGTCACCATCTGCACAAGGCTGAAAAACGAACCCCAAGTCCGCGCGATTGCCGAGACCTATGATCAGGTGTTCTACGCCGCAGGCACCCATCCGATGAGCGCCGCCGAAGAACCGATGGCCTCGGTCGAGGAGCTGGTGGCACTGGCCCGGCACCCGAAATTCGTCGGGCTTGGCGAGAGCGGGCTCGATTACCATTATTCGGCCGATAGCGCCGAGGTGCAGAAGACCAGCCTGCGGATCCATATCGAGGCCGCGCAGGAGACCCAGCTGCCGCTCATCATCCATGCCCGCAATGCCGATGAGGATATGGCGAAGATCCTTGGCGAGGGCATGGCGCGGAAAACCTATCCTTGCGTGCTGCATTGTTTTTCCTCGGGGCCGGATCTGGCCAAGGCGGCGCAGGAGATGGGGATCTATCTATCGATGTCGGGGATCGCGACCTTCCCCAAATCGCAAGAGATCCGCGATATTTTCGCCTCGGCCCCCGTGGACCGCATTCTGGTGGAAACCGACAGCCCCTATCTTGCGCCCAAGCCCCATCGCGGCAAGCGCAACGAACCCGCCTATACCGCCCATACCGCGCGTGTGGGCGCCGAGATCTTCGGCATGGACTATGCCGATTTCGCGGCCCAGACACAGACAAACTTCGACACGCTCTTTGCCAAGGCCGCGGCTTGGGGGCAGAAATGACCCTGCGCTTCACCATCCTTGGCTGTGGATCTTCAGGCGGCGTGCCGCGGCTGGGCGGACATTGGGGCGAGTGCGACCCCGCAAACCCCAAGAACACCCGTCGCCGCTGTTCCATGCTGGTCGAGCGCGTGGGCGAAAACGGCACGACCCGTGTGCTGATCGATACCGGCCCCGATATGCGCGAGCAGCTTCTGGATGCGGGCGTGGGCGAACTGGATGCGGTGATCTATACCCATTCGCATGCCGATCATATCCACGGGCTCGATGACCTGCGCCAGATCGTGTTCAATATGGGCCAGCGCCTGCCGGTCTGGGCCGATGCCGAGACCGCGGGGCGGCTGGTGAAGGCATTCGATTATGCTTTTGTCCAGCCCGAGGACAGCAATTACAAACCGATCTGCGAGCTGAACGAGATCACCGGCCCCTTCATTATCGAGGGTGCGGGCGGGCAGATTCCGCTGACGCCCTTCGAGGTAGATCACGGCAATATCAAGGCCTTGGGCTTCCGCATTGGCGGGCCGCAAGGTGGGCTTGCCTATCTCCCCGATGTCTCGGAGATTCCGCCTGTGGCATGGCCCTTCCTGCAGGATCTCGATATCTGGGTGCTGGACGGGCTGCGCCGCAAACCGCATCCGACCCATGCGCATCTGGCGCTGGCGCTTGAATGGATGGAACGTGCAGGCAACCGTCACGGGGTGATCACCAATATGCATATCGACCTCGATTACGACGCGGTCATGCAAGAGACCCCCGATCATGTCGTGCCTGCCTATGACGGCATGGTTCTGGAGATCCCTAGCTGATGAGCGCATTGATCGATGTCATCCTGCCGGTCTTCCTGATTGTGGGCCTTGGCTATCTGGCCGCCTGGAAAAAGCTGTTCTCGGACAGCGCCGTCGACGGGCTGATGCGGTTCGCGCAGAATTTCGCGGTGCCGGTGCTTCTGGCGCGGTCCATCGCCAAGCTGGATCTGGGCGCAAGCTTCGACTGGCGGCTGATGGTCAGTTTCTATGTGGGCGCGCTTCTCTCCTTCGGGCTGGGCATCCTCGGTTCGCGGATGATGGGACGCCGTCCCGACGAAGCGATTGCCATCGGCTTCTGCTGCCTGTTTTCCAACTCGCTGCTGCTCGGCATCCCGATCACCGAACGCGCCTATGGCGCCGATGCGCTGGCGGGCAATTTCGCGATCATCTCGATCCATTCCCCCTTCCTCTATACGGTGGGCATCCTGGCGATGGAGGCCACGCGCTCGGCGGGCACCGGCACCAGCCTTGCCCGGGTGGGGATCAATGCCCTCAAAGGTGTGATCCGCACGCCTCTGGTCATCGGCATTCTGTGCGGCCTGCTGATCAAGCTCGGCCAGTATGTCACCGGTCATGCACTGCCGCATCCGATCTGGGAAGCCATGAATATGATGGCGGGCGCGGCTATTCCGGCGGCACTGTTCGGGCTGGGCGGCGTTCTGGTGCGCTACAAGCCCGAAGGAGACAGCCGCGCCATCGCGATGGTCTGTATCCTGTCGCTGATCGTGCATCCCGGCATCGCCTATCTGCTGGCGCGTTTCGGCTTCGGCCTGAATGTGGACCAGCTACGCTCGGTCGCGATGACGGCGGCCATGGCGCCGGGGGTCAATGCCTATCTCTTCGCCAATATCTATGGCGTGGGCAAACGGGTCTCGGCCTCGGCGGTGCTGGTGGGCACGGCGCTCTCGACGCTGACCATCTGGTCATGGATCTCCTTCCTGCCATGATCTGCGGGCCCGTCGGCCAGACAGTCAGGCGGGCCGGCCACTGGACCCGTCGGGCACCGTGACGATGATCACGCCCTTCTCGGTCGCCACCACGGTATGCTCGTATTGCACGGTGGGGGCCGAGGGCTCGGCATAGAGCGTCCAGCCATCCTCGCCCGCATCGGCCCATTCTCCCCCCATCGACAGGAAGGGCTCGACCGTCAGCACCAGCCCTTTCTCGATAATCCGCTTCTCGCGTTTTTCGGTCCAGGTCGGGATTTCCTCGGGATATTCATGCAGCGAGGCGCCGACCCCGTGGCTTGCCAGATTGCGGATCAGCGTATAGCCGCGCGGTTTGGCAAAGCGCTCGATCGCCATGCCGATCCCGCCCAAAGGCTTCCCGGCGGCCACCTCCCTCACCCCGATCTGCATCGCCTTCTTCCCGTCGCGGCAGAGCTGTTCGAGCATGGGTCGCATCTGCCCCACGCCAAAACTCGCGCCGTTATCGGCAAAGAATCCGTCTTTCGAGGCCGAGACATCGATATTGAGCAGATCGCCTTCGCGGATGATCCGATTACCCGGAATACCATGGGCCACTTCCTCGTTGACCGAAATGCAGGTGGCACCCGGAAACTGGTAGACCGTCTCGGGGGCGGATTGCGCCCCGGCCGCCTCCAGCATCGCGCGCCCGATCTCGTCAAGCTCCAGCGTGGTCATCCCCGGCTCGACGGCGCGGGCCATACCCTGCAGCACATTGGCACAGATCCGGCCGATCTCTTTCAGCCCCTGCAGATCGGACTCGCTGGTAACAATCATCTCGGGCTCCGTTTTGTCGCGCCCTGCCTTAACAAAAGAGACCGCCGCAAACAATGCGACGGCCCTTGATTGTGCAAGACGGGTTTGCCGCGCTCAGCGCGGGGTGACGCCCCGCAGCCGCTCGTTGCGGCGGCGCAGAAGCTCGACCGCCGTCAGAAGCGCGATGGAGAAGACCACGAGGATCGTGGCCACCGCCAGAATGGTGGGCGAGATCTGCTCGCGCAGCCCGATGAACATCTGCCATGGCAGCGTCTTCTGCGAGGCCGAGCCCACGAAAAGCACCACAACCACCTCGTCGAAGGAGGTGATGAAGGCAAAGAGCGCCCCCGAGATCACACCCGGCAGGATGAGCGGCATCTGCACCTTGAAGAAGGTCCGCACCGGACCTGCTCCCATATTTGCCGCCGCGCGGGTCAGCGAGCGGTCGAAGCCCACCAGCGTTGCCGTAACGGTGATGATGACGAAGGGAATGCCGAGGGCCGCATGTGCCAGAACCACCCCGATATAGGTGCCCTGAAGCCCGACACGCGAATAGAAGAAATACATCCCCGCCGCCGAGATGATCAGCGGCACGATCATCGGCGAGATCAGGATCGCCATGATCGCGCGTTTGAACGGCACATGGGACTGGCTGAGGCCGATAGCCGCAAGCGTGCCCAGCGAGACCGAGATGATGGTCGCCACCGGCGCGATGGTGACCGAGTTCTTCAGGGCCTGCTGCCAGTCGGGATTGGTGAAGAAATCCACATAATGCTTGAGCGAATAGGCATTAGGGTCCAGCTCCAGCATGCCCGGCGTGAAGGTGAAGAAGTTCTCGGCGTTGAACGAGAGCGGGATGATCGTGATGATCGGCGCGATCAGGAAGAAGAAGATCAGCCCGCACAGCGTCCGGTAGCTATAATGCCAGATCTTCTGACCCGTCGAGGCATAGGGGGGAAGTGCGCTCATATCTCTTATCCCAGTTTCACGTTATCGATGCCGACGATCTTGTCATAAGCCCAGTAGAGCAACATGACGGCGGCCAGAAGGATGGTGCCAAGTGCCGCACCCAGACCCCAGTTCAGCGAGCTGGAGATGTGATAGGCGATGCGGTTGGAGATAAAGGTCCCCGTCGTGCCGCCCACCAGTTCCGGCGTGATGTAATAGCCGATGGCGAGGATGAACACGAGGATCGAGCCTGCCCCGATCCCGGGCACAGATTGCGGGAAATAGACCCGCCAGAAGGCCGTCCAGTCGGTCGCGCCCAGGCTTTTGGCCGCACGCATATAGGCCGGAGGAATGGTCTGCATGACCGAATACATGGGCAGGATCATGAAGGGCAGCAGGATATGCGTCATCGCGATGATCGTGCCGGTCTGGTTATTGATCAGCGCCAGACGGCCATCTTCACTGATGATATGCGCCCAGACGAGGATATCGTTGATCACACCCTGATTTTGCAAAAGCACCTTCCAGGCCGAGGTCCGCACCAGAAGCGAGGTCCAGAACGGCAGCAGCACGAGGATCATCAGCAGGTTCGAGGTGCGCATCGGCAGATTGGCCAGCAGATAGGCCACCGGATAGCCCAGAAGGATACAGCTCACCGTGATCGTCAGCGACATCACCAGCGTGCGCCAGAACAGCTTGAGATAGATCGCCTGATCATCGGGCTGGGGCACGATACCTGCGGGGCTGAGTTTGTAATCGACCGCCGTCAGGAAGTAACCCGGCGTGACGGTGGGAGCATAGGCCTTGATCGTGCCCCAGACTTCCGGATCGAGCCAGCCCTTGTCGATATCCGTGAACTGGTCGCGGATGGAGACGTTCTTGAAGCTGCCCACGGCGGATTTGGCTTGTGCGAACATCGGCGCCAGATCGCCCTCGGGACCATTGGCACCAGCCGCCAGATCGCGATAGAGCGCGGTAAAGAGAATATCGGCGGGTTTGGTCTCGGCCAGCGTGTCGCCATCGGCCTCGACCATACGTTCGAACCCGGCCAGCGCGCCTGCGGTCTCGGGCAGTGCCTCGGGGTCGTCATCCAGCGCCTCGGAGAGCGCGACCCAGGTCGCGGGCTTGACCCAGGCCGGATCGAGCGCCTTGAACTGGTCGGCATAGATATCGGTATCGAACCGCTCCACACGGCGGCCCGATTTGCGGAAGAGCGAGGAGATACCCGTTGTCTCGTAATTCAGGCGCGAGCCCAGACGGGTATGTTCCTTCAGCTCGGAGGCCACGAACATATCGTAATAGAAGGCGGCAAAGACGGTCTCGGAGGGGGCCTCGCCGCTCGCATAGCTCCAGTCATCCAGCGCATCCACCGTCAGCGGCAATGTTTCGGAGACGATCTCGTTCTCGACCGAGCGGAACAGCATATCCGCGATCGGGGCGATGAAAGTCACGAGAATGAAAAGAAGGAGCGGCGCAATCATGGCCAGAGCCCGCATCTTCTGGGCCCGCAGAGCCCGCGCGAGGCTGCGCTTGAGTTCGCGGCTGCCTTCGGCGGAAACCTGTTCGGCGCTTTCGACGGTATCGCTCATGGTAATGGTCCCTGTCGGTTCAACCGCCTGCCTCTTGGTCCGGGCCGGTCGGTTTGGGAGTGCGGGGGCCTCAAACGGCCCCCGCGATGATCAGATCGTCAGACGATTACTGGGCAAGCCATGCCTGGAATTTCGCATCCAGATCGTCGCGGTAATCCGCCCACCATTCGTAGTTATACAGAAGGGTGTTTTTCGAGTTGGCCGGATCGGTCGGCATATGCGGTGCCATCTCGATGCCCAGTTCGGCATGTTTGCCGACCATCGGTGCCGAGGAGGCGCGCGCCGGACCGTAGGAGATGTATTTCGCCTGCTCGGCCAGAGCCTTGGTCGTGGTTTCCTTCATGATGAAGTCTTTCACACGCGCCAGATGGTCGGGGGCAAGACCGGTCGGGATGATCCAGCCGTCGATATCGAAGACCTGCATATCCCAGAGCATGGCCACCGGCTGGTGCTGCTCCTCGATCACCGAGAACAGACGGCCGTTATAGGTCGAGCCCATGAAGACCTCGCCATCGGCGAGAAGCTGCGGCGTATCGGCACCGGCCGACCACCAGACGACATCCTTCTTGATGGTGTCGAGCTTCTTGAAGGCGCGGTCCTGACCTTCTTCGGTCTCGAGGACGTCGTAGATATCGTCCTTCGCAACGCCGTCACAATAGAGCGCCCATTCCATATTGTTGATCGGACGCTTCTCGAGCGCGCGCTTGCCCGGATAGGTTTCCAGATCGAACAGCGAGCAGATATCGGTCGGCGGATCGGTGCCTTCGGGAACCATATCGGTGCGGTAGCCGACGGTGGTCGAGTAGACGATCTGCGGGATGAAGCAATCCGATACCATCAGATCGCCGAAATCGTCCGAGGCGCTCGAGCCGTCATCGCCCTTGGCCAGATCGGTCTCGGGGTCGATCTCCATCGCGAGACCCTCGTCGCACAGACGGATGGCATCGGAGGCCACGACATCGACCAGATCCCAGGTCACGTTGCCGGCTTCGTTCATCGCACGCAGCTTGGCGACGGCTTCGTTGGAGGATTCATCCCAGGTGGCGGTCACACCAGGATTGGCTGCGACATAGGGTTCAACATAGGCTTTGTTCTGGCTGTTCTGATAGGCCCCGCCCCAAGACACGATGGTCATGGAATTGGCCATTTCCTCAGCCGAGAGCGGCGCGGCGAACAGGGCCACGGCAGAACTCGCCAGAAGGGCTTTCTTGAAAGTCATGTAGTCTCTCCCGTTGAAAAAGGTCGTTTTTCTTTGCCGTCTTCCCAGAACGGCACCCGCGCAGAGTGGGCTGCGCGAGGTTAAGGTTCGATCACAGAGGATCGAGTGCCCTTGCGTCATCTGGATGCCAGCCGATCTTGATCTTCTGGCCTTTCGGAAGCATCGAGGCGCCCAGTGTGTTGCGGGTCTTCATCACGAAATCTTCCGTCCCGGCGACGCGCAGGACAGTGCGGTAGATATCGCCCATATAGACGACATCGATGACTTCGGCCTCGATCAGGTGCCAGTCCGGCGCCATACGAGCGGGGTCGAATTCAACACGTTCGGGACGGATCGACACCAGCGTGTCCTGCCCCTCATGACGGATATTGACCGCGGTGGCCGCGATCCTCTCGCCATTCTGCAAACGGATGGTGCAATGGCCTGCCTCCTTGTCGAGGGCCTCGACCTTGCCCGGCAAGCGGTTGTTCTCGCCGATGAACTGCGCCACGAAACTGTTCTTGGGGCGTTCATAGAGGTCATCGGGCGGCGCCAGCTGCTGGATGCGACCATCGTTGAACACGGCCACACGGTCGGACATGGTCAGAGCCTCGCCCTGATCGTGGGTCACATAAACCACTGTGATGCCCAGACGTTCGTGCAAAGCCTTGATCTCGAATTGCATATGCTCGCGCAGCTGTTTGTCGAGCGCGCCGAGAGGCTCGTCCATCAGCACCAGCTCGGGATCGAAGACCAGCGCGCGGGCCAGCGCGATCCGCTGCTGCTGGCCACCCGACATCTGGCCCGGGCGACGGTTGGCGAAGGCCCCCATCTGCACCATGTCCAGAGCCCGTTTGATCTTTGCCTCGCGCTCGGATTTGCCCATCTTGCGGACCTCGAGCGGGAAAGCGAGATTCTCGCCCACGGTCATATGCGGAAAGAGAGCGTAATTCTGGAAAACCATGCCGATTCCGCGCTTGTGCGGCGGCACGTTATTGATATTAGTTCCGTCGAGACGAATCTCGCCATTGGTTGCGGTTTCAAACCCCGCCAGCATCATGAGGCAGGTCGTCTTGCCGGAGCCGGACGGCCCGAGCATGGTCAGAAACTCGCCTTTTCCGATGGACAGGTTGAGGTCTTTTACGACCAGATTCTCGCCGTCGTAGCTTTTTTGCACGCGGTCGAAAACGACGAATCCGTCGTTATCACTGTTTTTAGCCAAATCGGGCCCCCGTCGGATTTCTCTCGGTTTATTGTTCTTACATTCCCGTGAGCACAGCTAAACAAGCCTCTGCCTCTAATTCAACCCTCTGCCACGAAATAAGGCAAAATAGCTGATTTCCCTGACCATATCGAAAACCGGCTGGCCAGAATGCGGCAACTTTAGCGAAGCAAACGACCAATTCGGTGATTTTACCCCGCCCATTCAAAAAGCAGTTTTAAAAGTTCCAATATATTGAGCATGAAAAACGGGGCAGTTTCCTGCCCCGTTTGCGCCCGATCCGCGCGGATCGATCCGATTTTCAGGCGGGCTTTCCTATAGATTCGGCACCCGTCCTGCACGCTCCGGGCGATCAGCTCTCCACGACGAACTGTCCCGACACGATCAGCCAGCCATTTCCGGCCCGCGCCATGACCGAGATGAAGACCGCACCCACGCGCCCCGCATCGGAGCCATCGGCATTGACGATGCCCGACAGCACGAAGCGCTGCTGCACGATCACCACATCGCGCCCGACGGCACGGAACCGCACCTTTCCGGTGACGAGACGCGCGCGGGCAAAGGCCCCGGCCATCTCGCCTGCCAGAAGCTCGGCAATTTGCTGGCGGCCGTCGACGGCCTCCCCCGTCAACCCCAGAAAATCGGCATCCTCGGTGAAGAAGGAGGCCAGCAAGCGGGCATCCTTCGAGCTCCACGCGCGGGTGAAGGCACGCGGCAGATCTTCGGGGCTCGAAAACGGAACCTCGATGGTCGATATCATTCAGCGGCCTCCCTGACGGCATTCGACTGATCCGGCACAATCTTGCCGGGATTGAGAATATTCAACGGATCGAGCGCCTTTTTGATTGCGCCCATCACGCCCCATGCGGCCCCGTGCTCGGCTTCCATATAGCCCAGCTTGCCGATACCGATACCATGTTCGCCCGTCACCGTGCCGCCCATCGCCAGCGCCCGTTCGGACATCCTGGCGGCAACCGCCTTGGCGCGTTTAAACTCGTCCTTGTCATTTCGATCCAGAAGAAGGACGGAATGGAAGTTGCCATCGCCCACATGCCCCAGAATAGGCCCGACAAGGCCCGCTGCGTCAATATCCTTGCGGGTATCTTCCACCGCCTCGGCCAGACGGGAGATCGGCACCACGATATCGGTGACCAGCCCCATACAGCCCGGACGATAGGCGATACAGGCCGGATAGGCCCCATGGCGCATGCGCCACAGACGTGTACGGTCCTCGGTGGTGGTGGCCCAGTCGAAATTGGCCCCGCCCATCTCGCTCACGACCTCACCGAAGCGTTCGGACTGCTCGGCCACCATCGCCTCGGAGCCGTGGAACTCGATCATCAGATGTGGCTTCTCGGGGAGGTCGGTGCCGTTCATCTTGTTGAAGATCTGCGCCGTCATCGCATCGACGAACTCGATCCGTGCCATGCGGATGCCCATCTGAATCACCATCTGCACGGTTTCCACCGCCGCATGCAGGCTATCAAAGGCACAGACCGCCGAAGACACCGCCTCGGGCTGGCCATGCAGCTTCAGGGTCAACTCGGTGATGATCCCGAGCGTCCCCTCCGAGCCCAGCATCAGCGCCGTCAGATCGTAACCGGCCGAGGATTTGCGCGCCCGCGAGCCGGTGCGGCTAACGGTGCCATCGGCCAGAACGACCTCGAGCGCCATCACATTATCCTTCATCGTGCCATAGCCCACGGTCGTGGTGCCCGAAGCCCGCGTCGAGGCCATGCCCCCCAAGGAAGCATTCGCGCCCGGATCAACGGGGAAAAACAGCCCCGTGGCGCGCAGCTCGGTATTGAGCACCTCGCGCGTCATGCCCGGCTGGACACGCACCTGCATATCGTCCTGATAGAGTTCCACCAGCTTGTCCATCCGGCTCATGTCGAGGCACAGCCCGCCATGGATCGCCAGCGCATGCCCCTCAAGCGATGTGCCCGTGCCCCATGCCACGACCGGCATCTTATGGGCGGTGCAGATCTTCATGATTTGGGACACCTCGGCGGTATTGGCCGGGTATGCCACCGCATCGGGAGGTGTCGGCGCAAACCATGTCTCGCTCTGGCCATGCAGATCGCGATCCGCCTGCGTGAGGTTAAGCCTGTCCCCCAGAAGGGTTTTCAATGCCTCAAGGGCTGCGTCATGTGCCATTATAGAACTCCGGTCTTTGGCCGTAGTTCTAGGCTTCTGCACGAGCGGAGAAAAGCCCTACGGGCCATATTCTGCGCGCGCCGAGGGTGTGCGGATGCGCGCTTAGGCGGGGATCAGCCGCCCAGAAGCTCGGCAGCTGCGGCGCGGGCAGCCTCGGTCACCTCGGCCCCCGCGATCATCCGCGCGATCTCGTCGCGGCGCTCTGTCTCGTCGAGGGGCACCACCTCCGAAAGGGTCATGCCGTTTTCCACACGTTTCTGCACGCGGAAATGCTGCGCCCCACGCGCGGCCACCTGCGGCGAGTGCGTGACCACCAGAACCTGTGCCTCTTCGGCGACCCGTGCCAGACGGCGCCCCACCGCATCGGCGGTCGCCCCACCCACACCACGGTCGATCTCGTCGAAGATCAGCACCAGCGCATCCGCCCCTTTCGAGAGCACCACCTTCAGCGCCAGAAGGAACCGCGACAGCTCGCCCCCCGAGGCGATCTTGTTCAGCGGGCCCGCAGGTGCGCCCGGATTGGTGGCAACCGTAAAGGCCACATTATCCGACCCTTCGGCAGAGGGATCACCGGCGGAGACGCGGGTCTCGAACACCGCGCGCTCCATCTTCAGCGGCGCCAGCTCGGCGGCCATCGCCTGATCGAGCCGCGTCGCGGCCTTGCGCCGCGCAAGTCCCAAACGGTCGGCCACCTCGCGATAGGCCAGATCGGCCTTGGTCACCGCCGATTCCAGATCGCGGATCCGGCCTTCGCCGGCATCCAGCGCCTCGAGACGGGCGCGCAGGGACACCGCGAAATCGCCCAGATCATCGGGCTGCACGCCATGTTTGCGCGCCAAAGCACGGATCGCGAAGAGCCGCTCCTCGGTGGCCTCCAGCGCGTAAGGGTCGAAGCTCAGCGCATCGAGCGCCTCTTCCACGCCCTGCGTCGCCTCCCCCAGCTCGATCAGCGCGCGTTCGAGCACCGACATCGGCTGGTCGAGCCGACCCTCGGCGCGGTCGGCGGCGCCCTGCAGCCAGCGGTCCGCCTCGCGCATCAGCCCCTCGGCCCCCTCGGGGCCAAGCGCCTGCAAGGCACGCGCCACATCCGAGCGGATCTTCTCGGCCTGCTGCATCACGCGGCGCTCGGTATCGAGGGTGGCTTCCTCGCCCTGTTCGGGGTTCAGCTTGTCGAGTTCGGCCACCGAATGGCGCAGGAATTCCTCCTCAGCCTGCACCTCGGCCAGTGCCGCCTGTGCCGCCGCCAGCGCCTTGCGTGCCGACGCACGGGATTTCCACGCCGCATTCACCTCGGCCAGAAGCGCGCCGTTCTCGGCAAAGGCATCGAGCATCGCACGATGGCCCTTCTCATTGAGAAGGCCGCCATCATCCTGCTGGCCGTGGAGTTCCACCAGCGAGGCCGACAGGCGCCGCAGCACATCGCCGGTCACGCGGCGGTCATTGACATAGGCGGTCTTGCGGCCATCGGCGCGGTTCACGCGGCGCAGGATCAGGCTCTCATCCACCGGCAGATCCGCCTCGCGCAGGATATCGCGCACCGGATGGCCCTCGGGCAGCCCGAATTCGGCGGTCACCTCGCCCTGCTCGGCGCCTTTGCGCACCAGCTCGGCCCGGCCCCGCCAGCCGAGCACGAAACCCAGACAGTCGAGCAGGATGGATTTCCCCGCCCCCGTCTCGCCGGTCAAAACATTGAGCCCCGCACTGAAGTCAAGCTCGGTGCGTTCCACGATCAGAATGTCGCGAATCTCAAGGCTGCGCAGCATGGGCGGTCCTGCAATAGGGCCAGGGTCGGGAAGCGGTTACATCCACTTCCCTTGGATCACCTGGCGATAGATTGTCGATAGCCAGTTATCACCCTTGCTCTCCGGTTCAAGCCCCTTGGCACGCAGGAGCTTGTAGGCATCGTCATAGAAGGGCGACGACTGGAAGTTATGGCCGAGAATCGCGGCTGCGGTCTGTGCCTCGTCAGTCAGGCCGAGCGCCAGATAGGCTTCGACCAGACGCTCCAGCGCCTCGGGCGTATGGGTCGTGGTCTGGAACTGCTCGACCACCACACGGAAGCGGTTGATCGCGGCGGTATAATTGCCGTGCTTCAGATAATAGCGCCCGATCTCCATCTCCTTGGCGGCGAGGTGATCGAAGGCGAGGTCGAATTTCAGCATGGCCGAGCGCGCGTAATCGCTGTCGGGATATTGCTCGATGACCTCGCGCAGCGCCTGCAGCGCCTGATAGGTCAGGCCCTGATCGCGACCGACCTCGTCGATCTGGTCGTAATAGCTGAGGGCCAGAAGATATTTGGCATAGGGCGCATCCTCGGAGCCCGGATAGGTATCGAGGTAACGCTGCGCGGTGGAGCGCGCCTCCTCGTAATTCTTCGCACGGTGCTGGGCATAGGCCTGCATGATCACCGAACGCTGCGCCCATTCGGAATAGGGATAGAGGCGTTCGACCTCCTGGAAATAATGGAGCGCATCGGTGGGGCGGCGCGGATTGCCAACCTCCAGCTGGTATTCGCCGCGCTCATAGATCTGTTGCGCGGTGAAATTGTCGAGAGGCATGTCCTTGGGATCATCGGATTTACCCGAACAGGCGGCGAGCGTCGCCACCAGCAAAAGACATCCGACCCGTGTAGCCGCTGATTTGCCGTGCATCATGCCCTGCCCTTTGTTCTTGCCCGCGCCCCGATGGGCGGGATCTCTTACAGTCCTGCCCGAGGCAGTTACGTCCAACACCGCTTAACACAGATAAATCGGCTGCGCAAAACGCCTTTCGTCTCCTCTTCCTATCGTCAACATCTTGAGAAGCCAAGTATCCCTGTGACAAATGGGAAAGCCCCCGCGCGGGGGACCGCGCAGGGGCTTCACAATCTCTGGAGCAGTTCGCCTGGCGCTTATTGCGCCGCGAAAAGTTGAGGCACACAGACACCCGCCCCGGGGGTCGTATGGGCCGCATCGGAATCAAGCACGACCCACTCATAGGCGGCAGGATTGGCAAAGACCGCGCGCAGCAGACTGTTGGTCATTGCATGGCCGGAGCGGTTGCCGACATAGCGGCCAAGGATCGGACCACCCGCCAGAAGCAGATCGCCGAGCGCGTCCAGCATCTTGTGCCGCACGGCCTCGTCCTTATGGCGCAGACCGCCGGGGCTGAGCACTTTGTCGCCATCGATCACAACGGCGTTTTCATAGGTGCCGCCAAGGGCCAGACCGTTCTTCTGCATCATCTCCACATCGGCGCGGCGGCAGAAGGTGCGGCTGTCCATAAGTTCGCGCACGAAGGCGCCATTGGACATGCCGAGGCGCTTGCGCTGCTGACCAATCGCACGGTCGGTGAAATCGATCGAGAAATCGATCTCGAGCGCGTGATTGGGATCGAGGCGCGCCCATGCCGCACCGTCGCGCACCTCGACGGGGCGCAGGATACGGAGCGCGCGCAGCTGACCACCGACCTCGACAAGACCCGCGGCGAGGATCTTTTCGACAAAAGGTGCCGAGGAGCCATCGAGGATCGGGACTTCCGGCCCGTCGATCTCGATAAGCGCGTTATGCACACCACAACCGGCAAGAGCGGCCATGATATGTTCGATCGTCGAGACGGTGATCCCGTCTTCATTTTCGATCAGGGTGCAGAGACGAGCATTGGTCACCTTATTCCACAGCGCGGGGATCAGGCCATTGCCCGCCACATCCACACGGTTGAACACGATGCCATGATCGGCAGGCGCAGGCAGAAGACGCATGCGCACAGGCTGGCCTTTGTGAAGGCCGACACCGTCGAAGCTCACGGGTTTTGCAAGGCTTGTCTGCACGATCAATTCCTTTCTCTTCTTGGCGACGAACGGTTGAAAGCTGTCCCTCGTTCCGCCGCATCTTCAGTTAAGAAAAACCCGTGACTTTCTCAACTCACTCTTTGCAACAGAATGAAACATTAACCACACGCCGTGGCGGAACCCTGCCTGCGACAGACCAAGCTGATGATTACAATAGAAAAAAGGGTCAGGCAAACCTGACCCTTTTTAGATATTTTGTGATCGGAATTTTTCAGTATTTCAGGCGCAACAGGCCATTCTCACCGAAATCTTTCAAACCGATCAGTTTGCCTGACGGCGCAGGAAGGCGGGAATCTCGATGCGGTCCTGTTCGTTGGACTGCTCGTCATCATAGTCTTCGGTGCGGGCCTGCGGCTGTTGCTGGGGTGCCGGAGCGGCAGCGCGGGGCTGCTGCTGGCGGACCGGCTGCTGTGCGGGCTGTTGCTGGGGCGCCTCATGGCCGTGACCGGTCATGCGGTTTATCAGCGAGTTGATCCCGAAACGCGGCTTCTCGGCCTGCGGCTGGGGCGCGCGCTCTGCGGCCATGTTCGGGCGACCCTGCGGTGCGGCTCCCTGACCCGGCTGGCGATTGACCGCGGCCTGCAGGCGGGCAAGGGCCTCGGGCGAGGGCTGGCCGGCCTGACGCGGACGCGGTGCAACATATTCAGCAGCCTCTTCGGCGGCTTCGTTGAACTGCGGCTGCGCTTGACGGGGCTGCTGGTAATGCGGCTGCTGCGCTTGCGGCTGGTCCTCGGCATATTGCACGCGGGGCTGCTGGGCGCGGTATTGCGGCTGCTGGGGCGCCTCGTATTGCGGCTGTGCGGGAGCCGCCTGACGGGGCTGCTCGTAGCGCGGCTGCTCATGGCGCGGCGCCTCATACTGGCGCTCGGGCTGCTGCGGAGCCGACTGGCGCATCTCGGCCTGTGCCGGGCGGTGATCGGCGGCGCGATGCTGCGGTGCCTGATAGCCACGCGACTGGTGGACCGGCTGGGCCGAGGTCACCGAAACCTGCGGCTGGCGCGGGGCCGGTGCGGGATCCTGCATATGCGGCGCAGCGGCGCGCGCCTCCTCTGCCGCTTCCTGCGGGTTGCGCAGCGGCTCTGCCAGAGTGCGGCGCGGCACCGGAACTTCTGCCGGAGCGGCCAGCGCGTCGATACCGGTTGCGACGACCGACACACGCATCATGCCATCCATATCGGGATCGAGGGTCGAACCGACGATGATATTCGCATCCGGATCAACTTCCTCGCGGATACGGTTTGCCGCTTCGTCGAGTTCGAACAGCGTCAGGTCGTAGCCGCCGGTGATGTTGATCAGCACACCCTTCGCGCCCTTGAGCGAGATCTCGTCGAGGAGCGGGTTGGCGATGGCCTTCTCGGCGGCCTGGATCGCACGATCCTCGCCCGAGGCTTCGCCGGTGCCCATCATCGCTTTGCCCATCTCGTCCATCACGGCGCGAACATCGGCGAAGTCGAGGTTGATCAGGCCCGGACGGACCATAAGATCGGTCACACCCTTCACGCCCTGATAGAGCACATCATCGGCCATCTCGAAGGCTTCGGTGAAGGTGGTCTTCTCGTTGGCCAGGCGGAACAGATTCTGGTTGGGGATGATGATCAGCGTATCGACCACCTTCTGCAACGCTTCGAGACCTTCCTCGGCCTGACGCATGCGCTTGGTGCCCTCGAACTGGAACGGCTTGGTCACGACGCCTACGGTCAGCACACCCAGCTCGCGCGCGGCTTGCGCGATGATCGGCGCCGCGCCGGTGCCGGTGCCGCCGCCCATACCAGCGGTGATGAAGCACATATGCGCACCTGCAAGATGGTCGACAATCTCCTCGATCGTCTCCTCTGCTGCAGCCGCACCGACAGACGGACGCGCACCCGCACCCAGACCCTCGGTCGCCTTGATCCCCATCTGGATCCGCGCCTGGCTCTTGGACTGCTGGAGCGCCTGCGCGTCGGTGTTCGCGACCACGAACTCAACACCCTCGAGCTGCTGCTCGATCATGTTGTTGACGGCATTGCCCCCAGCGCCACCAACGCCGAAGACGGTAATCCGCGGCTTCAGATCCTGTTGATCGGTCATCATGAGGTTCAAGGTCATAGAGGTCCGCCTGTTTTTGTGATGAATGGCCCTGTCCCGGCCGTTTGAATAATTACCGCTAATTTACCAGAAATCGGCGCGCCGTCACGCGAAAAACATAGTTAAAACACAAAATCTAGCCAAGTTAACGCCATACTCAGCGGTATTTCGCGCAATTCCCAGCATCTTGTGGACGCTACGAAATCACCCCCGAAAACCATGGTTTTCGACGCCATATCCGCTACGTTAACTTTAACTTCGCATCCCAAGCCGCTGGCGCTTACCAGTTATCCTTGAACCAGCGGAAGGCACGCCGCAGACTGCGCCCGCCCATCCGGTCGACGGGGATCTCGAAATCCCACCACTCATCCTGTGGATTGGTCGCATGCAGAGCGAGGCCGACAATTGCGCTAAAACCCGCCGACGTGGCCTGCTGTGGCAGGCCCTGCACGCGCAAAGGCCGCCCGAGACGCACGCTATGGCCAAGGATTCGCGCGGCCATGCCGTCGATACCGGGCAGCTGGCTCGTGCCGCCCGTCAGCACGATCTGCTGGCTCGGCATATGCGAGAAGCCCGCCACATCCAGTCGCGCCTTGATCTCCTCGAAGATCTCCTCGACACGCGGACGGATGATCCCGATCAGTTCCGCACGCGTGGCGGTGCGGCTGTCTTTTTCCCAATCCCCGGAATTGGCCGCCAGCTCGATCATCTCGCGGTCATCCATCGAGGTCGCGTGAACCCCGCCATGCACCGTCTTGAGACGTTCGGCCAACTGTCCCGAAACCTGCAGCCCCGCCGAGATATCGGAGGTGATGTGATCGCCCCCCATCCGCACCGCATCGGCATAAATCATATGTTTCTTCATAAAGATCGACAGCCCCGACGCGCCGCCGCCCAGATCGATACAGGCCGCGCCCAGCTCCTGCTCGTCCTCCACCAGCGAGGCAACGCCCGACACATAGGCCGAGCTGGCCACCCCCGCTAGTTCCAGATCGCAGCGCCGGATCGCGTTCACGAGGTTCTGGAGCACGAACCCATCCACCGTCAGCAGATGCATATCGGTGGCCAGCTTGCGCCCTGCATGGCCGCGCGGGTCCGACAGGCCCGAGCGGTGGTCGAGCGCGAAATTTACCGGCTGGGCATGCAGCACCTCGCGCCCCGCCCCGAAATCGGGCACATCACACGCGGCCAGCACGCGGCCCACATCCTGCCCTGTCACCTGATCTCCGGCAATCTCGACCTGCCCCGTCAGACCGTAGCTGCGCGGCTCGCCGCCGGCGAAACAGGCAATCACATGATCGACACGGATCGCGGCCTTCTTCTGCGCGGCCTGCACCACCGTGCGGATCGCACGCTCGGTCTGTGCCATCGTATCGATCTCGCCAAAGCGCACCCCGCGCGACCGTGTCGTAGCGGCCCCGATCACCTTGAAGGAGGACTGACCCGCAAGCGGCGCCGCCCCCTCGACCTGCTCCAGCCCGTTCGTGCTCTCGACCTTCAGCACCAGACAGACGATCTTCGAGGTGCCGATATCCAACAGCGCCACGACACCGCGCTGCATCGCGGCCTTGCGCATACTGCGCATCGCTCTCTGGGCTTGGTAGAATTCGGGCATACGTCAGGTCTCGGTCTTATGGGCTCAGTAGTTATGAGCGATAGCGCGATAGCTTTCCATCGCGTGGGGCGTCAGGCGGATCGTCGGACGACCCTTGTCACGGAGGTCGATCACCGTAAAGTCACGCGCAAGCACATCTTCGGCGGTATTCATCGCCAGAAGGCGCTCGACGGCGGCCACGGGCTGCTCCTGCGGCAACATCACGCGCCGGTCATTCTCGAGCGCGATGTCCCAGCGACGCTGCCCCACACGGATCAGCCCGCGCGCCTTGGGCAACAGCGGGCCCATCGCCTTCAGGATTGAAAGCGCCTCGGGCACTGCCTTGTTGGCCCCGCGGCCGGCGATCAGCGGCAGATCGGAGCGCGCGGAACGGTCCAGAAGCGTCGCCACCCGATGGCCGGTCGCATCGAGCATCTCCAGCCCGCTCGCCGTCCGCCACAGCATGACCGGATTGCGCTCGGTCACGACCACATCCAGCACACCGCCGGATTTGATGCTGATCGAGGCATCAGCCACCGCGTCGAGCCGCATGATCGTGTCGCGATACTGGCCCAGATCGATCTTGAAGGACGAGACCGGAAGCCCCGTGGGCAGCATCGTATAAACCGCTTGCTCGACCTCGGGGCTCGCGCCCTCGACCTTCAGCGAATTGACCATGAATTGCGGACGGTTCTGGATCGAGGTCTTGATGTCATCGAAGGCCTGCAGCATATCCGCCCGCCGCCCCGCATCGCCGAAATAGATCCCGAGCCCCAGCACCACGATAAAGGTGGGCACCCCGATCCGCGTCAGCGACCGCACGATGGGCGTCAGCCACAGCCGGTGCAGCCGGAAAGCGAGCCGCGAGGGCGCGGGGTCCTTGCGGCGCGAGGACCGGCGGACATAGAGCTGGCCCTGCTGGGCGCGCGCTACACCTCCAACAGCATGGGTGCCAGCCCATTTCCCTTCCTCGGGAAGGCGCGATGCCTTCATCTTCCGCATGAGGCATCCTCCACGATCCAGCGGCAGAGCGCAGGGAAATCGATCCCCGCCTCCAGCGCCTGCTCGGGCACGAGCGAGGTCGGCGTCATACCGGGCTGGTTATTGGTCTCCAGCAGGAACAGTCCCGCAAGCCCACGGCTGTCATCCCAGCGGAAATCGGTGCGCGAGATGCCCCGGCAGCCAAGCGCCACATGCGCACGCAGCGCATAGTCCTGACAGGCTCTCGCGATCTCCTCGGGGATCTCGGCGGGGCAGATATGGCGCGATCCGCCGGTCGAATATTTCGCGTGATAGTCATACCAGCCGGTGGTGACGATCTCGGTCACGCAAAAGGCGCGATCCTCCATCACGGCACAGGTCAGCTCGCGCCCGGGAACATAGGTCTCGACCATCACGCTCTCGGGCATATCATCCGACAGCTGCGGCGGGCTGTTGGCCGCCTCGTTGACGATATAGACGCCGACCGAGGAGCCCTCGTTATTGGGTTTGACCACATAGGGGGGCGGCAGGAAATGGCGGCTGCGCACCTCGTCGCGCGGCGCGATCACGCTCTCGACTACCGGCAGACCTGCCTGACGGTAGGCAGTCTTGGACCGGTCCTTGTCCATCGACATGGCCGAAGCCAGCACGCCCGAATGGGTATAGGGGATACGCAGCCATTCCAGCATGCCCTGCACACAGCCATCCTCGCCCCAACGGCCATGCAGCGCGTTGAAGACGACATCCGGCTTGATCTCGGTGAGACGCTGCGCCAGATCGGGGCCCGCATCGACCTCGATCACCTCATATCCCGCAGCCCGCAAGGCGATAGCGCATTCACGCCCGGACGAAAGCGACACATCGCGTTCCGCCGATGCCCCTCCCATCAATACCGCCACAAGCTGGGTCGTCCTGCTCGACTTACCCGCCATCATTTGCCTCGTCGGGGTTTTCCCCGTTTATGTATTTTGGTTAAGCCCGCCGGTCACTGCCAGAAGACGGTCCTTTGGCGGACCTTATCTCTCTCCGACGCGCATGATTTCCCATTGTAGCTCAATTCCGCTATTGAGCAAAACTTTTTTGCGGACTTCCTCTCCCAGCCCCTCCAGATCGGCGGCCGTTGCCCCTCCCGCATTGATCAGGAAGTTGGAATGCATCTCCGACATCTGCGCCCCGCCCAGACGCGCGCCGCGCATTCCGGCATCGTCGATCACCTTCCATGCCTTAAGGTCATGCACGTCATCGGCGCGCCCGGTCGAGCTGAAACCGGCCGGATTGCGGAAGGTCGAGCCCGCGCTACGCTCTTTTGTTGGCTGGGAGGCATCGCGTTTGGCCAACTGGTCCGCCATCCGCGTCTCCAGTTCCACCGGATCGCCCGACGCGGCCTCGAACACGGCATGGGTGATAACCCAGCCTTCGGGCAGATCGCTCTGGCGATATGCCAGACCGAGATCTGTCGCCTTGATCGTGCGGACCGCGCCCGTCCGCGTCACCACGCAGATTTCCACGAGGTGATCGGCCACATAGGTGCCATAGCAGCCCGCATTCATCCGCACGGCACCGCCAACCGAACCCGGGATCGTGCGCAGGAAGGTCAGATCCAGCCCCTCGGCGGCCGCCTTGCGCGCCACATGCGCATCGAGCGCCGCAGCCCCTGCCGTCACCCTGTTGCCCTCGAATGTAATGGCGTTGAAACCCCGACCCAGCCGGATGACCACCGCGCGCAAGCCGCCATCACGCACGATGAGGTTGGAGCCCACCCCCATCGGGAAAACGGCGATATCCTCGGGAAGCCCCGCGAGAAACGCCGCCAGATCCTGTGCATCGGCGGGCTGGAAGAACCAGTCCGCGGGGCCGCCCACACGCAGCCATGTCAGATCGGACAAAGCACGCCCTGCGCTAAGTGCGCCGCGCGGCTGATAGGTGGAAGGAGAAAGCATATCGGTCATAGAGGCTTCCTAGCGAAGCCACCCGAGCACAGCAAGGGCCAAGACAGGCTGCAGCAGGCGCACAAGGGCGATCAGGCGTCCTGACGCTCGTCGCGCAGGCGTCCATCGGCATGAAGACGCTGGATCAGCCGCCGCAACGGCCAGCGCAGCACCGACATCCCCGCCGCCAGCACCACCAGCCCCCAGATCGGCCCCTGCTGATAGGTAACCCCGCCCAGAATGGGAACGCCGGTCGCAATCAACGCCCATGCCGCCATCCAGTGCCAGCGCTGCGGCCCCATCGCCGCGACAGAGGCCAGGACCACCCAAAGGCAGGCAAGACTAAGGGAAAGCGACATGCGCATGGCTCCTCTGCCCATCACACGGGCGGTTCGAAAGAAATGGCCGGCCCGCGAGGGGACCGGCCCAGTCCGATGCCGCTCCGGCGGACAGACCGGCATCGTCCGGAGACAGAGAACGTCTCTGCCATCCAACGGACAAGCCACACAAATCCGGCGGCTTGCCCTCTACTCGTTACCAGCCCACCCCCTTCACGAGGTTGGCATGACATGCGGGCGCACCGTCTGAACGGGCGCACCGATCTTCTCAGGCGCCCAGCTTGGCGGGGAGCCCGTTGGCCCATGTCGAGATCGTGCCCGCGCCCAGACAGACAACGATATCGCCCGGACGGGCCTGTTCGCGCACAAGCCGCGCCAGATCGTCCTCCGACAGGATGGCGCGGGCATGGCGGTGGCCGTGCTGGATCAGACCGGCCACCAGATCCTCGCGGGTCGCGCCCTCGATCGGGTCCTCACCTGCCGAATAGACCTCGGCGATGGCGACCACATCGGCCTCGTTGAAACAGGTGCAGAAATCATCGAAGAGCGAATGCAGGCGCGAATAACGGTGCGGCTGGTGCACGGCGATCACCCGCGCGCCAGGCGAGCCCGAGACCGCCTGACGCGCGGCCTTCAGAACGGCTGCGATTTCAACAGGATGGTGACCGTAATCGTCGATGATCGCGACCCCGCCAAGGACCTCGCCCACTTTGGTGAAGCGGCGGTTCACACCCTTGAAATTCGCCAGTGCGTCGCGGATCTCGTCACGCTTCATCCCCAGATGGCGGGCGACTGCCACAGCGGCCAGCGCGTTCGAGACGTTATGGTCACCGGGCATCGGGAGGGTGCAGCCCTCGATCAGCTTCGGGCGGCCATCCTCGTCATGTTCCTCGCCCTGAAGGGCGATGTCGAACTGTGCGATCCCCCGCTCGTAGCGCAGGTTCAGCGCGCGCACATCGGCCTGCGCGTTGAAGCCGAAGGTCGTCACGCGACGGTCGGTCAGCTTGCCGACCAGCGTCTGCACCTCGGGATGGTCGGTGCAGCACACGGCCAGACCGTAGAAGGGGATGTTCGACACGAAATCATAGAAGCCCTTGCGCAGCGCATCAAAGCTGCCCCAATGCTCCATATGCTCGGGATCGATATTGGTGACGATGGCAATCGTTGCCGGAAGGCGGTTGAACGAGCCGTCGGATTCGTCGGCCTCGACCACCATCCACTCGCCCTCGCCCGCCCGCGCATTGGAGCCATAGGCATGGATCACGCCGCCATTGATAACGGTCGGGTCGAAATTCCCCCGATCCAGCAGGGTCGCCACCATGGTCGTGGTGGTCGTCTTCCCATGTGTGCCCCCGATGGCGATATTGGAACGCAGGCGCATCAGTTCGGCCAGCATCTCGGCGCGGCGCACCACCGGTAGGCCGCGCTTGCGCGCCTCTTCCAGCTCGGGATTGCCCGGCTTGATGGCCGAGGACATCACCACAACACCCGCATTCCCGATATTCTCGGCGCGCTGGCCCTCGAAGAAGGTCGCCCCCAGCTCTTCCAGACGGTCGGTGATCTTGGAGGCTTTCGCATCCGAGCCCTGCACCGTGAACCCTTGGGTCAAGAGCACCTCGGCAATGCCGGACATCCCGATCCCGCCCATGCCGATAAAATGGATCGGCCCGAGTTCACCGGGCAGCTTCGTCGCGTTCATCGCGCGCCTCCTGTTAGTTGTTCGACCATCTCCACAAGCCGGTCGGTGGCATCGGTAATGCCGTAGCTCTGGCTTGCGCGCGCCATCTGCAGGGCACCGTCGGGATTTGCAAGCACCAGACCCACCTGCTCGGCCAGCGCCTCGGGGGTCAGGCGGCTCTCGGGGATCACGATCGCGCCACCGGTCGCGGCGAGGCCCTTGGCATTGGCGCTCTGGTGGTCCCCGGCTGCGGCCGCAAAGGGCACCAGAATCGCCGGACGCCCGACCACCGCGATATCGGCGACCGAGGAGGCCCCCGAGCGCGAGATCACCAGCTGCGCCTCGGTCAAGCGGCGCGGCACATCGTTGAAGAAGGATTGCACCTCGGCCACGATCCCCGCCTCGCTATAGGCCGCAACCACACGGTCGAGATCCTCGGGACGGGCCTGATGGGCCACACGCAGATTGCGCCGCATCTCGGGCGACAGAAGCGCCAGCGCCGCAGGCACCACATCCGACAGGATGCGCGCGCCTTGGCTGCCGCCCATCACCAAGAGCGACATCGGGTAATCGCCCGGCACGATATAGGGTGCCCCCGCACGTTCCAGAACGGCCCCGCGCACCGGATTGCCGGTATGGACGCCGCGCACCCCTGCGGGCAGGTCGGTCGGCCATGTGCCACAGGCCACGGCCCCGACCTTGGGCGCGAATTTTCGGTTCACCTTGCCCATCACGCCATTCTGCTCGTGGATCGCGCGCGGCAGGCCCAGAAGATAGGCCGAGGCCAGCGCGGGCACCGTCGGATAGCCGCCAAAGCCCACAACGGCTGCGGGCTTGTCACGCAGGTTGCGCCCGACCGCGGAGGCAATGCCGCTCAGGATGCGCAGCGGCACCATCAGCCGCGACAGCAGCCCACCACGGGCGAAGGTCGCCGAATTCACCTGTTCGATCTGCACCACATGCGGGAAGCCCCCCGCATAGCGCGCACCCCGCGCATCGGTGGACAGTTTCACCCGCCAGCCTTTGCGCACCATTTCTTCGGCAAGCGCTTGGGCGGGAAACATATGCCCGCCCGTCCCGCCTGCCGCGATCAGAAGAAGAGGGGCTGCCTCTTGTGTCATGCCATCCCCTCTCAGCCGCGATTATGGCGTGCCAGAATATCCGAAATCTGCCCCTGCGGGCGCGAACGGGTCAGCGCGAGCAACATGCCCACCGCAATCCCCGAGGCGATCATCGACGAGCCGCCATAGCTCACGAAGGGCAGTGTCATCCCCTTGGAAGGCAGAAGCCGCACGGCCACCGCCATGTTGATGAAGGCCTGCACGCCGAAGGCAGCCGCCAGACCGCAGCCGGCAAGCCGCGTGAAAGGATCACGCTCGCGCATCAGGCGCAGCATCGAGCGCATGACCACGGTCGCATAGAGCGCGATGATGATCAGCACGAGGATCAGCCCGTATTCCTCTGCCGCGACCGCGATGATGAAATCGGTATGCGCATCGGGGAGCGACCATTTCACCGTGCCCTCGCCCACGCCCACACCGAAGAAGCCGCCCTCCTGGATGGCGTTGGTGGCATAGCCGATCTGCGTGCGCGGATCGATCTCGGGCGACAGGAAGCCGTTGATCCGGCGGGCGAAGTGATCCGAGAAGTTATAGGCCGTGACACCGCCGACAGCCGTCAGACCGCCCACCACAGCCAGAAGCGTGATCGGCGCACCAGCCACGAAATACATCACCATCCACGAGAAGAGCACGAGCGAGGCCTGACCGAAATCGGGCTGCAGTGCCAGAAGCACAACAATGATCGCCATCAGGATGAAGGAATAGAGCCGTCCCGGAGGGCCTGCGACCTCATGGGCCGCCGCCATGAACCAGCCGGCAATGATGATGAAAGCGGGTTTGAGGAATTCCGAGGGCTGGACCGAGGCAAAGCCGAAAGAAAACCAGCGGATCGCGCCTTTGCCGAAATCGGTGCCGACAAACGGAAGCGCTAGAATGGCCGCAAAACAGAGAAAGAAAGCCAGAACGCCCATACGGCGCACCTGACGCGGGCTCATCATCGAGCAGAGCAGCATCGTGATGATGCCCGACCCGCCGAAGAACGCCTGCCGTTTCACATAGTAAAACGGCTCGAGCCCGTTCTTTTCAGCCAGCGGCACGGATGCCGCGAGCCCCAAAAGCATTCCGATCCCGAACAGGATCAGCACGCAGGACAACGCCCATTTGTCAATGGTGCGCCACCAGCGTGGAAGTACAGGTTCACCGACGCGCGAAGGCGCGGTGCCGAAAACCATATCTGTCATGGGCTGTTACTGCCGTACTGCCTCGAAAAAATGCCCGTTTTCCGGGTCTGTCTCCGATGCTAACGCAATTCATACTGTATGGCTAGTTAAACTATGGCCGATTTACGGCGCATTTCGCGGGATTTCGCGGCGTCGCCAGGCGGTTCTGTGCTCTGGTGTGGCGCGCATACGCCACAACCCGCAGGTGAAGGGACAATTCTGCACCTATCGCAAAACATTCACCTTTCGCGATAGGTGAAGGCGAATCCTATTCGGGCAACTGCCCCACCAGCGCGACGAAATGCTCGCCACGTTTCTCGAAGCTGCCATACTGGTCGAAGCTCGCCGCCGCCGGCGCCAGAAGCACTGTATCTCCAGCCTCGGCATCGCGGGCACAAGCCGCCACGGCCGCCTCCATCGTCTCGCAGATCTCGTGCTCGAGACCGGTCAGTTGCAGCGCGAAGTCCCGCGCCGAATGGCCGATGAAATAGGCTTTCCTTACATGGTCCAGATCACCGGCTAGCGAGGACACGCCGCCCTCCTTGCCAAGCCCGCCCGCAATCCAGCGGATATTCTTGAACGCCTGCAGGGCCTTCGAGGCACTATCGACATTGGTCGCCTTGGAATCATTGACCCATGCCACGCCCTTCTTCTCGGCCACGCGCTGGCTGCGATGGGGCAGCCCCGCAAATGTATGGAAGGCCGCCTCGATCTCGCGCGGCGCCAGTCCGATGGCGCGCAGTGCCGCAAAGGCTGCACAGGCATTCTGGTGGTTATGCGCCCCCGGCAACCCCTTGATCTCGCGCAGATCGATGGACGCCACCTGCCGCCCCTTGCGCCATTCGCTCAGAAAGCCCTTACGCGCGAAGACCGACCAGCCCCAATCGCCCAGCTTGCGCGAGACGGCAATGCGGATCAGCCGGTCATCCTCGCGATTGGTAGCAATCTGATTGGCCAGATAGACCCCTTCCGGCTCATCGACGCCAATCACCGCACGATCCGGCCCGCCCTCGGCGAAGAGGCGGCGCTTGGCGGCAAAATACCCCCCCATCCCCGCATGGCGGTCGAGATGGTCGGGCGAGAGATTGGTGAACACCGCCACATCGGGGGTCAGCGCACGCGCCAGATCGGTCTGGTAGCTTGACAGCTCCAGCACCACCACATCGCCATCCTCGGCAGGCTCCAGATCCAGTACGCCACGTCCGATATTGCCGCCCATCTGCGCCCGCCGCCCGCAATGGGTCAGCACATGATGGATCAGCGCGGTGGTGGTGGACTTCCCGTTCGAGCCAGTAACGCAGATCGTTTTCGGCATGGTATCGAAACTGTCCCACTCCTCGCTCGCCCAGGAGCGGTAGAACAGACCGATATCGTTATCCACCGGCACACCCGCTTCCATCGCCGCGGCAATCACCGGATTGGGATGCGGATAAAGATGCGGAATGCCCGGCGAGACGACCAGCAGCGCCACATCCTCGAACGCGCCCGCCTTTGTCAGGTCACGGCAGGCATATCCCGCCTCCTCGGCCCGCGCACGTCCCTCGGGGCTGTCATCCCATGCCAGCACCTCCGCACCGCCCGCCTTCAGCGCCACGGCTGTGGCCAGCCCCGACCGCCCGAGCCCCAGAACCGCGATTTTCTGCCCTTCGACACCACGCACTGCAATCATGACAAAGCCCCTTCCGAAAAGCCGATCCCCGGCTCAGGTCTAGCGAATGCAAAAAAGGGCGACAACGCCCTTTTCCATTGTCGTCAAATATCCTCGGGGGTGAATTGGGCCGCCAGGCCCAAGAGGGGGCAGACAGCCCCCTTCCCCTCAGCGCAGCTTGAGCGTCGCCAGACCGATCAGCGCGAGGATCAGCGAGATGATCCAGAACCGGATCACGATCTGGCTCTCGGCCCAGCCCTTCTTCTCGAAATGGTGGTGAATCGGCGCCATCAGGAACACCCGCTTGCCGGTGCGCTTGAAATAGAGCACCTGAATGATCACCGACATGGCTTCCACCACGAAGAGCCCGCCCACGATCGCCAGAACGATCTCGTGCTTGGTGCAGACCGCGATCGCCCCGATCGCGCCGCCAAGCGCCAGCGAACCGGTATCGCCCATAAACACCGCCGCAGGCGGGGCGTTATACCACAGGAACCCGAGCCCCGCCCCGATCAGTGCCGCGGTGAACACAAGGATCTCGCCCGTGCCCGGCACATAATGCACATCCAGATAGGAGGTGAAATCCGCGCGCCCGACGATATAGGCAATGACACCGAGCGTGCCCGCCGCAATCATCGCAGGCATGATCGCCAGCCCGTCCAGACCGTCGGTCAGGTTCACCGCATTGGCTGCCCCCACGATCACCAGCATCGCGAAAGGCACGAATAGCACGCCCAGATTGATCAGCACATTCTTGAAGACCGGCACGGCCAGCTGCCCCGACAGATCCGCCGGATGCAACCAGGCCGCCCAGATACCGGCAATCGCCGCCAGCAACAGGCCCAACCCCATGCGCACCCGCCCGCTGACACCCGCGGTGGTCTGTTTGGAGACCTTGGCATAGTCATCGGCAAAGCCGATCAGCGCATAGCCGAAAGTCACCATCAGCACGAGCCAGACATAACCGTTATCCAGCCGCGCCCAGAGAAGCGTGGAAAACAGGATCGAGGCAAGGATCAAGAGACCGCCCATCGTGGGCGTGCCCGCCTTGGCCAGATGGCCTTCGGGGCCGTCGGAGCGGATCGGCTGGCCCTTGCCCTGCGTGCGGCGCAGGAAATCGATCAGCGTCGGCCCGAAGAGGAAGCCGAACACCAGCGCCGTAAAGAACGCAGCCCCCGCGCGGAACGTCAGGTAGCGGAAGAGGTTGAAGAAGTCGCCCCCGTCCGAAAGATGTGTCAACCAATAGAGCATTCCGTCTTTTCCTTTATACCTCGGTCGAAACCGGCTGACCAAGTTTGCGCAGCGCCTCGACGACACGACTGACTTTCGAGCCCTTGGAGCCTTTCACAAGCACGACATCGCCCGCATCGACCAGATGGCGCGCCCGCGCCACCATTTCATCCGCGCTTTCATACCATTCGCCACGCTTGGCGCGCGGCAGCGCATCGCGCAGCGCCGCCATACGGTTGCCCACCATATGTACGACATCCACATCCGCCATCGCGGGCAGGCGCGCAAGCCCCGCATGCATCGACAGCTCGTCCGCGCCCAGCTCCAGCATCTCGCCCAGAATCGCCACGCGACGGCCATGTTTCACACGGCCCACACCGTCCTGCGGCTCTTGGGCGGCCAGCATCTCGAGGGCCACGCCCATCGAGGTTGGATTGGCGTTGAACGCGTCATCGAACAGATCGATCCCCATCTCGGGGTTGAAGGCATCAAACAGCACCCGTTCACGCGCACCGCGCCCCGCAGGCGGCAACCAGCGGCCCAGATCCATCGCGATCAGCGCCTGCTCGCAACCAAGCGCGCCACAGGCCGCGATCACTCCAAGCGCGTTGGACGCAAAATGCCGTCCCGGGCTCTGGACCTTGAACAGAAGGCTCTCGCCCCGCGCCCGCGCCTCGACCACGGTGGTGTCCCCAAGGATGGACACTTTGTCCAGATGATAATCGGCCTGCGCATCCGCGCCGAAAGTAATCACCTCACCGGCCACCCTGGCCGCCTCCAGCAGGATATCCGAGACCTCGAGCCCGAGGGGCACGATACACGCCCCCCCTGTCTCCAGCCCCTCGAAGATCGTTGCTTTCTCGCGGGCGATGCCGGAGATATCGTCAAAGGCCTCCAGATGCGCCGCGGCCACCGTGGTGATCATCGCCACATGCGGGCGCGCCATCTTTGCAAGCGGCGCGATCTCGCCGGGATGGTTCATCCCGATCTCGATCACCGCGAAATCGGCATCGGCCGGCAAGCGGGCCAGCGTGATCGGCACCCCCCAATGGTTGTTGAAGGATGCCTCGGCGGCATGGGTCTTGCCCTGCCCCTTGAGCACCTCGCGCAACATCTCCTTGGTGGAGGTCTTGCCCACCGATCCGGTGACGGCGATGACCTTGGCCTTGGCACGCGCCCGCCCCGCACGACCCAGATTCTGCAGGCCTTCCAGCACATCCTCCACGATCACCAGCGGATCGGCTTCGCTACACCCGTCGGGAATGCGCGAGACAAGAGCCGCACCTGCGCCTTGATCGAGGGCCTGACGCACGAAATCATGCCCGTCACGCGCGGCCGTCAACGCCACAAACAGATCGCCCTTGGCGATCGAGCGGGTGTCGATGGAGATGCCGTCAACTTGGGCCTCGCATGTGGCACGGCCACCCGTCGCGCGGGCAATCTCGGAAGCGGTCCAGAGTGTCATCAGATTTTCCCATCCAGTGCGGCAACGGCCACAGAGGCCTGTTCGGCATCGTCAAAGGGGTAGATATCGGTGCCGATCACCTGCCCCGTCTCGTGGCCCTTGCCCGCGATCAGCAGCGCATCGCCCGGCTCGAGCCTGTTCACCGCCAAAAGGATCGCCTCGGCGCGGTCGCCCACCTCGATGGCTTGGGGGCCTGCGCCCTCCATCACGGCGGCGCGGATTTCGGCAGGGTCCTCGGTGCGCGGGTTGTCATCGGTGACAAAGACCAGATCGGCATGCTCGGTCGCGGCCTTGCCCATCAGCGGGCGCTTGGTGCGGTCACGGTCGCCGCCTGCGCCCACGATGACCACGATCTTGCCCAGCACATGCGGGCGCAGCGCCTTGAGCGCCGTGGCCACCGCATCGGGCGTATGGGCGTAATCCACAAACACGGTCGCGCCATTATCGCGCACCGCCACCTGCTGCATCCGGCCCCGCACCGTGCTCAGATGCGGCAACGCCTGCACCACCGACAGGGGATCAGCCCCGCAGCCGATGACCATCGCCGCCGCCGTCAGCACATTCATCGCCTGGAACTCGCCGATCAGCGGCAGGCGCGCCATCTGCGGCTTGCCCTCCCACGAGAAGCGGATGTCCTGACCCGACGCATCAGGGCGCTTGCCCAGAAGCCGCATCTCGCAGTCCTCGCCATGGCCCAGACGGATCACCCGCTGGCCACGACCGTTGGCGATCGCGGCCATATCGGCCCCGCGCGGGTCATCCATATTGATCACCGCCACGCCGTCATCGGGCAGCACACGCGCAAAGAGCCCCGCCTTGGCCGCGAAATATTCCTCGAATGTCGCGTGGTAATCGAGATGGTCCTGCGTGAAATTGGTGAAGGCCGCAGCTTTCAGCACCACCCCGTCGAGCCGTTTCTGCGCCAGCCCGTGCGAGGAGGCCTCCATCGCGGCATGGGTGATCCCCGCGTGCGCCATATCGCCCAGAAGCCGATGCAGGGTGATGGGTTCGGGCGTGGTGTGGTTGGAGGGCGCGCTATAGGCCCCCTCGACGCCGGTTGTGCCGATATTGGCCGCCTCATAGCCCAGAACCTGCCAGATCTGGCGGGTGAAGGTGGCCACACTCGTTTTGCCATTGGTGCCGGTGACCGCGATCATCGTTGCGGGCTGTGCCCCGAAGAACAGCGCCGCCGCATAGGCCAGCGCCTGTCGGGGGTCTTCGGCCACAACCAGCGCGGCCCCGGCCTGTGCCACGGCATCGTGGATCTGCGTGGCGCCTGCACGGTCGGTCAGGATGGCCGCAGCGCCCTTGGCAAGCGCCGTGGGCACAAATTCGGCCCCATGCACCTTGGTGCCCGGAAGGGCCGCGAACAAATGGCCTGCCTTCACCTGACGGCTATCTACCGACAGGCCCGTGATCTGGCGATCCGCACCGGAACTGGGGGTCAGACCCAATGCGTTCAGGCTCGATTGCGGCAGATCTGTCGGCATGATGATGGCTTTCTGTTTCAAATCCGGCCGCTCGGGACAAGGGCCATGATACGGTCTCGGGGACATAGCCCCGAACGTCTATCCCATTTATCGCGGGCAGGCCGAAAAGGTCAACGCATCAGCCCCGCCGCAAAGGGCCCGATCGGCAAAATCCGACCACCGGCGCCCCGCTCGCTCGCAGCGCCGCGATAGCGGGATCACTCATCCGCCACAGTCTTGTTGTTGGGGTCTTTCGCGACATTGATGCCCGCAAGCTCGTCAACAGCCGCATGCGGGCGCAGGCCCAGAAGCGGCGCCACACGGCGGATCACTTCGGCGGCGACAGGCACAGCGGTCCAGCCGGCGGTGCGGCGCGGGATCGAGCCGGAATTGTCCGAAGGCTCGTCCAGCGTCAGCACCAGCACATATTGCGGATCGGAAATCGGGAAGACACCGGCGAAGGTCGCGATGACCTTGTCATCATAATAGCCGCCCGTGGGTTTCACCTTATCGGCAGTGCCGGTTTTGCCCCCCACTTCATAGCCTTTGACATTGCCGTAAGACGCCGTGCCGCGCGTCACCACGATGCGCATCAAGGCAAGCGCCTCCTTGGCGACCTGATCGCTCATCACGCGCTCGCCATGGCCCTTGTTCACCCCAGCCAGAAGCGTGGGCTCCACACGGATGCCGTGATTGGCGATGGTGGCATAGGCGGCCGCCAGATGCAGCGGGCTTGCGGCCAGACCGTGACCATAGCCGATGGTCATGGCCGAGACATCGGTCCATTTCGGCGGCAGCTGCGGCTGGCCGGTCTCGGCCTCGATCAGCTCGACCGAGGTGGGCTTGAGGAAGCCCAGCTTGCCAAGGAACTCTTTCTGCTTTTCGGGGCCGAACATCTCGACGATATGGGCGGTGCCCACGTTCGAGCTGTGCTTGATGACATCGATCACCGACAGATGCGCGCCGTAATTGTGGAAATCACGGATCTTGAAGCGGCCGATGCGCATGGGCGACTGGCTGTCGACGATGGTGTTGGGCGTGACCAGCCCCATCTGCAGCGCCTGCGCCACGGCAAAGATCTTGAAGGTCGAGCCAAGCTCGTAAAGCCCCTGCACCGCGCGGTTGAAGAGCGGGCTGTCGGAAGCATCGCCCGTGGTCAGCGGACGCGGGCGTTTGTTCGGGTCGAAATCGGGCAGGCTCGCCATGGCAACGATCTGGCCGGTATGGGCCTGCATCAGGATCGCGGTCGCACCCTTGGCATTCATCAGCTTCATGCCGCCATCGAGGATCTCCTCGAGCGCCGACTGGATCGTGAGATCGATCGACAGTTTCAGCGGCGCGCCATTATTGGCCGGATCACGCAGCCAGCCGTCGAATTCCTTCTCGACGCCCGCCGTCCCCACGATCTCGGCCGAATTCACGCCCTCGGCGCCAAAGCGCGAGCCGCCAAGGATATGGGCTGCCACAGCCCCGTTGGGATAAAGACGCATCTCGCGCGGACCGAACAGCAGACCCGGCTCGCCGATATCATGCACGGCCTGCATCTGCTCGGGCGAGATCTTTTTCTTGATCCAGACGAATTTACGGCTGCCGGTGAAATCCTTCATCAACCGGTCATGGTCGAGATCGGGGAAGATCTTCACCAGCTTGTCGACCGTGCCCACCGGATCCACCATCATCGGCGGCTGGGCGTAAAGTGCATGGGTCACAAGATTGGTGGCCAAGACACGGCCCTCACGGTCCACGATATCGGCGCGCTGTGCATGGATACCGTTATTGATCGCGGCGCGCGGCTCCTTGGGCTCGGAGGCAGCCAGTGTGCCCATCCGAACGCCTACAACGGTAAATACGGCCACAAAGGCCAGCCCCATGACCAGAAGGCGGCCCTCGGCCCGTTTGCGCGCGCGATCACGGGTAGCCTCGGAGCGGATGCGGGTATTCTCGCGTTCGATCGCGTCGGGGTTCTCGCCACGGGTACGGGCCGGAAGGATCTTTGCCAGAGGACGAAGCGGAATACGGATCATCTTAGAGCCCTTCTTTTTGTGCCTGCCCGTTCAAAGCAAAGATATCCGGCTGTTTCTGTGCGTCCGGATCGGCCATCTCGACCGGATTGGGATAGGGAATTTCCGACACGCTCGCAAACTGGTCGGCCTGTAGCGGCAGCAGCTGGAGATCGGTGAAGTTCAGGTTCACCAGCTCGCGCAGGCGGTCAGGACGGTTGAGATAGGCCCATTCCGCCTTCAGCACGCCCAGACCCTCGTTGAGCGAGGCGATCTCGCGGTCGAGCGCACGCAACTCGTCGCGCTTGTCCTGCGTGTCATAGTTCACCCGATACGCCCAGAAAGCCAGCCCCATGACACAAAGCGCGGTTACGAGATAGATCAGCGATCTCATCGGGCTCTCCGTTTATGCGAGGCGGGCTTGGCCGCGGGGTCCAGAACGGGGGCCGGAAGGCCCAATATGGTGCGGTCAGCCGGGGTTGCGGGCGTGTCAAGACGGCGCGCGACGCGCAGCTTGGCAGACCGTGCCCGCGGGTTCTCTACCAGCTCTTCGTCATCGGGGGGGATAGCTTTCGAGGGTTTGTCGAAGCCCGGTGTCGCGGATTTGACCACCGGTGCATGGCGCGAGCCCTGCCCGCCGCCGCCCGAACGCGCTTGCAGGAAGCGCTTGATCACGCGGTCCTCGAGCGAGTGGAAACTGACCACTGCCAGTAGCCCGCCGGGTTTCAGCGCGCGCTCGGCCGCCTCCAGCCCTTCGATCAGCTGGCCGAATTCGTCATTCACCGCGATGCGCAGCGCCTGGAAGCTGCGGGTCGCGGGATGGGACTGGTTGGGCTTGGGGCGCGGCAGGGAGCGCTCAATCACCGCGACCAGCTGCTTGGTCGTCGTGAACGGCTCGATCTCGCGGGCCTTGAGGATATTGCGGGCGATCCGGCGCGAGGCGCGCTCCTCGCCATAATGATAGAGGATATCGGCCAGCTCTTCCTCACCCAGCGTATTCACCAGATCGGCCGCCGACGGGCCGTCCTGCGACATGCGCATATCGAGAGGGCCGTCCTGCATGAAGGAAAAGCCCCGCTCGGCCTGATCGATCTGCATTGAGCTGATCCCGAGATCGAGCACCACGCCATCGACCGTCCCCTCGGGGGCGATCTCGGCGGCATAGTCATCCATCTCAGAGAAAGTGCCATGCACGAGCGAGAGACGCTCGCCATACTCGCCGCGCCAGCTTTCGGCCATCTCGAACACCAGCGGGTCACGGTCCACGCCGATCACCTGCGCCGCACCTTCCGCCAGAAGCCCGCGCGAATAGCCACCCGCGCCAAAGGTGCCGTCAATCCAGATGCCCTCGACAGGGGCCACGGCCTTCAGCAAAGGACGCAGGAGAACCGGAATATGTGGACGGCCCGGCGCGCTCATGGCTTAGCCTCCCAGAAGCGAGAGCGGGTCGAAATCATCGCCCATCTCGTCGATCCATTGATCCACATTCGCCTGATCGGCAGCCTCGAAGGTTTCGGGTTTCCAGATCTCGAAGGTCTCGCCCACACCGGCGAAATAGGCCTCGGTGCCGAGGTCGATCTTCTCGCGCAGAAAAGCCGGAAGGACCATGCGGCCATCCGGATCGATTTCCAGCGGTTGCGATTTGGAAAGCACCATGCGCTGCAGGATGGTGCGCTGCTTGGAGCCACGCGGGAGCGCCGCGATATCGGCAGCAAGCGCCTCGAAGGCGCTTTGCGTGTAGACCTGAAGCATTTTCTGATTGTCGGCCCCATAGACGATGACCATCCGGGGGCGATCCTGATTGGGTCGGTTAGGGTCGCCATCGGCCAGCTCTTGGCGATATGCAGCCGGGATCGACATGCGACCCTTGCTGTCCACCTTGAAGGTGTATTCGCCGATGAACATGCCCGCCAATTGCGAACCCTCTCCTGCCACGCTGGTCCGCCCTGTTCACATCGAGCCGACCGGTTTCTTGCCTGCGGTCCCTGCCTCAGGACCTTTGAATGAAAACGGCGGATTGAGCTGCTGCCACTGCCCAATCCGCCGCCCTCGTTCCCATTTGACTGGGCTGTCCGACTGCACGCGCCACCTGGGGGATGTCTGCTCGCTCGCGCGCCGGATCTCTTGCTTTCGCGTCAGGGGGTGCCTGTATGAAACTGCTCTTTTCGCCGTGAGGTCTTTTTGCCTCTATGTTCCCGCCTTTGCGATGAGTTAGGGATGCCATGGGAATTCACGGGAGGCAACCGGTTTTTAGCTAACAGTTGGTTAACGAGCATGGGTAACTCTGTGGATAAGTTAACACTCTAGGAACATTGAGAGAACGCCATAGTAAGAAATCGCGGTTTCTATAAAATCACCCACTAAATGTAGTAGGTAAAAAAAATTCGACGGAATCCCATGCTCTCCCAGGATGACCTTACGGATGTCACCGGAAAGCCACGAGTCTAGCGCAAATTAACCATTAATTAACCAAGCTCACAGGAACGCGAGTCGCCGTGAACCTGCTTCTTTTCGGCAGCTTTCAAGACGCGAAAAATCGGCAAAATATAGGCAAAATACGTCAATTTTTACGATGCTATGCCGATTCCCTAAAGATTGAGGCGGTTCTTACCCGATCCATTTCAAAGCTTAAAGACCACCCAATACTCGAATCAAAAACAGGCCTCTTATGACCCTGCCTAGAATCAGAATCGGCCGAGCAGTTACCTGCCCGGCCTCTCCCGTCTTTTCCCGTCCCGTGAATTCCCATAGGACAATCCCGTGATTTCCCGTAGTCCGCCGGAACCGGCCATTTGCGACCGGGTCCGGTGCGCTCAGCCTTTCAGTCGCGCCACCTCCACAAGCTGCGCCGCAAGCTCCGCATAAGGCGCCGCCACCGCGCTCTCGCCCACGGCGACCGGAATGCCGCCATCTGCGGCCAGACGCACCTCCAGATTCAGGGGCAGGCTACCCAGAAGCGGCACCCCCATCCGCGTGGCCTCGTCCTTGACGCCACCATGACCGAAGAGATGCTCCTCATGGCCACATTGGGGGCAGATATAGGTGGACATGTTCTCGACCATCCCGAGAACCGGCGTCTCCAGACGTTTGAACATATCGAGCGCCTTGCGCGCATCGATAAGCGCGATGTCCTGCGGTGTGGACACAATCACCGCCCCGTCGAGCTTCGTCTTCTGGCATAGCGACAACTGAATATCGCCCGTGCCCGGCGGCAGATCGATGATCAGCACATCGAGCGGGCCGTAATGGTCCCATTTCACCTGACCCAGCATCTGTTGCAGCGCGCCCATCAGCATCGGTCCGCGCCAGATCACCGCCTCATCCTCCTTCAGCATGAATCCGATCGACATCAGCGTAACCCCATGCGCCTCGAGCGGCAGGATGGTCTGGCCGTCAGGCGAGGCGGGGCGTTTGTTGACGCCCATCATGCGGGGCTGCGAGGGGCCATAGATATCGGCATCCAGCAGACCGACCTTTACCCCCTGTTTGGCCAGCGCCACGGCCAGATTGGCGGAAACAGTCGACTTGCCCACGCCGCCCTTGCCCGAGCCCACCGCAATCACATGACGCACCCCCTCGACGGGAAGCGGGCCGGATTGCTTTTTGGGATGACCGCCGATCTGCGGTCCCTTCCCGCCAGACGGAATCACGATCGACAGGCTTTCGACTCCCTCGAGCGCCTTCAACCGCGCCTCGAGCACGCCGCGGATCTGTTCGAGCGCGGGCTCGGGCGCGCCTTCCAGCACGAAGCGGACCACACCGCCCTCGACCGCCAGCGCATGAATCAGTTTACGGTCGATAACACTGTCACCCTGAGGCAGTTTCACCTCCTCCAGCGCAGCAAGGACCGTTTCTTTGGTAAGTGACATAGGGAGCTCCCGAACTCGAATTTGGGCGACTGTGGCCATTTGGCCGCGTGGTTCAAGCCCTACACCCGTCATGATGACAGATTTTCGCCCCCCATCCCGCCCATGCGCAATGAAATATCCGCAAGAGGGTCGAAAAAGGTCAGAATGTGTTATGCACTTTTCGCATGACGGGCTTGTGAACCCTGCCATTGTGCATGAGCAGCATTTTCTCCATGTTAGCGACAACAAGAGGCGTAATCGCCACAAAGCACGAACTCATAAAGGAAGACGCACATGGCAATCGCACATGACATCCAAACCCGCCGCGGCCTCGGTCTGATCGAAGCACTCAAAGACGCTCTCGCCCGCCGCAAAGTCTATAACGAGACGCTCGCAGAACTGCGCTCGCTCTCGGTCCGCGAGCTCGACGATCTGGGCATGAGCCGCGCCACCCTGACCCGCGTCGCAGCCGAAGCTGCCTACGGTCGCTAAGACATTCGAACGTCCATAGGCTCACTCCTCCTCCCTTGAGCCTTAGGAATGGGCGGCTCTCTCTCGTCCTCCCTGAGAGCCGCCACCACTAAAGGACCTGTCTGCCGGTTGCCGTATCCCTTTCCTCCTCCCGAGGGATACAGAACATCCAAAGCGGACGGGGCACTTGAAACACGGGAAGCCTCTTCCCAACTAGATACGGACAGCCCACTCCTCCTCCCTAGGGCTGATCGTTAGCGGTGACCTCTCTCCTCCTCCCTGAGGGCACCGCATCCCATACCGCGTCTCACTCCTCCTCCCGAGGCGCGTGTTAGGATTGGCTCTCCTCCTCCTCCCTGAGGGCCGATCCGTTTCCAAGAGTGCCCACTCCTCCTCCCGGGTGCTCTGGTCAACATGAACGGCGATGCCCATCTTCTCCCGGGCATCGCCGTTTTTGTTTTTTCACCCCTCCCCTTGCGCGTATCGCCCGATCGCGGCATCACCGACTCCAACCCGAAGCTCTCAGGGAGCCAGCCATGCTGTCCTATCAACACGCCTTCCATGCCGGAAATCTGGCCGATCTGCACAAACATGCGCTGCTTTCGGTGATGCTGGATTATCTGACCCGCAAGGACAAACCGCTGAGCTATCTGGAAACCCATGGCGGGCGCGGGCTCTATGACCTGTCGGATGCGCAGGCCCTGAAGACGGGCGAGGCCGCGCAGGGCATCCAGCGCCCCGAAGTGGCAGGCTGGTTCAAACCCGACCATCCCTATGCCCGCGCGATTGCCAAAACCCGCGAACTGCACGGGCCCGACGCCTATCCCGGATCGCCGATGATCGCCGCGACCCTCCTGCGCGAGATCGACAGCCTGCAGGTCTGCGAGCTGCATCCGCAGGAATATCAGGCGCTGTTTCCGGTGATGAAGCGCCATGCACGGCTGCACAACAAGGACGGGCTGGAGATGGCCGTGGCCATGACCCCGCCCACCCCGCGCCGCGGGATGATCATGATCGACCCGTCATGGGAGGTGAAGACCGACTATACCGCAATCCCCAAGCTGATCGACAAGCTGGTAACGCGCTGGAATGTCGGCATTATCGCGCTGTGGTATCCGGTGCTGGAAAACCGCGCGCAGGCCGGAATGGTGGCACGCCTTGTGGGGCAATATCCGGAGGCGCTTTCGCACGAGGTCCGGTTTCCGCCCGCCCGTGAGGGGCATGGCATGATCGGGTCGGGGATGTTCATCCTCAACCCGCCCTTCGGGCTGGATGGCGAGGCCAAACGCCTGACCACCCTGTTCAAATCGCTCTAGAACGGCACATCATCCGCAGTATCGGCCGGCACAACGAAAGAGGCGATCAGCTTCTTGGTGCCGGCCTTGTCGAATTCGACAACCAGCTTGTCGGCCTCGGTGCCCATGACCTCGCCATAGCCGAATTTCTTGTGGAAGACACGGTCGCCCACATCGAACTCGTTCTCCACCGTTACGGCGCGCGGGCGCGAGGGCGTCTGGCTCTGCACGCCGCGGGTCTGCAACCGCTTCCAGCCCGGCGAATTATAGACATCAGCGCTTGCGGCGCGGGCATCGATCTGGCTACCCAGCGTCGATTGCCCGTAGCCGCTCCCGTAGCCACCCCCATTCAGGCCCGGCGGCGTCATCACATCCACATGTTCGGGGGGCAATTCGTCGATGAAACGCGAGGGCATCTGTGACTGCCACTGGCCGTAGACGCGACGGTTCCCCGCAAACGAAACATAGCAGACCTCCTCGGCCCGCGTGATCCCCACATAGCCAAGGCGGCGCTCTTCCTCGAGCCCCTTCATCCCCGATTCGTCCATGCTGCGCTGGCTCGGGAAGAGCCCGTCCTCCCAGCCCGGCAGGAAGACCACCGGAAACTCCAGACCCTTCGCCCCATGCAGCGTCATCAGCGTGACCTTGGCCTCGCTGTCCTTCGATTCGTTATCCATGATCAGCGCGACATGTTCGAGGAACCCCTGCAGGTTCTCGAACTGCTCCAGCGCCTTGATCAGTTCCTTGAGGTTCTCGAGCCGCCCCGGCGCCTCGGGCGTCTTGTCGTTCTGCCACATGGCGACATAGCCCGAGTCCTCCAAGATCTCCTCGGCCAGACGCAGATGCGAATGGTCATTTGCGGGCGGCACCGCATCGTCGAGCACCTCGAAGAGCTCGTCATCATCCTCCGCAGGGCTGCGCGCAGCTGCTGGCGAGGCCGCCCGCACGACCGCGTTCCAGCGGTCGACATTGGCCACAAAGGCCCGCAGCTGCCCTGCCCCCTTGCCGCTGATCCCACCCTGCGCCAGCAACAATCGCGCCCCTTCCACGAGGCTCACGCCATTCTCGCGGGCCTCGATCTGGATCTTCTGCTGCGCCTTGTCCCCCAGCCCGCGCTTGGGCGTATTGATCACCCGCTCGAAAGCGAGATCATCCTCGGGGCTGATCGCGAGGCGGAAATAGGCCATCGCATCGCGAATCTCCATGCGCTCGTAAAACCGCGGCCCGCCGATCACGCGATAAGGCATGCCGATGGTCAGGAAACGGTCCTCGAAGGCGCGCATCTGATGCGAGGCCCGCACCAGAATCGCTTGGCTCTCCAGCCCGTAGGGCGCCATTCCCCGCGTGCCCCGCGACAGAGCCTCGACCTCCTCGCCAATCCAGCGCGCCTCTTCCTCACCATCCCAATGGCCGATGAGGCGCAGCTTCTCGCCCCCCTGTGCCTCGGTCCAGAGCGTCTTGCCCAGTCGCCCCTCATTGCCCGAGATCAGTTTCGACGCCGCTGCAAGGATATGCTCGGTCGAGCGGTAATTCTGTTCGAGCCGGATCACCTTGGCCCCCGCGAAATCGCGCTCGAACCGCAGGATATTGCCCACTTCGGCCCCGCGCCAGCCATAGATCGACTGGTCGTCATCGCCCACACAACAGATATTCTTGTGCCCCTGCGCCAGAAGCCGCAGCCAGAGATATTGCGCGACGTTGGTATCCTGATACTCGTCGACGAGGATATATTTGAACCAGCGTTGATAACGCTCGAGCACATCGGGATATTTCTGGAAGATTGTGACCATATGCAGAAGAAGGTCGCCAAAATCCACGGCATTGAGCGTGCGCAGCCGCTCCTGATACTGGGCATAAAGCTCGGAGCCACGGTGATCAAATGCCGCCGTCTCGCCACCCGTTACGCGATCAGGCGTCAGGGCCTTATTCTTCCAGCCGTCAATCAGCCCCGCAAGCATCCTCGCAGGCCAGCGCTTCTCGTCCATATTGGCGGCCAGGATCAATTGCTTGAGAAGCCGGATCTGGTCATCGGTATCGAGAATCGTGAAACTGGTCTTGAGCCCGACCAGTTCGGCATGACGGCGCAAGAGCTTGACACAAACCGAGTGAAACGTGCCGAGCCACGGCATCCCCTCGATCGAACCACCCAAGAGCGCGCCGATCCGGTCCTTCATCTCGCGTGCGGCCTTATTGGTAAAGGTCACGGCCAGAACTTCGTTGAGCTGGGCGCGTCCCGTGGTCATCAGATGCGCGATCCGGCAGGTGAGCGCCTTGGTCTTGCCCGTGCCCGCGCCCGCCAGCATCAGGACAGGCCCGTCCATCGTTTCAACCGCTTCGCGCTGTGCAGGGTTCAACCCGTCAAGATAGGGCTCTGGGCGCATGCCCGCCCCCGTCCGTGCCATTGCACGGGCCGAGAGGCTGACCGCGCCTTCGAATGCGTCATCTTCGTCAAATCGCGCCATATTCCGGCCCCAACCGTTCTACCATTGTTCCTGTCATAGCAAAGATGCCGGTCAACAAAAAGGGGGCTCTGCCCCCGTCGCTCGTTCCGAGCGCCTCCCCCGGGATATTTCAGGGACGCTGGAAAAGCCGTTCCCTTTCCAGCGTCTCTAAATATCCCGGAGTGAATTGAGCCGCAGGCTCAAGAGAGGCAGAGCCTCTCATCCACCGTGGATAAGTGTCGAGAACAGCTTCGGATCAAGGCTCTCGGACGCAAAGACCGGACCTTCTGTAAGGACTGCAACCGCATCATGACTATGCAGGCTTTCCTGATGGCTGGCCACAACGCGGAAATCACCGATGCGCGGATCTGCCTTGAGGCCCTCTGCCAGCACCCGCACCGCATCTTCCACGAAAATCGGATGGGCGGCGTTAAGCTCGGCGAAAGCCTGTTCGTCCTCGCGCTTGACCATTACCTGCGTTTCGGTGGGGATCTGGGCACGGGCAATATCAATCAGGTCCTCGAACCATAGCCGGTCTCCCGGGAGGGTTTCTACGGAGATCCGAGCGACCGAGCGTTGAGAATGCGGCGTGGCCAGCTGGCCGCGTTGCGAGCGGGCATGTTCGGACAGTTCCAGCGAGCAGGGGCAGGTCGAGCTATAGACGTAATCGAGATGCAGGATCTTGCGGCGCTGTCCGCTATGCTCGATAAGTTCCAAAGCAATATCGTAATATTGCCAGCCCGAGAGCCCAGAGCGCAGACTGTCGCGGCGCATCGGATAGGAGAACGCCATGGCCAGCCGCGCGTCGAAGCTCTCGAGATCGGCTTTGTAGTCATCGAGCACGCCCGCCATCACATCGAGCGAGAAATCGGTTTCGGCATGGGCATAGAAAGAGCGCATGATACGGCTCATATTGATGCCCTTTTTCTCGGCCTCGAGGCTCACCGTGCCGGTGACCGAGGTCTCGAGTTCGCGCTCGCCGCCGTCGCGGCGGCGGTAGCGGATAGGCAGGCGGAAGTTGGAAATTCCGACATGGCCGATCCGAGCCCTGGCCCCCACGATCAGCGAGGACGGGCCATTCTGCAGATCGGGCATCGTGGATTTGTAATCCTCGTCGACCGTGAAATCCTCGGGATAGCTCCGCGACAGATCGGGATAGTTCGACACTTCCCGCCCCGGCAGCAGACGTGCAATGGCCGGATCGAGTGCCGCCACCTCTTCGGGGGTCACGGAGCCTGCCCAGTCCCGTAGCTCGTTCAGGGCTGCGCGGGCGCGCTCAAGTCTGGCATCGATGCGGCGATCAACGTTCATCGGGGTGATCCTTTCCGTAGACCGCACAGATAGGGCGGCATGAACCTTCATGCCACCCTCCTAGCGACAAATGCTTATCAAACTGCGTCAAGTGCCCCGACGATATCCTTCACGAGATCGTTTCCATCCTCGATCCCGATCGAGATCCGCACCATGCCGGGGGTGATCTTGATCTCGGCGCGTTCTTCCTCGGTCAGGTTCTTGTGCGTGGTGGTCGCCGGATGCGTCGCAATGGATTTCGCATCGCCCAGATTATTGGAGATCTTGACCACTTCCAGCGCATTGAGGAACCGGAACGCGGCCTCCTTGCCGCCTTTCAGATCCAGCGCCACCATCGTGCCGCCCGATCCCATCTGCGCCATCGCCAGATCATGCTGCGGGTGGCTCGGCAGGCCCGGATAGATCGCGCGGATCAGGGCCGGATGGCCCTCGGTTGCCGCCGCGATCTTGGCTGCGCTCTCGGCCTGGGCGCGCACACGCAGATCCAGCGTCTGCATACCCGAAAGATGCAGCCATGCGTGATAGGGGCTCATCGCGGCGCCGGTATGTTTGGCAAAGGTCTCGAGCGGACCACGGATGAATTCGCGGTCGCCACAGACCACGCCGCCAAGCGCACGCCCGCCACCATCGATATGTTTGGTTGTGGAATAGACGATGTAATCAGCCCCCAGCTCGACCGCTTTCGAGAAGACGGGCGAGGCGAAGACGTTATCGACGACCAGCTTCGCACCATGGGCATGGGCGATATCCGCCACGCCCTTCACATCGATCACTTCCAGACCGGGGTTCGAGACCGACTCGAAGAAACAGATCTTGGTGTTGGGCTGCATCGCGGCCTCCCATTGGGCCAGCTGGACACCATCCACCAGCGTCACCTCCACCCCGAACCCCTGTAGGAGTTTGAGAACATAGAGGCACGACCCGAACATCTGGCGGGCGGCCACGATATGATCGCCCGATTTCACCTGACAGGAAAGCGCCGCATTCACTGCCGCCATACCGGAGGCACAGGCAAAGGCGTCCTCGGTGCCCTCGATCGCCGCGATGCGGTCCTCGAACATGCGGGTGGTCGGGTTGCCGTAGCGGGCATAGATGAACTCGTCGGGGCCCGAATGCAGGAAGCGTTCCTCGGCCACTTCCGCCGACGGATAGACAAAGCCTTGGGTCAGGAACAGAGCCTCGGCCATCTCGCCATACTGGCTGCGACGAATACCCTCGTGAACCAGTTTCGTGCGGGTGTTCCAATCCTTGGTCATCTTGTCCTCATCCTTGACGAAAAGCCGCCCTACGGCCCGATTGGCCGATGCGATACGCCTATCGCCTCACTCGGTCAAGGATTGGCTGGGATGCAGCCAGTGCAGGCAGCCAGTGCGGGCGGGCAAGGCAGGCGGACAAAGCAAGCGGGGCTCAGCCCTCGTCTGTCTCGTCTTCCTCGAGCGCATAGCGTTTGAGAAGCCCGCCCTGCGCCATCAGGAAGGCGAACATCAGGATCATCAGCCCGAAGGTCTTGAAATTGACCCATAGCTCCTCGGATTGCGTGCGCCAGATCACCTCGTTGAGCACGGCAAGGCCAAGGAAGAACAGCGCCAGCCGCTTGGTCAGGATTGTCCAGCCCTCGGGCTTCATCGGCAGATTGTCCGACAGCACCAGCTGCAGCCACGGCTTGCCAAGCATCAGCCCCAGCCCCAGAATACCCGCAAACAGCAGATAGATCAGCGTCACCTTCATCTTGAAGAAGCGCGGATCATTGAGCCAGACCGACAGCCCGCCAAACACGACCACCAGCACCAGCGTGGCAATCTGCATCGGGGCCAGGCGGCCCGTGAGTTTCCACAGGATCAGCGTGCAAACCGTCAGGAGCGGGATGAACAGCGCGGTCGCCAGAATGAAGCCGTGATATTCGGTGCCATGGAACATCACCGTGGCATCCTTGAACTTCATATAGACCACGAAGAATACGAGCACGGGGCCCCATTCCAAAACGGCTTTCACCACGGGGCTGATCTTGCGTTCCGACATTGTCCGTCCTGTCTCGTCTGAGGGGGCGTGTAAGGGTATGGCGCGAATGGCGCGGGGGCGCCACTCACACTCGTGTCAGTTACTTGGGCTCGATGCCCACCAGCGCCTGCGCGAAGTCCTGCGGGTCGAAGGGGGCCAGATCATCGATCTGCTCGCCCACGCCGATTGCATGGATCGGCAGGCCGAACCGGTCGGCCAGCGCGACCAGCACACCACCTTTGGCCGTGCCGTCGAGCTTGGTCATCACCAGCCCCGACACATCGGCCAGCTTGCGGAAGGTTTCCACCTGATTGAGCGCGTTCTGCCCCGTCGTCGCATCCAGCACCAGAAGCGTGTTATGCGGCGCCGAGGGGTCCTTCTTGCGGATCACGCGGACGATCTTGGCCAGCTCCTCCATCAGATCGGCGCGGTTTTGCAAACGCCCCGCCGTATCGATCATCAGAAGATCGGCACCCTCGGCCTCGGCGCGAGTCATCGCGTCAAAGGCAAGGCTTGCGGGATCCGAGCCCTCGGGCGCGGTCAGAACCGGCACATCGGCGCGCTCGCCCCAGACCTTCAGCTGCTCGACGGCCGCGGCACGGAACGTATCGCCCGCCGCGATCACCACCGATTTGCCTGCCGCCTTGAACTGGCTCGCGAGCTTACCGATGGTCGTGGTCTTGCCCGAGCCGTTCACACCCACCACCAGCACAACCTGCGGGCGCTTGGGGAAGATCGGCATGGGCTTGGCCACGGGCTCCATGATGCGGGAGACCTCCTCGGCCAGCAGTTCCTTGATCTGGTTGACCGACAGCTTGCGCCCCATCCGCCCCTCGGCGAGATTTGCAGTCACCCGCAACGAGGTCTCGACGCCCATATCGGAGGCGATCAACAGCTCCTCGAGGCTCTCGAGGAACTCGTCATCGAGCACCCGGCGCGGGCTGTCGTCGCGAGCCCCGCCCAGAAGACGTCCGAAGAAGCCCGATTTACCCGCCTGTTGCGGGGCAGCTTGCGCCGGATCGACGGCTGCAGGCATCTGGTCGGCCAGAGGTGCGGCGGCGGATTTCGGCGTCTCGTCGGGCAGTTCCTGCGGCGCGGGAGCCGGCGCCTCTGGGGGCTGTGGGGGCAGCTCGTCAGGGACCTGCCCGAGCGGGATCTCGGAAGGCGGGAGCCCGGCGGGAGGTTTCCCGGCGGGAGGCGTGGCAACAGGGGTAGCGGAGGGGCTTTCGGAAGACGGCATCCCGGAAGCCGAGGGACCGGCCACCGCCTCGTCGATCCCGTCTTCCGGTCCCGGCAGCGCGGGCTTTTCGGCCACCAGATCCTCGATCCCTTCCTCCAGACGGGAGGAAGAACGCGTCAGACGGGATTTCAGCTTTTTGAAAAACGACATGGCTCGCCCCTATTGGCCCATACTGGCCCCTGTTAGATTACGTTCCACCTAATCAATCCCGCCCACCGATGGAAGGGCTTGGGCAGGCCAAACCGCCCCCGCCGCCCTAAAACACCGCGATTTCCGTCGATTTTGCCGCTCGGGCGGCGTATGAAGATGCCACCCTGACGAGAGATGCCGCTGATGCGCCAGACCCTGCCCTTCGTTTTCGCCACGCTTGTGCCCATGGGGCTGGTGATCGTGGCGGCCTGTTTGGGCGGCTGGTGGTGCCTGCTGGCGCTCCTAGCAACCTCGACCTTTCTCCAGCTCCTCGATCTCGCGCATCCCGCACCCCGCTCCGATGCGCCCGAGGGCACGGAATTCCCCGCAGGCAACGGGCTTCTCGTGGTGATTTCCCTCGGGTATCTGGCGGCGTTCGGGCTCGCCATCGACGCGTTGCTAACCGGCTGGGGAATGCGCGCATTTCCACAGGCACTTGCCAAACTCGCGCTAATTACCGCCTGCGGTTTCACGCTGGGCCAGCTCTGTGTGCCCGCCGCCCACGAGCTGATCCACCGCCCCCGCAAAGGGCTCGTGCGGCTCGGGCAGATGATCTACATCACCCTCCTCTTCGGCCACCACGCCTCAGCCCATCGGCTCGTGCACCATATCCATGTCGCCACCCCGCTCGACCCCAATTCCGCCCCGCGCGGCTTGGGCTTCTGGCGGTTCCTGCCGCGCGCATGGATTGGCTCCTGGCAAGCGGGCTGGCAGACCGAGAACCGCCTGCGCCAGCGCCGCGCCCTCCCCCTCTGGCGCACGCCCTATACCGCCCATCTGGTGGGGGCAGCCCTGTCGCTCGGCCTTGTGGGGATGCTGTTCGGCCCGTGGGGGATCGCGATCTATCTGGCGCTCTGTGCCCATGCCCAGATCCAGCTTCTTCTGGCCGATTACGTCCAGCATTACGGGCTGCGCCGTGTCAAGAGAGAGGGACGCTACGAGCCCGTAGGCCCGCACCATAGCTGGGATGCCTGCCCGCCGGCCTCGGCCTTCTGGATGCTCAATGCGCCACGCCACAGCGACCATCATGCCCATCCCTCCCGCCCCTATGCAGGACTTCGCATGGGAACGCTCACCGCCCAGCGCCCGATCCTGCCCCGCTCGCTGCCCAGCATGGCGGTAATCGCCCTCTTCCCACCGCTCTGGCGCAAGATCATGGACCCGCGCCTCGATGCGCTGGACAGTCGGCGGCGGGCACAGGGATAGCTTCCTCACGGCTCTGTGGGTTTCCCTTGCGCCATTGCTTTGCAAAGATAGCCCTGATTGCCCAAGCCGGAGCCAGACCAATGCGCCCCCATGCCACGCTCACCCTCGCCCTGATGGTGGCCCTCACCGGCCATATGACCCTCGCGCAGGATGCCGAGACACCACTTGACGCCGCGGGGTTCGAAGCGCGCACCACCGGCAAGACGATCACCTATTCCGCAGGTGGTCTGCCTTACGGGATCGAACAATATCTGCCAGGCCGTAAAGTGCTCTGGGCGTTCACACAAAGCGAATGCAAGACGGGCACATGGGCGCAGGAAGGCGACGAGATCTGCTTCGATTACCAGGACGAGAATGGCAAGCAATGCTGGCATTTCTTCGACACGAAGGACGGGCTGAAAGCCCAGTTCATGGGCGATGGCGGCGCGTCGGAGCCGCTGATCTCGCTACAGGAAAGTGAGACGCCACTCAATTGCCCGGGCCCCGATATCGGCGTGTGAGCCCCTCCGGCACGGGCGCCCCGATGCGGAACGCATCGCGCGGACCGGAGGGGTTCGATGCCCCGACGGGACGCGCCCCCCCGAGAGGGGTCGCCCTAGAACAGGCTGCCCTGCTCGGGCGGATCGTCTTTCTTCACGCTTTTCTTCGGGGCCTTCCTCTCTGCGGGCTTCTCGATGGGCGTAGGTGCATCAACACCCTCCACAGCCACCGGCAGAGCCCCGTCGGCAAACTCGATCTGCAACATTGCCTGATCCGCCGCCGCGGCCGCCGTTGTCACAACGCGCTCACCCGCCCGCACAACGGCATAGCCGCGCTTGAGCGTCTCGGCATAGCCCAGCGTCTGGCGCATCCGGTCGAGCCGCTCAAGCCGCTCGCCCAGCTGCTGGGTCCGGCGCAGCTGGGCCTGTGTCATCCGCAGGCTCAGGCTGTCGAGCCGCTCGCGCGATTGCGCATTGCGCATCCGCGCCAGATCCAGATTGCGCGCCCGCGCCGCCAGCAGCCGTGTCGACAGCCCCTCCAGACGGCGCCCCTGCTCGGCCAGCCCGCGCGTCAGAAGGCCGGGCGAGAGCCGCGCCTCGATCCGGCCGAACTCGGACCGTTTGCGCAAGGTCACCCCGCGCAGCGCCGGATCGAGCCTGTCCGCCCACCAGTCATACCGCTGGCGCACAGGGTCAAGCACTGCCTCTGGCCGCCCGAGTGAACGGGACAGGTCGCTATGGCGCTGGCGCTGGATCTCCACCCGCGCCCGCACCGCGCGGCCCATCCGCGCACCGGCATCCTGCAGCCACACGACCAGCTCGCCGCGTACCGGCACCGCCATTTCGGCAGCGGCGGTCGGTGTCGGTGCCCGCTTGTCGGAGGCATGATCGATCAGCGTGGTATCGGTCTCGTGGCCCACTGCCGAGATCAGCGGGATACGGCTCTCATAGGCCGCGCGCACCACGATCTCCTCGTTGAACCCCCATAGATCCTCGATCGAGCCACCACCGCGCGCCACGATCAGCAGATCGGGCCGCGGGATCGGGCCATCGGGCGCCATCGCATTGAAGCCGCGGATCGCCCGCGCCACCTCGGACGCACAATTCTGCCCCTGCACGGCCACCGGCCAGATCAGCACATGGCGCGGGAAACGGTCGCGCAGCCGATGCAGGATATCGCGGATCACCGCGCCCGAGGGCGAGGTCACGACCCCGATCACCTTGGGGAGCCATGGCAGCGGCTGTTTGTGCCGCGCGTCAAACAGACCCTCGGCCGCCAGCGCCTTCTTGCGCGCCTCGAGCATCGCCATCAGCGCGCCCGCGCCGGCAGGCTCGACGGTATCGACAATCAACTGGTATTTCGACTGGCCCGGGAAGGTGGTCAGCTTACCGGTGGCAATCACCTCCATCCCCTCCTCGGGGACGACCGGCATCCGGTCCACCTGCCCCTTCCAGCTGACAGCGGCAATCACCGAGCGGTCATCCTTCAGGTCGAAATACATATGCCCCGAGCGCGGACGCGACACGCGCCCGACCTCGCCGCGCACCCGCACGCGACCGAACTCGCCCTCGATCACACGTTTGACCGCCCCCGAAATCTCGGACACGGTGTAATCATGGGCATTGCCGCCATTGGGTCCGCCGCCGGGACCCGATTCATCTTCAAAAAGATCCATACCCCTGTTTCGCCCATCCTCCCTGCCGCTTCAAGGCGTCAATGACACTTGCCCGACGCCGCCCGACCCCGTAAACGGAGCGCGATCACGAGATTGCGGCAAAGGGACGACATATGAACATTCTGGTTCTGGGAAGCGGCGGGCGCGAACATGCGCTGGCATGGGCCATCAAGCAAAACCCCAAATGCGACCGTCTGATCGTCGCACCGGGCAATGCGGGCATTGCCGCGATTGCCGAATGCGCCGCGATCGATCCGTGCAGCTCGCAGGCCGTGCTGGAGCTGTGTCAGGAACAGGCGATCGATTTCGTCGTCATCGGCCCCGAGGCCCCTCTGGCCGCCGGTGTGGCCGACGCGCTGCGCGCGGCGGGCTATCTGACCTTCGGCCCCTCGGCCGAGGCCGCCAAACTCGAGGCCTCCAAAGCCTTCACGAAGGCCGTCTGCGATGCCTGTAATGCCCCCACCGCCGCCTATGCGCGCTTTGACAATGCCGATGCCGCTCGCGCCTATGTCACCGAACAGGGCGCGCCCATCGTCATCAAGGCCGATGGTCTGGCCGCAGGCAAAGGCGTGATCGTGGCGATGACGCTCGACGAGGCGCTCGACGGCATCACCGAGATCTTCGGCGGCGCCTTTGGCGAGGCCGGCGCAGAGGTCGTGATCGAGGAATTCATGGAAGGCGAGGAAGCCTCGCTCTTCATCCTGTCGGATGGCGAGAATATCGCCGTGGTCGGCGGCGCACAGGACCACAAGCGCGTGGGCGATGGCGATACCGGCCCCAATACCGGCGGCATGGGCGCCTATTCCCCTGCCCCCGTCCTCTCGAAGGCCATCGAGGATCTGGCCATCGCACAGATCGTGAAGCCCACCGTGGCCGAGATGGCGCGCCGCGGCACCCCGTTCCAGGGCGTCCTCTATGCAGGCCTCATGATCAAGGACGGCCAGCCGCGCCTCGTGGAATATAACGTCCGCTTCGGCGATCCCGAATGTCAGGTGCTGATGATGCGTCTGGGCGCACAAGCGCTTGACCTGCTTCTGGCCTGTGCCGAAGGCCGCCTCGATCAGGTCCAGCCGCAATGGGCCGATGACCACGCGCTGACCGTGGTGCTGGCGGCAAATGGCTATCCGGGTAGCTATACCAAAGGCACCGAGATCCGTGGCCTCGACGCCCTGCCCTCCACCTCGAGCGAGACCGTCTTCCACGCGGGCACCACGGCCAAGGATGGCGCGATTCTCGCCAGTGGCGGGCGCGTCCTCAATGTGACCGCCCGTGGCGCGACCCTGCAGGAAGCCCGCGACCGCGCCTATGCGCTGGTAGACCAGATCGACTGGCCCGAAGGCTTCTGCCGCAAGGATATCGGCTGGCGCGCCCTCTGATCCGCGCGCCCGGGGGCGCTTTGCGGCCCCGGGGCCACGCCTGAGCGGGAGGGGTCACCCTCCCCGAAGGCGGGGCCATCCCGCCTCAGCAGTTAGGCACGTTCACCGCCAAGCCGCCAAGGCTCGTCTCCTTGTAATGCTCGTGCATATCGCGCCCCGTCTGGCGCATGGTCTCGATCGCCGCATCGAGCGGCACGAAATGCGTCCCGTCCCCGCGCAACGATAGGGACGCCGCCGAGACCGCCTTGATCGCACCCAACCCGTTACGCTCGATACAAGGCACCTGCACGAGCCCGCGCACCGGATCGCAGGTCATGCCCAGATGGTGCTCGAGCGCGATCTCGGCCGCATTCTCGATCTGTTCGGGCGTGCCCCCCATTACCGCGCAAAGCCCTGCCGCCGCCATCGCCGCAGCCGAGCCGACCTCTGCCTGACAGCCGCATTCCGCCCCCGAGATCGAGGCATTGGTCTTGATCAGCCCGCCGATTGCCGCCGCCGTCAGCAAGAACTCCCCCACCCGTGCGCGGCTTGCCCCCGGCACATGATCGAGCCAGTAGCGGATCACCGCAGGCAGAACCCCCGCCGCCCCATTGGTGGGCGAGGTCACAACCTGCCCTCCGGCCGCATTCTCCTCGTTGACGGCCATCGCATAGGTCGAGATCCAGTCATTGACCACATGCGGCGCCTGCATGTTCTGGCCGCGTTCGGCCTGTAGCGCATCATGGATCGCCTTGGCGCGGCGCTTGACCTTCAGCCCCCCGGGCAGGATGCCATCGGTCTCGAGCCCGCGCTGCAGACAACCGTTCATGACCTCCCAGATCCGCGCAAGCCCTGCCTCGATCTCGGGTTTCGTGCGGAACCGCGCCTCGTTCTGCATCTTCATCTGCGCGATCCCGAGCCCCGAAGCATGGGCCATCGCCAGCATATCGCTTGCGCTGCGGAAAGCGAAAGGCACCGGAGACGGCGCATCGAGCGCGGCCTCGTCCACGGCGTCCATCGCGCGCGCGCTCATCACGAAACCGCCACCGATCGAGTAATAGGTCTCCTGCGCCAGCACATCGCCCTGACGGTCGAGCGCCTCGATCACCATCCCGTTGGCATGGCCCTTCAACGCCGGGCCGTAATCGAAGACCAGATCGGTCTCGGGATCGAAGACCAGCGGCTCCAGCCCTTCGGGGCGCAGCAAATGATCGGCGCGGTTTTGCGCCAGAACGGCCTCGGCCTGTTCGTGGTCATAGCTTTCGGGCAGGAACCCCGCGAGCCCCAGAATGGTCGCGCGGTCCGTGGCATGGCCCTTGCCGGTAAAGGCCAGCGACCCATGCAGCCTTGCGCGCAGCCCATGCGCCCTGAAATGCGAGCCCTTCAGCATGTCAAGGAACATGCCCCCCGCCACCATCGGCCCCATTGTATGCGACGAGGACGGCCCGACGCCGATCTTGAAGATATCGAACACACTCAAAAACATTCCGCGCTCCTCGAAGGTGGTGGCAGACCGGCTGCACCTGCTTGCCCCGACCATGTCACAAGCCCTCCGGCAGGTCTGTGCGAAAGCGACATTCGACGCCTCAAACGCGCGGCACCACACCGCATAAACTAGAACATTAGTCGAACATTTACCGTTATCCGGTCAAATAATCAGATAGTTCGTTTCTTGACATGATGGTGACATGCCGACTTTTGGCGCCTGGCAACTTTCCGACCTCGCGATTACGGGGCCAGATCCGTTTGCATCCAATGCAACTGCGGAAAGCGACGCCGTGGGAGCCACAAGCTTTACCATCTCGCCCTCGGCAGCAGTGCAACAGGTCCAACTCAACGATAATGACGCCAGTTTCGAAGATGCCGACAGCGGCCAGCAACTGGCCAGTGGCGCGATCTTCGACGGGGTTTCATGGGCTGCGGGCGACAGCGTAGAGACCGAATACAGCTATATCATCCGGCCCTCCGGCTCGACCGATCCCGCCGATAACATCACCATCTATGTGCTCGAATATGAAGGCCAGGTGCATGGTATCGCCTCCTCCGAGCGGCTCTTTGCAGGCCAGAGCTACGACATCGTCGCCATCGACAGCAATGATCCGGTGGTGGCCTATTCGTCGATGGCGATCTGCTTTGCTGCCGGAAGCCTGATCGCCACCAAACAGGGGCCCATGCCGGTGGACCGGCTGCGCGAAGGCATGCGGGTTCAGACCATGGATAACGGCTACCAGCCGCTGCGCTGGTCGGGGCGCTGGCTGGTCAACGGGCGCGGCGCCAATGCGCCGGTGCGCTTTGCCACCGGTGTTCTGGGCAATAGCCGCCCGCTCCTCCTCTCGGGCCAGCATCGCGTGCTGGTCCGCCCCGAGCGCGGGCCGCTGAAGGGCGAGGAGATCCTGGTGGCCGCCCGCGCTCTTGTGGGCCAGCCCGGCATTACCCGCGCGCCCTGTGACCGTATCCACTGGGTGCATCTTCTCTTCGAAAGCCACGAAGTGCTGTTTGCCGAGGATGCCCGCGCCGAGAGCCTGCTGCCCGGCCCTTCGGCGCTCGGCGCGGTCAGCCCCGACACCGCACGCTTCCTGCGCGAAATCCGGGACGCCGACCCCATGTCCACGCTGCCCGCCCGCCCGATCGTCCCGACAGGCAAGGCCGCGCGGATCCTGCGGCTGAAACAGACGGTCTGACCGGCGCGATCCGCGCCGATTTTATCCAAAACGCGGATGAATTGGACGTGCACGGGCGCGCAGGTCTGCTATAAGCCGCGCGAACGGATCTTTGAGGAGCAAAACCATGCCCGCCGAGCTTTCCCCTATGGATAAGGCCAAATTCGCCTCCGCCCGCCGCGCGGTGGATTTCATCGAGGACGGGATGCGTGTCGGTCTCGGCACCGGCTCGACCGCCGCATGGATGGTGCGGTGCCTGGGCGAGCGCGTGCGTGAGGAAGGGCTGAACATTATCGGCGTGCCCACCTCGACCCGCACCGCGGAACTGGCGCGTGAAGTGGGCATCAAGGTCGTCTCGCTCGAAGAGGCGAAATGGCTCGACCTCACCATCGACGGCGCCGATGAATTCGACCCCGAACTGAACCTGATCAAGGGCGGCGGTGCGGCGCTTTTGCAGGAAAAGATCGTGGCGACCGCCTCCGACCGGATGATCGTGATCTCGGACGCCTCCAAGGAAGTCGCGCATCTGGGGGCCTTCCCGCTGCCCGTCGAGGTGACCCCCTTCGGCTGGCCGGTGACCCGCACCCTGATCGAGGAAGTGCTGAGCTCGATGGATGTGCTGGGCCGCGAGACGACCGTGCGTATGGATGGCGACACGCCGCTGATCACCGATGAAGGCAACCACATCATCGACTGCCATCTGAACAAGATCGGCAATCCGCGCCAGCTGGCGCTTGCGCTGAACCAGATTGCGGGCGTCGTGGAAAGCGGGCTCTTCATCGATATCTGCGACATGGTCATCATTGGCGATACCGAGGGCCGCGTCGAAGTGCGCGACATCAATGCGGGCACAGTGGCCCATGAGAAGATCGATTTTGCAGATGCCGAGAACATCTTCGGCGATCTGAAATAACCTGCCAGACCGCGTGAGACTTGAAGGGGGCGACAGCCCCCTTTTTCATGCCATCCCCCCTGCGCGGCCCTGCACTGGCCAAAGCGGTCAAGCTATGGTCTATATCTGCTCCAACAGACAGGACATGCGGCCGCCACGGCGGCCCGAAAGCCGCGCCGGCGCGGCCAAGTAAAGGATATCCCATGAGCGATTTCGATTTTGATCTCTTTGTCATCGGTGGCGGCTCGGGCGGCGTGCGTGCGGCGCGCATCGCGGCAGGCTATGGTGCCAAGGTCGGGCTGGCCGAGGAATACCGCATGGGCGGCACTTGCGTGATCCGCGGCTGTGTGCCGAAAAAACTGATGGTCTATGCGTCGGGCTATCCGGAGGCGGTGAAAGAGGCGCAGGCCTATGGCTGGGACGCCAAGATCGGCGCGTTTGACTGGGGCATCTTCCACGGCAAGCTGGAGGCCGAGCTGGACCGGCTCGAAGGGCTCTACCGCAAGGGTCAGGAGGGCGCGGGAGTGAGCATCCATGATTGCCGCGCAACGGTTGCAGGCCCCCATGAGGTGGCGCTGGCCGATGGGCGCTCTGTCACTGCAAAGCACATCCTGATCGCCGTTGGCGGCAAGCCCTTCGTCCCCCAGTTCGATGGCTGCGAACACGTGCTGACCTCGAACGATATGTTCAAATTCAAGACCCTACCCAAGAAAATGCTGATCGTGGGCGGCGGTTATATCGCCTGCGAATTCGCGGGCATCATGAACGGGCTGGGCACCGAGGTCAGCGTGCTCAACCGCTCGCCCTTCCTGCGCGGGTTCGACGCGGAATCGCGCGATGTGATTATTGGCCAGATGGAGCGCGCGGGCATTACCATGCGCACCGGCCATGTGATCGACCGCGTGACCAAAACCGGCGAGAGCGTCACCGTGCATATCGCGGGCGAAGCCGAGGAAACCTATGATGCGGTGCTATATGCGACAGGCCGTGTGCCGCTGACCGAAGGGCTGGGCCTTGAGGCGGCTGGCGTAAAACTGGGCCAGCGTGGCGAGGTGCTGGTGGACGAGTGGTCGCAGACCAATGTGCCCTCGATCTTTGCCGTGGGCGATGTGACCGATCGCATCCAGCTGACCCCTGTGGCGATCCGCGAGGGCCATGCCTTCGCCGATACCGTTTTTGGCGCCACCCCGCGCAAGATGGACCATGATCTGGTGGCCTCGGCAGTATTTACCCAGCCCGAGTTCGGCACCTGTGGCGTGACCGAGGAAGAGGCCAAGGGCACCGGTGCCGATATCTACACCTCCAGCTTCCGGCCGATGAAGAGCCTCTTTGCCGGCAATGACGAGAAGGTCTTCCTGAAACTGATCGTCGACCAGAAGACCCAGGTCGTCACCGGTTGCCATATCGTCGGCCCCGATGCGGGCGAAATGATCCAGATGGTAGCGATCGCCATGAAAATGGGCGCGACCAAGGCGCAATTCGACGCGACCTGCGCCGTGCATCCGACTATGGCCGAAGAGCTGGTGACCATGCGCAACCCGACCCGCAGCGTTTGAGCGGCGGGTTCCGCGAAAAAACGCATGCGGGCGCCAAACTCGCATGCAGTTTTGCTGGGCTAAGGGTTGAAACAATTGGGTTCCCTTCCCAAGTCACAGCAGAGATCAAGAAAAGGTGAGGAGTCTCATGAGCAATTCAGGTCCCTGGGGAACGGGCGGCGGAGACAATGGCGACAAGCCGAACGGGTCCGACAAACGCCCCGGACAGCGCGGTCCGAACAAGGATCAAAATGTCCCCGAGATCGAGGAGTTCATGAAGAAGGGCTCTGAACATCTGCGCGTGCTGATGGGCGGACGCGGCGGCAATGGCCGTGGCACTGGCGGCCCGCGCGGCCCGAACCCCGGCCCCAGTTTCAAGGCTATCGGCGGCATCGTCGTCGCAGGAGCGGTTCTGCTGTGGGGCTGGTCCTCGCTCTATACCGTCCAGCAGGGCGAGGAAGCGGTCGAGATGACGCTGGGCAAATACTCGGCCACCAAGACCGCCGGTCTGAATTTCGCACCATGGCCGATCGTCACCCACGAAATCCTGCCCGTCGATCTGGAACAGACCGTCGATATCGGGATGGGGCGTGCAGGCTCCAACGATACCGGCCTGATGCTGACCGGCGACCAGAATATCGTCGACATCCAGTTTCAGGTCGTCTGGAACATCAATGATCCGGCGAAATACCTGTTCAACCTTGCCGATGCGCAGGAATCGATCCGCGCGGTCGCCGAATCGGCCATGCGCGACATCATCGCGCGCTCGGAACTGGCGCCCGTGCTCAACCGTGACCGTGGCGCGATCCGCTCGACGTTGGAAGGCGCGATCCAAGGCACACTTGATAGTTATAACTCGGGTATCCACATCATCCGTGTGAACTTCAACAAGGCCGACCCGCCGCAGGAGGTCATCGACAGCTTCCGGCAGGTTCAAGCCGCGCAACAGGAGCGTGACCGTCTGACCAACGAGGCCGATGCCTACGCCAACCGCGTGACCGCACAGGCGCGTGGTCAGGCCGCCCAGCTGAAGGAAGAGGCCGAGGCCTACCGTGCGCGCACGGTGAACGAGGCTGAAGGTCAGGCCGCACGCTTTACCTCGGTCTATAACGAATATGTCAATTCGCCCGACGTGACCAAACGCCGGATGTTCCTGCAGACGATGGAAGGTGTGCTGGGCGGCGTCGACAAGGTCATCATCGACGAGCCGGATGGCGGTCAGGGCGTTGTGCCCTATCTGCCCCTGCCCGACATGAAACGCGCAGCCACTTCCGATACCAGCTCCACTACGTCCAACGGGGGGTCGAACTGATGCAGAAACTCGCTCTCGCAATCCCCGCCGTCGTGATCGTCGGCGCGCTCGGGCTCAGCTCGCTCTTCGTCGTGGACGAACGCGAACAGGCACTGGTGCTGCAATTCGGTCAGGTAAAAGAGATCAAGACGACGCCGGGCCTCGGCTTCAAGATCCCCTTCGTGCAGACCGTGCGCACCTATGAGGACCGTATCCTGTCACTGACCACCCGCCCGCTGGAGGTCACACCGCTCGATGACCGCCGCCTCGTGGTGGATGCTTTTGCCCGCTGGCGCATTACCGATGTAGTGAAATTCCACACCGCTACCCGTGGCCGTGGCGAGCCTTGGGCACAGCAGCAGCTCGATAACATCATCACCGCGCAGATCCGCGAAGTGCTGGGCGGCGTGCCCTCCACCGCCGTTCTGTCCGATGACCGGATCGGGCTGATGGTGAAGATCCGCGATCAGGCCCGCGAGGAAGCCAAGGATCTGGGCGTCGAGGTGATCGACGTGCGTCTGACCCGCACCGACCTGCCCGACCAGAACCTCGAGGCGACCTATGCCCGTATGCGCGCCGAGCGTGAGCGGGAAGCGGCGGACGAGATCGCGCGTGGTAACGAGGCCGCTCAGCGGATCCGTGCCAGCGCCGACCGGACCCGCACCGAGCTGACCTCGGATGCGCAGCGTCAGGCCGAGATCGTGCGCGGTGAGGCACAGGCACAGGCCAACAAGATCTATGCCGATGCCTATTCCAAGGACCCGTCCTTCTTCGCCTTTACGCGCCAGCTCGATTTCTATGCCAAGGCGCTGAAATCCGACAGTTCGCGGATCGTGGTTAAGCCGGATAGTCTCTATTTCGACTATGACCGCTTCCTGAAATCGCTCGGGACAAGCGCGGCAACCGACGCTGGCACGACGGCCTCTGCGGGGAGCCCCCCTGCGACAGGCAGCACGCAGGCCCCGTAACACGCAGGCCCATAACACACAGGCCCATAACACACAGGCCTCGTAGCGTTTTGGCCCAATCGCATTTTGGCCAAGTGAAAACCGGAAAGGCAGGCGATCCGCCTGCCTTTTTCCTTATCCTCTCCGAGGTCGCACCGGCCCGAGCGCGGACAGATCTGCCACATGTCGGTGGGCATGGGATGGTAGCCTGCCCCGTTCGCAGACCGATCCGCGCGCCGACGAAACTATCCGCCAGCGGTTTCGTCCTGCGGGCATGATCGGCTCTGGCAAGAAGGACAAGCCTGACCGTCGGCTGATGTTACCCGCTCCTGACCTGCAAGCGCAACCGGCGTATTATCGACCCGTTGCAGCCCGGCAGTGTCGCGGCAGCCTCTTGGGGTCCCCGTGCCTCCGGGCAATTCGGGGACGCATGAGATATGTCTACCGTTCCTTGGCGTCTCGCGATATAGACCAATGACCATGAACGGGAGACCACCCGGAATGGGTTAAGCTTGGGTAACAAACGCCTCACGAACCCCCTTGTGCCAAATCACATCTCTGGCAGATTGGTGGTCACCGGCGTTTCACAGCCAATTGTCCCGTCGCGACGGGGCTTTCATTTGTGATTTCCGTTGTGGCGTTCTTAAATCGTGTCACCGAGGTCGGAAGCCGAAAGGTGCCGGCCACCCGCATCTTCGGAGCAAGAGAGAGCATGACAATCCAGACACCCGCCTTCCTGTCCGCCAAACGCAGCAGCCGTAGCCTTCGTGGCGCCGTCGGTGCCGCAGCCATCGCCGCAGCGCTCGCAATGGGCCCGATCCACGCGACCCCCGTCTTTGCGGAAGCCGCCCCCGCAAGCTTTGCCGATCTGGCCCAGAAGGTCTCGCCTTCGGTCGTGATGATCACCACCTCGATGACCGTCTCGACCCCTACCCAGAACAACCCGATGTTCCCCGAAGGCAGCCCCTTCGATGATCTGTTCCGCGATTTCGGCTTCCCCGATCAAGGCCAGCAAAGCCCGTCGAAGCCACATCACTCCAAGGCCCTCGGCTCGGGCTTCGTGATCTCGGAAGACGGCTATATCGTCACCAATAACCACGTCATCGAGAATGCCGACGATATCTCGGTCGCTTTCTTCGATGGCACGACCAAGACCGCCAAACTGGTCGGCACCGACCCGAAGACCGATATTGCACTCCTCAAGGTCGAGACCGACAAGCCCCTGCCCCATGTGCCCTTCGGCGATAGCGACAAGATGCGGGTCGGCGATTGGGTGATGGCGATGGGCAACCCGCTCGGCCAGAACTTCTCGGCCTCGGCAGGGATCGTCTCGGCGCGCAACCGCGAGCTGTCGGGCACCTATGACGATTACATCCAGACCGACGCCGCTATCAACCGCGGCAACTCCGGCGGCCCGCTCTTCGACATGAACGGCGAGGTGATCGGCGTCAATACCGCGATCCTGTCACCCAATGGCGGCTCGATCGGGATCGGCTTCTCGATGGCCTCGAATGTCGTCCAGAATGTCGTCTCCCAGCTGAAGGAATATGGCGAGACCCGCCGCGGCTGGCTCGGCGTCCAGATCCAGGATGTCTCCTCGGATATGAGCGAGGCGCTCAACCTGTCCTCGACCAAGGGCGCTCTGGTCTCGGATGTGCCGGATGGTCCGGCCAAGGATGCCGGCATGAAATCGGGTGACGTGATCGTCAAATTCGATGGTGGCGAAGTGACCGATACCCGCGATCTGGTCCGCCGCGTGGCGCGGGCGCCGATCGGCCAGAAGGTGCAGGTTGTCGTGCTGCGCGATGGCAAGGAACAGACCCTGATGGTGACGCTGGGCCGCCGCGAGACGTCAGAGGCGCAGCCGATCCCCGCAGCCGCGCAGGCACCTGACGAAACCTCGGACACCGTGCTCGGGATGACCATACAGCCGCTCGATGACGATCTGCGTGGCCAGCTGGACCTGTCCTCGGATGCCAAAGGTCTGGTGATCGGCGATATCGATGAGGAATCGGATGCCTTCGACAAGGGGCTGCGTCCGGGCGATGTGATCGCGCAGGCGGGTCAGGAGGATGTGACCACGGTTGCCGAGCTTCAGGACCGTATCAAGAAAGCCACCGACGAGGGGCGCAAGTCGATCCTTCTGCTGATCCGTCGTGAGGGGGCGCCGCGCTTCGTGGCTCTTCCGGTGAAGTAACACCGCCTCTGCCAAGAACCGGAGGGCGCCCCAAGGGGCGCCCTTTGTCGTTGGGCTCAGGTCAATTCGGTCCCATCTGCCCCGGATAGGGCGATGCCACGCCTGGCGTGGCCGAGGATGTCGGCGCTGTCTGGTCGGACCAGATGGTCAGGCCAAGCTCCTGTGCTGCCCGTGTGGAAAGCGTTGCGCTGTAGAGCCCACGCGCCTTCTGATAGGCATGGATCGCCTGCCCCGTGGGCGTATCGAGCACCCCCGACAACCCGCCATGATAATAGCCCCGCGCCGCCAGCGCGCGCTGCAGCATCACTACGAAATCCTGCGTGAAGACCGGCGGACAGGGCGCGGCAAACCAGCGTGTGCCACGGGCGGTGACGATCTCGTGGCGGGTTTCGGTATGATATGTGGCGGCCTGCGTGATCTGGCCGGTCTTCGGGTCGCGGATCTCGGGGCTCACCAGCCGCTGCTCGGTGACGGTTTCCACCACCGCAGGGCTTGTCTGACGGGCATAGCAGCCCGCAGCCTTTGGGTCGGGCGGCGTCTCGCGCCACTCATTGGCAAGCGTCAGTGGAATCTCTGCATCGTCGCGCGGGGCAATCTGGCGCTCGCCATCCATGCAGCCCCCCAAGAGCGCAAGCGTGCACAGCCCCGCCAGAAATCTTCCCATCAACGCCATCCGGTATCCATCCGATCTTGTGCACCAAAGCGCGCCCGCATGCACTGGTCAAGCCCGCCCTCTTGCCCTACACCAGAAGCACCAGACACACCAAAGCAAACTTCGGGGCGCGCGCGGAAACAGCCATGGCAAAAATTACCTATATCGAACATAACGGCACGAAACACGAAATCGATGTCAAACCCGGCCTGACCGTGATGGAAGGCGCACGCGACAATGGCGTGCCCGGCATCGATGCCGATTGCGGCGGCGCCTGCGCCTGCTCGACCTGCCATGTCTATGTGGCCAAGGAATGGGTCGAGAAGCTGACGCCCAAGGACAGCATGGAAGAGGACATGCTCGATTTCGCTTATCAGCCCGACCCCGAAACCTCGCGCCTGACCTGCCAGATCACGGTCACCGAGGCGCTTGATGGCCTCGTGGTCCAACTGCCGGAAAAGCAGATCTGACCGGAAAACAGACCTGACAGATCCCGCCCGAAGCCCGCGCTTCGGGCGTTTCTTTTGGAGAATGTCTCCAGCCTGCGTCGCCTTTTCCCGTCAGGCTGTCGCAAACCACCGCGAAGGGAATGGCGGTTCGGATGAAGGTCATGGCAACAGCCATGCGAGAGGATCTCCGATGACCGCCCCCGAAAAAACCGCCGAACCGAGCGCCGAACAGACCTATGTGCTGACCGTCCAATGCCCGACAGCCCGCGGCATTGTGGCCGCCGTCACCACCTATCTGGCTGAAAAATCGTGCAATATCATCGACGCTCAGCAATATGACGATGCGCTCACCGGGCAGTTCTTCATGCGCGTAACCTTCCGCAGCGAGGGCGGGATGGCGCTTGAGGATATCTCGGCGAGCTTCGATCCGGTGGCCGCTCCCTTCGCCATGGCCTGGAAATTCCACGACCCCTCCGAGCGTGTGAAGGTGATGCTGATGGTGTCGCGTTTCGGCCATTGCCTCAACGACATCCTCTACCGCTGGCGCATCGGCGCGCTGCCCGTGGATATCGTCGGAGTGGTCTCGAACCATTTCGATTACCAGAAGGTCGTGGTCAATTACGACATCCCCTTCCACCACATCAAGGTCACCAAGGAGAACAAGCCGCAAGCCGAGGCCCGCTTGCTGGCGCTGGTGGAGGAGACCGGCACCGACCTCATCGTGCTCGCGCGCTACATGCAGGTCCTCTCGGATGATCTCTGCCAGAAGATGTCAGGCCGGATCATCAATATCCACCACTCCTTCCTGCCGTCGTTCAAGGGCGCGAACCCCTATAAACAGGCCTATGAGCGGGGCGTGAAACTGATCGGGGCAACGGCCCATTATGTGACGGCCGATCTTGATGAAGGCCCGATCATCGAGCAGGATACGGTGCGCATCACCCATGCGCAATCGGCGGCGGATTATGTGTCGCTGGGACGCGATGTCGAAGCGCAGGTGCTCTCGCGCGCGATCCATGCCCATATCCACCACCGCGCCTTCATCAATGGCAATAAAACCGTGGTCTTCCCCGCTTCTCCGGGCTCTTATGCCTCGGAACGGATGGGCTAAGACAAAAGGGGCGCACCGCGCCCCTTTTCGATTTGTGGCGGGGCTCGATGCCCCGATGCAAATCGGCCCCCGCCCTAGCCGCAAACGAGCGCCGCAGCGGCCTAGCGCATCTCCTCGACGATCAGGCGCAGCCCGAGAAGCGCCAGCACGGTTCCCGCCGCCCTGTCGAACCAGCGCTTGCTCCGCAGATAGGTCTGCTGCGGCCCCGGCGCCGAAAAGACAAGCGCGACCAGCCCATACCATCCCGCCTCAACAACAAACACCGCGACCGGAAGCGCGAAAATGAGCATCCGTTCAGGGTTCTCCGGCAACATCGCCGCAAAGATACTGGCATAGACGATAGCAGTCTTGGGATTGGCCATTTGCGTCACAAAGCCCAGACCGAAACTCCCAAAATCCTGTCTCTTTGCCTTAGCGGCTCCCGGCATCTGCAAGCTATCCGTTCCCGCCATAACCATAACGCTTCGCGAATGCCTCCAGATTTTCAGGCCAAGGAAGACCAGATAGGTTCCGCCACAGACCTTCAGTCCCCAGTAAAGCCATTCAACCTGCTGCAGAAGTGCGATCAACCCGACCAGAGCGAGAACGGAAAACACGGCCCCTCCCGCCCCCATACCGATCGCAGCGGCCATACCGCTTCGTCGGGAATTCGCGAGGGACAGGCGGGAAATCAGGACAAAACTCGGCCCCGGGCTCATTGCGCCCAGAAGGACCGCACCAAGAATAGCCAGAAAAACCGTAATGGTCGTCATGTCAGCCTCCGGTTCGGGTGTCAGATAGCATGCCCGATCAATCATATGCCCGATCCGGGCACCCGACCAGAAATCCGCCCAGAAATCCGTTACGCTAGATCATGGTTTCGCCTGATGCACCCGAAAGACGCGGAAGAAATATGCAAATGGCCGCACAGAAGCGTTTGTAGACCGCCAAATGAAAAGGGGCCCGAGGGCCCCTTTTCTTATACCAACCGGCTTTGCTCTTTCGCGGCTTTCACAAAGCCCGAGAAGAGCGGGTGCGGCGCGAAGGGTTTCGACTTCAGCTCGGGGTGGAACTGCACACCGATGAACCACGGGTGGTCCTTATGCTCGACGATCTCGGGCAGGCGGTTGTCGGGCGACATGCCCGAGAACACCAGACCGCATTCCTCAAGCTTCTCGCGGTAGCGGCCATCGACCTCATAGCGGTGACGGTGGCGCTCTTCGATTTCGGTGGTGCCATAGACAGCGGCTACATTCGAATCGGCCTTCAGCACAGCGGAATAGGCGCCCAGACGCATGGTGCCGCCCTTGTCATCGCTGACCTTGCGCTCGACGCGGTGGTTGCCCTGGATCCATTCCTTGAGGTGATAGACCACCGGCTCGAACCGGCGCTTGCCCGCCTCGTGATCGAACTCTTCCGAGCCCGCATCCTCGATCCCCGCAAGGTTACGCGCGGCCTCGATCACCGCCATCTGCATACCAAGGCAGATCCCCAGATAGGGGATCTTCTTCTCGCGGGCGAATTGCGCCGCACGGATCTTGCCCTCGGTGCCACGCTCGCCAAAGCCACCCGGCACGAGGATCGCGTTATACTCGCCAAGGAAGGTCGCGGGATCTTCCTTCTCGAACTGCTCGGCATCGATCCACTCGGCCTTGACCTTCACGCGATTGGCCATGCCGCCATGGGTCAGCGCCTCGGCGATGGACTTGTAGGCATCTTCGAGCTGGACATATTTGCCGACGATGGCCACCTTGACCTCGCCTTCGGCATTATCCATCCGGTCCATCACGTCTTCCCAACGCGACAGATCGGGCTTGGGCGCGGGCGAGATGCCGAACGCGTCCAGAACCGCCTGATCCAGACCCACGCGGTGATAGGCCAAGGGGGCCTCGTAGATTGTCTTCAGGTCATAGGCCGGAATGACCGCATCGGGGCGGACATTACAGAACAGCGCGATCTTCGCGCGCTCTTTCTCGGGGATCGGCTGCTCGGAGCGGCAGACGAGCACATCCGGCTGCAACCCGATCGAGCGCAGTTCCTTGACCGAGTGCTGGGTAGGCTTGGTTTTCAGCTCGCCCGATGCCGCCAGATAGGGCAGCAGGGTCAGGTGCATGAAGATACACTGCCCGCGCGGACGTTCCTGCGCGAACTGACGGATCGCTTCGAAGAAGGGCAGCCCTTCGATATCGCCGACCGTGCCGCCGATCTCGCAGAGCATGAAATCGACCTCGTCATCGCCGACGGCGAGAAAATCCTTGATCCCATTGGTCACATGCGGGACGACCTGGATGGTCTTGCCCAGATATTCACCACGGCGTTCCTTCTCGAGCACGTCCGAATAGATACGGCCCGAAGAGACCGAATCCGTCTTGCGCGCCGGAACACCGGTGAAACGCTCGTAGTGACCGAGGTCCAGATCGGTTTCCGCACCATCATCGGTGACAAAAACCTCGCCATGTTCGAACGGGCTCATCGTGCCCGGATCGACATTCAGATAGGGGTCGAGTTTGCGCAGTCGCACCGAAAAGCCGCGAGCTTGCAGCAAAGCCCCCAGCGCCGCCGATGCCAGCCCCTTCCCCAGAGAAGACACCACACCGCCGGTGATGAAGACATAACGTGCCATGAAAGCCCCCGTGAGTTTGCTTGGGTCTGCCGGTCCAGCATCGGACCTGACAAAAATTATAAACATTCCCGAGGCCAATGGCTTCGGGATCACGGGATTTGATGCTTACATGATTCGCGGTCAGCCCGCAATCGGACCGCAAGCAGTTGACTAATTTATCCGTAGATACGCAAGAACTAGTGCGCCCGAGGGGGCGCACTGAAGGTCACGTTTACTGGGCCGCAGGCGGCGTTACCGGCGAGTCCGTGGCCGGCGGCGGGGTCAGATCCACATCGGGGATCGCGCTGCCGGTCGTGTTGGTGTCATCCGCGGCCGGTGCTGTCGTATTGCCCACACCGATCCGGTCAAGAACCGAGGATTCGCCCGCCTCGTTTGCGGCCAGAACGGTCAGCGCCACCGAGGTAATGAGGAAGCCCGCTGCCAGAACCCAGGTCGCCTTCGACAGCGCGTTGGCCGCCTGACGACCGGTCATCACACCACCGCCCGCGCCACCACCGGAGCTGCCCATGCCCAGACCACCGCCCTCGGAGCGCTGCAACAGAACGACGCCGATCATCAACAGCGCGAGGATCAGGTGAACGGTAAGGATGATGTTCTGCATATGGAGAGGGACCTTCTTGCAAAGCTTGCGCCTACTTATTCATATGCCGCCCTTCGTGCAACCCCTTATCCCGCGCATCTTCACGCCGCGAAACAGGGTGCAGATACCCTATATATAGGGGCCTGTGGGAGCGCGGGCGATTTTTCATCGTATTCCCGCCGGTTTTGCCAAGAAATCGGTTCCCCCCGAGGCATCGCTTCTGTATACCGCCCAAGGTTTTTCGAAGCGCCAAGGAGAGTCTCATGGCCAATGTCGTCGTCGTCGGTGCCCAGTGGGGTGACGAGGGGAAAGGCAAGATTGTAGATTGGCTGTCGGAACGGGCCGACGTCATCGCACGTTTTCAGGGCGGGCATAATGCCGGCCACACGCTTGTCATCGACGGCAAGGTTTACAAGCTGAACGCGCTGCCTTCGGGCGTCGTGCGCGGCGGTAAGCTGTCGATCATCGGCAATGGTGTCGTGCTTGATCCGTGGCATCTTCTGGGCGAGATCGAGAAGATCCGCGAACAGGGTGTGGATATCTCGCCCGAGACCCTGATGATCGCCGAGAACACGCCGCTCATCCTGCCGTTCCATGGCGAGCTGGACCGTGCCCGCGAGGCGCAAACATCGGTTGCCAAGATCGGCACCACCGGTCGCGGCATCGGTCCCGCCTATGAGGACAAGGTTGGCCGTCGCGTGATCCGCGTGGCGGATCTCGCAGATCCCGCAACGCTGGAACTGCGCGTGGACCGTGCCCTCGTGCACCATAACGCGCTGCGCGCCGGTCTGGGCCTCGAGGCCATCGACAAGGATGCGCTGATCGCGAAGCTCAATGAGGTCGCCCCCGAGATCCTGAAATATGCAGCCCCCGTCTGGAAGGTGCTGGCCGAGAAGCGCAAGGCCGGCAAGCGTATCCTCTTCGAGGGCGCGCAGGGTTCGCTCTTGGATATCGATTTCGGCACCTATCCCTTCGTCACCTCGTCCAACGTGATCGCAGGTCAGGCGGCAACCGGCGTCGGCATCGGTCCGGGCTCGATCGATTTCGTGCTGGGCATCGTGAAAGCCTATACCACCCGCGTCGGCGAAGGCCCCTTCCCGACCGAGCTGAAAGACGATGATGGCGAGCGTCTCGGGACCCGCGGTCACGAGTTCGGCGTCGTCACCGGCCGCAAGCGCCGCTGTGGCTGGTTCGATGCGACCCTCGTGCGCCAGACCTGCTCGGTCTCTGGCGTGAACGGTATCGCACTGACCAAGCTCGACGTGCTCGACGGGTTCGAGACGATCAAGATCTGCACGGGCTACGAGCTTGATGGCGAGCGTCTGGACTATCTGCCGACCGCCTCCGACAAGCAGGCGCGCTGCACGCCCATCTATGAAGAGATCGAAGGCTGGAGCGAGTCGACCGAAGGTGCGCGCAGCTGGGCCGAGCTTCCTGCTGCGGCGATCAAATATGTCCGCCGCATCGAAGAGCTGATCGACTGCCCGGTGGCACTCCTGTCGACTTCGCCCGAGCGCGACGACACGATCCTCGTCACCGACCCCTTCGCGGATTGATGGCAATGGCAGGGCGTGGCCTCAGCTGGAAGACGCGGCGCAGGCTGGCGATTCTGGTGCTGGTTCTCGGCCTGCCGGTCTATATCGTGGTCGCGGTGACCTTGGCCAACTGGCTCGAAGCCCGCGTCGGGCGCCTGCCCCTCTCGGCCGAACTCGCGCTCTATATCGCGCTCGGTGTGGCATGGATCTGGCCTTGCAGGCCGGTCTTCATGGGGGTTGGCCGGAGCGATCCCGACCAAAGCAAGTAAAAACAGCCGCCAGAGATCTGGCGGCTGTTTTCATTTCGGCTAGAGACATTTGCGCTCCGCTCAGGCACTTTTCTCTTCGAAGAAGCGCGATTGCTCGGACACCACATATTGCCCGCGATTGATCTTGTTGATCTTGCCCTGACGCAGCAGCTTGCCAAAGCTGCGCATCCGGTCCTCGCGCGAATAGCCCGCCCCCTCTTCCAGCGCCGTCACCTTGCGCATGATCTGCGGCGCGGTGAAATGCGGCTGCTGTTCGATCTGCGCGGTATAGGCGGCGGCGGCCTCCAGAAGATCGGCCAGCCCACGCGTGCCCGCCTGCTCGGCGAATTCGGCAAAGCTGGTCGCGGCCGCGGTATGCATCTCCTCGATCTCCTCGGCGGCCTCGTCGATCTGCTGCGCAATCTCTGAGGTGGTGACCCTGCGCGGACGCACGGCCTCCTCGATGATCGCCGCCGAAATGTCCTCATCCACCCGTTGCTCGGACACCAGCACCAGCGGCGCGTCGCGGCTTGCATCCTCTTTGGGTTGCGCGGGGCTGGTCAGTTCGGGACGGCTGTCCCGCTCTTCCCCCGCCACCGGACGGCGCGGACGCACGGCACGATCCAGATCCTCGCGATAGGCCTTGGTCTCGTCGGGCTCGGCTTTCTCGCCTTTCAGACGGCGCTCGGCCACGGTCGCGGCAACCGCAGCCTTCAGATGCGCAATAGCCGAGAGCCGGCGGCGATTATCCCGCCCTGCCAGCTGGTTATCCGCCTCTTTCATCAGACGCGAGACATCGGCTTCGCTGGTGGCCTTCTTCGCGGTCTCTGGCGCTGTGACCTCCGCTTGCGCGGGCTCCGCAGCGGACGCGGCGTCTTTTGCAGGTGCATCGGTCCGCACGGGCTCTTCGGTGCGGCGACGGCGCAGGATGTCGGTCAGGCTCGGACCCCGGCGCGGCGCGACCGGCGCGGCGGGGTCCGCCGCAGACGGCTTCATCGTCCCGACTTCGGGTGCCGGCTCCGCCTTGGGCGATTCGACCGCCTCCTCTGCATCGGGTTCCGCCGCCTCACGAGCAGGTTCCTCGGCGATGGGCTCTTGCGTCTCGGGCTCGTCCGCCGCCAGAAGATCGGCGATCGCCGCATCACTCTCATCGGCGTCTCTCTCGGGGGCGATCTCTACTTGCGCCTCCGCTTGCCCAACAGACGCGGGCTCGTCGATATCCAGCTCCGCCAGCGCCTTCAGCAGATCCTCTTCATCCTCGGGCGACAGGTCAGCGCCGGGCAGATCGTTGGTCGGCACAACAGGACGCTCTGCCACCGGAGCCTCGACCGCTGGCTGGACACGCCGGACCTTGATCACACGGGCCCGCAGCGCTGGACGCACCGGACGCGGGGCCGCCTCGGACGCTTCCTCGGGGCTCTCGGCTTGCGCGATCTCGGAGGAGTGCTCCGCATCTTCCGCAGTCTCCTCCAGCGCCGCCAGCTCGGCCGAAAGCGCCTCGTTCTCGGCCGCCTGCTCCGCCTCTTGCTTGGCCTTACGCTCAGCCTCTTCCTCGGCGGCAAGCTCTGCCTGACGCGCAGCGTCCTCTGCGGCGGCTTTGGCCTCTGCCTCGGCGCGCTCCGCCTCTTGCTTGGCCTTATGCTCGGCCTCTTCCTCGGCGGCACGCTCTGCCTGACGCGCGGCTTCCTCGGCTGCGGCCTTGGCTTCCGCTTCAGCGCGTTCAGCCTCCTTCTTGGCCTTGCGCTCGGCTTCTTCCTTAGCTGCAAGCTCTGCCTGACGCGCAGCGTCCTCTGCGGCGGCTTTGGCCTCTGCCTCGGCGCGCTCCGCCTCTTCCTTGGCCTTACGCTCGGCCTCTTCCTCGGCGGCAAGTTCTGCCTGACGCGCAGCGTCCTCAGCGGCGGCTTTGACTTCTGCCTCGGCCGCGAGCACGTCAGGCGAGACCTCATCGCTTTCAGCCATAGCCTTCAGCTCGTCATCCGAGACAGGACCGGAAATATCCAGCGCCTCGCCAAACCCGCCATTCCCGCCGAAATTCTGGGCTTCGGGTGCACCGGACAGATCCTCCAGGAATTCCGGCGTCGGCGCGGGCTTGGTCGCTTCGGCTTTGGAACGCGCCACAACCTCGCGGATGCGCGCCAGTTTGGCCGCGACACTGTCATCCGTCGGTGCAGGTGCCGCAGACTGCGGACGCGCATCCTTGGTAGGCTCGGAGACCGGCTCCGCGACAGAAGCCGCGACAGGGGCCGCGATCTTGGAGGTCAGATCGAGCTTGGGCGTCTCATCTGATGCGCGCAGGATCACGCCGTTTTTCTGGATTTTTGCTTCCACACGGCGCTGGATTTCGCGCTCGGCAATCCGGTGCAGCATCTCCGCATCAGGCTGGGGAGGTTCGGCGCCGAAATAGCGGTCCTCGGCCGCGAGATCGCGGAAATATTCCGCAATCGCCTGCATCGTCTGGAACGGTTCGTCGAAGCCCTCCAGCGTGCAGGAGAACGTTCCGTAAGATACCGTCAGAATCTTATTTGCACCGACCATTATGCTCGCCTCTTTGGACTTCCGTTCGGCTAACCATGTTTCGAAATTGGTGCCATTCAGTGAACGAATAATGGCAATTACAAGGAATTTTACCTATTCAGGGCCCAATCGGGACCATCACACAGGGCTATTTGATGACAGAAACACCGGTATTATCAAGAAAAACCGGTATTACGCTCATGGGTGGCGGCGAAATCGACACTCAAGACGTTTACCAAGCTCTGGAATTCGCGCCACATTTGGTGGCCGCGGATGGTGGCGCAAATAAGGCGATGGCGCTGGATCTGATGCCCGAAGCGGTAATCGGCGATCTCGATAGCCTGTCCGCGCAGGCCCGCAACAGAATCGCTCCCGACAGCATCCACCATGTCGCCGAACAAGATAGCGTCGATTTCGAGAAAGCGCTGCGGTTGACCTGTGCGCCCTTCTATCTGGGGCTTGGCTTCACCGGCCGGCGGGTCGATCACACGCTTGCGGCTCTTTCGGTTCTGGTCCGGTTTCCCGAACGGTCCATCCTGCTGCTCGATGCGAGCGACATCATTTTCAGCGCCCCGCCCGAGATGCGGCTTGATCTGCCCGTTGGTATGCGGCTCTCGCTCTATCCTCTGGGGCCCTGCGACGGCTCTTCGACCGGATTGCAATACCCTCTCGATGGGGTGCGGCTCGATCCAGTGGGGATGATCGGCACTTCGAATAAGGTAACAGGGCCCGTCACCTTAAAGATGACGGGCCCCTGTCTGGTGATCCTGCCCAAGGCCGCGCTGCGCATCGTGCTGCACGGATTGGGGCTGCGATGATCAGAGCTTGGAGAGCTTCGATTGCAGCTCTGCAAGCTGTTTCTTGATCTTCTCCAGCTCCTCGCGATCCTCGGAGGCGGCAGGCGCCTCGCGCTCGGGACCCGATGACGCTTTGGGCCAACCGCCCATCATCGTCTGCAAGAAGGCCTGCTGCTGTTTCTGGAGCGCGTCGAACCCGGGCACGGAGGCAATCGGCATCCGGCCCATATTCTCCATCATCTGGGACTGGCCCTGACGCAGCATATCGAAACTTGCGGCCAGAAACTGCGGCACAACGCTCTGCGCCGAAGTGGCATAGGAGCGCACAAGATCGGTCAGCACATCCACCGGCAGAACATTCTCGCCACGGCTTTCATGCTCGGCGATGATCTGCAGCAGATATTGGCGGGTCAGATCGTCGCCCGATTTCAGATCAACGATCTGCACTTCGCGGCCATCGCGAATGAAGCGGGCGATATCTTCAAGCGTCACATAATCGCTCGTCTCGGTATTGTAGAGACGCCGACTTGCGTAGCGTTTGATTAAAAGAGGCTTTTCCGCATCGGCCATGATGATCCTCCCCAGGATATCGAGTGAGTGGCCATCATGAGGCGCAAATGTCACGAAATCAATAAGAAAGGGGCGAGCCGAAGCCCGCCCCAGATCCGTTCCCTGACTGGGAGGATGCTGTCAGAGATCCGGGAGGAAGAGATTACTTCGTCGCGGCTGCGGTGGTTTTCTTCGCGGCAGCTGCGGTCGAGGAGGTTGCCGACTTCATGGCGGCGGTCGCATCTTCCGAGAAATCCTTGCCTGCGGCCAGCATCAGCTCGACGGTTTCCATCTGAACTTTCTTTGCAACTTCTGCGAAAGCCGAGATATTTTCCGAAGCGATCTCGGCCGAAGCGGAAGCGAAATCGCTCATCGCTTTTGCGTAATCAGCCGGCTCGGATTTGGTGGCCGTCATGTCGCCCATCTTGGCAAGCGTCTCTTTGGTCCATTTGGCAGAGATCTCGGTCGATTTCTCTGCGGCATCCAGAGCCACTTTGGACATTTTCTCGGAGAAGGCCGCCTGCGCTTTGAAGCCCTCTTGGAACTTCGACATGTCCATCGGCATCGAGGACATCATATCTTGCATGATCTTGGTGAAGTCTTGGGTAGTTGCGGCCATCGTAGATGCTCCATTCTTGATAGAAGGGCCAGTGGTTCGGTCTGCGCGGCCCTATTCGCTACAATCAACGATATATGCTGCACTGCAGCAAATCAAGTGTTTTGTGCCGCGTTGCAGAAATTTTACACAGCGTAAAGCACAAACGGATCCGGCCCCTCGGGGCCGGATCACTCATAGCACGATGGTTTCGCGCACATAGCTGCCGGGCGCCTCGCCCAGAATCTGATGCCCGCCCTCGCCCGGAGTGCGTGCGGCAACCTCACGACCCGATTGCGCGGCCAGCCATTCGGCCCATCGCGGCCACCATGTGCCCTCGTGGAACTCTGCCGCCGCCAGCCACTCATCGGCATCCTCGATCGGCGCGGACGAGGTATAATGGCCGTATTTCTGCTTGCTGGGCGGATTCACGATCCCCGCGATATGGCCCGATTGCGCCATGATGAACTCTTTATCCTTCGAGCCCATTTGCGAGATCCCTTTGAAGGACGCCTTCCACGGCGCGATGTGATCGGTCTCGCAGGCAATCGCCATCAGCGGCACCGTCACATCCGACAGTTTCAGCTCCTCGCCCATCAGGGTGAAGCAGTCCTCGGCAAAGAGGTTCTGCTGGCACAGGCCGCGCAGATATTCCATCGCCATCTTGCCCGGAAGATTGGTGGCGTCCCCGTTCCAGTAAAGCAGATCGAAGGCGGGCGGCGCCTCGCCCATCATGTAGCTGCGGATCGCGGGACGCCAGATCAGGTCGTTCGAGCGCAGGAAGGAGAAGGTGCGCGACATGAAGTAGCTCGAAAGCACCCCGTCCACGCGGCATTGCACCTCCAGCCCGTCCACGAAATCATCCTGCAGGAAGGACACGAACTCGCCCTGATCCGAGAAATCGGTGAGCGTGGTGAAGAAGGTCGCACAATTGATGGAATGGTCGCGCCGCTTTTTCATCAGCGCCAGTGTCAGGCTGAGCGTGGTGCCCGCGATGCAATAACCGATGGCATTGATCTTGGCCACGCCGGTCTCGGATTTCACCTGTTCGATGGCATCCAGATAGCTCTCGATATAGGTCTCGAAGCCCACATCGGCAAAGCTCGCATCGGGGTTTTTCCAGCTGACCACAAAAACGGTGAAGCCCTGCTCGACTGCAAACCGGATAAAGCTGTTCTGCTCCTTCATATCGAGGATGTAGAACTTGTTGATCCAAGGCGGGAAGATCAGCAGCGGCGTGCGATAGACCTTTTCGGTTTTGGGCGTGTACTGGATCAGCTCGAACATCCGGCAGCGATAGACCACTTTGCCCTCGGTAGTGGCCAGATTGCGCCCGACCTCGAAGGCCGTGCGGTCGGCCAGTGTCACCAGAAGATCGCCCTGATTCTGTTCGACATCGCGCACGAGGTTTTCGAGCCCCTGCACGAGGCTCTCGCCCTCGGTCTCGATCGCGCGTTCGAGCGCATCGGGATTGGTGGCGAAGAAATTCGTGGGCGCCATCATGTCCACCAGTTGCTTGGTGAAATATTTCAGTCGCTTACGGTCTTTTTCGGCCAGTCCGGGGAGCGCATCCGTAGCCTCGTCTATGGCGCGCGAGGCGATCATATATTGCTGTTTGACGAAGTTGAAATAGGGATGGGTGGCCCAGAGCGGGTTGGAGAAACGCTTGTCCTCGGGGCCGGTATCCTCGGGCGGGCGGAACCCCTGAGTCGCCAGCGCATGGGTCGCCTGAATATAGTGGCTCATTGCATCGCCCCAGTATTTCACTTGGGCTTCAAGGATTTGCGCCGGTTTATCGGATAGCTCCTTCATGACGGCGGCAGTGGTCGACATATAAAGATCGACGCCCGGCCCCTCCAGAGAAGGGTTCGGCATACGTCTGCGGCCCAAAGCTTCGACCAGACGTTGCGAAAGCTGTTCTATTCTTGCCAGATTCTCCTGCATTTTCTGCGATGCAGCAGAAACCTGTGTCTCCCCTGTTGTCATGACCTCGCGCTCCTCCTATCTTTTTCTCAACCATAGACTTCTCTTCTCTACGGTAAAGCGGGCATTCAGCAGATTTTCACCTCAAGCGTGTGAAATGTCCGGACTGGTCGGCCAAAGGAGCGACGCGATGAAAGGCATCTATAGCTACGATCTGATGGAGAGCATCAGGAACACCAATGAATGGATCGGCGCCTCTGCGCGCGCGATGGCGTCCTACCCTGTCTTCGGCCTGTCCCCGAACCCCGCTTACCGCATGCTCGAATCATGGGGGGCGGTGACCGAGCGCAGCTTCTCGCGCATGGTGATGAAACCCGATTGGGGCATCCGCGCCATCGCCGCCGCCGACGGGCGGGACCATATGGTCGAAGTCGATACTATCATGGACAAGGCCTTCGGCTCGCTGATCCATTTCAACGTGCAGGGCCGTGACAAGATGCCCCGCCGTATCCTGCTCGTGGCCCCGATGTCGGGCCATTATGCGACGCTGATGCGCTCGACAGTGATCTCGCTTCTCCCCGATGCCGAGGTCTATGTGACCGACTGGAAGAATGCCCGCGACATTCCGGTGAGCGAGGGCAAGTTCGACGTCGAGGACTATACGCTCTATCTCGTCGATTTCATGCGCGAACTGGGCCCCGATATCAACGTGATCGCGGTCTGTCAGCCGGCACCGCTGGCGCTGGCCGCCACCGCCTATCTGGCGGAAGAGGACCCCAAGGCCCAGCCGCGCACGCTGACCCTGATCGGCGGCCCGATCGACCCCGATGCCGCCGCCACCGAAGTGACCGATTTCGGGCGCCGCATCACGATGGGCCAGCTCGAGCAGATGGTGATCCAGCGTGTGGGCTACCGCTACAAGGGTGTGGGCCGCATGGTCTATCCGGGCCTGATGCAGCTGGCCTCTTTCATCTCGATGAATGCCGAGACCCATGCCAAAGCCTTCCTCGACAAGATCATGAACGATGCCAAGGACGGCCCCGCCGAGCGCGACCGCCACAACCGCTTCTATGACGAGTATCTCTCGGTCATGGACATGACCGCCGAGTTCTATCTCTCGACGGTGGAGCGTATCTTCAAGGGTCTGGAGATCGCGCAGAACAATTTCACCATCAAGGGCAAGAAGATCGATATCGGCAAGATCACCACGGTCGCGGTGAAAACCGTCGAAGGTGAGAAGGACGATATCTCCGCCCCCGGCCAGTGTGTGGCAGCCCTCGATCTGTGCACTGGTCTGCCCGACAGCATGAAGCAGCAGCATCTGGAACCCAAAGCGGGCCATTACGGCATCTTTGCCGGTGGGGCATGGCGCAACAATATCCGCCCGCTGGTGCTGGAATTCATTGACGATCACGCCTCCGACGAGGAGCTTTCGCGCGAGGTGAAGGTCAATAGCGGTGTGACACCGATGGGCGCGCGCAAGGCCCGCGCCCGCAAACCGGCGGCAGCCGCCGCAACTGCGGCCGTGACCAAATCGGAAGAGCCGAAAAAGGCCGCGGCCCCTGCCCGCAAGCCGCGCGCAACCAAGCCCAAATCGGCCACCAAAGCCGCATCGGCTCCTGTGGCAACGTCTGCCGCCCCCGCCCCGTCGCCCGCAGCACCCGCAGCACCGAAAGCCGTGGAAAGCAAACCGGCAGAGCCCAAGCCCGACCTCGCGAAGACGGAGCCCGCAAAGGCCGAGCCCGCAAAGGTCGAGACGGTAAAGGCCGAGGCTCCCAAGCCGGCAGCGGCCTCCCCGCAGACCGAAACGGCAGCAAAACCTGCCGCGCAAGCCGAGGCCGCAAAGGACGACGCAAAGAACTAGGGACGGGCCTCGGCCTCTCCGCAATGAAAAAGGGCGCGACCTCGTCGCGCCCTTTTTCATTGGTGTTGCCCCGACAGGCAAACGCCTGCTACCGTCAGCCCCCGATCTCGCGCGCCTTTTGCGCTGCCGCATCGAGCCCGACAAAGATGCCCTCGCGGATCCCGCTCTTGCGCATGACCCGCAATCCGGCGGCTGTCGTGCCATCATAATCGATCATGCCCTGCACATGCTGCGCGGCCCGCGGTGCCTCGGAAGACAGCAGCTGCCCCGCCCCCAGAAACAGCTGGCGCGTGGCCCGATCTGCGGTCTCCGGCGCAATACCGTGCTCTTCCAGATAGTCCTGCATATATTCCGCAAACAGCGCCACAAAACCCGGCACGGGGCCTGTCATCGCCGTGAAAAGCGCAAGATCCGCCTCGCGCTCCAACCTGTCGCACTGGCCGAGCGCGCCGAACATCGTCTCGATCTGCACGACCATATCGGAGGTAGGCTCCTCTTGCGCGACCCATGGCGAATAGGCCAGCCCACCGGAGGCGGCGGGGCTCGACATGGCCCGCACCAGCTGCGCCCCCGGTGCGATGCGGCCAAGCCGGGAAAAATCCACCCCCGCCATCACCGAAGCCACCAGCCGCCCCTCGAACCGGATCCGCAGCGCTCCTGCCTCGGCCGGGGGCAGCACCAGCACGGCTATATCGCATAGATCGCTGATCTCCCCGAGTTCCTGCGACAGCCCGACCCCCTCGAATACCGCAGGGAGCGGCCTGTCGCTGCGGCTGAAGATTGTCAGATTGGCGGCGGGCATGCCTGCCTTCAGGAGCCCCAACACCATAGCATGGCCAAGCATTCCGCGCCCGCCGACAAATCCGATCCTCATCCGTTCCAGCATATCTCTCTCCTCCCGATCCTGTTCTACCCCACTAGGCCCGATCGGACGGCGCGGAACAAGAGCGGATCAGACCACGGCTCCGGCGCAACGGGTCGGAACGCCGCGGCAGCCGATCCCGATCAACGGATAGCCCGCCCGCCCCGGCAGCGGAGGGGACGATATGGAAACGGCGGCCCGAGGGCCGCCGTTTCCTTGACTGTGTCGCTCAGTTCAGTCCGCCAAGCCCTGCGGGTGCGGGAATGCCCAGACTGGCATCTCCGCCCTGCGGCGGCTGGGCCGGTTGGCCGGTTGGCGCACCGGGCATGCCCAATGGCGGCAGACCCAGCGGGTTCGACCCCGCGCCACCCGAGGGGGCGCCGCCCAGCGGTGCAAGACCGCCGCCGATCCCGCCCAGACCCGGCATATCCGGCAGCTTCATCTCGATGCTCGCCGGATCGATGGTCGGGCCCTTGTAGTGCATGACCATCTGCGGGAAGGCGATCACCAGCCCGATCATCGCGATCTGGATGAAGAGGAAGGGCACTGCCCCCCAATAGATCTGCGAGGTCTTCACGGGCGCGATCGTCTTGCCGGTGATACGGTCGAGATAGGGCACTTTGGGTGCCACCGAGCGCAGGAAGAACAGCGCGAAACCGAAGGGCGGGTGCATGAAGGAGGTCTGCATGTTGACGCCCAGGATCACCCCGAACCAGATCAGGTCGATCCCCATGGCTTCCGCCGCCGGTGCCAGGAGCGGCACGATGATGAAGGCCAGCTCGAAGAAATCGAGGAAGAAGGCGAGGAAGAAGACCAGAACCGAGACCACCAGCAGGAAGCCGATCTGTCCCCCCGGCAGCGAGGTCAGCAGATGTTCGACCCACAGATGCCCGTTCACCCCGTAGAAGGTCAGCGAAAAAACTCGCGCGCCCAGCAGGATGAACATAACGAAGGCCGAGAGACGTGTGGTGGCGGTCAGCGCGTCGCGCACCACATCGAATTTCAGCCGCCCCTTCATCGCCGCAAGGATCAGCGCGCCAACCGCGCCCATCGCCCCGCCCTCGGTGGGCGTCGCCACCCCGAGGAAGATTGTGCCGAGCACGAGGAAGATCAGCGCCAGCGGCGGAATCAACACGATCACCACCTGTTGGGCCAGACGGCTCATCAGATTGGTCTTCAACCCGCGATCGGCCAGCGCGATGACATAGGCCACGATTACGGCGGCGAAGACCGCGAGAATACCTGCGTCATTGGCCGGATGGTTCGCCGCCAGATAGAGGTCGGTGCCATAGAAAACCGCGACCGCAATCGCCAGCACCACGATCAGCGAGGTCACGCCCGAGCCCAATGTGCGCGCCTCTTTCGGCAGTGCGGGCATGGCGTTCGGGCGGATGATCGATACGACGAAGACATAGCCCAGATAGAGCCCCATCAGGATCATACCGGGGATCAGTGCGCCCTTATACATATCGCCCACGGACCGGCCCAGCTGGTCGGCGAGGATGATCAGCACCAGCGAGGGCGGGATGATCTGCGCCAGAGTGCCGGAAGCCGTGATCACGCCAGAGGCGATCTTGCGGTCATAGCCATAGCGCAGCATGATCGGCAGCGAGATCAGCCCCATCGCGATCACCGAGGCCGCAACCACGCCGGTGGTCGCCGCCAGCAGCGCGCCCACGATGACCACGGCATAGGCCAGACCACCGCGCACGGGGCCGAAGAGCTGGCCGATCGTATCCAGAAGATCCTCGGCCATACCGGATTTCTCCAGCATCAGCCCCATGAAAGTGAAGAAAGGAATGGCGAGCAGGGTCTCGTTTGACAGGACCCCCCACATCCGCTCCGGCATCGCGTTGAGCAAGGGCCAGCTGAGATGGATCGAGCCACCCGACATCGGTGCCAGAAACACCCCGATGACAAAGAACAAAAGACCATTGGCCGCCAGCGAGAAGGCCACCGGATAGCCCAAAAGCAGGAAGATCACCAGCGAGGCGAACATGATGGGCGCAAGGTTCTGCGCGATCAGCTCCATCAGCATTACAGAGCCTCCTCTTTCACGACGGGTTCATCGGACATATCGCCATGCGCCGACTGGCCCGCATGCGGGTCCTCGATAAGCCCGCGCAGGGTGGCAATCTTCTTGATGATCTCGGAGATGTTCTGCGCGAAAAGCAGGATGAACCCCACCAGCAGCAGCATCTTTGCCGGCCACAGGATCAGGCCGCCCGCATTGGTCGAGACCTCGCCCGAGCGCAGCGAGAGCATGACATAGGGATAGAGGAAATAGAGCATGAGCAAGGTGAAGGGCAGCAGGAAGACCACATGCCCGAACAGATCGATCCAGTTCTGCGTGCGCCGTTTCAGCGCGCCGTAGAGGATGTCGATACGAATATGCTCGTTCTTCTGCAGCGTATAGGCTGCGGCCAGCAGGAAGGCCGCCCCGAAGAGATACCATTGCAGCTCGAGCCACGCGTTGGACGAGATGCTGAAGACCTTGCGCACCACGGCATTGACCGCGCTGACGAGGATCGCCAGCAGGATAAGCCATGAGACGGATTTTCCGATGAACTCATTCACGCGGTCAATGACCCGCGCAAACGCCAGTAAGGCGCCCATAATTTCCCTCCCTCACATCAGGTCCCGATGGGCAGGACCACATGATGACATATTTCTTCGTCCAAACGGCGCCGCTTGGTCAAGACAATTGCCCCAATCTGGTGAGATTAATTGACCACTTTGCAGATTTACCGCAGTCTGGAACTCAAAAACCATGAAGATTTACCGATCCGGCCTCGCTTACCATGTCTCGCGCGGATGTGAACCCATTTAAGCCTGCCCCGCCGGTAAATTTCCGAATCCGGCGGATGAACACTGCAAAACCTCTCACGGTTTTGCGATTATTCCAGCTTTATAGGATTTCAGCGCAATAAAAAGTTATAATTTGGCCGATTGAAATCATATTATTTCGGATTTTGCGATTGACGGGCCGGACGGTGCGACATAATGTGCCGCCAACCACAGTGAAAGGATTAGCGATGAACTCGCTCCTCGTCGTCATTAGAAGGAAGCGCATGGGCCGGTAACGGTTAGACCATGATGGTTCCCATGCGCCCCCGCCACAGGTCGGGGGCTTTTTCATATCGACACACTGGGTTGGATTGGAACGGGCCCGATCACGGGCAATGGATGGAGTATGCGATGTCACGGCAGATGACTGGCGCGAAAATGGTGGTTCAGGCGCTCAAGGATCAGGGTGTCGAAGTAATCTTCGGCTATCCGGGTGGCGCTGTCCTGCCGATCTATGACGAGATTTTCCAGCAAAACGACATTCGCCATATCCTTGTCCGCCATGAGCAGGCCGCTGTTCATATGGCCGAAGGCTATGCGCGCTCGACCGGCAAACCGGGCGTTGTGCTGGTCACCTCAGGCCCCGGGGCCACGAATGCGGTCACCGGCCTGACCGATGCGCTGCTCGATTCCATTCCGCTGGTCGTGCTGTCGGGTCAGGTGCCGACCTTCCTGATCGGCACCGACGGGTTCCAGGAAGCCGATACCGTGGGCATCACCCGTCCCTGCACCAAACATAACTGGCTGGTGAAAGAGACCGAGGAGCTGGCCGCCACCCTGCACGAGGCCTTCCACGTGGCGACCTCGGGCCGTCCGGGGCCGGTGCTGGTGGATCTGCCGAAAGACGTGCAGTTCGCCCTCGGCACCTATTCCGAGCCGAAACAGGTGGATGTGAGCCATTATACACCCAAGGTGAAAGGCGATATCGAGGCGATCACCAAGCTCGTCGAGCTGATCGAAAACGCCAAGAAGCCCGTCTTCTATACCGGCGGCGGTGTGATCAATTCGGGCTCGGCCGCGTCGCAATTGCTGCGCGAGCTGGTCGATGGCACCGATTTCCCGATCACCTCCACGCTGATGGGCCTCGGTGCCTATCCCGCCTCGGGCAAGAAATGGCTCGGGATGCTGGGGATGCATGGCCTCTACGAGGCCAATCTGGCGATGCATGATTGCGACCTGATGATCAATGTGGGCGCGCGCTTCGATGACCGGATCACTGGTCGCGTGGCCGATTTCTCGCCGGGGTCGACCAAGGTCCATATCGATATCGACCCCTCCTCGATCAACAAGATCATCCCCGTGCATCTGCCGATCGTGGGCGATGTGGGCCATATTCTGGAAGACGTCCTCAAGGTCTGGAAAGCGCGTGGCCGCAAGACCAACAAAGAGGCCATTGCCGAATGGCACAAACAGGTCAACGAGTGGCGCGCCGTGCGCTGCCTCGCCTATACGAACTCGGAAAAGACCATCAAGCCGCAATATGCGCTCGAGCGTCTGCAGGCCCTGACCGCCGGTCGTGACCGCTACATCACCACCGAGGTGGGCCAGCACCAGATGTGGGCCGCGCAATATCTGCATTTCGACGAACCCCATCGCTGGATGACCTCCGGTGGTCTGGGGACGATGGGCTACGGCTTCCCCGCCTCGATCGGCGTGCAGATCGCCCATCCCGAGGCACTGGTGATCAACGTGGCGGGCGAAGCCTCGTGGCTGATGAATATGCAGGAGATGGGCACCGCGACCCAGTTCCGCGCACCGGTGAAGCAGTTCATCCTCAACAATGAACGGCTCGGCATGGTCCGCCAGTGGCAGGAATTGCTGCATGGCGAGCGCTATTCCTCGAGCTGGTCCGAAAGCCTGCCCGATTTCGTGAAGCTGGCCGAGGCCTTTGGCTGGAAGGGCATCCAGTGCCATGATCCGGCCGATCTCGATGACGCGATCATGGAAATGCTGAACCATGACGGTCCGGTCCTGTTCGACTGCCTTGTCGAGAAGCACGAGAACTGCTTCCCGATGATTCCCTCGGGCAAGCCGCATAACGAGATGCTTCTGGCCGCCGATGCGCAGGCCTTCAAAGAGGGCGCCGCTCTCGTGTAAGCCTGATCGGGCGGGTGCGCCCCGCCCGAGCGCTGAAACGCATGGATTGAAAGGAGACCGGCCATGGCCGCTCTGAACATCAAACAAGGCTCCACGAGCCATTCGGCCTATGACCTGCGGGATTTCCATTCCGATGTGGTGCAAAGCCATACTCTGGCGCTGATCGTGGAAAACGAGGCGGGCGTTCTGGCCCGCGTGATCGGGCTTTTCGCGGGGCGCGGCTATAATATCGACAGCCTCACCGTGGCCGAGACCGATCACAAGGGCCACCGCTCGCGCATCACGATCGTGACCCGCGGCACCGTTGCCGTGATCGAGCAGATCAAGGCACAACTTGGCCGGATCGTGCCGGTCCATGAGGTGATCGACCTGACGCTCGAGGGTCAGGCGGTCGAGCGCGAGCTGGCACTGATCAAGGTGGTAGGCTCTGGCGACAAGCGGATCGAGGCACTGCGGCTTGCAGAGATCTTCCGCGCCAATGTGGTCGATTCCACGCTCGAGAGCTTTGTCTTCGAGATGACCGGCGCGCCGGAAAAGATCGACGCCTTTGCAGAGCTGATGCGCCCCTTGGGCCTGAGTGATGTGGCCCGCACAGGTGTCGCGGCGCTCTCGCGCGGCGTCTGAAACAGCAAAAACAAAAACGCGGCCCCAGAGGCCGCGTTTTTTGTTCGCAGGGTTACGTTCAGGGATGGTCCTGCCGTGGTAGCCCGCCATTCAGCGCGCCTTCGATCATCCGCATCAGCTCGTCCACGCGCCGGGCCTCTGCCATATGCCGGTCGAGCACGGCATCCGCCCCGTTCGTACCAGCGGCCGCCCGCGATGACGGTTTCGAGAAAGCGGGACAGCAGAGCACATCATTTGCAGGCTGGCTCCCCTTCTCGCGTCCAACCCCGAAGAATCTGCATTTGACCAAATCACGCCCGCTATCGGTCGCCGTGACGCGGATTGCGCCACCCGACATCTGGCGATGATCATAGACGAGACCGCTCGTTCTGAAAGTGCAGCTCACGATATGGATCATCTGGCCCTCCTCGCCATTGATCGCCTTCGTGTAAGGCAATGAAAAAACAGAACACACTATTCACCGTAAAGAAGAGAATAGAGGCGCAAAAGTTCTTTCTGCCTCTCCTCGACGACACTGTCGGAGAAACATTAACAAATAACAAATTTTAAATCGATTATTTGAATGATACAGGGGCGTTGAGCCATTCACGCAGCGCGGATGTCACCGCTTCGGGCTGTTCGAGAGGGGTAAGATGCCCTGCCTGCGCGATCTCGGTATAGGTTCCATGCGGGATCAGCTCGGCCAGGAACTGGTGTCTGCGCGGCGGGCAGATCGTGTCATGCACGCCGCAAAGAAGTAGCGCCCGCACAGGCGAGTTGCGCAGAAGCCGCTGCTGGTCAGGACGGCGCATCAACGCGCGGGACTGCGCGGCAAAACGGTCGGGACCGAGCGTCTGTGCCATATCCAGCATCATCGCTTGCACATTGATCCGGCTCTCGCCCTCGGCCAGAGCACTCGCGGGCACCTCCTCGAGCATCGCATCATCAAGACGCCCCGTCTTGGCTTTCAGAATGCGCTGTTCGCGCAGCCCGGCCATCGTGGGGGTTTCGGGTAGCGGCGAGACATTGATCATCGCGATCCGCGTCACACGCTCGGGCGCCTGCCGCAGAACCTCCATGGCCACCAGCGCCCCCAGCCAGTGCCCCGCCAGCGCAAAACGCGGCGGTGCCTCGGCCAGAACGCTGCGCGCCATCTCCTCGATGCTGTCGCCGCGCAAAGGACAGACCATCACGGCGCGCTCGGCCGAAAGCTCGGCCAACTGATGCCAATAAAGCCGCGCGTCACTCATGAAGCCCGGCAGCAGAACCAGCGGTTCAGCGGTCATTGCTCGAATTCCCTTCTCCACCCTCGGCGGCTTGCCCGCTCTTACGCGTAATGTGACCGATGGAGCCAGAGGATTGAAGCGCAAACGTCATGTCCCCGTCATGTTTTCGCCGCGCCTGCGGCACCGGGGAGGACTGCCGGTCGTGCCGTCAGGGAATACGCGCCAGCACATCCGCCACGGCGCGTTCGATCATCTTCAGGCAATCCTCGTCCGAGAAACGGTGATCGGCCCCCCTGACCAGTGTCAGGGTCAGATCGGGGCAATCCGCGTGGTTCAGCAGCCGGATCGCCCAGTCATAGGGCACGGCCTCGTCATCGGTGCCCTGCAACAGCCGCGTCGGGAAGGGGAGCGACAGCGGATCGCGCAGCACCAGCCGGTTGCGGCCATCCTCGATCAGGCGGCGGGTGATGATCATCGGCGCCCCGTATTCTGACGGTATGGCGATATGGCCCTCGCGTTCGAGTTTCTCCCGCGTGGCCTCGTTAAAGCTTGCCCAGTATCCGTCCTCGGTAAAATCGGGAGCAGCCGCGATCGTCACAAGCCCCGCCACACGGTCGGGGATGGTGCGCGCCACCAGAAGCGAAACCCAGCCCCCCATCGACGAGCCGACCAACACCTGCGGGCCGGAGGTCAACGTGGTGATTGCGGCCATCGCATCCTCGAACCAATCACCGATCGCGCCCTCCTCGAATGTGCCCGATGACACGCCATGACCGGAATAATCGAAGCGCAAAAAGGCCTTGCCCTGCGCCTTGGCCCATTGCTCGAGCGCCAGCGCCTTGGTCCCCTCCATATCCGAGCGCAAGCCACCCAGAAACACGATCCCCGGCTCGCTACCCTCGATACGGTTATAGCCGATCTTGCGGCCTTCGGCTGTGGTCAGGAAATCGGTCATGTCTGAACCTCGGTCAGTTTCGTTGCAATCCAAGCGCCCGCCACAGACATCACAAGAAAGACCCAGATGACAAGGGGCACCGAGACACTTCCCAATGCGGCGGCCCCTGCCCCCGCGATCAGCAGGAAGAGCCCTACTACTGTATTGGAGACGGCGGTGTAATCGGCCCGCTCCCCGGGGCCTGACATATCCACAAGATGCGTCGAGCGCCCCTGACGCACCCCATGATAGGCCAGCATCAGGCAGAAGAGCACCAAGGGCATCGCCCAGACGGTCTGTGCGAGGCCCGAGGCGTTGAGCCCCAGCGCCAGCGCCAACGCCACGGCGGCTGCAAGCCCCGCATAGATCAGCACACGGCGCGAGGAGCGGTCCGAGAGCCGCCCCCAGATATAAGCCGACAGGACCGCAGCCACGGACGATGCCAGCACAAGCCCGCCAAGCTCGGCAAAATCTTGGCTTCCCTTGGCCGCCAGCAACACCAGATAGGGCGGCGCCAGAGCCGTTCCCACCAATAACGAACGCGCGATGACAAAGAGCCGCAGCTGGCGGTCCTCGCGCATCAGGGTCCATGGGTTGGGCAACCCGCTCTCGCCGGTGCCGCCGTCATCCTCCTCGACCATCAGCGCCATCATCACCGCCCCGAGAATCCAGCCGATGGCCGCCAGACCAATCGCCACCTCGACCAGCGCGTAGCGATCTACGGGGATGAAGAGCAGCACCAGCGCAAAAATGACCACTGCCGCCGAGCCAATGGTCGAGGCCGTGCCCGTGACCGTGCCGCGGCGACTCTGGCCGATGGTCTTGCCCAGAACGTCCTTATAGGCCACCGAACAGGCCGAGCGCGCCACCGCCAGCACTGCCAGCAGCGCCACGATGACCATCCCCGCGACCGCACCCTCGAGCCGCAACCCCGCCAGCGCGATCCCGCCAGCTGCCAGCCCCTGCACCGCCGCGCCCAGAGCCCAGACCCATTTGCGCCGACCGCGCCCGTGGATCAGCGCGGCCGTGAAGATCTGTGGCAAAAGCGCCCCTGCCTCGCGCACGGGCACCAGAAGGCCGGCATAGAAGGCCCCGGCGCCCAGATGGTTCAGGAGCCAGCTGAGCACCAGTTTGGGGTCGATCAGCCCGTCTGCCGATTTCGTGGCTCCCAAGCCCACGATGTGGCGCAGGAAATTGGCCGGTTCGGCCTTCAATGGTGCAGCCTCCAACCCGCCATCGCGGTCAGGATCATCGACAAGACGGTTGAACAGGGACCGGCTGAACTGGCTGGGCATGGGGACCTCGCTTTGGCTTCCACGAATAACGGCGCCGTGAGCACGCGGTTCCGTCTAATCCCCCGATTCTGCGGGGCAATCCATTTCTGAGACTTGACACCACAGGCCGCCGGTCGCACAAGGCCCGCACGAACATAACTTGCAACCGGGCGTTCCGTGGGCGCCAAACCGACGAGGAGGACGACAGATGTCCCAGATTACCCTCACCTTCCCCGATGGAAACCAGAAGCAGGTCGATGCCGGCATTACGGCTCTGGAAGTCGCCGAAGGCATTTCCAAATCCCTGTCGAAAAAAGCGATTTCCGCGCAGGTGAATGGCCAGCATTGGGATCTGCAATGGCCGATCCGCCAGGATGCGCAGATCGCCATCAACACCATGTCCGATGACGCGCCCGCGCTGGAACTGATCCGCCACGATCTGGCCCACATCATGGCCCGCGCCGTGCAGGAGATCTGGCCGGATGTGAAAGTGACCATCGGTCCGGTCCGCGACAATGGCTGGTTCTACGATTTCGACCGCGCCGAGCCCTTCACTCCCGAAGACCTCGCGGTAATCGAGAAGAAGATGCGTGACATCATCAATGCCCGCGAGCCGGTGAAGACCGAGCTGTGGTCGCGTGAGGATGCGATCAAATATTACGAGGACAGGGGCGAGCCCTTCAAGGTCGAGCTGGTCAACCGCATCCCCGAGGGCGAGGATCTGCGGATGTATTGGCATGGCGACTGGCAGGATCTCTGCCGTGGTCCGCACCTTGTCCATACCGGCCAGGTGCCTGCCGATGCGTTCAAACTGACCCATGTGGCGGGCGCCTACTGGCTGGGCGATTCGACCCGCCCGATGCTGCAGCGCATCTATGGCGTGGCCTTCAAGTCCAAGAAAGACCTGAGCGCCTGGACCACGATGATGGAAGAGGCCGCCAAGCGCGACCACCGCCGTCTGGGCCGCGAGATGGATCTCTATCACATGCAGGAGGAGGCCCCCGGTCAGGTCTTCTGGCACCCTAATGGCTGGACCATCTACACGACGCTTCAGGACTATATGCGCCGCAAGCAGCGCGCTGACGGCTATGTCGAGGTGAATACGCCGCAGGTAGTGAACCGCAAGCTGTGGGAAGCCTCGGGCCACTGGGAAAACTATCAGGAGAACATGTTTATCGTCGAAGTGGACGAGGATCATGCCCGCGAGAAAACCGTTAATGCGCTTAAACCCATGAACTGCCCCTGCCACGTTCAGGTGTTCAATGTGGGGCTGAAATCCTATCGCGACCTGCCCCTGCGCATGGCCGAGTTCGGCTCGTGCAACCGCTATGAACCCTCGGGCGCGCTGCACGGGATCATGCGTGTGCGCGGCTTCACGCAGGATGACGCGCATATCTTCTGCACGGAAGACCAGATCGAGACGGAAACCGCGAAATTCATCAGCTTCCTCGCCGGTATCTATTCGGATCTGGGCTTCGACAACTGGACGATCAAGCTCTCGACCCGTCCTGAGAAGCGCATCGGCTCCGAAGAAAGCTGGGACCGCGTCGAGGCCGCCCTTGGCAATGCGTGCAACCACGCGGGCTATGAATACGAGATCCAGGAAGGCGAAGGTGCCTTCTATGGCCCCAAACTCGAATTCACCCTGACCGATGCGATCGGGCGTGAATGGCAATGCGGCACGCTGCAGGTGGACCCTAACCTCCCCGAGCGTCTGGATGCGAGCTATATCGGTCAGGATGGCGAGCGTCACCGCCCTGTCATGCTGCACCGCGCGGTTCTGGGCTCGTTCGAGCGGTTCATCGGCATGCTGATCGAGAACTTCGCAGGCAAGCTGCCCCTGTGGCTCGCGCCGCGTCAGGTTGTTGTGGCCTCGATCGTCTCGGATGCCGATGACTATGTGCGCGAAGTGACCGAGGCCCTGAAAGCCCGCGGCATCCGTGCGGAGGCCGATACCCGCAACGAGAAGATCAACTACAAGGTGCGCGAGCATAGTCTCGGGAAAGTGCCCTATATCTTCGCGATCGGGATGAAAGAAGTCGAGGACCGCACCGTTTCGGTGCGCAAGCTGGGCGAGAACCGGACCGAGATCGTTGCGCTCGATGACGTTCTCGCAACGCTCGCATCGGAAGCTATGGCCCCTGATCTGCGCTGATTTTTAGGGCAAATCCGGCCATGCCGCAGTGCAACATCACAGAAAGGTGAGGGAGTTCGCTTCCTCGCCATTTCGTCATTGCATTTTCATGCACATGCTTCATCTTCGTAGATGCGTGTAACGCTGACTTTCTACCCCGTGCCCTTAGGCTGCCGGGCGACTTGGAAGACCAGGCAGCGCGGCCCGGTTGCAATATCGCCGCCGGGAAGACCTGAAGGAGATACGGGAATGGCCACTGGCACCGTAAAATGGTTCAACACCACCAAAGGCTACGGATTCATCGCGCCCGATGAAGGCGGCAAGGATGTGTTCGTGCATATTTCTGCAGTCGAGCGCGCAGGGCTGACCGGCCTCGCCGACAACCAGAAAATCGAGTACGAACTGATCAGCGGCCGTGACGGTCGTGCCTCTGCTGGTGACCTCAAAGTTCTCTGAGCTTTGACTATAGACGCATCTGAACGGCCCGAATTTCGGGCCGTTTTTTCGTGTCCGGCCACGAGATAGGCATGGGGCTGCGCGGTTTTGCCGGTGCGGTGCCGCAAAAGAAAAACGCGCCACACGGGCGCGTTGTCTACCATGCCTGTTCAGGCGTTCATTCGCTGAGATCTGTCTCGGGCACCCCGAGCACCTCCGAGGCCCGGCGGCGGATATCGGCCCCGAGTGTCTCCTGACGGCCCTCGATCCGGGCAAGACGCGCGGGGGATATCCCGATTGCCTCTGCCAGACTTGCGGTCGGCAGATTGGCCGCATGACGCCATGCACAAAGCGGCGTCGCTCCTGCCGTGATCCACGCGAGATGTGTCCAGTAATCAGGGCGCACTGAGGCAACCGGGCGGACTGGCGCAGACATAATCTGGGCAGGGCTGCTAAGCTGAACCATACGGAATCCTTCCGTTACTTCCTAATCTTCACCACTATGAACGACGACGGTTAAAAATTCCGACGCATCCGGCGGCATATTTGGCTAGAAAACGTGAGCTGGCAGAGAAAGTTCCCGCCAGCCCCTTAAAACCAGTGGCTTTGAGCGTCTTTGGTCCAGCCGAGTGTCATCGCGCCATTGGCTACAATGACAGGCCGCTTCATCAGGGTCGGGTGCTCCGCCAGCAGGTCCAGAACGGGTCCGGACCGCGCATCCTCGTCGAGCCCGCGCCATGTGGTCGAGGATTTGTTGAGAAGCTTGTCGCCGAAGGCCGCATAAAAAGCCTCCAGTTGATCCTGCGACAGCGGCGTCTCGCGGATATCGTGAAACGCCACCTCTTTGCCCGCCTGTTCCAGCGCCTTGCGGGCCTTGCGGCAGGTATCACAGGTCTTGATACCGTATAGGTCCATCTTATTCCCTCAGAACTCCCTCCTCGAGCCGGAGAACCCGATCCATCCGCTTCGCAAGATCCAGATTATGGGTCGCGATCAGAGCGGAGAGATTCGTCTCCCGCACAAGGTCCATAAGGGCAGCAAATACCGTGTCCGAGGTCTGGGGATCAAGATTGCCCGTGGGCTCATCGGCAAGAAGAAGCCGAGGCTTGTTGGCCAGTGCACGGCAGAAGGCCACGCGTTGCTGCTCGCCCCCCGATAGCGCCGAGGGACGGTGGCTGGCGCGATCCTTGAGTCCCACCCGTTCCAGAAGCGAGCGCGCATGGGCCGTGGCCTCGCTACGCGCAATCCCGTTGGCGAGCTGTGGCAGGATGATGTTCTCCTCGGCGGTGAATTCGGGCAGCAGGTGGTGGAACTGATAGACAAAGCCCAGCGAGTTGCGCCGTGCCTGTGTGCGCTGCTTGTCGGAAGCGCGGCCCAGATCCTCGCCATCGATCATCACTCCGCCGGTGTCGGGCGTGTCCAGAAGGCCCGCGATATGCAGGAGCGTCGATTTGCCGGTGCCCGAGGGCGCAACCAGCGCCACGACCTGCCCCGGTGCGATGGACAGATCGAGACCGCGCAGCACGGCGATCTCTTTCGGCGTGCCGCGGTTATAGATCTTCTCGATCCCCGAGAGTTGCAGGACATCATTCATAGCGCAGGGCCTCCACAGGGTTCAGGCGCGCCGCGCGGCGGGCAGGGAAAATGGTCACGATGAAGCTCAGGCCCAGCGAGAGCCCCACGGATTTGACGATATCCATCACCTGCAGCTTGGCGGGCAATTCGTAGATGCCGCGCACCGAGGCATCCCAGACATCGCCGCCATTGAGCGCGTTCAGCCCGTCGATGATATGCTGGACATTAAGCGAGAAGACGACCCCGAGGATCAGCCCTGCGAAGGTGCCGATGATCCCCGTAAACGCCCCGCACAGGAAGAACACGCGCAGGATGGAGCCTTCGGTCAGCCCCATCGTCCGCAGGATCCCGATATCGCGGCCCTTGTTCTTGACCAGCATGATGAGGCCGGAGGTGATATTCATCGAGGCGATTAGCACCAGCACCGAGAGGATAATGAACATCACGTTGTCTTCCATCGTCAGCGCCTTGAGGAAGCTCCCCGAGCTGTCGCGCCACGACCAGAGCATGGTGCCCTCGCCGCCCGCCTCCATCAGCTGGGGCGTCCAGTCATCCACATTCTCGGGGTCGGTCACGCTGACATCGATCTCGTCGGCGCCACCCTCGCGGTTGAAATAGCTCTGCGCTTCCTTGAAGGGCATATAGATGCGGGTCTGGTCGATATCGTAGCGCCCCGCCGAGAAGATATAGGTGACCGTATAGGCCGAGACCCGCGGGCTGGTGCCAAAGGCGGTCTTGGCTCCTTCGGGCGACAGAAGCCGCAGCTTGTCGCCCAGACCGATCCCCAGATCCCGCGCCATACCCGCGCCGATGGCGATACCCTGATCGAAATTGTCTAAAGACCCGATCGCCTCGTCGGAATGCGCCACGCCGGGGATCTTTTCCAGATCCTGCAGGCGGATACCGAAGACCTGCCCCACATTATTTCGGTCATTGAAGGTGGCCATGACCTGCCCCTTCACGATGGGGGCGGCATCGGTCACGCCCGGAATGGCGGCGATGCGTTTGGCGCGCTCGTCATAGTCGCGGATGATCCGGCTATAGACGCCCGAGCCCTCGACTACCTCGGTCGGGGCCGAATAAACGGTCACATGCGGATTGGCGCCCAGAATGGTATCGACAAACTCCGCGCGGAAGCCCGCACGCACGGCCAGCGTGATGATGAGGGCCGCGACCCCGAGCGTGATACCGATCAGGCTGATCCAGGTCATCACCGAGACCCCGCCCTCGGCCCGTCTTGCCCGCAAATAGCGCCAGGCAATCATAAACTCAAACGCCGAGAAGGGCCTGCTTTGGCCAGCCATATGGTCTCTCCGATAAACGTAACCGCGCGGCACAGTTGCGGCGTGCGGAGCAAAGGTCAAGCGCTGGCGAGGGCCACCCGCATCAAACTGCCGACATCATTCTTCCAGAAAATGCTCGTAACGCGCATCGGTCAGGGTCCTGAGGAAGGCCACCAGCGCATCGATCCGCTGATCATCGAGCGCAGGCCCCATCTCCAGTTTGTCGAGCGAGATATTCTGCGCGATCTCGGGCGGCGCAAAGGGCGCGCCGGTCTCGGGGTTGATATGCCGCTCGGGGCGCTTGGTATTATAGATATTGTAGAACAGGATCACCGTGCGCAGGTCCGAGAAGACCCCGTTATGCATATAAGGGCCGGTCACGGCCACGTTGCGCAGGGTCGGCACCTTGAACTTTCCGGCCTGCGCCGGATCGGTGATCGCGGGATTGTCCAGAAGCCCCCGATCGAGGAAGCCCTCTCCCTTGCCGTTGCGCCCGCGCACCGCCGCATTCACCGGCACACCGATATTGTGGTATTCGTAATTCGAGAAGGTCTCGCCCGCCTCGCCGGGTGTGGCGCGCAGCTGGTGGCACTGGTTACAATTGGTGAATTGCTGCGAGAAGAACAGGATGCGCCCCAGTTCCTCCTCGTCGGTCAGTTCGATCTCGCCGCGCAGGAACCGGTCATAGCGGCTATCAAAAGGCGCGAAATCCTCGGTGCTTTGAAATTCGGCCAATGCCTTGGTCGCGGCGGCAAGCGTGGCCTCGGGATCGGCCTCGAGGTCCGCGATCCCCGCCACCTCGCGCGCCATCCGCGCCTGATCGGGGTTCTGCGCCAGACGCTGCGCGAAGATCTCGGGGGATGGCAGCGCCATCTCGACGGGGTTGAACAGCGGCCCGCGCGCCTGCTCGGCCAGATCCCTGGCGCGTCCGTCATGAAACTGACCGCCGCGATAGATCCCCGAAGCGTCCATCGCGAAATCGGGCGAGAAGGAGGTATAGCCCAGCGTCGGCGCGTTCCGGTCGCCAAGGCTCTCGAAATCATCGCCCAGCGAGACCGCCTTTCCCGCCTCTGATTCACGTGGATCGGTGAAGGCGAAGGACGGATCATGGCAGGTCGCGCAGGATTGCGAGCCGTTCTGTGAAAGCTCCGTATCATGGAACAGCGTCTCGCCCCAATCAGCCCAGAGGTTTACCGGCCCTTCCTGGGCGGATGCCTGCAGAGGCCAGAGCGCGATAACCGCAAGAACGAGAGAACGGGACATCATGGGCACATTCCTTGAGACGGCCCGTTCATGCCCTATTTTCCTGATCTTTTCAATCAGGAACGTCAGGCACGCAAAGCAAAACGCCCCGGACAAGCCGGGGCGTTCCAGAAACGCTAGAGGCGCGGATCAGCGGTGCTTGGCGTAGATCTCGATGATCTTGGCCACGGCGGCCTCGGCCGACATTTCCTCGCTCTCGCCGGTGCGGCGCGAGGTCAATTCGACCTTGTTGGCGGCCACGCCACGCGGGCCGATGGTCACGCGCCACGGCAGACCGATCAGGTCCATCGTCGCGAATTTGGCACCCGCGCGCTCGTTACGGTCGTCATAGAGCGGGTCCAGACCGGCTTTGGTCAGCGCGGCATAGAGCGCGTCGCAGGCACTGTCACAGGCCGCATCGCCCTGTTTGAGGTTCACGATGCCCACATGGAAGGGTGTCACGCCCTCGGGCCAGATGATGCCCTTCTCGTCGTGGTTCGCCTCGATCAGCGCGCCGACCAGACGCGAGACGCCGATCCCGTGCGAGCCCATCTCGACCGGAACCTTGGAGCCATCGGGCATCTGCACATTGGCGCCCATCGATTCCGAGTATTTGGTGCCGAAATAGAAGATCTGGCCCACCTCGATCCCGCGGGCCGATTTGCGGCGCTCTTCGGGAACCTCGTTGAAGATCGCCTCGTCATGGGTCTCGTCGGTGCGGGCGTAAAGGGTGGTGAACTCCTTGCAGATCGCTTCGACCTCGTCGCGATTGTCGTAATCCACCTCGCGATCGCCCAGTGTCAGGTCGGTCACGTTGGAATCGTAGAACACCTCCGACTCGCCCGTAGGCGCCAGCACGAGGAACTCGTGGGTATTGTCGCCACCGATCGGGCCGGAATCGGCACGCATCGGGATCGCGGTCAGGCCCATGCGCTCATAGGTGCGCAGGTAGGAGACCATATGGCGGTTATAGGCATGGAGCGCATCTTCCTTGGTCAGATCGAAGCTGTAGCCGTCTTTCATGAAGAACTCGCGGCCACGCATCACGCCGAACCGCGGGCGGACCTCGTCGCGGAATTTCCACTGGATCTGGTAGAGCGTCATCGGCAGCGATTTGTAGCTCTCGACATGGGCGCGGAAGATGTCGGTGATCATCTCCTCGTTGGTGGGCCCGTAAAGCATATCACGGCCGTGGCGGTCCTTGATGCGCAGCATCTCGGGGCCATAGGCGTCGTAGCGGCCCGATTCCTGCCAGAGTTCGGCCGATTGCATCGTGGGCATCAGCACCGGAATATGGCCCGCGCGGACCTGTTCCTCATGCACGATCTGTTCCAGACGGCGCAGGACCTTATAGCCCATCGGCAACCACGAATAGATCCCTGCCTGCTGCTGCTTGATCATACCAGCACGCAGCATCAGCCGGTGCGAGGCAATCTGCGCCTCGGACGGGTTTTCCTTCAGAACGGGAAGAAAGTAGCGGGAAAGGCGCATGACGGACGGTCCCTGTCGGTTATGTTAAACTGCGCTCGGGGCTAGCCGATATAGCGCCCTTGGGCAAGAGCAACCGCGCCGTGCCGCGTTCAGAGATCCGTGGAGGCGCTATCCGGCCCGTCGGAAACCGGCTCGAACATCGCACAGGCCAGCTGCACACCGTCCTGCCGCAGGCTGATCGCGCGGGTCTTGCGCGCAAGAAAGGCGCTGCGCACATCGGTATCGGCCAGAATGAACTCGGCCTTCTGGCGCCCGAGCGCGGGCATGGGAAGCGCGGGGTGTTCCCCTTGTGCCACAAGATCGGCCTGCGGGATCAGGAGCGTGCCCTGCGCGGATCCGCAACTGCTGGTGGAGGCCAGCTCCACCCCAGCTCCGAATTGGTCGCCCCTGCTCAGCTCGATCGTGGCCAGCATCAGCCGCACCGAGCCATCCTCGGGGGCAAGATCGGCCACCGTCACCGAGGCCAGCGCCTGACCTTGGGCATCCACCAGATCGGCGCGCGCGGTCTCTGCCTGTGCCGTGACGGCCACGGAAAGGGACGCGATCACCATAGCGATAAGGGTCTTCATCTGCTGCTCCTGCTTAGGCGCCTTGCATGACATGCCGACCATAGGCAAAGGATGCAAGCCCTGCATCCCGCGCCTCCGATCACCTTTTCTCAAGCGCCACGTTAGACTGTCGTCCTTGTTGCCGGACGTATCGGTTCTTGCCGTGTTTTCGATCCGCCCTAAAATGGCATCATCGAGCGGTTGCGTTTGCCTCATATAATGCCATTCTGCCCGAGTATTTTTTCTGGAGCAATCATGTCTTTCACAATGCGCAACCAAGCGCTCATCTGGTCCATTGCCATCGTGGTCTTCCTTCTGGCGCTGTGGCTGATGGGAGATGTGATCCTGCCCTTCATCGTGGGCGGCGCCATCGCCTATTTCCTCGACCCGCTGGCCGACCGGCTCGAGAAATACATGTCGCGGGCGCTGGCCACCACGGTGATCGCGGTCACCGCCACATTGATCTTCGTGGTGCTGGGCATCGCGATCATCCCGCTCCTTGTCGACCAGCTGACACAGCTGATCGCCACCGCGCCGCAGATCTTTACCCGTCTCAAGGATTTCCTGACCACCAATTTCCCGCAGCTTGTGGAGAACGGCTCGCCGGTCAATGATGCGCTCGTCTCTATCGGCCAGACCATCCAGAGCCGTGGTGGCGAGCTGGCCACAACGGTGCTCAGTTCGGCTATGGGTGTGGTGAATTTCGTGGTCTTCATCGTGGTGGTGCCGGTCGTGGCCTTCTACATGCTGCTCGACTGGGATCCGATCGTGGCCAAGGTCGACCGCATGCTGCCGCGTCAGAGCGCCGAGACCATCCGCGGTATTGCCCGCGATATCGACCGTGTTCTATCGGGGTTCGTGCGCGGGCAGGTCACGGTCTGCCTGATCCTGGGCACGTTCTACGCTGTTGGACTGATGCTGGCGGGGCTGAATTTCGGGCTGATCGCAGGCGCGATCGCGGGCTCGCTGACCTTCATTCCCTATGTCGGCGCGATCATCGGCGGCGGGTTGGCCATCGGGCTGGCGCTGTTCCAGTTCTGGGGCGAATGGTGGCATATCGCAATTGTCGCGGGGATCTTTGCCATCGGCCAGTTCCTCGAGGGTAATATCATCACGCCCAAACTCGTGGGCAATTCCATCGGCTTGCATCCTTTGTGGCTGATCTTCGCGCTCTCGGCCTTCGGCACGCTCTTCGGATTTGTGGGGATGCTGGTGGCGGTTCCGGTTGCGGCGATGCTCGGCGTGCTTGCACGTTTCGGCATCCAGCAGTACATGCAGGGACCGCTTTACAAAGGGGTCGGCGCCAAGGATCTTCCGCCGGAAGATTTCACCAAATAGGCGGGCGGCCCGGCCAGACCGGGGGAGGCAGGATAATGGGCAGACAGCTGATATTCGACCTGCCGCTGCGCCAGTCGCAGGGGCGCGAGGATTACTATGTCGCACAGGCCAATGCGCTGGCGCTGGCGATGCTGGACACACCCGAAAGCTGGACCTCGGGACGGATGATCCTCACGGGCGATGCGGGCGCGGGCAAGACCCATCTCGCGCAGATCTGGGCCGATGCCAACCGTGCCCCCCTGATCCCTGCCCGCGAGCTGGCCGATTACGACGCGCCATGGCTGGCGACCGCCGGTGCCATCGTTGTGGATGACGCCAACCAGATTGCGGGCACGCGCGAGCGCGAATCGCTGCTGTTCCATCTGTGCAATCTCTGTCAGGCCGAAAACGTGAAGCTCCTGCTGACCGCGCGCACGCCGCCGCGCGACTGGGGCCTCGTGGTGCCCGATCTGCGCTCACGGATGGAGGCGACCACTTCCGCCAAGATCATGCCGCCCGATGACGCGCTTCTGGCCGCCGTGCTGGTGAAGATGTTCGCCGATTGCCAGATCCATGTGCCGGTCACGCTGATCCCGTGGCTCGTCAGCCGGATGGACCGGTCGCTGGCCACGGCACGGGCGCTGGTGGGCGCGCTTGACGCAAGGTCACTTACGGAAAAACGGGCGATTACCCGCTCGTTGGCCTCCGATGTTCTGGACAGTCTCGGGCTTCACGAAGAAGATTAATCAAACCGTCATCTTTCCGTTACAACTCAGGGCAATAACCGCGGCATGACACAGGCTGATTTTCTCAAAACCCCGTTTCCCGCGCCCGTCGAGCTTCCCGAAGAGGTTATCTCCGGCCCCGGACGTTTCTTCAACCGCGAGCTGTCATGGCTCGCGTTCAACTGGCGGGTTCTGGAAGAGGCGACCAATCCGCGCGTTCCGCTGCTGGAGCGGCTGCGCTTCGTCTCGATATCGGCCACGAACCTTGATGAATTCTACACGGTCCGCGTGGCGGGGCTGCGCGAGCTGGTGCGCGAGGGCAACAACCTGCCCTCCCATGACGGCCTGACCCCGCGCGAGCAGCTCCAGCTGATCAACGAGGACGCCCGCCAGTTGATGGATATGCAGCAATCGAGCTGGAACAAGATCCGCGCCGAGCTGGATGAGGCGGGCATCCATGTGGTGACCCGCGCGACCCTGACCGAGGATGACCTCTTCTTCCTGCGCAACCACTTCCTGCAGAAGGTGTTTCCGGTGCTCTCGCCCTTGGCGATCGATCCCGCACATCCCTTCCCCTTCATCCCCAATCTGGGCTTCTGTCTGGCGCTCGAGCTGGAACGCCCGGGCGACAAACGCCGGATGCAGGCGCTTTTGCCGATCCCGCAGCAGATCGACCGCTTTGTGCGCCTGCCCGGCGAGGCGCGGTTCCTGCCGCTCGAGGATGTGCTCCTCCTGCATCTCAACTCGCTCTTCCCCGGCTTCCGCGAGCGCGGCCATTGCGCCTTCCGCGTGCTGCGGGACAGCGACCTCGAGGTGGAGGACGAGGCCGAGGATCTGGTGCGCGAGTTCGAGACGGCCCTCAAACGCCGCCGCCGTGGTCAGGTGATCCGCCTCAAGATCACCGCAGGGGCGCCCGAGAGCCTGCATCAGGTCATCATGGACGAGCTGCATGTGACGCAAGACGAGGTGGTCGAGGTGCGCGGTCTTCTCGGCGTGGCCGATCTGAAAGAGCTGATCATCGACGACCGGCCCGATCTCCTGTGGCCCTCCTTCACGCCGCGCGTCCCCGAGCGCGTGCAGGACCACGAAGGCGATATGTTCGCGGCGATCCGCCAGAAGGACATGCTGCTCCATCACCCTTACGAGACCTTCGACATGGTGGTGCGCTTTCTGACGCAGGCGGCCAATGACCCCAATGTGCTGGCGATCAAGCAGACGCTTTACCGGACCTCCAAGAACTCGCCCATCGTCTCGGCGCTCTGCGAGGCCGCCGAGAACGGCAAATCGGTCACCGCACTGGTAGAGCTGAAGGCGCGCTTCGACGAGGCCGCCAATATCCGCCAGTCGCGCATGCTCGAGCGTGCGGGAGCGCATGTGGTCTACGGGTTCACCAATTACAAGACCCATGCCAAGATCAGCACCGTGGTCCGCCGCGAGGGCGACAGCCTCGTGACCTATACCCATTACGGCACCGGCAACTATCACCCGATCACGGCCAAGATCTATACCGATCTCAGCTTCTTCACCTGTGATGATGCGCTGGGACGCGATGCGACCAAGGTTTTCAACTATCTCTCGGGCTATGTGCAGCCCGAAAATCTCGAGAACCTCGCGATCTCGCCCCATACGTTGAAGCCGCGCCTTCTGGAGATGATCGCCCGCGAGGCGGAATTTGCCAAGGCCGGCAAACCTGCCGAGATCTGGGGCAAGATGAACTCCATCATCGACCCCGAGGTGATCGACGCGCTCTACGCCGCCAGTCAGGCGGGCGTGAAGATCAGCCTCGTGATCCGCGGCATTTGCGGCATCCGCCCCGGCATCAAGGGGCTGTCCGAGAATATCCGCGTGAAATCCATCGTAGGCCGCTATCTGGAACATTCGCGCATCGTCTGTTTCGGCAATGGCCACGGGCTGCCCTCCAAGAAGGCGCGGGTCTTCTTCAGCTCTGCCGACTGGATGGGCCGCAACCTCAACCGCCGTGTCGAGACACTGGTCGAGGCTACCAACCCCACCGTGAAAGCGCAGATCACCGAGCAGATCATGGCGGCCAACATGGCCGACGAGGCCCAGAGCTGGATCCTGCAACCCGATGGCAAGTTCATCCGCCATCTTCCGGAAGATAACCAGACGCTTTTCAACTGCCACCGCTTCTTCATGGAGAACCCCTCGCTTTCCGGTCGGGGCTCTGCGGGCGCAAGTGACGTTCCAAAGCTTGCCCATAGCTTCGACTAAGCCTAATGTTTGGGCGAAGTTTGTTTAGTCCGGAAGGCTCAGATGGCAGATATAGTGGCCGTCGGTAACAGCACTGACAACGACGAGTGGGATCCCTTTGGCAAACCGCTCTTCGACGACCCCTCGATTCGCGCACTCAGCCGTGTGGGGGTCGTCGATATCGGCTCCAACTCCATCCGGATGGTGGTGTTTGACGGCGCGGCCCGCTCGCCCGCCTATTTCTTCAACGAGAAAGTCATGGCGGGTCTGGGACAGGGGCTCGCCGAAACCGGTCGGTTGAACCCCGAAGGCCGTACACGGGCGCTCACCGCGATGCGCCGTTTTGCTGCGCTCGCCAAGGGCATGAAGGTCAATTCGCTGACCTGCGTGGCCACCGCAGCCATGCGCGATGCCGAGGACGGGCCGGAATTCCACCGCCTGATCGAGAACGAGACCGGCCTGACCATCCATGTGGTCGACGGCCCCGAGGAAGCGCGGCTCTCGGCGCAGGGCGTCCTGTTGGGCTGGCCCGATGCCAATGGTCTCATCTGTGATATCGGCGGCAACTCGATGGAGCTGGCCGAGGTGCGCGACGGCAAGGTCTGGCGGCGGGTCTCCTCGCAGCTGGGCCCCTTCCGTCTGCAGCTGGTGGGTGACCGCGAGGCGCAGATCGCCCATATCAAGGACACCATGCAGCGGCTCGCCGCAGAGGTCGGCACCGGCTACGAACGCATCTATCTGGTGGGCGGCTCGTGGCGCGCAATTGCCCGCATCGATATGGAGCGCGAGAAATACCCCCTCCTGGTGCTTCATGAATACCGTATGACGCCGGAGGCGGTCGGCAAGACCATCGATATGATCGAAAGCGCGGCTCTGTCGGATCTGCGGGCAAGCACGGGGATCGGCTCGGCGCGGATGGATCTGGTGCCCTATGCAGCGCTGGTGCTGCGCGAGCTGGTGGCGGTCTTCCAGCCTGCCGAGATCGATGTCTCGTCCTACGGAATCCGCGAGGGGCTTCTTTACGAACAGATGCCCGACAGGCTACGCAAGCGCGATCCCCTGATCGAGGCCTGTCGCCATGCCGAGCGCCGCGCCGCCCGCATGCCCGGTTTCGGCAAGAAGATGCACAGCTTCATCCAGCCGATCTGGGGCGAGGTGCCGCCCGAAACCTATCGGGTGATCCGCGCCGCCTGCCTTCTGCATGACACGACGTGGCGCACCCATCCCGATTACCGCGCCGATGCCTGTTTCGAGAATGTGACCCGTGCCAATATGGCCGCGCTTTCGCATCCCGAACGGGTGCTGATCGGCCTTGCCCTGCTGCACCGCTACAAGAACAACCGCTCGAACTCGGCCCATCAGGACCTGTTCAAGCTGCTGTCCAAGGACCAGATCCGCGAGGCCGAGATCCTCGGAAAGGCGATGCGCTTCGCGGCGATGTTCTCGATCGATGATCCCGGCGATGCCGGACGTCTGGTCCGCCATCGTGAGGACAAGATCCTCGAGCTGAAACTGACCTCGAAAGGCGCGGAACTCTTTGGCGAGGTAACCGAATCGCGGTTTTCATCGCTGTGCAGCTCGCTCGGTGTCAAAGCGGTGATTACCCAGCCCTGACCCTATGCCCCGCTTTCGGGCGGGGCATGCACCACCAGATCCAGCGAAACCGGATAATGGTCCGATGCCGCCAGCAGCGCGTCGCGCAGTTCCGGATCCCTATAGCAGGCCGGATCATCGAACGGATGCCAGATCCGCCATGCCGGACGGTTGGCGCACAGATCGCCCGACACCATGATGTAATCCACGATCGCCCCGAAATACTGCTGCTCGGCCACCGACCAGAACCGCGCCGAGGCCGGCTGCGCAAGTGTCGGCGCGGTCCCGATCCGCGCATGTGGATCATGCAGAAGATAGTGCCCGGGGCCCAGCTGCCCGGCAATCACCTCGAGCGCCGACTGGCCCAGGATCTCCTCGTATTCATCCAGCCCCGGCCCGTCATTCAGATCTCCCAGCAGGATCACCGATTTACGTTCCTCCAAAAGCTGCTCGACCCGCTCGCGCAACCAGAGCGATTGCGCCAACTGCTTGCGACGGTTGCGCAACGCCAGACGGTGCATATTGCTCGCTGTCTCGCCATGGGTGATTTTCGATTTGATATGCACCCCGATCAGATGGAAATCCTGTGCCCCCGCCTGCACCACCGCCTCGAGCGGGGGCTTGTCGAACACATGATCGCCCGAACTCAGTCCGTGGACTTTCGGGACCGGATGCCGTCCGGGCTCGGGCGAGAGCCCCACCCGGACCCGGTCGGGATCATAGAGAAGCGCGATCTCCTGTGCCGTGGTGCTTGCCATGCCATGCAGACAGGCGCGGGTGCGCAGGCCAAAGGCTGCGGCAAACATCTCGAGGCTTACCCGCGTATATCGCCCCACCGCGTCATCGGGCGCCTCGACCACCAGTATGAGATCGGCATCCACCGTCGCCATCACCCGTGCGATGGCCTCCGCCTGCTCCCGTGCGCTCACCTGCCCGTGCCGCATGGGTCGGTCGTCAAAAGCGGGCCTGCCATCCCGATCGAACAGATTGGTGAACCATTCCACATTGTAGGTGGCAATCCGCAGGTTCATATCGCGGGTCATGATGCCCTCAGGCCAGCTCCGGTCGCGCGCGGATCTCTTCCCATGCGTGGTTCAGCGCCACGACACGGTCCTCGGCCAGACGCACAGCCTCCTCGGGCATACCACGGGCAATCGCCCGGTCGGGATGGGCCTCGCGGATCGCCGCCTTCCACGCCCGGCGCACCTCCTCGAGGCTCGCTCCGGGCTCCACCTCCAGCACGGTCCAAGGATCAGGATCGGACCCCGCCACATAACTCGCCCGCAGCGCCCGGTAGCAGCACTCCTTCAACCCGAAGATCCGTGCCACTTCCTGCAGGAAAACTTCCTCGTTCTCGTGGAAATCCCCATCGGCCACTGCAATCGCGAACAGCCCCTCGAGCACGTCTTTCAGGACCTGATTGCCCTCACCGAACATCGCCGCGATCTTGCGCGCATAGGCGTCGAACCCCGCCACATCGGTGCGCGCCATGTTGAACACCCGCGCGGCATTGATCTCTTCGTCCTCTGGAATGGAAAAAATCCGCCGGAACGCTTCCACCTCGTTACGGGTCACTTGCCCGTCCGCCTTGGCCATCTTCGCTCCGAGCGCGATGACAGCAATGGTGAAAGCCACCGACCGTTCGGGCGGCGCGCGCAACTGGTCGAACACATCCGACAGCGCCTCCCCCCGTGCGAGGGAAGCGATCGCCGCCGCGATCCGAGACCAGAGTGAAAGAGGCTTGTCCATAAACCCTAGTGTAGCCCGAATTCCGAAAGTTTCACACCGGCAAATTCACACAGCCGGTCACATATCCCTGCGCAAAACAGGCCCTTCCAGCGTCCCTAAATATCCCGGGGTGAATTGGCGGCCCTGCCGCCAAGAGGGGCAGCGCCCCTCCACCACGCCCTCAACGGCGATCAGGCCTGTTTTGCCAGACGGCTCTCGAGCACATCGAAGGGCACACCCGGCTCGTCCTTTGCGCAACGGATCACCAGCGAGGTCTTCACACTCGCCACGTTTTCTGCCGCGGTCAGATGGCTCATCAGGAAGCTCTGGAACGTCGAGAGATCGGGCGCCACGCATTTCAGGATGAAATCGATCTCGCCATTGAGCATGTGGCACTCGCGCACCAGCGGCCAAGCATTGCAGAGCGCCTCGAACTGGGCCAGATCGGCCTCCGATTGCGAATGCAACCGCACAGAGGCAAAGACCTGCACCTCGAAATTCAGCTCGCGCGGGTTCACATCCGCGTGGTAGCCGCGGATATAACCGGCCTCCTCGAGCGTGCGCACACGGCGCAGGCAAGGCGGTGCCGAGATCCCGACGCGTTTCGCCAGTTCGACATTCGTCATACGACCGTCGGCCTGTAACTCGGCCAGAATCTTCCGGTCGATTTCGTCAAGCTTTGAACTGGCCATGAATACACCTCCGCCTTGCGCCGAAAACTATCGAATATTTCACAGTCGCGCAATAATATTTCACACATTTGACTGCAAGCGCAATCGCGCGACATGCCGCAATGTTTTTCATCACGAAGACGGGTGACAGATCCGCTTCATTCTGCCGCTCTGCCCCGCTCGGGGGTTTTCGTTGCAGGTGGAGGTGTCTATATCCGCAACAAACCCGCTGCAAGACAGGAATCTCAGGAGATCCGCATGTCCGAGACGACCAAGAAAACCAAACTTCTCATCATCGGCTCCGGCCCTGCTGGCTATACCGCAGGCGTCTATGCCTCGCGGGCAATGCTCCAGCCGGTTCTGGTGCAGGGCCTGCAACCGGGCGGCCAGCTGACCATCACGACCGAAGTCGAGAACTGGCCCGGCCACACGGAGGTCCAAGGCCCCGATCTGATGGTTCAGATGGAAGAGCATGCCCGCGCGATGGGCACCGAGATCATCGGTGACTATATCACCTCGCTCGATCTGGGGCAGCGCCCGTTCAAAGCGCGTGGCGACTCGGGCACCACCTACGAGGCCGATGCCGTGGTTCTGGCCACCGGCGCACAGGCCAAATGGCTGGGTCTGCCCTCGGAAGACAAGTTCCAGGGCTTCGGCGTCTCGGCCTGCGCCACCTGCGACGGGTTCTTCTATCGCGGCAAGGAAGTTGTGGTCATCGGCGGCGGCAATACCGCGGTGGAAGAGGCGCTGTTCCTCACCAATTTCGCCTCCAAGGTTACGGTGATCCACCGCCGCGACTTCTTCCGTGCCGAGAAGATCCTGCAGGAACGCCTGTTCAAGAACCCCAAGATCGAGGTTGTCTGGAACCACACCGTTGAGGAGGTCCTCGGCACCGAGGCCCCGCTGGGCGTGACCGGCGTGCGCGTCAAATCCACCGCAGACGGTGCCGAGCGCGAGATCCCCTGTGACGGCTTCTTCGTGGCCATCGGCCATGCGCCCGCATCGGAACTGGTGAAAGACCAGCTGAAACTGCAAGATGGCGGCTATGTCTGGGTTGAACCGGGCTCCACCCGCACATCGATCGAAGGCGTGTTCGCGGCAGGCGATCTGACCGATCACACCTATCGTCAGGCCGTTACCTCCGCCGGCATGGGCTGCATGGCGGCGCTTGATGCAGAGCGCTGGCTGGCCGAGCAGGGTCTGGCCGAGTAACACGACTTTTTAAGCGGACAGCGAAAGCCCCCGACTCCAGCGTCGGGGGCTTTTTCGTGCCCAACAATTCAGCATGTTGAAAACACTAGAATTTTACAAAATATACATCTGATATTTAGGTTAGTATGATCACATAAATTAAAGAATTGGCAGGGGCGCAACAGGTAAGCAATCGTGTCCTTTATTACAGTAACGATTTGCTATGTCCGATATAAATTCCTGGGGCTGGTATGCCTCGAGCTTATGGCCCGGTGCCTCCCTCACCGAGCAGAATAACCTCGACACATCCGGTAACGGTCTGTCGGTCGATCCCGACAGCTATGTCGAAGTTACCCTGCATGACGCCGATAACGACGGTTATATCTGGGATGACGACAGCGATGATGTCCACCGGGCCGATGACAACGACACAATCGTCATCGAGGCATTGACGCTCTTTGCGCATGAAATCGCACGCTATTCGAATTCATCCATCACGGTAAACGGAGTCACCTATACCGGCCTTGATATGGAGGTCACGCTTTATACCAACGGCACATGGAGCGCGCGCTTGCTGGATAGCTCGCTACCCAACGGGGTGAACTACCAGAATGTCGACTCGGTCACCCTCGGAACATGGGATGGCGTTGAATATGACGGGGTCACGATCTCGCATATCGATGATCCTTTCGTCTGTTTTGCCGAAAACAGCATGGTGATGACCACCGAAGGGCCGCGACCGGTCGAGACGATCACGACAGATGACAGGCTGATAACGCATGGCGGGCAAGCCGCCGCTGTCGTCTGGGTCGGCTGCCGCACGGTCGTGGCAACCGGCAAGGCCGCACCGATCCGTTTCGGCAAGGGCAGCATCGGCAATCATCGTCCGCTCTACCTCTCCCCCCATCACCGCGTGCTGGTCGGACATCCGGCGCTCGAGGAACTGACAGGCTACTGCCACGGTTTCGTGGCCGCGCGGCATCTATGCGGATTGCACCCCGATATCCGCCCTGCACCGCGCGCGCATATTAGCTACTGGCACATCCTGACCGAGTATCACGAGGCGATCATGGCCGAAGGCGCCTGGGTCGAAACTCTCTATCCCGGATCCCAGGCGTGGAACATGCTGGGGCCCGCCTGCCATCGCCATATCCATGAGGCGCTACCGCATCTGCAGGATCTGCCGGGAAGCTATGGCCCGCTGGCCTATCCCGACCTACCGGGAAAGATCCGCCGCCAGCTCGGCGCGGATCTGTTATCCGCCGGCAAACGGCAAAGGGCGGCCTGAGGCCGCCCTGTCAACTCAGTGCACCGTAACGGGCGCAAGATCGTTCTGGCGCGCCAGAATGAAAGCCATCTCACGGTCCTTCACCAGCGCCAGCCGCTCGCCATCGGAGGCGTGAAGCGCGTAAAGCTGCTTCACCTCCCCCAGCTGCGCTTTGATATCCTCGGGCAGCTCGCCCGCATCCACGGCACGGATATAGGCGAGACGCTCTGTCTGGTCTTCGGGGGCGAAGTTGAATTTGGTATTCATCACAAGTCCTCCTGCCTGCTTATTTTTTCGAAATCGGAATGGTCTGCACGACCGGATCGGGGATCACGCGGCGCAGATCCACATGCAAGAGCCCGTTCTCCATCGACGCGCCCGCCACCTCGACACCATCGGCCAGCACAAAGCTGCGCTGGAAGGCGCGCGCAGCGATCCCGCGATAGAGATAGATCCGCTCGGAGAGATCATCGCCCTGACGGCCACGGATCACAAGCGCACGGTCTTCCATGGTGATCGACAGGTCATCCTCTCCAAACCCCGCCACCGCCAGCGAGATCCGGTAGCTATCGGGTCCGGACTGTTCGATATTATAGGGCGGATAGGCATCCGATCCGGATTTGGCGGTGCGTTCCACCAGCTGTTCCAGCTGATCAAAGCCCAGCAGATAGGGATGAGATCCAAAGCTCAGTTTCGTCATCAGGCAAGCCCTTTTCAAAGCGACATGCGGTTATCGGGCCCCGCGATCCGGCAACCCCTTCATCTCAATATGGTCAGGCAAAGCGGACACTGCAAGACCCTGCCATGAAAGGATTAACGTCGATTTCCTTCCTGAAATCCGAAAAATCGTGTATTAATAAACGTGAACACCCGCCGAGTCACCCGCATCCGCGGCGCCCCGAGCGGGGTTATAGATATGTTTAGGACGCCATCATGAATGCGCATGTCGAAATGGAACATGAGGAAGTGCTACGGGTAAAGCTCGCGGTGCTGCGTCAGGAACACCGCGATCTGGACGAGGCGATTGCCGCACTTCAGGCGGTGGCGCATTGCGACCAGCTGCGCCTGTCGCGGATGAAACGCCAGAAGCTCCAGCTGAAGGATGAAATCGCGCGGATCGAGGACAAGCTGATCCCCGACATTCTCGCATAATCCAGCCCACATTGCGAAAACACGGGGCTTTCGCCGCCCAAGCCCTTGCCCAGAACGGTGGCGCGCTTATAGTGCGCGCTCAAAGTTTCAGGAGGTACCATTGGGCGTACAAGTCGGAATCATCATGGGGAGCCAGTCGGATTGGCCGACCATGAAGGGCGCAGCACAGATCCTTGATGATCTCGGGGTCAGCTACGAGACGAAAATCGTCTCGGCACATAGAACCCCCGATCGCCTTTGGACCTATGGCAAGACAGCCGTCGAGCGCGGTCTGCAGGTCATCATTGCAGGTGCGGGCGGCGCGGCCCACCTGCCCGGCATGATGGCTTCCAAAACCCGCGTGCCGGTGATCGGCGTGCCGGTGCAGACCAAGGCGCTTTCGGGCGTGGACAGTCTCTATTCCATCCTGCAGATGCCCAAGGGCTACCCCGTGGCAACCATGCCGATCGGTTCGGCCGGGGCGCCCAATGCGGCCCTGATGGCAGCAGGTATTCTGGCGCTTCAGGACCCCGAATTGGCGCAGCGTCTGGACGCTTGGCGCGAGGCGCTTTCGGCCTCAATTCCCGACGAGCCGCAGGACGAACATCTATGACCACCTCGCTTCAACCCGGCGCCACGATCGGTATCCTGGGCGGTGGCCAACTGGGCCGGATGCTCTCGGTCGCGGCCTCGCGTCTGGGCTTCAAGACCCACATCTTCGAACCGGGCAGCAACCCGCCCGCAGGCCATGTGGCCGAGACGGTCACCACCGCTTCCTACGAGGATGTCGATGCGCTGCGCGCCTTCGCGCAATCTGTCGATGTGATCACCTACGAGTTCGAGAATATCCCGACCTCGGCGCTGGATATCCTCGAAGCGATCCGTCCGCTGCATCCCAACCGCCGCGCATTGGCCACCTCGCAGGACCGGATCATCGAGAAGAGCTTCCTGAACGAGATCGGCCTGAAGACCGCGCCTTGGGCAAAGGTCACCGATGCCGCAAGTCTTGAGGTCGCGATCGCGGACGTGGGCACGCCCTCGATCCTGAAGACCACCCGTCTGGGCTATGACGGCAAGGGTCAGGCACGGATCATGGCGCCCGAGGAGGCCTCCGAGGCGCTTGCCGCGATGGCAGGGGCCGAGGCTGTGCTCGAAGGGTTCATCGATTTCTCGATGGAAATCTCGGTGATTGCCGCGCGTGGCACCACCGGCGAGGTCGCCTGTTTCGATCCCGGCCAGAACGTGCACAAAAACGGCATCCTGCACACGACCACGGTGCCGGCGCAGATCCCCGAAAGCCTGCGGATGGATGCCGTGCTGATGGCCGCCAAGATCCTCAATACGCTCGATTATGTCGGCGTCATGGGGGTCGAGCTGTTTGTCACCAAGGGCGGGCTGATCGTGAACGAGATCGCGCCGCGCGTGCATAACTCGGGCCACTGGACGCAGGCGGGCTGCACCGTCGACCAGTTCGAGCAGCATATCCGCGCCGTAGCCGGTTGGCCGCTGGGCGATGGCACGCGTTACGCCGATGTCGAGATGCTCAACCTGATCGGCGATGATGTGCTGCGCGTGCCGGAATTCGCCAAAACGCCGCGTGTGCAGGTGCATCTCTACGGCAAGGCCGAAGCCAAACCGGGCCGCAAGATGGGCCATATCAACAAGGTTCTCTAACCGGAAACGCCGCGCATCAGCGCGGCGTTAGTCTTAGGAGCGGTCGAGATTGACCCCGATCAGATCGGCCAGGCTCTCGGGATGGGTCAGCGGCAGCATATGCCCCGCGCCGGGCACGGTCGCCGTGCCCACATCCTGCATCCGCACCGCCAGCTCGGCACAGACGAGCGGCACCGAGGGATGTGTCTCCTGCCCATGGACCAGAAGCACCGGCGCATCGATTTCCTCGATCCCGTCCGGGCGAAGGATATTGCCCGGATCGGAGAAATTGGCAGCCGCGGCGTTCCCCAGAATGGGCATCTGCGCGACAAACCGGATGCGCTGGTGCTCGGGGAGCGCCTCCCACGGCACACCTGCCCCCCATTGCGCCATGAAGGCTTTCGCCGCCGCCTCATGCTGGCCCGCCGCCAGAAGTGCGCTCAGCGCCGCCTGATCCGCGGCCACCGCATCATATTCGGGTGCGCCCTCGATGGCAGCAAAGAGGATCGGCTCGATCAGCGTCAGGCTGCGGATCGCATGCGGGGCGGCCACTGCCAGCCGCAGGGCTACCGAAGAGCCGAAACTATGCCCGATCAGATCGACGGGCCGGTCGATGAAGCTGGCGGTGATCTGCGTAGCCAGCCGCTCGAACGCCCCCGGCGTTTCGTCATAGGCCCAGTCGCCCGACCGCCCGTGTCCCGGCAGATCGAAGACACGCGCCGAGAGGCGGTCTTCCAAGAGCGCGAAGGACGGCTCCCAAGCGCGGGCATTGCCCAGCATGCAATGGACCGCCAGAGCGGGACGGTCGCCCTGCCCCAGCTGTTCGGAAGAGATGACGACGCCCTGACGTTCGTCGATCATGAAAGCGTCCCCAGATGCGCGTCCAGAAACTCAAGCCGGTCCTGCCCGAAGAAGCGCGCATCCGTATCGGTCACGATATAGAAGGGCGAGCCGAACACACCGGCGGCGACCGCATCCTCGAGATTCTTCTCGTAGGCGATGGCGCCGTCGAACAGCCCTGTCGTCACCAGATTGCCGTCAAAGCCGTTTTCCACCAGCGCCGCGCGGATCAGATCTTCCTCGCCGATATCGCGCCCCTCGGCCCAGCGGGCGCGCGCAATGGCATGGACAAGCCCGCCCAGATCACCACCACCGGCTTTCTGGGCCGCGATGATCGCATAGGAGGCGGGTGCCGCATTGGGCAACGGCACCGAGATATCGGGCATCGGCATGCCAAGCTTCTCGGCCCAGCGGGTGACCTCCTGATTACGGTATTCCATCCGCGAGGGGTGGCGCGCCGCAGGACGGGTGCCTCCGGTGCGGTCGAAAAGCGCCATCAGATCGAGGGGACGATATGTCACACCGGCCCCGTGGCGGCGGGCGATTTCCTCCAGACGCAGCCCCGCGAGATAGGTATAAGGCGAAAAGATCGAGAAGTAGTAATCAATATGTGACATTCGCATGTCTCCCTTGCACCCTTGGATTTGCCCCGAGGCTACCTCGGTGCTAAGGCAGGCGCAATGTAAGCGAATCTCTGCCGTGACCCTTCCCTCGCGGCGCTGCCCGGAGCCAAAGCCCATGTCCGCCATGACTGAACCCAAACTGATCGCCGGTAATGCCAACCGACCGCTGGCCGAAGCCATTGCCCGCCGCATGTCGATGCATCGCGGAATGTCCGTAGGCCTCGTCGATGCCCGCGTCGAGCGTTTCAACGATCAGGAGATCTTCGTGGAGGTCTACGAGAACGTCCGCGGCGAGGACATGTATGTCATCCAGCCAACCTCCAATCCGGCCAATGACAACCTGATGGAACTGCTGATCATGGCCGATGCGCTCAAGCGCTCCTCGGCAGACCGCATCACCGCCGTCATCCCCTATTTCGGCTATGCCCGTCAGGACCGCCGCACCAAGGCCCGCACGCCGATCTCGGCCAAGCTGATCGCCAACCTGCTGACCGAAGCCGGGGTCAACCGCATCCTGACGCTCGATCTGCACGCGACCCAGATCCAGGGCTTCTTCGATATCCCGGTGGACAACCTCTATGCCTCGCCGGTCTTCGCGCTCGATATCATGCACCACTTCAAGGGCAATATGGATGATGTCATGGTCATCTCCCCCGATGTCGGCGGCGTGGCCCGTGCCCGCGAGATCGCCAAGCGCATCGGCGCACCGCTGGCTATCGTCGACAAGCGCCGCGAGAAAGCGGGTGAAGTCGCAGGCATGACCGTAATCGGCGACGTGACCGGCAAGAAATGTATCATCGTGGATGACATCTGCGACACCGCAGGTACCCTGTGCAAGGCGGCCGAAGTGCTGATGGAAGCGGGCGCGACCGAGGTGCATTCCTACATCACCCACGGCGTTCTCTCCGGCCCCGCCGTCGAGCGCGTGTCGAAATCGGTCATGAAATCGCTGGTGATCACCGACTCGATCCAGGCCACCGACGCGGTGAAGAACTGCCCCAATATCCGCATCGTGCCGACCGCACCGATGTTCGCGCAAGCGATCCTGAACACCTGGTCGGGCACCTCGGTCTCCTCGCTCTTCGAGACCGAAACGATCAAGCCGATCTACGAGGGCATGTATAGCCAGTCGTAAGACCGGCCCCTGCCCCCCTATCGGAAAAGCCCGAAGCGGATGCTTCGGGCTTTTTGCGTTTCAGGCTTCGGAAAATGCCGCCTGGCTGGCGCTCTGGCCGCCCAGATGGTCGAGGAAGGCTCCCACCTCCTGCGCGGTCGTGGACCATGAACAGACAAGCCGCGCCGAAATCAGCTCCTCGGGGTCACCGGTTTCCAGATCCTGATCGAAGGGCCAGAGATAGTAATAGGCGCCCTCTGCCATCAGCTTGCAGTGCAGATGGCGCGGCAGCGCCACAAAGACACCGTTTGATTGCACCGGATGCAGAAGGCGGACCGACGGCAATGCCGCAAGCCCCTGCGAGAGCTTATCGGCCATCGCATTGGCATGACGCGCCAGCTCCAGCCAGTAACCCTCTTCGAGATAGGCCAGCATCTGGGCCGCCAGATAGCGGTGCTTGGACATCAGCTGCCCCGCGCGCTTGCGACGGAGTTCGAATTCCTGCGCGCGGGCGGGATCGAAGATCACCACCGCCTCGACCCCCATACACCCGTTCTTGGTGCCGCCGAAGGAGAGCACATCGACGCCTGCCTTCCATGTCATCTCCGCAGGGCTCACATCCAGCCGCACCAGCGCATTGGCAAAGCGCGCTCCATCCATATGCACAGGCAGATCATGGGCCTTGGCCACATCGCAAAGCGCACGGACCTCTTGCGCGGTATAGACCGTGCCGAATTCGGTGGAATTGGTGATCGAGACCATACCGCGCTGGATATTATGGATCGCCGCCCCCGTATGGCCGATCTTTTGCGCCAGCGTCTCGGGCGTCATCTTGGCATCCTCGCCCTCGACCAGCACGAGCTTGGCCCCATCCGAGAAGAACTCCGGCGCGCCGCATTCGTCTTCCTCGATATGGGCATTGCGATGGCAGAAGATCGCCTCCCACGGATTGGTCAGCAGCGCACAGGAGAGCGCATTGGCCGCTGTGCCAGAGGTCACCAGAAAGACCCGCGCCTCAGGTGCCTCGAACACCTCGCGGATACGGGCCTCGACGGCTTTGGTCAGATCATCGGCGCCATAGGAGCGTGCATGGCCCGCATTGGCAGCCATAAGACCTTCCATGATGCGCGGCGCCACGCCCGATGTATTGTCCGACCCAAAATTCATGACAGATCCTCGATGACGTAATCTTCCCAGTCTTCTTCCGGCACTTCGTATTCCGGCACGGTCCAGCCGCGCACGGATTGACCGGCCTCATGCACGGTCTCTTTCGATCCAGATAGAAGGTAGTGCCAGCTTTCCAAGGGCTTGCCCTCGAAGCGCAGCCGATAGGCGCAGGTGCGCGGCATCCAGTAGGCGATCTCGGAAATCGACTCGGGCGTCAGACGCACACATTCGGGCACGAAATGGTGCCGGATCTCATATTGCGAGCAGCGGCAGGTCTGGCCATCCAGCAGGCGGCAGGCGACGCGGGTGAACTCCACCTCGTTCGTATCCACGAATTCCAGCTTGTTGAGACAGCATTTGCCACAACCGTCACAGAGCGCCTCCCATTCGGTCGGGTTCAGATCGCCCAGCGGCAGTTCCCAGAATTTCTTGCGTTTCTTATCGGCCATGGGGCGAGACTCATCCTTTAGGGTAGGAATTGCAATGCGTCGCTTGGCTCAGGCGGTCAAGATCTCGCGTGTTCGGATCACATCCTGATCCATCTGTTTGATCAGATCGGGAATGCCGGTAAAGGCCACTTCGGGGCGCAGATATTCGACCAGCGCGATCGACAGATGCTGACCGTAGAGATCGCCTTTGAAATCCAGCAGATTGGTTTCGAGGTTCGGTGTATTGACCCCGAACATCGGCCGCACACCGAGGCTCGCGGCGCCCATATAGCTGCCCTTCTGCGGGCCGGTCATCACATCGACCTTCACCGCATAAACCCCGAGTTTCGGGAGATGCAGCCCGTCAACCGACATATTGGCGGTGGGATAGCCCAGCTCGCGCCCGCGTTTCTCGCCATGGATCACCGCGCCCTCGATCCGGTGTAAATGGCCCAGCATCGCGGCGGCGAGTTCGGGCTGGCCCTCGCTCAGCGCATTGCGGATCGCGGTCGAGGAAACATGCACGCCCTCCACTTCGAGCAGCGGCGCAACGGTCACATCGAAGCCGAATGTCTGCCCGCAGGCTTTCAGCTCCTCGATACCGCCCGCCCGTTTGCGGCCAAAGCGGAAATCGCGTCCCACTGTGACATTGGTCACCCCGAGCGCCTCGGAGAGCACCTCGCGTGCGAAGGTTTCCGGCTCCATCGAGGCCAGCGCCACATCGAAAGGCAGCGCATAGAGGAAATCGACGCCCAGCTTTTCCAGCCGATTACGCCGCGCCTCGGCATTCATCAGGCGGAAGGGCGGATCATCGGGCCGGAAAAACTCGCGCGGATGCGGCTCGAAGGTCAGCACACCCAGCGGCACACCATCGCGGCGCGCCAGATCGATCACCGACTGGTGGCCCAGATGGACGCCGTCAAAATTGCCCATGGCGATGGAGGCCCCGCGTGCCTCTTCAGGGATCTGCCAGTGGTCGTAAACTCGCATAAGCCGTCCGTTCCCGCATTCCGGCGAGAACCAGAGCCTCAGCCGCGCAGGGTTTCCCGCGACGGCGCCAGCACAAGGGCCTCACCCTTCAGAACAACCGTATCGCCCACCGTGCACTGGGTTGCAAGTGTGACCCGCCGCTTATCCCGATCAATCGCCGCCACGCGGACAGTTGCACAAACTTCATCCCCCGGCCGCACCGGTGCCATGAAAGTCAGCGACTGTTTGAGATAGATCGCCCCATGTCCGGGCAGCTGCTCGCCGATCACCGCCGAAATCAGCCCCGCCGAGAGAATCCCGTGCGCGATCCGGCCCTTGAACAGGGTGGTGCGGGCATAATCCTCATCCATATGCACCGGATTTCGGTCAGTCGAGACTTCGGCAAACAACTCGATATCGCGGTCGGTGACGGTTTTCACCAGCTGGCGCGACATCCCCATCTGCAGATCCTCGATGAAAATCGTAGACCCTTCGATTTCCTTCATCATCGTCATCACGACTCCCTTTCCCCTACCCCGCTACGCGGCCATGTTGCACCGCAGCATAGCGCGGAATGGCTCAAGAAACAATTAAACTCGTAACAATATATCGCAGTATACTAACTTGGCATCATATTATTGCGAGCAAGATTGTTTCGATTCCGAGACAGTATGGCAAAACGCCCCCGGAACAGCATGCTCCAAGGGGCGCCAGATCATCGGAATACGGGAGGACTGGTTAGCGCAGGCGACCGATCGCATAGAGCGGCGATTGCCCCTGCCCGTCGAGCCAGTCTTCGAGCTTCCCGGCATCGGGATTCTCGACATCAGGACCAAAAGCTTCCGCAGCCAGCCCACCGGTCACGAACAGGCAGTCAAGCCCCTCACCCGCAGCACCCGCCACATCGGTCAGGATACCGTCGCCCACGGTCAGGATGCGGCTGTCATCGGGCAGGCCGAAGGCCGCCGAGAGCTTGCGCCGCGCCAGATCGTAGATCGGCGGGTGCGGCTTGCCGCAATAGATCGCGTCGGCCCCCATTTCCTCATACAGTTCGGCCAGCGCACCGGCGCAATAGATCCGCTTGTCGCCCATATCCACGACCAGATCGGGATTGGCGCAAAGCATCTTCAGCCCGCGGGTCTTGGCGGCCAGAAACTGCGCGCGATAGTCCTCGGGGGTCTCGGTGTCCTCATGGAACGGACCGGTGCAGACAATGCCCTCGGCCTCCTCGAACGACACACGCTCGATATTGGCGCGACCTTCCCATTCGGCGGGAATATGGGTGAAGAAGCCATCATCCTTTTCCGGCCCCAGATGCCAGACCTTACGGCCCACGGCACCGGCAAACATCGCATCCTGCGCCGCATCGCCGGAGCTGACGATCATATCCCACGCATCATCGGGGATATTCATCTTGGCAAAGCGCTCCTTGACGAAATCCGCCGGTCGCGGCGCATTGGTCAGCAGGACCACACGCCCCCCCTTGGCACGGAACGTCTGAAGCGCGGCCACCGCCGCCGGATAGGCGGTCACGCCATTATGCAGGCAGCCCCAAAGATCGCAGAACAGCGCATCATAGGGTTCGGAGATTTCAGCAAGCGATTGAACGATGCGGGTCATGGCAACCTTTCGGGCAGTAAGTCTGTGGCGCGTCACGCGCAGGGCTCTCTTAGGGATGCTCTATGACATGTCTGTAACAATTGGGAAAGCAAGCCCTAGGCGCCAATCAGCGCCATCCCGCCCTTGATGAGCAGAATAACGGACAGGATAAACAGCATCCCCTGGATGACACGCACATAATGGGTATCCGAGAGTTTGACCGTCAGCCATCGCCCGATAAAGGTGCCGATGATGCCGGTGGCGGCGAGCGCCACGATCAGCCCCCAGTTCAACCCGTCGAGCTGACCGATGGCGAAATAGGCGGGCAGTTTGGCCAGATTGCCGATAGCGAAGGAGATGGCGATGGTGCCTGCGAATTTCAGCTTCGGCAGGCGCTGGGGCAGCAGATAGGCCTGCGCGGGCGGCGCGCCCGAATGGGTGATGAAGCTCGCCACACCCGTCAGCGTGCCCCAGAACAGGGCAGGCACCAGCGCGGGTTTGGTCACATGGTCCGAGCCCCGTCCGAACCATGCGCGAAGACAGAACCACAGACCGATCGCACCGGTGAAGGCCAGCAGCACCGGCTCGGGCGTATAGGGAGTGATCACCGTGGCCAGGACCACGCCAAACAGAAGCGCAGGCGTGAACATCAACAGGTTCTTGGCCGAGAAATCCTTGCGGAAAAGCCAGACCCCGATCCAGTCGGTCACCACATAGACCGGCAGGAGCGTCGCCGCCGCCGTCACGGGGTTCATGAAGAGCGCCAGCATCGGCACGGCGATGGCGGCCGCCGAAGCCAGTCCGCCTTTCGACATACCCACGATCAGGGCGGCGATGAGATAGAGAATGGTCTGGTCCATAGGCCCTCCGAAGGCAGGTCCGGTCTCTTCCCATGATCCGTGGCCCAAGACCAGTGCAGGGGCGCACGGACAGCCCGCGCGCCCCGATATGTCACAGGCTGTTGATCACCCCGCCCTCGACGCGCAGCGAGGCCCCTGTCGTGCCAGAGGACAGGGGCGAGCAGGCATAGACGATCATATTGGCTACCTCTTCGGTGGAGGGGGCGCGCTGCAGGATCGAAGCGGGGCGATTGGCAGCCACGAAATCGGCTGCCGCGTCCTCATAGCTCTTGCCGGTGCTCTCGACCGTGTCTTTCAAGCCCGCTTTCATCCCGTCAGACAGCGTCGGCCCCGGCAGAACGGAATTCACAGTCACCCCCGTGCCCGCCATCCGTTTGGCAAGCCCGCGCGCCAATGCCACATCGGCGGCTTTGGTGACGCCGTAATGCACCATGTCCTCGGGAATGTTGAACGAGGATTCCGAACCCAGAAAGACCACACGCCCCCAGCCCTTCTTCTCCATCGCAGGCAGATAGGCTCGGGCCAGCCGCATCCCCGACATCACATTGACCTGCCAATATTTGTCCCAGACAGCATCCTCGGTCTCGAAGAAATCCACCGGCCCGAAGATCCCCGCATTATTGACGAGAATATCGCAGTCGGGCAGCCCCTTCACCACAGTCTCGCAGCCCTCGGCAGTGCCCAGATCGGCCGCGACGCCGGACAGTTCGGCGTCGGGCAGGCTCTTGCGGATCTCGGCAATGGCGGCGTCCACATCTTCCGTCTTGCGCCCCGTCAGGGTCACGCGCGCGCCACAGGCTGCCAGACCTTTGGCACTGGCAAAGCCGATCCCGTTGGTCGAGCCAGTGACGAGGGCAGATTTTCCGCTCAGATCGATTTTCATGTTATGCTCCGTTTCAAAACTTCTTGGCTCCCAACGCATTACCCCTTTGCATGGGTCCGGGCGTTTGACCGGACGGCAGGGCCATTGGCGCGTTGTCATTGCTGCTGGCTACGCTATTATTCGCGCCTGCCCCGACAAGGGCCGTGTTTTGAAAGAGTGCATTACGCAAAGGCGGCATAATGGATCGCATCGACCTCCTAGAGATCTTCACCGCCATTGCCGATCTGGGTTCGATGGCGGCGGTGGCGCGGGCGCGCGGACAGACGCCTTCGCGGATCACCGCAAGCCTCAAACGGCTCGAGGATATCGCGGGTGTCCAGCTGGTGCAGCGCTCCACCCGCAAGTTGAGCCTCACCCCCGAGGGCGATCTGTTTCTAGCCGATTGCCGCCGCATCCTGCAACAGATCGACAGCGCTTTTGATCGTGCTGCCCCCCATGGCTCATTGCGCGGACGCATCCGTATCACCACCACCAATGATCTGGGACGCACCCGTCTGCCGCCGATCATCGACAGTTTTCTGGCCAGCAATCCCGATATCCGCATTGATCTGATGCTGAATGACGGGGTGACCGATATCGTGGGCGCAGGGATCGATCTGGCGATCCGCACGGGACCACTGAAGGATTCGAGCCTGAAATCGCGGCTGTTGCTGCGCGGCACGCGGCAGGTCTGCGCGGCACCCGGCTACTGGGACAGGCACGGGCGCCCGTCCCATCCGCGCGATCTGGCCAAACATAACTGCCTGATCATCAACCGCGACGGGGCGCCACAATCCACTTGGCATTTCAACGACGGCGACGAGCATATCTCGGTGCCGGTCTCGGGGGACCGCAGTGCAAATGACGGGGGCGCGGTGCGCGAATGGGCGATTGCCGGCGGCGGTGTGGCGCTCAAATCCTCCAACGACATCCAGCCCGACATCCAGGCGGGCCGGCTGGAAGCCGTGCTGGAGGAATATTCGCGCGGCGAGGTGAATATCTATGCCGTCACCCCGGGTGACGCGCGCCCTGCCCGTCGTGTCGAGGCCTTCATAGAGCATCTGGCCGCGGCCCTCACCCACTGACCCCACCGCATGAAAAACCCGCAGCTGTGGCGGCTGCGGGTTCTGTCATGCGGTGGGATGCCAGCTCAGAGCTGGGCGGCCACGTCCTCGGGCACGTCGAAATTGGCGGTGACGGTCTGGACGTCATCGTCGTCTTCCAGCGTGTCGATCAGGCGCATCAGCTTCTGCGCGGTTTCGAGATCGACCTCGGTGCGGTTCTGCGGCTTCCAGATCAGCTTGGCCTCTTTCGCCTCGCCGAGTTCCTTCTCGAGCGCATCGGTCACAGCCGAAAGATCTTCCATCGGGCAGTAGATCCAGTGACCTTCCTCATCCGATTCCACGTCCTCGGCACCGGCCTCGATTGCCGCCATCATGACGGTATCGGCATCGCCCACAGACGCATCATAGATGATCTCGCCAAGACGGTCGAACATGAAGCTCACCGAGCCGCTGGTGCCCAGATTACCGCCGCATTTGGTGAAGGTAGAACGGACATTCGAGGCGGTGCGGTTGAGGTTGTCGGTCAGCGCCTCGACGATCACCGCGATACCCTCGGGCCCATAGCCCTCGTAACGGATTTCCGTATATTCGTCGCCATCGCCCACCTGCGATTTCTTGATCGCGCGGTCGATCACGTCTTTCGGCATGGATTGCGACTTGGCCGCTTTTACCGCCAGACGCAGACGCGGGTTCTTCTCGGGGTCGGCGTCGCCCATCTTGGCGGCAACAGTGATCTCTTTCGAGAGCTTCGAGAACATTTTCGAGCGGATGGCATCCTGCTTGCCTTTACGGTGCTGGATGTTTGCCCATTTTGAGTGGCCTGCCATGAGCCGTCTTCTCCGTCAGATTGTCATATAATTTGGGGACGATATAGGGCATTCGGGGCCCCTGCCGCAAGGTGCTGCGCAAAAAGCCTTAGTGGAGCGCCACCGGCGGCTCGATCTTATTGCCTGCCGCGTCGCGGAGTTCCGGCGTGTGGAAGGTCCATGTCCGGCCCTGACCGTTGGACAGCACCACCGTGGATTTGGTTTCCAGCACGGCCGAGGCACCGGGCAGGATCGGATCGCTTTCGACATCCACCTTGTAATGCAGCGGATTGGAACAGCCGGGCAACTGACCTGAATGCGCGCCGCCCATATTCACCCGACAGACCTCGCCGTCGAAGAAGGTAACAGCCAGCTGTTCGCCATGCAGCGTCACGCCCTGCGGGTTTGCCTTCCAGCCGGTTGTCGCGGCGCAGGCCCCAAGGCCAAGCAGAAGGCCAAGACCGATCAGGTATTTCATGGGAACTCTCCCGAAATCAGTTAAAGCGGCCAGACCAAGGGAATGATCAGGCAGGCGGTCAGGCCGGTAACGATATCGAGCGGTATCCCGAAACGCAGGAAGTCGTTGAAGCGGTATCCGCCCGGACCATAGACCATCATATGGGTCTGATAGCCGATCGGGGTCGCGAATGCCACCGATGCCGAAAACATTACCGCGATCGCGAAGGGGCGCGGGTCGAGCCCCAGCGATTGCGCAAGGCTGATCGCGATCGGCGCATAGATCACCGCGACCGCGTTATTGGACAGGAATTCTGTCAAGATAAGCCCGATGAAATAGACCGCCATCAATGTGGCGAAAGGCGGCAGATGCGTCAGCCATGGCGAGATATAGCTGACCAGAAGCGCGACAGAGCCCGACGCCTCGAGCGCATCCCCCACGATCAGCATCGAGAAGATCATGGCCAGAAGACGCCCGTCGATAAAGGTGAAAGCCTCCTCCGCATCGATACATTTGCTGACCAGAATGATCGCAACCGCCACGCCCGCAAGAACCAGAATGGGCGCCACATCGAAGGCTGCAAAGCCCACCACACCCAGAAGCGCGCCGATGGCCAGCGGCATATGGCTCCGGCGATAGGCTTTGGCGGTCGGTTTGGACACGTCAACGAGATCCATATCCGAGGCCAGACGCGCGATATCCTCGGGCGCGCCCTCCAGCAGGAGCGTATCACCCACGACCACCACCAGATCGTCAAGCTGGCGCCCGATATTCTGGTTCCGGCGGTGGGCGGCCAGCGTGTAGACCCCATAGCGGCGGCGCAGGCGCAGCTCGCCCAAGGATCGGCCGATCATCCGGCAACCGGGCGAGATCAGCACCTCGACCGTCTCCGTCTGCACCGAACTGAGCTTGTCGATCATCCGCAGATCGGGGTTCTTCTGCATGCCCAGCAACTCGGTCATCTCGGTGCGCAGAACGATCCGGTCACCCTGTTCGAGGATGGCATTGGGCAGATCGCGGCGCAGCGAGGCATCACCGCGCAGCACATCGACCACCCGCACGCCCTCGCGTTTGAACGCATCGACCTCGAGCACCGGAGTGCCCAGCAGCGAGCTATCCTCGGGGATCGCCACTTCGGTGAAATATTTCATCTTCGGACGCTGGCCGAGAAGCGAGGCCATGGACTGGCGTTCGGGCAGCAGGAATTTGGACGTCAGTGCCATGAACAGCGAGCCCGCGAGCAGCACCGCCACGCCCACCGGCAGGATCTCGAGCACACCGAAGGGCTCGAGCCCGCTGCGCCGAGCCACACCATCGACCAAGATATTGGTCGAGGTGCCCAGAAGCGTCAGCATGCCTCCCATCACCGTAAAATAGCTCAATGGCATCAGGAACTTCGAGGGCGACTTACCCAGTTTCCGCGCAACCTGTATAAACACGGGGATCATCACCGCCACGACGGGTGTGTTGTTCATCACCCCCGAGGCGACCGCCGTGATGGCAAACATCAACGCCACCGTAAAGACGGGGTGTTTCGAGATATGGGTCTCGGCATAACGCGTCATCGCATCCAGCGCGCCCGTGCGCACCAGCGCCCCCATGATCAGGAACATGAAGGCGATCGTCCATGGTGCGGAATTCGAGAGGCTCTCCGTGGCCTGTTTGACCGGCTCGAAGCCGAAGACCACCATAAGCGCAGCCCCCGCAATCGCGATCACCTCGGGCGGTCGCGTTTCGCGGATGAACATGACGAACATCCAGACCACGATCAAAAGCGGCAAAACGGCGCGCCACGTGTCGGATATCGGTAGATCGATCATCATGACCCCAAGATTTTTTCAAGCGTCTTCGGGCGGATACTAATCAGCGCGGCAAAAGGCACAAGCAGAGTTTGAAATTCGGGAGCCTTTCCGCCGCAACGGGTAGGCGGGCGGACCGTTTATGCCGAAATCGGCGTCTGTTCGGGAAGACGTCCGCCGACCCGCACCGCCATGCAGCGTTTGGCAAGCCCCGTGCGGTCATCGGTTTCCACATAGAACCCCGCGAGCGAGGCCTCGCCTTTGGCCGGCGTGAAGCGATCCTTGGGCATACCGGTGATGAAACGGCGCAAGGGCTCGGCCTTCTCCATCCCGATGACCGAATTATAATCGCCACACATCCCCGCATCGGTCAGATAGGCGGTGCCACCGGGCAGCACCATCGCATCGGCAGTGGGCACATGGGTATGGGTCCCCACGACCATCGAGGCCTTCCCATCGCAGAAATGGCCCATCGCCATTTTCTCCGAGGTCGCCTCGCAATGCACATCCAGCAAGATCGCCTGCGCCTGCCCGCCCAGCGGATAGGCATTGAGCGTCTTTTCTACGGCGGCGAAGGGATCATCGAAGGGACGCTTCATGAAGACCTGCCCCAGCACCTGAGCGACCAGAATCTTGCGGCCACGGCGATCCTCGAACAGCCGCGCTCCTGCGCCCGGCGCGTCCTTGGCGAAATTCAACGGGCGGATCACCCGTTTCTCCTGCGCGATGAACTGCATCATGTCCTTCTGGTCGAAGGCATGATCGCCCAGCGTCACCACATCCGCGCCCGCATCGAGCAAAAGCTTCGCATGCTCGGCCGAAAGCCCCATCCCGTTGGAGGAGTTCTCGCCATTGACCACCACGAAATCAAGCTTCCACGCCTCGCGCAGACCCGCGAGACGTTCGCTGATTGCCGTGCGGCCTGCGCGGCCCATTACATCGCCAAGAAACAATATTTTCATGGGCATCTGCCTTAGGGGCTCCGGCGCGAAAGGGCAACTGGTTTTGCGGGCTGCGCCTCAGGCAAACGGGCCGAGCACGCCCTGCTCTGTCACCATCAGATCCAGCAACTCATCTGTGGACTCGATCGGCACCTGCGGCAACTCCTGTGCCGCAAAGGCAAAACCGATCGCGGTTACGGGACCTTGCGCGCGCAGAAGTTCGAGCGTGCGGTCATAGAAACCGCCGCCATAGCCCAGCCGGTAACCGCGGGCATCAAAGGCCACCAGCGGCAGGATCACCACCTGCGGGATCACCGCAGTGGTCTCGGCGGGAATCGCCGCGCCAAAAGCGCCGGGGATCATTTCGGCGGCAGCCGACCACGGGCGGAAGCCCAAAGGCCGCGCCTCGCCCTCCACCACCGGCAGGCACAAAGGCCCGTCATGGCGCAGCATGGCCGGACGTGGGTCAACCTCGGTGCGGATCGGGATATAGCCCGCAACCGTCAGCCCCCTGAACCCCTGCAACACCTCCGCCAGCCGGTCGGCGGCCCTGTCTGCCAGACCCTCGACGCCGAACGCCGTTTTGCGTGCCGCAAAAGCGGCCTTTCGGGCGGCCTGTTTGTCCTCTGACAGGCTCACAGCAACATCGCTCCGGCCAGACCGAGGAAGACGAAGAAGCCCACGACATCGGTCACCGTGGTCACGAATGTGCCCGAAGCCAGCGCAGGATCCGCACCCAGTTTCTCGAGCGTCAAGGGCACCAGGATCCCCGCCAGTGCCGCGACCACCAGGTTGATGACCATCGCAATCGCAATGACCGCGCCCAGCGTCGCGCCGTCGAACCAGAACCATGCCACGGCCCCCATCACCACGGCAAAAGCGAAGCCGTTGAGAAGCCCCACCACGGTTTCCCGCCGCACGACCCGCCAGACGTTGCTTTCGGTCAGGCTTTTGGTGGCCAATGCCCGCACCGCCACCGTCAGGGTCTGGGTGCCCGCATTGCCCCCCATCGACGCCACGATCGGCATCAGAACCGCCAGCGCCACCAGCTGCTGGATCGTGCCCTCGAACATCGAGATCACCAGCGAGGCCAGAATCGCCGTCAACAGGTTGACCATCAACCAAGGCAGGCGCTGGCGCACGGTTTCCAGAACGGTATCGGACAGCGAGGACTCATCGCCCACACCGGCCAGACGCAGGATGTCTTCCTCGTGCTCTTCATCAAGCACCGACATGGCGTCATCAATGGTGATCGCGCCAACAAGACGGTCATTCTCGTCGACCACCGGACAGGAGATCAGGTGATACTGGTTGAAGGCATAGGCCACATCGCCTTCTTCCTGATAGACAGAGATCGTGCGGAACTCTTCCTCCGCGATATCCTTCAGGCCCGAACCCCGCGGCGCCGACAGGATGCGCCCGAGTGTGACATTGGCCAAGGGCCGATGCGCAGGATCGACCAGAATGACATGGTAGAACTGGTCCGGCAGCCATTCGGACGAGCGCAGATAGTCGATGGTCTCGCCCACGGTCCAGTGCTCGGGCGCGGTCACCACCTCGCGCTGCATCATCCGGCCTGCCGAATATTCGGGATAGGTTAGCGATTTTTCGACCGCAATCCGGTCGCGATCATCGAGGATTTCCAGAATGGCTTCCTGCTGCGGCTCCTCGAGCGCCTCGATGAGGTCGACCACGTCATCGGAATCAAGCTCGCGCACGGCCTCGGCCAGAACATCGGGCGCAAGGCTCGCGATCACTTCCTCGCGGATCGATTCGTCGATCTCGGTGAGGATCTCACCATCGATCTCGCGGCCCCAAAGCCGCAGGATCTCGCGCCGCTCCGGACCGGAAATCTGTTCGAGAAGGTCAGCGATATCGGCCGCGTGCAACGGTTCGAGCAGCGTTTTCAGCTGATCGGCATCCTCCGCCTCGACCGCGTGAAGAATCTTCTCCACGCGCTCGCCATCAAGACCGTATTCCTGCTCTTCGCGCTCTTGTTCGTCGATCAGATAGTCCGCCATCCGGCCCCCTCGTTTTTATTGGCCCGCAACTTGGTCTTCAAACTAGCCTATCTGCTGGGCGGGCAGAAGAGGCTGGCATCCGCTTTTGCCTCGTGCGTAAGATGGAGTGATTTGCGCGAGAGAAAAGGAATGGTGATGGTCGATCTTCTGCTGGGACAGGTGATCCGTTTTCGTGACATGCCCATGACAGACAGCGCCAACGGGATGGAGCATCTGACCCATGGCGCGATTGTTGTAAAGGACGGGCATATCGCAGCCGTCGGCCCTGCCGAAGATGTGAAGCGCGACTGGCCGCAAGCGGTGGTCCATGACTATGGCAACAAACTGATCTCGGCGGGGTTTGTCGATGCGCATGTGCATTTCCCGCAGACCGCCATTATTGCCAGCTGGGGAAAGCGGCTGATCGACTGGCTCAACAGCTACACCTTCCCCGAAGAGACCCGTCTGGCCGACCCCGCCTATGCCGAGGCCATTGCCGAGAGCTATATGGATCTGGCGCTGGCGCATGGCATGACCACGATGTGCAGCTTCTGCACCATCCATCCGGCCAGCGTGGATGCCTTCTTTACGGCGGCGCAAAAGCGCGGGCTACGCGCGATGGGGGGCAAGACCTGTATGGACCGCAACGCGCCCGACGGGCTGCGCGACACGGTGCAATCGGCCTATGATGACAGCCGCGCGCTCCTGCGGAAATGGCACGGGCAGGACCGGCTGTCCTATGTGATCACTCCACGTTTCTCGCCCACCTCGACGCCCGAGCAGCTGCGTGTGCTGGGCGATCTGTGGTCCGAGCATCCCGATTGCCTGATGCAGACGCATCTGTCCGAACAGACCGACGAAATCGACTGGGTGAAATCGCTGTTTCCGCAGGCCCGCGATTATCTGGACACCTACGAGGCCTTCGGGCTTCTGGGCGAGAACGGCATCTATGGCCATGCCATCCATCTCGAGCCGCGCGAGATCGACCGCCTGTCGGAGCTGAATGCGGGCATCGCCCATTGTCCGACCTCGAATACCTTCATCGGCTCGGGCCTGTTCGACATGGCGGGTATGGCCGGGCGCACCCGCGTGGGGCTCGCCACCGATACGGGCGGCGGATCGAGCTTCTCGATGCTGCGCACGATGGCCGCCGCCTATGAGGTAGGCCAGCTGCGCGGCACCCCCCTGCATCCGGCCTTCCTGTGGTGGCTCGCGACCCAGGGCTCGGCCCGCACCCTGAAGATCGACGACCGCGTGGGCAATATCAGCCCTGGTATGGAAGCGGATCTGGTGGTCATCGACCTCCACTCCACCCCCGCGATCCGCCAGCGTATGGCGCGTGCCGAAAGTTTCGACGAGGCGCTTTTTGCCACCATCATGATGGGCGATGACCGCGCCATCAGTGATCTATGGATCAACGGCAAACAGCGCCGCTAGGGCGCTCAGGCCGCCTCTGTAATTTAAAGCATATGAGTGCGAATTTAAAGCATATTCTTACCTGACAAAAATACTTTGTTTATATATTTCAGTACCTTGTTGAAAATGGATCTACACTCACAGCTTTACCTCGCCTGCGAACTTCAGATCTTCCGAAGCTCGCAGGCGTTAAGCGCGATAAGGTCGTTCTCGGCTCTCTCATAATGTCCGCAAGGTTGACCATCACCGAGGCGCAGCGTTGCCAAGCCGAGGGTTCTTCCATCGCGCAGCATTTTCGAAGGGTGAAGGTCGGCTTAGCGGAGATATTGTTGAAAAAGTCAGGCGGCACCGAATTCACATACCAAATGAGCCGTTTGGCGTGCCTGTAAATCTATATATATAGCGCCTAAAATGCGCTGCATCGGAGTTTTTCAACATTATCCGGACATTCCTGCCAGTCGTTACGACGCCTTAATATGTGTTGAAAACGCGCCAGATTCTATCTGACAAGCGGAAAATAGTAGTTTGCCCCAAGTGTGAGCATTCCCCAGCTCCAGTACAAAATCGGACTTGCCGCAGTGTCAATGCAATGACCTTTGGTGTCAGAGACAATTTTGGCGCCGAGGGGTACAAGATTCCTGCCCTGTCGAGCCTTCAACTCGTTGGGACAAAATCCGACGCGCCGTCTCCATCCATAAGCTGCAGGACAGTGGGAAAAACCGTCTTCGCGCCGAACTTGACAGGGATGAACGAGTTAAGTCACTTGTAAGAAAATTTCTTATTAAGGTAGTAGGGATGATACGGAATTTTCTCCATATTTTTATGATGTTGGTTGCTTGTGTATTTGGGATATCAGCCAATGCGAAGGACATGACCTTCGAGATGCTCTATCAAAATCATACTAACATGATTGTCGCTGAAGGAGCTATCACTAGCGAAACCCCCGATGCCTTTCAAGCCTTTCTCGATGCGAACCCTTTCGACGGATTTAGCTTAGTAATGGCCCTTAGTAGCGACGGCGGCAGTCTTTTCGGAGGACTCCGGCTTGGGCAGATGATCCGAGAGGCTGGTCTCGATACGACCGTAGAGCGTCACCCAATCGACCCGGTATCCGGTAAGCCAACTGACGAGACAGCAAACGGAGGATGTTTTTCTGCGTGTGGGATTGCTTTCCTAGGCGGTGTGCGTCGGTCTGTAGGGGAAGGCAGCCGGCTTGGCTTTCATCAATTCTCCTCGGCAGGTGGATCCTTCATGAAGGAAGACAGCGTCTATATAACTGAAAGCGCCACCCAGTTGATGGGTGCAACAGTGCTTGGCTACATTATGGAAATGGGCGCGAGGCCAGATCTCTTTTCGCAGCTAAGCGAAGCACTGCCAAATGAAATGTGGGAGCCGACTGTTGATGAAAGGGCTGCGCTTAAGATAGTTACCACTGATCTTTTCCAAGATTTCGCCTTCACACCCTATGGAAAAGGTGTGATCGCCTGGGCAAAATCACCAGAAAACGTCACCGGAAGATCGCGCGTGGGTCAAGTTACCGCATATTGCAAAGGCGGCATTCCGTACATTCTCCTGTCATCCGTGACCTCGGCCTATGGAGTGGATTCGCAGATGCGGTCGTTGATCTCTGAGGTGCAGACTGGATGGAGTGTAACCAGCGAAGAGACCGGCGAGGCTGTCTCCTATGGGATTGATTTTGTTTCCATTCGGACCGAGGAAGGACTGCCATTAGCCGAGCTTAAGCTCGACACTCATGGAGTGGAAATCCTGAAAGGCGGCCCGGTTCTTATCTCGGTGGATTTCCCAGCGTCAACAGGTGCGATGTTCTACCTCCGCACTAATCCGACGCAGGACGACCGTGCCGCGCTCGATGCATCGTTCCGGCTTTGCATCCGCTAAATCTCAATAATAACGACGGGGGAGGTCCGTGTTTTCGCTATATTGGCCTAGTGAGCACGCTGCGCCTCTGCAATTACTATTACACGGCATCTCCATCCCTTCAATATACCGCGAAGGGCGCAAACCAGTCATGCGGCGGCGCGGCGGCCTCATCACGAGGGCCGCGCCACACGATCGACGAGATCGGCCCAAAGCCGACGGTCGAGGTGGCATTGTCGCTGTGATGTAGCTTCCCCAAAGTGGTCTTTCGCGGCATGATGCAGAAAAATCTCGGGGTGAAGGTTGGCGCAGCGGGACCAAGCGGACGTTACACGCCTTCAGTCCTCTTCGTTGCTTTCCCGCCGTTCCTCGTTCGGAACGCTGCGCCCTCTTCGCAGGATCATTACATCGTCAGCACAATCTTCCCGCGGGCGCGCCCGTTCTCGGACAGCTCCAAGGCATCTTTAACCTCGGATAGACCAAATGTCCGTTCGATGCGTGGCACGAGTTTTCCAGCTTCGGCGAGTGCGCCGATCCGCCCAAGTGTCTCGGCGTTCGAAGCCGTGAAGGAACGTTTCACCGTGACGCCATAACGCGCGGCCTCATCCCCTTCCGGGAAAGCCACGACGGTCACCATTACACCGCCCCGGCGGAGGGTTGCGAAGGCTTGCTGGAATGTCTCGGCACCGACCGTGTCGAAAACCACGTCCATGTCATGGACGAAATCTTCGAAGCGGCATGCGGTATAATCGACAACCTCATCGGCCCCTAAGCCGCGCACAAGGTCGATATTGCGGGTCGAGCAAAGGGCGGTGACATGCGCGCCGGCCGCCTTGGCAAGCTGGACCGCAAGCGTTCCTACACCACCGGATGCGCCGGTGATCAGCAGGCGCTGGCCCTCTACAAGGCCGGCCTCGTCGAACATCGCTTGCCAGGCCGTGGTGCCAGCAAGCGGGAGTGCCGCAGCCTTCTTTAGACCGAGCCCTTCGGGCTTACGGGCGATATCGACGGCGGGAACGGTAAGGTATTCCGAGAAGGCGCCGGTCTTGACCATCCCGAAAACCTCATCACCTGCGGAGAAGTTCGTGACGCCTTCTCCGGTCTGTTCGACAATCCCGACATACTCGCTGCCGAGCCGGATGGGGAGCGTCATTCCCATACGGGCGCCGGCGCCGCTGCGGATTTTCCAGTCGACGGGATTGACCCCGGCCGCAAGGACCCGAACGAGCACTTCGCCGGCGCGCGGAACCGGACGCTCCGCCTCCGATAGATGCACGACGCTGTTAGGGCCATATTCTTCGATATATGTCGTGAGCATTGTATAATGCCTTTCGTCTTGGACTGTGTCTTCAAGAGTGATATCAGGTTGCTTCATCGATATGTGGCCAACAAACATCGCTGAAATGCCAGATTTACCCCCGAAGGTGACACTGCACAGAGTCCTGAAACGGCGGACGGAAGCTCTGCCTGAGCATGCGCATGATCAGGCGCAGCTGACTTTCGTTGCCTCGGGGCTGGCCCAACTGCGGACCGAGGGCGGGGTCTGGCTTCTGCCGCCGCAACTGGCAGCTTGGGTTCCGCCGGAGATGCCGCATCGACTGGACATCATGACCGACGCCGAGCTTCTCGTGGTGCTGTGGCCGCCCGCCGCGTTGTGTGCATTGGCGCCGGAGGACTTTCCCGCGCGGGATTTCGTGTCTCTCGTATCACCGCTGTTGCGCAGCCTGCTGGATGCACTTGCGGAGTCCGATATTTCGTCGGAGCGGGGCAGGATCATGCTCCGGCTCATCCTGCACGAGCTTCGGGCCATCGAACAGGCCCCGACCTACCTGCCCATGCCTGCGAGCGAGATCGGGTTGCGGGTGGCGGAAATCGCGCTGGCCGACCACCGCAATGACCTGCCGCTCGAGACACTGGCGTCCCGCGCCGCCACATCCATGCGCACGGCAAGCCGCCGGTTTCCGGAGGAGACCGGAATGACATTGAAGGCCTGGCGTCAGCGCGCCCGCATCCTTTGGGCCGTTCCGGAACTCGGGCAAGGCAAGGCCATTGCTCAAGTCGCCCGGGAGACCGGTTTTGCAAGCACTGCGGCCTTCTCCCACGCCTTCCGGCAAGTCATGTCCCAGACACCGAGCGAGTTTCTCGCATCGTACCAGCACGACGAAAGCATTGTGTGACGGACCACCAAAAAGATTGCTTTGGGTTCGAACCGGGCCTGCGGCCGTACTGCGCACTGGCAGCCCAGAAGAGTGGGGCCGTCCGGCAGAGACGGCCCAGAGCGGCCTATTGTTGAATGCTTCACATGCTGCGACAGCATCCAGCATTGCGGCCATTGGCTCCTGTGATAAGCGCTTCCACCATCTATACCAGCTCAAAGAGGTATTCAGGTCGCACTTGGGGCCAGTCGTATCGACGTTTCAATGCAACGTAAACATTGCAACACTCGTCATATCAAACAGTCGAAGTTTTCAAAATGTGTTCACCCCGCTTGCGCTTGCGTTCTCTCCCGCCAACCTTCATCAATAGGGCAAGCAAGAACTCAGGACGCAGCGTATGCAAGTTTACACAGGGCTAATCGATCAGAAGATCATGGGTATCAACGTATCCGCGGAGATGACCCATGAGGAATATTTGGATTTCGCTCGTGACGTAATCAAGAACAATGATCTGCAACGGTCACAAGTCCGCTCGGAAGGAAAACCCTATGAGTTGCTACGTCGAGACTTGGCCGAAGGATGTGTGATTCCGCCAATTATCCTTGCGGTTTCTGAAGATGCTGATGGGAATTTGAAGAAAATCGTCTCGGAGGTGATTGTCTCCAACAGCGTCAATGCCCACCTCGAGAAAATTGAGCTTGAGATCAAACGAGCAATAACTGAACACCGAATTCTCATATTGGATGGCTTGCAGAGAACTCACACAATGCTTGGTGTCCTTGCTGATTTGAGCGCCCCAATGAGAAAATCTGAATTAGATCGATTTCTTTCAAGGTCACTGCGCTTTGAAATATACCTCGGCCTCTCAAAGCAAGGTATTCTTTACAGAATGCTTACGCTGAACACCGGCCAAACTCCAATGTCTTTCCGACACCAGCTCGAAATTCTTTATCACGATTATCTTGAGGGGCGAAATCTGCCAGGCGGAATAGAGATTGTTCGTGAGGTGGATCAAAGCAGAGCGCGCGGAATATCCAAATACAAATTCTCCGACGTTGTTGAGTTGTTCTATGCATTCTCCACAGGCAACCCTCTCCCCTACGACAAACAGGCACTAATAAGTTCGCTTCGCGAGATGTCATTCTTGGAAAGTTATCAATTCAGCGCAGACAAGGACTCAATGTCTGAGCTTTTGGAATGCTACAACAAATTTTTGCTGCATATCTCTGACAAGGCAAACAACTGGAGTTTCGACCCTGATCATGCGCCGAAAATTTCGAGGCCCTTTGGAGCCAACGTTGCGGCAATCTTCTCGAAAACACAGCCGATGGCTGCCTTTGGTGCAGAATGTGAAAGTCTGCTCAGAAAAGGAGTCTACTCAAGTATATCCGAAATATCCGAGATAATAGAGCGACTAAATTTCCAAGAAAATCCACACGCCTCTCTGGACCAGCTTATTATGATCCTTAATCAAATTGGCGGAAAGGCAAAGAAGATTGGTGATGCTCAGCGTTACTACTTCCAACTCGCGTTTAGAGAACTTCTGCTGCCTGAGGCCACCAATCACTTTGACCTAAGTAACGCGTGGGCTGGAGCTCAGGAAAAGTACGAGATGCTCTACACCTGAACAAGTGCCCAACAAAATGAGCTACGACATCGAACTTGCCGAATATGGCGCAAAGCTACAGTCCACCGATGGCCATCAGAGGCAATTGGTCCGTCACAACGTGGACCTCACGACAGTTAAGGGCGGCTTTCAGGAGTTTGATGATAATGCCTTTTTCGCCTGCGCCTGCATTTCTCCAAGGGTTAAATCTTCGGATTTCACCAAGATAAGATGCAAGAAAACAGAACAACTCATAGGGTGGTTTATCCCAGCGCTATACTACTCTGAGCCTTGGGAATTCACGGATCAAAAATTCCTTTCCGACTTTGCATACGCAGGTTTTGTCAAATACTGGAAATCGCGGAGCTTTGAATCTATTCGAAGGAATTTTCATGCGGAAATCACCGAGGGCGAAAGCGACTTTGCCGACGACCTTCCAGACGATATAGGCTTGGCAGTTTTTTCACGGCAGAGTCTAAAGAAGACCGAGCTTCAACTCTCATCGATAAAGATCTCGTTGCTTCGTAATAACATTTGGGCATTTGATGGCGGAATTCCCCTTCAAAGATTCCTGTCTAGCGCGCAGTTGGCCGCAAGAGACACTCAGGCCGACACCCGAAGACATGTGGAGATACTCCATCTTCCGAAACACTGCAGCGACATCGATCAACTGCTATGTAGTATTCTTGACTTGGCTGTAGATGAGCTATCCGGTATTGGCGGTTTTCTTTATTTATATCAAGTTGCGGAACACTTGATGGAAGTGAGCTTTTCAAATTCTGTTCGAGAAATTTCGCACCAGGGACTTCCAGCCTGGAAGCTTAAGAAAAAGCTCACTGACGTCTCATCGGAAATATACCGCCTTCGAGAAGTTGCCCGCCAAGCGCAAATTAATGGAGCGAAGGCGGAAATATTTGACGACCTGCGCGACGAGTGCATCAGTTTCTTAGACATGTGCCAAGCCTCTCATCAGGAAGATAGCAACACTTGGATTGATAAAGTTTATGGCGCGCGAAATATTCTAATACACAATCATCTATCAGTATTAAGATCAGGAGCTAATTCCAAACTTGAGAGCGTCAACAAGCTACTGTATCGTGCTATTCTTGAGCTCATATTCCATTATTGAATACCTCTCCTCCTCCAATCCAATCTGGTGCACTGTCTTATTTTCGTAAGAATTGCCGGGAAGGGCGGCATCCATCTCTGTGTGGGGCGCTCTGGCGTCGATGAAATGACTTTGGTGGAATGTCTGTTTCGTAAGCGACAAGGAGCCCCTGTGGGTTAGCGGCGAGGCTTGTTCGAGATAGGCTGGTGGCGTTGGTCTGACGCTGAGGTTAAA